>JBEBTY010000030.1:0-40285 GCA_040393525.1 Victivallis vadensis | reverse complement strand
ATAGCATAATAACAATAATGAGAGAAACACGGTGTTTCTTTCACGGATTCAGGTTTATTATAGCACAGATGACTTGTTTTTTTCAAATGCTTTGAGCATGATTTGTTTGCGCGGATTATCCGGCGAGGAACGCATGGAGCCACGATCTTTTCCCTCATGCTCCAGACTCCAGCCATTCCATTCGCGGAAGGCATGGTATGTCCAGTCCCATCCGTATTCTTCAAAGATTTCGATGCAGTCGCTGAGATAACGTTCCGCTCCCGGCGCCCAAATTACGGCGGAAAACTCCCCCGCATAAATCCGCGCGTTGTGACGAAGCTGAAATTCACGCACCGGACGGAGCATCTCGCGAATTTTCTCCTTGTTCCACTCGATCCCCTCAATGACTCCCGGATACGTGACCAAAGGTTGCGGCGTCGCGACACTCTGATGCGTAAACGCCATCGGCATATACATGTGGACCTGATAAACCACATTATCCATTGCCAGCGGAGAGAGGTAGGCGAAACTAGACGGACTATCCGACTCGTTTGATTCCATGATAATCGGAGTCGCCTGATCGATTTCTCGTACCGCTTCCGCCGCCATTTTCTGAATCGTCCAGTAATCGTAAGGCGCGGGGAGGGTCTGGTTCGGTTCGTTAATCAAATCGTACCCCCAAACTGCCTCATTCCCCTTGAAGCGGGTCGCAATCCGTTTCCAGGAATCGATAAAATGATCTGTATACCGTTTGTCGGAGAACATCAGCATATTGGTTCCGTCCGAACTGCCGCCCGGAGGGGTGTGCAGATCAATCACTACCTTGATGCCATATGTTTTCGCCCACCCGAGAATTTGTTCCAGATGATCGAGCTTCCCATTGAGCCAACGCTCGTATTCGGTGAGATCAAGCTCGGTGCCGACCTTCCCCCAGTTGCGCATGATCTGGTAGCGGAGAAGATTGACGTTCCAGGATCTGAGCGTTTTGAAATCCTCTTCAGTCATCGTATGCGGAGACATTACGCCACGGCGCGGTGCGTCTTTGGCAAGACGCTCCGGGTAAGTGACTTTGAAATCCAAATTGATCCGCTCATCCGGATTGAAAAGCGTGAATGTCTTCATCGAATCCAGATCAAACTCCACCCGCCCGGAACAGTTCTCCAATCCGAGGATAAAACGGCCGTCACGATCGCCTTTTGTCAACGGCTTCATCATAGTGGAGATTTCGATCCAATCGCGATCTCCCCATAATCCCTGCGGATGAAACCACCTCCGGTTACCGTGAGAATCGGTGTAGTTGAGCATAAATTTGATGCCGTTCCAACGTTGCGGCGGGCGGGAAACATTGCTCCAGCGCGCGCGGATCGACATCCCGAATCGCTGATCGGTCATATACGGCTCCAGTTTGATCGGAGCGACCAACCAGTGCTGTCCCGATTCGGAGCCTTTCGGTATGTCGATGACAGCGATGGGTTTTCCGTCGATCATCTCGATTTTTCCGGAACCGTCCTCGCTTTTCCAATCGAGTTTCGCGTAGTCGTTTCGGATAATTTCCGCCGCAGGTGCGACCGCCAGCGAGGCGCCGAGGAGAACACAGGATAAAATTCGCTTCAACATAAAATCATCCCTTATTGCTGTGCGTACTGAATGTTCGCGGTTCCCCAGAAATACCCCTCCGGCGTACCGAGCAGGTCTTCGCGATCATTGGGAACGGCAGAGGGCTTGCGGTACTCCACATGGCCGTCCGCGAACGAGAAATTCGCTCCGCCGCTGTGGCGCGCCCAGATTCCGGTTCCGGCGAACATGGTCGCGACGCTCGCGGCGTGCGGCGTCGCCCACGCGGAAAATCGGTCGACATCCATCAACATCACGCGACTGGAGGGATTGCGAATCGAGCCGGTTTTGCGCATGATCGTTCCGCCGCCGCCGCGATATGAGGCGTAGCAACGGTTGATCCCATAATGGCGCGAACCGTCGGGGTTCGGCGCTCCGGCGAAGCTGGCAGGGCAAGCGAACACTCCATACGGCATATTGTTTACATCATAAAATCCCCAGTCGGAAATCGGCTCGCCCGGACGGTACAGCAACATCAGCATCGACTGCCATTTTCCGGTCTTGCCCGAAACGATGTTCCCGTCGTCACACATGACGACCCCGTCGTTCTGGTCGGTGTACATTTGAACGTAAGTAGCAACCTGTTTCTGATTGGCGGTGCATTTGATGGTTTTTGCCCGGTCGCGTGCCTGATTCAAAGCCGGTAACAGCATCCCGGCGAGAATGGCAATGATTGCAATTACGACCAGAAGCTCAATCAGTGTAAACATTTTTCTCATTTTGATTTTCCTTTGTCAATCCATGTTTTTGATAAAACGGGGAACCATCCGGTCCTGCCGTGGTGCGCCGTCGATTTCCGCCAGCAACTGTTGTACGGCGAGATCGGCCAATGCGTCAAAATCCTGACTGATCTGCCATCCCCGGAAATCTGGTTTCCAGACGACCTCTTCGCCAATGAGAAGGCAACGGTCGAAATCGACTTGCTTTTCCCGCAGAATCGGGGTGATTCCGTACAACATCCCTCCCATTGCATAAATCGCCTCGGGATCCCCCATCAGGTCGATGATGGTGCGAAGTTTCTCCAACGTTCCTTCGTGCCGGTAGAGAATCAGCTTCTCGTTGAGGCGAAGCCCGGCTTCATCAAACGCCCGGCGGATTCCCAGAAGCTGAAGCATGTCGGAATCTTTGGCGACGATTACCGGATTGGTCTTATCCAGCCCGATCAGTTTTTTGCCAACCTCATACCCTTCCAGCTCCTCGTCAAACCGGAGGCAACTGCAACCGGGACGGGAGTGCGAAACGGTCACAACCGGCACATCGAGCGATTTGAAAAACGTCTCCGTCACATCGGACGGCGCGAAGTTCGGTGCGATCCAGACCACGCCCGCCAATTGAGAATGCTCAAACTGAACCGAGGTCTTGTGCTTCGCATAAAAGAGATTGATATTGTACAGCAACTTCTCCGCTTTGGTCACGCTTTTGCCGACCGAAGCGAGGAGATTCCAGAGAAAACGCTCATAATAGACCTGCCGTCCATCGGCGGTCAGAACTCCGATCACCTGCGTCGGCTCGGTGAGCCACGCTTTTGCCGGATTGGTGAATAGCCCGATCCCTTTCTCCGCCGTGATGAATCCGTCGTCGATCAATTCGCGCAACGCCCATTGGATCGTGGCGATGCTGACTCCGAATTGCGCCGCTAATTCACGGATCGACGAGAGGCGCTTACGCTCCCGCCCCGCCAGCAACACTTGATCGATCACGTATTGCCGAATTCGCTGATACTCCGCGGCGGTTTCGTTTTTAGTGATATTCGCTTTTATGGGTTTTGCCATGATTAAAATTCCGTTAGTACATTGTAATACACTTGCCATACACCTATAATTATATCGATTTTCCTGAAAAAGTCAAGAGAGAAAGAGAGGAAAAGCGTGCTTTTTAACAGAAAGGAAACGAAAAACGGCAAGTTGCTCCCCCAATCAGGTTGATCTTCCGTGTCATTCCATTTCCGTTTTAAGCATAGATTCCGGCTTGATTTCCTCTACTTTCGTCGCGCTGAAATTGGCTTGGGAAAGTAATTTTAAAATTGGCTCTCTAACCAACAAGGAGGTGGAGTATGGAATCGTTTACCGAAGACCAATATTTGATCCACAGAAAAATTTTCTCTTTTCTCGGCACGGAAAAAAGGCGACGGAAAAAGCGAAATAGAGAAACGTAGATGGTTTGAACGGGGGGAAGTTTGGTTCATCGTTTGGACGGTCAGAAAAGAAAGCAAAAAAAATGGCTCCGGCACCTGGATTCGAACCAGGGACCAAGTGGTTAACAGCCACCTACTCTACCGCTGAGCTATGCCGGAACGTTCAAAACACTTTATAAAATAGTCCCGTTTGCAGAAAAGGCAAGTCGAAATCTTGAAAAAGTGAACTTTTTCCAGCTTTTACCGCGTTTTCTTCACCGGAGAAGCCGGAAGCGTCTTGACGCTGTTCCGGACGATCAGTGCCGTCGGCAGCCGACGGTTGACGCGAGGCGCGGACGGATTGTGAATCCGGTTCATCAAAAGAGTGACCGTTTCATTTGCCAGCTCGTCAAGATCCTGACTGATCGTGGTCAGTTCCGGCGTCATCCAACAACAGGTATCCGTCACTTCCGAAGTGATGAGAGAAAGGTCGTCTGGAATGCGAAGCCCGCGGCGCTGCAGTTCATACGTCGAGGACAGCGCAACGCTTTCCCCGCAGGCGATCAGCGCGGTCGGTTTCTCCGCAAACGTTTGATCCAGGCACTGCTGCGAAAGCTCTGTGACAAGGTTGTTGAACAGGGCGACCGGCAGCTCAGTGAGTCGGTGTGATTGGCAGAACGCCTGGTACGCTTCGGTACGCTCCCGGCTCGCTTGATTCCCCGGATGATCGATCGTCATCGCGATCCGGCGGTGGCCGCGTTCGTACAGGTGTTGCATCGCCAGCGTGATCCCCTGACCGTGATCGGTGCTGACCGAGCTGCTGAACGGGTACTCCTTGTTAATCGTGACAAGCGGCATCGACAGTTGTTCCAGCTCTTTTCGGTATTCCGCAATATGCGTTTCGGAAAGCAACAGCAGAACCCCCTTGGTGTAGCTGTCATACAGTTTGGCCAGTTCTCGCACCGGGATGATTTCGGTCAGCAAATTGCGGCGGGTGATCTCGAACGTCGCCGATGTCATCAACCGTTCTGAGAAACTGGTGCGATGCTGAGGGCGCGGCGTATCGGCGACAATGATCGCGATGCAGTCGCGAGCCATCACCTGCTGCGGGCGGTAATTCAGCTCCCGGGCCGCCGCCAGAACTTTGGTGCGCACTTCTTCACTGACCCGTGCTTTTCCGGTGAATACCCGCGAGATGGTCGCTTTGGATACTCCGCATTTTTTCGCCAGCTCATTGATGTCGCTTGCCATAGTGTACCTGGGATTACAGTTGAATGGTTTGGTACGTGAACGCCCCGGTTTCCGGTGAATATTCGATCTCCACCATGCTGCCGTTGCGGGTGACTGATCCGGCGCAGCATTCGCCGCGCCCCTGTTCGTCAATCCGCAGATAAGGGTTGTGGACGTGGCCGCAAAGGGAGAGGTCGATGTCATGCTCCTTCATCCGGTTCAGGATGGTTTTCTGTCCGAACAGTCGGTGGCGTGTCCGCAGAATGGGGTGATCTTCCAGCATCGGGTAGTGTGTCACCAGAATTCGCGGCATTGTCTTCGGCTGTTCGCAGACCTGTTCGATCCACGCCGAGTCCGCTTTGGTGACGAATCCCCAGGAACAGAGCAGGTTCGAGGGGCGGCTGGTGTTGAGCAGCAGAAATTCCACCCCGGCATAATTCCGCGTCACGGGGAGATCGGGAAGGCGGTAGTCGCCGTTTGACAGAAACTCGGTCATCTCCCGGACGGCGGCGACACATTTGGGGCGGTTGACATAGCAGTCGTGGTTCCCCGGCAGATACAGCAGCGGAATTCCGGAATTGCGGAGCGGTGCGAGAATCGGGCGCACTTTCTCGAATTCCCCGGGTTGTCCGGTGCTGGTGAGGTCGCCGGTGCATACCGCTACGTCCGGGCGGGTGTCGAGAATGTACTCGACCGCTTTCGAGAGCTTGGCCAGATCGTGCCGGAAACGGCGGCGGAATTTGTAGTTGAAGACACCAACCCAGCGCTTGTCAATATACGCCATCCAGTCTTCGGCGGAACCTCCCGCGTGCGGGTCCGAAAAATGCACAATCTTCATTGCCGGGAAAATCCTCCTTAAAAGACCATCATCAACGTAGCGGCGACAATCAGCGCCGATACGATCAGCGCAATCATGAGCGGCAGCGACTCCGTCCAGCTGCGGCGTGGGCTCCGTTCCACGGTCCGCACGGCCGGCGCAATGCCGTTCGTGTGGTCGTGCCCGCGATAGACCGAAACCCGTCCGGCGGCGCGGTGGTGGGTGAAGTAGAGCTTCTCCAGCTCCCGCATCCCGTCAGGGGTGTCGACCGGTCCGAGGCTCTGGTACGCGCGATCCAGTTCGGTGAGGGTTTGTTCAAACCGTTGCAATTCCGTCAATTTTGCGGATTCCACTTCGATGGATGCGGCGATGGCGGCGCGATCACGTTCGAGCTTTGCGGCAAATTCGCGTTTGCGTCGCGCGGAGTCATCCGTCCGCCCGGTTTCGCTGGTTCGTGCGGGATGGACGGCGCGGTTGGAGAGTTTCGGAGCTTTTTTCGGCTCCTCTTCAACGGGAACGCCGGAGGAGGCGGCCATTTTCGCGGCATTCTCCTTCAACCGCTCACGCATGTGGACAAGGTTGTCGCTGATAAAATCGTTTTTTGCCATAGTGCGCCTCCCGCGCCGAAATATTCTGCCAATTTCCCGGTAATATATCCCGTAACTGCACGTTGTGCAAGAAATTCCCGTTGCCGGAGTTGTAAAAACCGCAAAACAACTTATCTTAAAAGGTTGAAATTCATAAAACGATAGATGGTCCGGCGTATCGCGGGGCAAGGAGAGAGATGGAGCGTAAAGCGATTGTTTTCACGTTGGGCTGCCGGTTGAATACGGCGGACAGCGCCTTGCTGCTTTCGCGGTTGGCGGAGGCGGGATACGAGGTGGTTGAGTCAGCGGAACATGTTGCGCTGGTGGTCGTCAACAGCTGCACAGTAACGGCGGAGGCGGCGCGCAAAAGCCGCCAGGCGGTACGCAAATACCGTGCCGCGCATCCGGACGCGGTGATCGTGGTCACCGGGTGCAGCGCGGAGCTGGATCGCGAAGCGTTTCTGGCGGACAAGTCGGCGGACGTGGTGCTTTCCAACCCCGAAAAACGTGCGCTTCCGGAACTGGTGCTGGAGTACCTGAACGGACGCTCCGAACTCGGCGGCGCGGCACTCAGCATGAAGGAGTCGCAGGAACCGTTTCGCGAGGAGGCGCTCAGCAGTTTTCCGTTCCGCAGTCGGGCGTTTCTGAAAATTCAGGAAGGGTGCGAAAATTTCTGCACCTACTGTATTGTGCCGTATGCCCGCGGCCCGGAGCGTTCCCGCGCGTTTGACGAGGTGCTCGACGACTGCCGGCGGGCGATTGCCGCCGGATTCCCGGAGCTGGTGCTGACGGGGGTTAATACCTGCGCCTATTCCGACGCGGGGCGCGATCTCTGCGACCTGGTGCGAGAGGTGGCGAGGTTGGAGGGTGATTTTCGCATCCGCCTCAGTTCGACCGAGCCGGCGCCGGATAACCGGACATTGCTCGAAGTGATGGCTTCCGAACCGAAGGTCTGCCGCTTTCTGCATCTGGCGCTTCAGCACGGGTGCGACCGGATTCTCAAGGCGATGAATCGGCACTATACCACCGCGGAATACGCGGCGTTTGTCGAAGCGGCGCGGACGGCGATTCCGGGGATTCACCTCGGCAGCGATCTCATCGTCGGATTTCCCGGAGAAACCGAGGAGGATTTCACGGCTTGCTGTGACTTTGTGCGCTCGATGGAGTTTGCGAATCTGCATATTTTTTCTTATTCGCCGCGTACCGGAACACCCGCCGCAACGTTTCCGGGGCAGGTTCCCGCGGATACGGCCAAGCGGCGTTACCGGGAGCTTTCAGCCATTGCGGCGGAGTCCCGGCGCCGATTTGTCGAGAGCCAGGTCGGGCAGGAGCTGTCGGTGATTTTCGAGCGCGCGGATTCCGACGGATTCGCGCGCGGCTGGAGCGACAACTATCTGGAACTTCGTGTGCCCGCCGACTTGGTTTCGCTTGATCGCATCGTCCGGATCATGGCAACGGCCGAAAATCTCGCCACGAACCTTGCGCACGCATAAGCGCGAAATGACGAAAGCTAGCATCTTATGATGTAAGCTATTGTATCTGATTTTTGTTCCGCAAAGTTTGCTCAAAAACCGGAATTTACGGCGCTTGCGCGGTTGACTTTTCCTATTTTTCAGCTACAATAAAGAAACGGTTTTTTTCCTCTTGGCGAGGAATGGTTCATAAACAGGAAAGACGTCAGGTTATGAGCGGTAAAGTGATCGGAGGAGCCGTAATCGGCTACGGCGGAATGGGCGAATTTCATTCCAAAAAGATGAAAACGGTGGATGGGGTGAAACTGGTCGGCGTCTACGACATCAACCCCGAGCGCAACAAGGTCGCGGAGAGCAACGGCATTCACGCCTATGTTTCCCGCGAAGAGTTGCTGGCCGATCCGAAGATCGAGCTGGTTACGGTGGCGACGCCGAACGAAGTTCACAAAGAGATCGTTCTGGCGGCGCTCGCGGCAGGAAAATCCGTCATCAGCGAGAAGCCGGTCGCGATGGACAGTGCCGAACTGGAAGAGATGATCGCGGCGGCGAAGAAATGCGGCAAACTTTTTACCGTTCACCAAAACCGTCGTTGGGATGAAGATTATCTCACGATCCGTAAGATCATCGAAGATGGCGAACTCGGCAATGTGTTCCGCATCGAATCGCGCGTCCACGGCTCGCGTGGAATTCCCTCCGGCTGGCGCGAAATGAAAGAGCACGGCGGCGGGATGCTGTTGGACTGGGGCGTCCATCTGCTTGACCAGATGTTGACGATGATGGGGAGTCGCAAGATGGAATCGGTCTACGCGACGACGCTTCACCTGACCAACCGGGAGTGCGATGAGGGCTTCACTGCACTGGTTAAATACGAAGGCGGCCTGGAATGGCTGGTGGAAGTCGGCACCTGCAACTTCATCGAAATGCCGCGCTGGTACGCGTTTGGCGACTGCGGTTCGGCGATCATTCGCAACTGGGAGTGTGAGGGCGATGTTGTGAAGATTCACAATCGCGGCGAAGACGATGTCCCGCCGGTGCAGGCCGGAACGGGGCTGACCCGGACGATGGCTCCGCGTAACGAGCGCACGATCGAGAAGTTCCCGATTGTCAAGGTGGAATCCGACTGGTGCGAATATTATAAAAACGTCATTGCGAATCTGAACGGCAAAGCCGATATCGTGGTGACGCATGAACAGCTTCGCCGCTCGATGAAGCTGATCGAAGCGATTTTTGAATCCGCCCGGAAAAACGAAGTCGTCAAATTTTGACGCCGCTCCGGTAAAGCGCCTGCTCCTTTTTCCGCCCGTGACGGCGGAAATGGAGCGGCGACAAGCCGTACATCTTCCGGGACAGGCCTGTGGATTAGCGGCGTCAATGCGGCTGGACAGCGCAGCGAAGCCTGGGAGCTGGAAATCGAGATCTTCCAAAATGCGCAGAACTTTCCCCGGCACATCGCCGACCTACCGAAGGCGCCGCCACCGCGAGGGTACGCTTTGCCTGGCGCCCGAAAGGAAAAAGCCGACTTTTTTACAAATCGAGCTTTTAAAACCTCAAAAGCCGCGCTATATTAAACACAATTGATATGGGCACCCGTAGCTCAGCTGGATAGAGCGTCTGCCTCCGGAGTAGAAGGTCATGAGTTCGAATCTCGTCGGGTGTACCATCCTTTACCGTTAGTCGAACTTTCCCCGTCATTGCGATGGGGAAAGTTTTTTTCTTCTCGCGGAATGACTTTGAAGTTGCCATCGCCTTGATCTTCGATCTGGCCAAGGTCGCAGGAGAGAATTTGCCGGAGTTCGTCCTTCTGGTATGATCCGGCCCTTGCCAATGCTTTACTCTAAAAGCCTTATATGCGTCCAATCCCAATTCGACCCGTTTCCGGTAGAAATCCAAGCGCTGATTCAGTGTTTCCATCTCCATGTCAAGTCCCCCCAGTCCGCGTAATCGTAAAGGATGGCGAGTCGTGATGGCTCCCGTTTTTTTGCATTTTTCCCGTCCCGGTGTTATATTTTCTCAGCAATTACTGAAAACAAGGGGGAATTATGAACACGGAATGCCCGACGTGCGGACAGCGATATGAACTCGACAATTCAACAGCTGGGAAGACGGTCGAGTGTGAATGCGGGGAACAGTGGCAAACGAAAGAAATGCCTATTCTGCTTTCAACACAAAATAGAGAACAAGAGAAAAGCCGGTTGACTTATATTCTTTTAGGATTGTTTTTTGGCTGCTTTGGTGCCCACAACTTCTATTCCGGGCATAAAGGAGATGGTAGATTGAAGCTCTATTTGTTATTTCTGCCTGTTGTCGGGTGGTTCATTTCAGGATGCCTCTCCGTTTGGGAAATCTGCACGGTAACCAAAGATTCCAAGGGAGTTCCGTTGAAATAATTTCCCCAAAAATACTTGAACAGAAGAAAAAATCAGATGAAGTGTTGGATCATTACCCTGCTGGCTATGCTGACCGCCTGCTTGAGTGCCGCTGACCTCACGACAAAGTCGGCGGAAACCTACAAGGACTGTTCCATCGAAGGAGCATCGACAAACGGGGTGGTCATTTTTTACGAATTGGGAGGCGCAACCGTTCCTTATACGGAACTTCCTGACGATCTCCGGGCGAAGAGATGAGGAGAAAGCAGATGCTGCCTTGAAAGAACAGGCGGAGCAGCGGAAAAAGCTGGAAGAACAGCGCCGGAAGCGAATAGAAGAGCCGCAGAAAGAACTTGCACAGCAAGAGAAACAAAAGCAATAAGACGCTCAACCTTTCGGCAAACCGGCTTTGTTGAGGTTTTCATGGAGATCGTCCTTTCTGACATCCGGATTTTTTTGTCCGGCAGTTGGAGAATTCCGAAGTGTGTCGGCTTGGGTGGATTTTGATTTGAAATCTTCTGGGAAAACATTATAGTAATTCCACGAAGAATGCAAATCGTGTTCTTTTGTGTGAGGAGCAACCTTGAGTGCGGAGGAGCGTATTATGAAATGTCATTCGGATTCAGAATGTTCGAGCCGGCATGAAACCGGTGTCTTTTCTCCCGCGGAGCTGGTGACCTATGGCAGAAAAACCGTGGTGAGCCGTACGATTATTGAAAATGAAGGCGGCACCGTTACGATTTTCGCATTCGATGCCGGCGAAGGATTGAGTGAGCATACCGCCCCGTTCGACGCTCTGGTCAATGTCCTTGACGGAGAGGTGAAAATCACCATCGGCGGCGAACCTTATCAAGTGAAGGCGGGTGAGAGCATCATCATGCCCGCCAATGTCCCCCACGCCCTTGCCGCGGTGACCGCATTTAAAATGATGCTGGTCATGGTCAAGGCCTGAGGAAAACAACGCGAAAAGCCCGTCCTCAGACGGGCTTTTTGCTTTTTTCCGTATTGCCAGTCAGTTCCCGGAATTGCGCAAGGTATTTCATCTTCCGAATCATTGACTTTGAGGAATTTTACGCTATCTTATTGTGTCGACAGTGTCTTGTTCCCGGCTATTTTATCAATACCTTTTGCTTAAAGAATGATCAGATGTACGCAAAAATAGAGAATCGGACCGCCCGGATCAGCGTGATCGGGCTGGGGTATGTCGGACTGCCGCTGGCGGTCGAATTCGGAAAAAAATTCCAAACCACCGGTTTTGACCTGAAAAAAGAACGACTGGAATCTCTGCGCAACGGAATCGATCTGACGCTCGAAGCCACCTCCGAAGAGTTGCGTTCTGCAAAACTTCTCTGCTATACCAACGACCCGGAAGATATGCGGGATTCCGACGTCTTTATCGTCACTGTTCCGACCCCGGTGGACAAATACAACCGGCCGGATTTGACGCCGCTCTATCTCGCCAGCGAAACCGTCGGGCGTGTGATGAAACAAGGGGCGGTCGTCATTTATGAAAGCACCGTATTCCCCGGCTGTACCGAAGAGGAGTGTGTTCCCGTATTGGAGAAGCATTCGGGTCTGAAGTTCAACCGGGATTTCTTCTGCGGCTACTCGCCGGAGCGGATCAATCCCGGCGATAAGGAGCATTCGCTCACCCGGATTTTGAAAGTCACTTCCGGCTCGACCCCGGAGATCGCCGATGCCGTAGACGCACTCTACAACAGCATTCTGCTGAACGGAACCCACAAGGCCAGCTGCATGAAAGTCGCCGAAGCGGCGAAGGTGATCGAAAACTCCCAGCGCGACCTCAACATCGCCTTTGTCAACGAGTTGGCGAAAATTTTTCATCTGATCGGCATCGACACCAACGATGTGCTTGAAGCCGCCGGAACCAAGTGGAACTTTTTGAAGTTCAAACCCGGCTTGGTCGGCGGGCATTGCATCGGCGTCGACCCCTATTATCTGACTCATAAGGCACAGGCGCTCGGCTATCTGCCGGAAGTGATTCTCGCCGGACGGCGGATCAACGACGGCATGGGGAAATACATCGCCGCCGAAATTGCCAAGCTGATGATTAAAAAAGAGCACAAGGTCCTAGGCGCTCGCGTGTTGCAGCTCGGTATCTCCTTCAAGGAGAATTGCCCCGATATCCGCAACTCCCATGCGGTCGATGTCGTACGCGGGCTGGAGGAGTTCGGCTGCAAAGTCGACGTCTACGACCCCTGGGCGGAACCGGACGAGGTGAGGCACGAATACAATCTCCCCTCCATACAGGAGATTCCGGCTGGAGCAAAATATGACGCCATCGTTCTGGCGGTCGCCCATCGGGAATTTGCAAATTTCAACCCGGACGAGTACCGGACGCCCAACGGGGTCGTTTTCGACATCAAAGGCGTACTGCCCCGGAAGTATGTGGACGGACGGCTCTGAGTTTCGGGATCAAACAAAAAGGTTGCGATGAAGAAAGCATTGATTACAGGCATCACCGGTCAGGACGGTTCGTACCTTGCGGAATTTTTGTTGGGCAAAGGGTACGAGGTGCACGGCGTGATTCGCCGGGCAAGCAGTTTCAATACGGAACGGATCGACCATCTGTACAAAGACCCGCATCTGGAAGGGGTTCGCCTTTTTCTTCATTACGGCGATCTGACCGATACCTCGAATTTGAACCGGCTGATTGAGAAAATCGCGCCGGAGGAGATCTACAACCTCGGTGCGCAAAGTCATGTCCGAGTCAGTTTCAAGGTGCCGGAATACACGGCCGACACCGATGCTGTCGGGGTGCTCCGGCTGCTGGACGCGCTCAAGGAGACCGGGGTTCCGGCACGTTTTTACCAGGCGTCAACTTCGGAGCTTTACGGTAATGTGACGGAGGTTCCGCAAAACGAAGATACGCCTTTTCAGCCGCGCAGCCCGTATGCGGCGGCCAAGCTGTACGGATACTGGATCACCCGGAATTATCGGGAAGCCTATGGACTTCACGCCTCCAACGGTATTCTGTTCAACCATGAGTCGCCGCGCCGGGGCGAAACTTTCGCCACCCGAAAAATCACCATGGCGGCCGCCCGGATTCATCGCGGGCTTCTGGACTGTTTTTACATGGGATACCTGGACGCAAAGCGTGATTGGGGCTACGCGCCCGATTACGTGAAGATGATGTGGATGATGCTTCAGCAGGAGACGCCGGATGATTATGTCGCCGCGACCGGCGAGGCGCACACAGTGCGTGAATTCATCGAAAAGACCTTTCTTCATCTCGGCCGCCCGATCGAATGGCGCGGCAGGGGTACCGACGAAGTCGGCGTTGACACGACCACCGGGAAAATCATTATGCGGATCGACCCGCGTTACTTCCGGCCGACGGAGGTGGCGCTGTTGCTCGGCGATCCGACCAAGGCGAAGCGTAAGCTCGGCTGGGAGCCGGAAGTGAAGTTTGAAGAATTGGTTAAAATTATGACCGATGCCGATCTACGTCTGGCAGACCGGTCGGTCAACTGAAATCCGAGGACCGGCATGATTGCAAAAGACGCGAAACTATTCATCTGCGGTCACCATGGAATGGTCGGCAGCGCCTGTGTGCGAAAATTTGAGCAGGAAGGATACACTCGGATTTTGACGCGAACCCGCGCCGAGCTGGATTTGTGCGACCAGGCGGCGGTCAAAGCATTTTTTGAAGTGGAACGGCCGGACTATGTGATTCTAGCGGCGGCGAAGGTCGGTGGAATTCTGGCCAATCAGGCGTTGCCGGCGGAGTTTTTGTTTGAAAATCTTGAGATTCAGAACAACGTCATCATGCAGAGTTTTCGGAACAGCGTTCGCAAGTTCTGCTTTCTCGGTTCCAGTTGCATCTATCCGCGGGAGGCGCCGCAGCCGATCCGGGAGGAGTGCCTGCTGACCGGCCCGCTGGAGCCGACCAATGAAGGATATGCGTTGGCGAAGATCGCCGGCTATAAACTCTGCCTCTACCTCGCTCGGCAATATGGCTGGAACGCCATCAGCCTGATGCCGTGCAACCTCTACGGAACCAATGACAACTACGATCTGGAGACGAGCCACGTGTTTCCCGCGCTCATCCGGACGTTTGTGGAGGCCGCCCGGAACAAATTGCCGGAAGTCGTCCTGTGGGGAAGCGGCGCGCCGTTGCGCGAATTCCTTCATGTGGACGACCTGGCCAATGCCGTGTTCTCGCTGATGCAGACCCGCAACGACCCGGAAATCATCAACGCCGGGTATGGCAGCGAGATCTCGATCCGGGAGCTGGCGGAAAAAATCGCCTGTGCCGCGGAGTATCGGGGCGAGATCAAATGGAATCCGGCCAAGCCGGACGGCATGTTCCGCAAGTTATTGGATTCCCAAAAAATCCGCAAGCTGAACTGGCAGCCGGAAATCTCGCTGGACGTGGGAATCCGGAAAACCATTTTGGAATATCAGGCGTCGCTGGAGTAGCTTTGCCGGAAGCGGCTCGGACTCATTCCGGTTCGTTCCTTGAAGCAGCCAGAGAAGTAGTACTGATCCGAAAAGTCCAACATTGCCGCGATCTCTTTGATCGATTTCTGCGTATAGCTGAGCAATCGCTGCGCGGCCTCGATCCGCTGCCGCATTCGATATTCGTAGGGCGAGCAGCCGAACTCCTCTTTGAAGCGGCGAATCAGGTGCGTTTCTGAGAATCCGGCGTTGCGGCAGAAGGTTTCCAGACGGAACTTTTCGCCTGTGCTGCGATCCAGCGCATTTTTCAGCTCTGCGACTTCCGGGCGGATGGTTCGAGTGCGTTCATCGCGGATTCCGGCGCAGCTCTCGACGAACTGATGGAAAATCGCCGCTGCCCTTCGATTGGCGCGCAAATCGCCTCCATGCCCCAGTTCCAGCATGGCTTCAAAGCAGGGGCGAAGCTGCGGGACGTCGGTCAGTTGGAGCACTGCGCGCAGATCGTAACTCTCCGTCAGAAGATCGGCGAGCGGACCATCCACCAGAAAAAATATCTTGTGCCAGAGCAAGCCGGGCAGCGTCCAATACCGGTGATTGCTGTGACGGTGCAGGAAGTAAACGCTGTCGGGCGGACACTCGACGCGTCGGCCGTCGCTCTCCAGAATTCCATACCCCTGAACGACGAATTCGACGGTGATATATTCGTAATTCTCTTGCTCGAACAAGCAGGGGGCGGAGTCGGCGATTCCCCATCCGGCATGGAGGAGACGGAACGGGAATGGAGAAGGGTTGTTCAAGATTCCACATCCTTGTTTTATTTGGCATAACGGTTTTTAAGTAAAAGTCTGGAACTTTAGTTGCAATGCCGTGTAATTTAACGCATAATAAAGCAAGATGCAAATGAATCGCCGGAACAAACAGCGAAAGGGATGGAATATGCAAGCGGATCAAATCGGCATTATCGGAACCGGGGGGCGAGGGCATCATGCCCGACATGCGCATCAGCCGGGGAATGGGTGGACTGTCACCATGGGTGCCGACCCAAACGCGGAGGCGCGCAAGGAGTTCCTCGAAACATTTCCCGCTGCGGTGGTGACGGCCGACTGGCGTGAGGTCACGGCGAATCCGGAGATCCGTGTGGTGTTTATCATGACGCCGGATTTTTTGCATGAGGAGATGGCGGTTGCCGCGCTGGAAGCGGGGAAGGCGGTTTATCTGGAAAAGCCGTTGGCGATCAGCATCGAGGGGTGTGACCGGATTCTGGAAACGGCGATGCGAACCGGCTCTAAACTTTTTCTCGGGCATAACATGCGCTATTTTCCGGTAGTGCTGAAGATGAAAGAGGTGATCGACTCCGGGGCGATCGGAGAAGTTCAATGTGGTTGGTGCCGTCATTTTATCGCTTACGGCGGCGACGCTTACTTTCGTGATTGGCATTCGGAGCGGGCGAACGTCAACGGACTTCTGTTGCAGAAAGGGGCGCACGACATCGACGTGATGCACTGGCTGATGGGCTCGCACACCCGGCGGGTGGTGGGGATGGGGATGCTGTCGGTTTACGACCGCTGTGCGCGCCGTTCCGTGGAGGAGCCGGGGTGTGCGCGCTGGTCGAATGAGCACTATCCGCCGCTGGAGCAAGGCGGATTCTCTCCGGTGATCGATGTGGAGGATCACAACATGGTGATGCTTCAGCTGGCGAATGGGACGCAGGCGTCTTATACGCAGTGCCATTATACGCCGGACTCCGAACGGAATTACACATTTGTCGGTACGCAGGGGAGGGTGGAAAACGTGGGGGACAGTGGGGAGTGCGAGGTTCATGTCTGGACGCGGCGAGGGAGCCGGGAAAGGCCGGATGTCGTCTACCATCTCAAACCGCAGTCGGGGACGCATGGCGGCTCGGATCCACTGATTGTGGATGGGTTTCTGGCGTTTGTGCGTGACGGGAAACTGCCGAACACGTCGCCGGTTGCCGCGCGCGACGCGGTGGCGGCCGGGGTGCTGGGGCACGAGTCCATGCGAAACGGGAACATGCCGTACGACATTCCGCAACTCGATCCTGAATTGATCCGCTACTTTGAGAATGGGCAGAAACGCTGAAACGCGAAAAGCACGGAAGCGCCGAACCTCAAATTACCCGCCACCGGCGGCTCGCCGGTCGGGTTCCAAAGGCGAAGCGCCTTGGTCGCCGGAGGCGGAGCCTCTCCCGCTCTCCCTTACTTCCCCTCACTCACGTCGCACGCACAAAAAACGCGCTATATCTCAATTCCGCATAAATTGACCGGTAACATCAAGACGCGGAAGGCGACTTCAAAGGGTGCGGTTGTACCTTCCACGATATTGCCGATGCCGGGGCCGAGACCTCCGAGGGGAATGCCGAGGGTGCATTGAACCACACCCCAGGGTAAATAGAAGGTACGGAAGAGAGCCGAGCCGGTTTTGACCATGCCGCGGGCGGCGCAGCCGATCCCGTTGATGATGTAGGGCTGGGCAGTTTTTGCGATTTCGATGGCCGCGGGCGCGAGGATGGCGATGGTGACCGGGTCCATTGCTTTCGCTTTCGGTGCGGCGAAGAAACTTATGCCGAACAGAACCAGGATCAGGATTAAGATGCGCTTTTTCAAAAAAATTCTCCGGTTTCAGGTAATATACTCCCCGGAATGTGTTTTGAAAGAGAGGGATGGGATTTTTTTACCATAAATAAAAGACGATATGATCTTCCAGCTCTTCGTCTTCGTCCTCGTCTTCATTGTTGGCGCAATTGGCGCAGAGGGAAATTTCCGGCAGATAGCTTACCGATTTTCCGGTGAAGGGGTCGCGCGGCAGGACGGGGGATGGGGGAAAACTGCCATGCTTGCGCCGATACTCTTCCAGTTCAAGTGCGGCAGAGGTGATGCGGTTGTAGGCCGACGCCTCCGCCATCATCCGGTTGATGCGATCCTGTCCACGCGAAACGAGAAAACTGTAAAAGCGGTTTTGAGAATCGATGGAGGAGGTGAGTTGCAGATAGGATTCGCGGGTTTCAAAATATTCTTGCGAAAAGAGGGGGATGGCTCCGGCGGTCTGCTCCAGCAAAGTTGCACGGACGTTGTTCCGGTAGAACACCGGGAGGTCGGTTGCGCGCAGCACATATCTTCCCAGCTCCGGGTAGGTGTGGAGCACGGTTCGCTTGGCGATCGCGGGGAGTTGATCATTCATCCGGGCGATGCGTTCTTTTTCCCGGATCAGGGTTGCGTCCGGAATCGTTTTCAGGTAGTGCTGACAGATTTGTTGCCGCTCCTGCGAGGCGTTGAACGCACTGTGCAAACTCGCGGCGGGGATGCGCAGGATTTTATAACGGTAGATCATATGGTGATCTTCCAGCAGTTCGGTCAACACCGCGCCGCTCGGGGTGACCTGCGGTTCCTTGTTTCGCCAGCTGAGATATTGATGGAACTGTGCATTCAAGAGGAGCGATTCGTTGATTTCCGGAGAGTCGATCCAGGCGAGGACGGGGGCCACGTCGAGGTCTTTTCCGGAACGCAATATTTCCCGGAAGCGATCGAGTTGCGGCATAAGCAGCGGGAGTTGTTTCGCCAGTTCTTCCTTGTAATTCGCGTCATAGGGAGGCGCGTCCGGGAGATCGACCGCCAGCAGCGCCAGAATGAATTCCGTCTCCGCTGCCGACTGCTCATAGGGAACGGAGGGCGGAACGGAGTAACCGAGCTTCGCCAGTTCCTGTTCCGCCGCCTTCAGCCGGATGGTTCCGATGAGCCAGTAAGGCAGCGATAGTATGGCGAAAAGTGCAACGATCGCCGCTAGATAGAAGAAAAGAACAACGACCATGTTCCGGAGTTGCTTCCGGCGGTAGGCGGTGGCGAGGGGCGATTTCCCCTTTTTCTCCTCCGGTGGCGGATTTTGCTCCTGCCAGCGCTTGCCGCGTCGCTTTGCCTCCCGAAGAAAAGGGAGGCTAAGAAACCCGAAACACAGGAGCCAGAGCGCATAGGTGGAAAATACGATTTTTCCGGCGGCTGCATTTCCCGGCAAAAACAGTGTGGCGACGGTGAGAAAGAGCAGTAGCGCCCACATCGACGAATTGAACAGCGCCGGGAGCCGACGCTTGTGTGGAGGCAGTTCCCGGATCAGTTGCCGATAAAGAAAAAATCCAAACACGCAGTTGAGATAAGGGATCAGCAACATCAAATCCTTCACCCGGAGGGGGGCGAAGCACAGCGCGTTGTTCAAACAGCCGCACGCGACGAAAAGCATGAGGAAAACATGAAGGCCAACGGTGCCGAATGTCGATTGCCAGTTGGCGAAACACCACTCCGGCGAATGAGTGAAGAATGGGGCGAACGGCAGCAGCAACATGAACGGCAGCAGCCCTGCCAGCCAATAAAAACGTCCCGTTAATCTGCGGAGTCGTTTATGTTGGCGGAAGAGAGCGACGGAGAATTCCGGTTCCTCGCGCAACTCGCGCCATTCGCCGCCGGAAACGGGACGGAGCCGGGTGATGGTGTCGATCCGCCATTCGCGGAATTGGCGCATGATTTCCAGCGCATCCAACTCCCGCTCCCCATCCGGGAACTGCACGATGTAGCGTGGCGGGTCGTAATCGGTTTTCATCTGTCTCCTTGCCTCATTGCGGTTCCTCTCTGGGGCGTCACTCGGCAACCCGTTTTGTTACTTCGGATCGACTGTGACGTTCAATCTGCCGTCCGCAAGCTGAGCGACCAGTTGCGTGCCTGGCGTGACGGCAGTGGCGCTGACGACCGGTTTCGCGGCCGCCGGGTCGAAGAGGATCGCGTAGCCGCGTTCCAGTTGGCGTTGCGGGTCGAGCGCAGAGAGCGTGCTCTCCAGCCGTTCCAGCCGGGAACGGAAACGGAGGTGAAAGCGCTCCGCAGTGGTCAGCATCCGGGTGTCGAGCTCATCGAGCTGCTGGCGGCGCATGCGAACCAGATGAGCCGGTTCGCGGAATACGAAACTTCCGGCGGCGCGATCCAGTCGCGCCCGGCTCTGCGAAAGTGCCGAGGTGAGGACGTGGCGCATGTCTTTTTCGCGCCGTTGCAGTTCGCGCACCATCTCCTCGCGCTGCCCGATGACGAGTTCCGCCGCGGCGGAAGGGGTGGGGACACGAAGGTCGGCGGCGAAGTCGCAGATGGAGAAATCGATCTCATGCCCGACTGCGCTCACCACCGGAATCCGGCTGTCTGCCACAGAACGGGCGAGTACTTCTTCATTGAACGGCCAGAGATCCTCCATGCTGCCGCCGCCGCGGGTGACGACGATGACGTCCGCGCCGTTGGTGCGGTTGAAGAACTCCACGCCGCGCGCGACTTGCGCCGCGGCTCCGTCGCCTTGAACCGCGCACGGATAGATCCGTACATTGACGTTCGGGAAACGGCGGTTGATGATCTGAAGAAAGTCGCGGATGGCCGCGCCCGACGGCGAAGTCACTACGCCGATCCGACGGGGCAGCAACGGGATCGGCTTTTTGCGCTCCTGGTCGAACAACCCCGCTGCGGCGAGTCTTCGCCGCAGTTCCTCAAACCGTTTCTGTAAGTCGCCGATCCCCGCCAGTCGAAGTTGCTTGACGGCGAACTGGTATTCGCCGCGCACCTCGTAGACCGTGAGGTTGCCAAAGGCTTCGATCTGCGAACCGTTGGCGATTCCGAGCCGGGAACAGGCGGCGCCCCCGCCGAAATAAACGGCGCGGAGCTGTGACTTCGCATCTTTCATGGTGAAATACACGTGCCCGGAACGGTGCAGCGTCAGCGAACCGACTTCGCCGGAGATCCAAAAGGGGAGCAACGCACCCTCGACGATCTCACGTACGGCGCGGTTGACTTCGGAAACGCTCCATACCGGTTGATTTTCCATCATAAAAAGTCCTCAAAAGTCCTCAGCCGAAAAGCAGGCCCATGGTGTCGAGTAGAATTCCAACCAGAAATCCCGCCGCCTGCCAGAGAAGTTGAAACGAGAAAAAGATCAGAAAAAACAACAGGAAATAAAGCCCGGTGACCCACTCCGAACGCAACTTGCCGAGCCAGGGAATGAAGGAACGCAGAATCGCAAACCCGTCGAACCCCGGAATCGGCAACATGTTGAACAGAAAAAGCACCGCGTTAAGCACACTCCCGGTCTGTAGCAATATACTGGCCGGGTTGTCGGCATCAAACCCGACAAAATAAAGCGCGATTCCGAAGGTCAGGAACAGCACGTAATTCGTCGCCGGCCCGGCGAATGCGACCAGCGCGTCGCTGTATCGGTAGCGCATCTGCTCCGGGCGAACCGGAACGGCGCCCCAGGCGATTCCGCAAATCGCCAGCATAAGCAGGGAAAACAGACCCATCTGCTTGAGCGGATTCAGTGTCAGATGCCCCGCGTCCGCCGCGGTCGGGTCCCCCTGCCGGAGAGCGGTCCAGGCGTGCATGAATTCATGGCAGCAGATCGAAAAGACGGCGACCAGTACCCAGATCAGAAAGATTTGCGGGTTCTCAAAAAGTTCGGCGATAAAGGGTCTCATAATTCAACTCAATCCAGTTGAACCGGCCAGTATTGAAAGGCCGGAGTTTCATATGGGTGCGCCAGCTTCAGCGCGGCGAGGACGGCGGATATGGTTTCCGCCTCTACCAGCATTTCGAGTTTGTGCTCGGCGACGCGCTCCACTTCCCCCGTTTTTCCGAGAAAAGGGTCGCTGCCCGGCAGGGGGCGGAATTGCCCGGTGCCGGCGCACTCCCAGATACAGGAGTCGTAATTGCCGAGCCTCCCGGCTCCGGCGGCGGCCAGCGCCGCTTTCAGCATCTCCGCATGAGTAGTGGGGACGTAAATTTCCAGTTTGTAATATCGATTCTTCATCTTGTTTATGAATATAACGCGGGGTTGATGAAATTCAATTGGAATTCCTGAATTTTCATTTGCTTTTAGCGAAGAAATCTACTACATTATAAACTTGTGTTTTATACAAAGGTATGTATTTATGGAACTCTTTGGAATCCGCCGGGCACTTTCTCAGCGTGAATTTCTCGGGCACGGCGGTTATCTTGAGATTTGCCGGATCGCCTATCCGCTTATTCTGATGAGCGCCAGCAACGGAATCATGATGCTGACGGATCGTCTTTTTCTCGCGCACCACTCCACGCTGGATGTGGCGGCGGCGATTTCGGCGGGAATTCTCAACTTCACGTTGTTCTGCTTTTTTATGGTGACGTGCAACTTCACCTCCGCCATGGTGGCGCAATACCATGGGGCGCACCAGCGGCGCAATTTACTGCGCGCGGTCTGGGCCGGGCAGACGATGGCGATTTTGTCGGGGCTTTTCATTGCGTTCGTGGTGCCGACGATCGGGCCGATGATTCTGCTCAACACCGACCAGCCGCCGGAGGTGATCGGGAGGCAGATCGATTATTTCATCGCGCTTCTGCCCAGCGGAATCTTCGCTTGCTTCGCCGCGCCGTTTTTTTCGTTTTTCTCCGGACAGGGGCGGACGCGCCCGGTGGCGGTCATCAACATTGCCGCCTGTGTGCTCAATATTCCACTCAACTGGATGTTTATTTTCGGAAAATGCGGAGTGCCGCCGCTCGGGATTTACGGGGCGGGGATCGCCACCAGTCTGTGTGCCGCTCTCTCCATGATCGCGATCATGGTCTATTTTTATTGCCAGAACCAGCGGCGAATCCCGACCCGGAAACGCTGGGAGTTGCATCCGGATTTCGTGCTGCGGCTGATCCGCTTCGGCGCTCCGGCAGGATTCCAGACGCTGGCGGACGTCGGCGCGTTCACGCTCTTGGCGCTGCTGATCGGCAAACTCGGCGCTCCTGCGATTGCCGCGACCGGAATCGCGTTGTCCATCAACAATCTCTTTTTCCTGCCGCTGATGGGGCTGGCGGATTCCACCGCGATTGTGACCGGGCAGTACATCGGGCGCAGACGCCCCGCCATCGCCGAAAGAGCTGTTTACCGCGCCTGGCGGATCTCGGCGATTTACGCCCTGTTCGGCGTGGTGGTCTACCTCGGGTTCCCGGAGGCACTGGCGGCGTTTTTCGCACCCGGCGGGGAATCCAGTGTGGACTTCGCCGAGGTGACGAGAATTTGCGTGGGGGTGTTGACCGCCGCGACGCTCTTCAATGCTTGTGACAGCGTTAAATTTATCTTCATGGGCGGTTTGCGCGGCGCGGGGGATACGCTGGCGATCTTCTTGCTCAACAGCCTGACGGCGTGGGGGATCCTGGTGCCTGGAATCTTCATCCTTACCCGGGTGTATCCGATGACGATTTACCATGTCTGGGGCTTTGTCGCCTTTTGCGGCGTGGTGGATGCAATGGTCTTTCTCTGGCGCTTCAATTCCGGAAAGTGGAAAACGATCAAGATGATCGAGTCGAGCCGGTAATTACGCGATCGCTTGTATTTTCCTCCCGGTAACTTTAGTTGGTTCTCTTGAAATTTTTCTGTTTTCGGAGTACATTACCGTAATGATGTAATAACCCAACCACAGGGAGTGAAAAATGTCCGGGCATAGTAAATGGGCGAATATCAAACATAAGAAAGCCGCCGCCGACAAAGTCAAAGGCAAGGCGTTTTCCCGCATCGCCAAGGAAATCATGGTCGCTGCGAAGATGGGTGGCTCCGATGCCAATGCGAATCCGCGTCTCCGTTCCGCGCTGATCGCCGCCAGAGCGGTCAATATGCCGAATGCGAACATCGATCGCGCCATCAAAAAGGGCGCGGGAGAACTTGGCGATGTGGTGTTTGAAGAAATCATCTATGAAGGCTACGCCGCGGGCGGCGTGGCGGTCATGGTCGAGTGCCTGACCGATAACCGGAACCGTTCGATCAGCGATGTTCGCTTTGTATTTGACCGCAACGGCGGGAATTTGGCCGCGTCCGGCGCGGTGGCGCGCATCTTCCAGCGTCAGGCGCACTTCACCATCACCGGCGACTGGGCGGATGAAGATAAATTGATGGATCTCGTGCTGGAAGCCGGTGCGAACGACCTTGTCGTCGAAGACGGCGTCGCAGAAGTCTGGGCTGAGCCGGACAGCTTTGAAGATCTGATCAAACTGTTTGAAGAAAAAGGTATCCCGACCGAAGAAGCGGCGGTGATCCGCAAGCCGGAAATGGTGACCCCGGTCACCGACGTTTCCACGGCGCGTCAGGTGCTGCGCCTGCTGGAACGCATGGAAGATCTCGACGACGTGCAGGCAGTGACCGCGAACTACGAAATCGCGGACGAAATCGCCGAACTGCTCGACGAAGAAGAATAAACATCCTTCAAAAAAGGGGAGGGCGGTGTGATTATCCTCGGAATCGACCCGGCGATCCGGACTACCGGATACGGCGTGATCCGTGTGGAGTCGCTCGCCCGCTTTGAAATTCTCGATTGCGGCATCATCGTGAACGCCGCGAAACTGCCGCATACCGAGTGTTTGCGCCGGCTGGCCGGAGGAATCCGGGAGTTGGTCGGCGCGTTTTCTCCCGATTACGCTTCGATTGAGAATCCGTTTGTCGGTAAAAATCCTTCGACGGCGATTATTCTCGGTATGGCGCGCGGTGCGATTTTAACGGCGCTTGCCGAAGCGTCGATTCCGGCGCACGCCTATGCGCCGACCTCCGCCAAACGGGCGGCATTCGGCAATGGTAAGGCGACCAAAGAGCAGGTCGCAATCATGATCTCGGCGGAAACCGGGATCGCCATCGAACGAATTCCCCTCGACTCCACCGACGCGATCGCGCTGGCGGTCTGCCATGCCCAGTCCGTGTTGCGTGGCGGGGTGGTTCCCACTTCCGGGAAACGGCTCTGACCGCTGATGGCGAGCGACTTCCACACCCATCGGCCGAATTCGGCGGCACGGGCGCTGGTTTCTTGCTGCATGGAGGAGTTATCCCGCTACCCGCTCGCTTCACTGGAGCTGCACCCGTGGAAGCTGCCTGACCGTTGGGAAGGGGTTCCCGAGCGGTTTCGCGTCGCGTTGCGCGGAGCCGCCGCATTGGGAGAGGTTGGTCTTGACCGTCTGCGCGGTGCGGCGTTTGCGGTTCAGCAGGAATATCTGGACGCGCTCCTCGCGTTGGCGGAGGCGGAGAACAAACCGGTGGTGCTTCACTGCGTCCGTGCGCTGCCGGAGCTGCAAGCCATGCGGAAACGGTACCATCGCCTTCCCATGCTTTTTCACGGTTTTCGCGGCAAACCGGAGAAACTCGAAGAGCTTCGCCGCGCCGGTTTTCACCTCTCTCTCGGAGCAGGGGCGCTGAATGATGCGGCGCTGTTCGCACACCTCAACGCGACCGGGCTGCACCGGATCGGTTTTGAAACGGACGACTCCCCGGAGACGGTCGAATCTCTTCTCAGCCGCGCCGCCGAACTGCTTGCAATGCCCGTCACGCGCCTTGAAATGGAAACCGACCGGACGTTCGCCGCGTTTCTCGGTTTGTGAGCGATCCGGGCGGAGCCGTCAGAGCGCGGCGAAATAGTAGCACGCTCCGCCGATCAGCGCCACGAGCGCGAGGATCAGAAGGATGATTTTGAGCACGCTGTACGGTCGTCTGCCCTGCACCTCACCAGTGCGGGCGTTGATGAGGAACGGGAAGCGCTTGCCGCGATATTGAAACGAACCGCTCCAGACCGGCAGCAGGATATGCTTGAACGTCATATCGTGGTATGATATGCTCATGGAGTAAACCCGTTGCGTGTCGCCGCCGATGTGGGATTCTACGGCGCGGACGATTTCAGGCTTCATCATTGCCTGCGCCGAAACGAATCCGTCCGCGAGCGGAACGGAGTAGCTTTCTTCCCGGAAGCCGCGGATAAAGTCTGCTTCGTAAGGCTGAAGTGATTGCAGATCCCACGGCGTCAACTCCTGTAACTGATCCTCCGGAAGCGATTTGGTGCCGGGAACCAGGAGATCGTGGAAACGGTTGTCCACCGTTCCGGCGGCGGGGTACCAGCGGGTGCGGCGCTCCTGCCGGGTTTTCTGAACGGTTTTGCCGTTCTCGGTGGCAGTGTAACTTACGGTGACATAGTAATATTCGCCGCGTGCGCCGGTGTAGACGGTGGTTGCCGCGGTGTTGTAGATCCAGTGAGGCAGATAGATGCCGCCGGGCGGATTGAGCTTTGCCTCTCGTTTGACGCTGCCCGGCAGGAACCAGCGGGAGGAGAGCCATTTGCGGTAACGTTCCCCCGCTTCCTCCACACTGAGGCGGAAGGGGAGCAGCGCGGCGGGTCGGATTCGGCGCGAGCTGTGCGCCGCCGCGATGATGGGGGAGTTGCAATAGGGGCAACGGGAGGCGACGACGTTCTCTTCAAGTGTGATTTCCGCGCCGCAGCCGGAACAGTCGACCAGCAGTTGCTCCGCTGTTTCCGCGCCTTCTTCGAGTTTGGCAAGCATGGCGACGAAGTCTTCGTTTTCGATGACGGTTTCGCCGCCGGAGATTTCGCCGTTGCTTTCGCCGCAATGTTTGCAGGCGAGTTTTCCGCATTCCGGATCAAATTCCAACGAGCCGCCGCAGCCCGGACATACTTTTTGTGCTTCCATTTGGGTTCCCATCATATTTTATCGTTTGTTTTTTAGTATAATAATCCGCCAAATGCGATTTGACAACCCGAGTTGCGATGATATAATACAATTATTCAGTGTTAAAGAAAAGAAATGGGAGATTATATATGGGTATCTTGAATATTTTTCGCGGCCAGTTCATCGACGTCATCGAGTGGCCGGAAGAAGACCCGAATGTGTTGGTGCATCGTTTTGACCGGTTCAAGCGCGAGATCAAGATGGGCGCAAAGCTGATCGTTCGCCCCGGACAGATGGCGGTGTTTGTGAATGAGGGTAAGATCGCCGACCATTTCGAGCCGGGAACGTATACGTTGAAGACGGCGAATCTGCCGATTCTTACAACGTTGTTGAGTTTGCCGTATAATTTTGAGTCGCCGTTCAAGGCGGAAGTTTATTTTATCCGCACGACGCAGCAGCTGGATCGGAAGTGGGGGACTGCTTCTCCGGTGATGATGCGCGACGCCGATTTCGGGATTGTCCGGTTGCGCGCCCGGGGATATTTTTCCTACAAAGTGGGGTTGGATAATGAATTGATTTCGCACTTTGTCGGTGCGCGCTCAGAATTTTCATGTTCGGATATTGAGGGACAGATCAAGGCGAAAGTGGTTTCGGAATTGTCCGACGCATTGGGTGAGCTGAAGATTCCGGCGCTGGAACTCGCGTCGATGTATAACGAGGTGGGGCAGACGATGCGTTCGTCGCTTTTGCCGCATTTTGCCGCGCTGGGGTTGGAGCTGATTGATTTTGCGGTGGAGAGCATTACGTTGCCGGATGAAGTCAATGCCGCGCTGGATAAACGAAGCAGCGTGGGCGCGCTCTCTGGCGTGATGCCCGCGTATACGCAGATGCAGGCGGCCGAGGCGATGCGCGCCGCCGCCGACAACCCCGGAGGCGCCGGGAACATGATGGGCGTGATGATGGGGGCGCAACTGGGCGGCATGGCCGGGCAGACGACCGCACAGACGGCAGCGACTCCTCCGCCGTTGCCGCAGGCGACGACTTATTTTGTGGGGATAAACGGGCAGCAGACAGGACCGTATACGGTGGAACAACTGCGTGCCCAGGCACTCGCCGGGACGTTTACGAAGGATTCGCTGGTGTGGACACAAGGGATGGCCGGATGGTTGGCGGCGGAAACCGTTGCGGAACTTGTCGCCGTACTGGGAGCCGTGCCGCCACCGCTGCCGTAATTCAGCCCCATCAGGGAGCACGGTATGTACCGCGCTCCCTTTTTTTTCGCTCTTCCCCGCTCTTCCCCGTTCTTCCCCGCTCTTCCCCGCTCTTCCCCGCTCTTCCCCGCTCTTCCCCGCTCTTCCCCGCTCTTTCCCGCTCTTCCCCGCTCTTTCCCGCTCTTTCCCGCTCTTTCCCGCTCTTTCCCGCTCTTTCCCGCTCTCTCCCGCTCTCTCACGACATTTCTTGCTCTCCTTAAGCGCGGTATGCGCCGCGGAGCGGATGAGAGGGAATTGCACGGTTCGGCGTAGCCGAAGCGGGCAACAAGGAGCGTACGCGACGCCGCCGAACGCAGCGCAGCGAAAAGCCCCTCTGGCATTGCCCGAATGGGCAATTGAAGAGTTGGCCGCCAAAGGCGGACAAGTAAGCCCCCAACGGGGGCGCCGTGGTAGTGGAGGAACGATCCCACGACCCCGCGCTCGCCGGTGATCGTGGATAAAGGGGGCGTGGGGGAAAAAGCATTTCCCCCACAATGCCCACGACATTGTCGCTCTATCGCCCAAGCAACACCATGAAACCCGTGAATCGCTTTCGCGCCTTGATTTATCTGGCAGTCAAGGAATTGTGAAAGAGCCTTGGCTTATCTGGTAGTCAATGAATTGTGGAAGAGCCTTGGCTTATCTGGCAGTCAAGGAATTGTGGAAGAAGGGGAAAGGAGAGGGGAGGCTCCGGCTTCGCCGCGAGCAGGTGAGTTGGCCTCATGGCCAACTCCACCGCGGTCGCTCCCTGCAAAATTTTCAATTTTGCTGTTGAGCGGTTTCGGGGCGACCGGTTGCCTCCGGCAGCCAAAGGCTCCGCGCCTTTGGAAACCCGCCAGCGCTTTCGCCGCTGGATCACGACCAGCCGATGGGCTGGACCACGGCGGCTAACGCCGCCTGTATTGCTTGTTCGCGTATTCGCGTATTTGTTTATCGTCGTGCGAAGCGTTTTTCGATTTCGCGCAGGGTGATGGTGATCATCGTCGGACGCCCGTGCGGGCAAAGCGTCCCCTGTCGGCATTCCCCCAGTTGACGCAGCAGCTCCTCCGCCGCCGCCGGCGGTAGCGCATCGTGCGCCTTGACCGCCGCACGGCATGCAGCACGTGCAACGTATTCCAGCTCAATCGGCAGGTTCTTACCCGCGTTTTCCAATAGCTCCTGCAGCATGTCGGGAATCATTTCCGTCAAGTCACGATGCCCCGGCAACGCCGCCGGTACCGCGTTCAACATGACCGTGTTACTGCCCATCGGCTCCACGTCGAAACCGGCCGCTTCAAAGATTTTCCGGTTTCGCAACAACAGCGTCGCCTGCGATTGCGGCAATTCCAGCGTTTGCGGCAGCAAAAGCCGTTGCGACGCCGCCCCGTGTCGCGCTGCTTCCAGCAACCGCTCAAACATCACACGCTCATGCGCGGCATGTTGATCAATCAGAATTAATCCGGATCGACCCGACGCCAGAAGATACGTTTCATCCAGAACCCCGATCAGTCGCGTCGGCCATTCCCCATTGAACGGCACCTCCGGATAATCGAATCGAGAACGGAGCGGAATTTCCACCGTATCCCCTGCCGTTTGCGGTGGAACATCGGTCAGCTGTTCTACGTGGTCAGAGGAGATGGACGGCGCGCCCGGCAATTCGATTGCGTCTTCCGGCGACGGCGCCTGAATCGGCGGGATGGGCTCCTCCGGCCGCTCTTCCGGGATTGCGATCGGCGGTGGTGGCAAAATTTCCGGGAAGGCCGGTTGCACGGTCTGCTTTGGCTCGTAACGCACTGCCGCCGCGTCCAACACCATCCGTAGCGGCACCTTGCCGGACAGCGGCAGATCGTCCGCATCCGCAGGAATGACGGCTTCCCGTGTCCGCTTGAGCGCATTCCCGATTGCCGTCGAAACCGCACGGCTCACAATGTATTCCTGCCGGAAACGAACCTCCCGCTTGGCCGGGTGTACGTTGACGTCGACCTCTCGCGGCGACATGGTGAGAAAAAGTACCACCGGGGGGAAACGCCCGCTCTCCGCCAGCGTCGCATAGCCTTCGCGGATTCCACGGAAAATAGCGAGCGATTCCACCGCGCGTCCGTTGATGAACGTCCGCTGCTCCCGGCGGCTGTTGCGGGTGAAACCGGGGGCGGCGATCCAGCCGCTTACCGACAGCCCGCTTTCGCGGTGGCTGACAGGCCAGAACGAGTCGGCGTAAGTCTTGCCGAAAAATTCGCGCAGGCGCGGCGCGCCATCCGCCGCCGCCGGAGAGTTGAACATTCTTCTGCCGTCGTTAATCAGCTCAAATGCTACGTCGGGGCGCGGAATCGCCAGTGCAAGAACCGTTTCTTCGATGTGGTGCATCTCGGTCGCATCGCTTTTCAGAAATTTTTTCCGCGCCGGAGTGTTGAAAAAGAGATCGCGGACCCGGAGTGAAGTTCCGACCGCGCCGCCGCAAGGAGTGCTCTCCAGCAATTTCCCGGCTTCGAGCGTCAGTTGCGTGCCCTCCACCTGATCGGCGGTGCGCGTATTCAGCGTCAGACGGCTGATGGAGGCGATCGAGGGCAGCGCCTCTCCGCGGAATCCGAGGGTGACAATGTTGTCGATGTCCTCTTCGTTGAGCAGTTTGCTGGTGCCGTGCGGCTCCAGGCTGAGAAGTGCGTCGTCAGGCGCCATGCCGCTGCCGTCGTCGGTGACGGCGATCAGCCGGGTACCGGCGCGTTCGATCTCGATGCGGATTCGTTTCGCGCCCGCATCGATGGCGTTCTCCACCAATTCCTTGACCACCGAAGCAGGTCGTTCGATGACCTCGCCTGCCGCGATGCGGTTGCTCAGGTGTTCGGACATGACTTTGATTTTACTCATGATTTGGCTCCGGTAATTCGGTCGGGGTGTCCGCTTGCGGCGGGTTGACCCGGTTGGATTGTTTGGCGGCTTCCTCGGCCAGGTTATGGTAATACGCCGCTTTGTTGCCGTCGCCGAGTTCCTGGTAGGCGAGGCTCAGATGCAGGTCGATCCCCGGCAGAAGTGGATTGGCGGAGCGGGCCGTCTGAAGCTCCCGGATTCCCGCCTCAAACCACTGCATCCCGATCAGGGACAGCCCGAGATTGTAACGCACCGCCGCATCATCCGGGTCGCGCGCCAGAATGACGCGGAAGGTGTTCCCTGCTTCGTAGTAGCGCCCCCCCGTGTAATAGATGTTTCCGAGCAGGCGGAGCGCGGCGGGGTTGCTCCGGTCGAATGTGAGAATGCGTTTGGTTGTCCGTTCCGCCTCTGCATAGCGCTTTTCTTCAAAAAGTCGCATTGCATAAGTTTGCATCTGTTCCAATGCCTGAGGAGAAGCCGAAGGGGCGGATCTGCGGCGTTTTTCCGTTGCTTCGGGGCCGTTGTAGTGGGAAATCACCAACACGGTGAAGAGTACGACGAAGATCAGGAGGCCTCCTTGAATCAGAAGGTTTACGAGTTCCCGTTTCATTCGCTCCCGCCTCCGTCTTCCTCCATTCCGGGGTGGAAACAGCGAACCCGGTGCCCGTTTCCGCGCCCGGTTTCGCCGGGTTTTCGGCTTCGGCACTCTTCCTGCTCCGTTTCAGAGCGGGTGCTTCGCTTTTCACAGCGATCGCAGAAGCGGCATCCGGGCGCGAAATCCGCGGGCGATGGCACGTGCCCCGGAATGGTCGAGAGCCGTTTCGCTTCGCTCCCCAGTTGCGGTACCGCCCGGAGCAACGCCTGAGTGTACGGGTGCGCGGGTGCGTTCAACAGTTCTGCGGTCGGGCCGTGTTCGACGATCTGCCCGGCATACATCACCGCGACGCGGTCGGCCAGTTCGGCCACGATTCCGAGGTTGTGAGTGACCAGAAGAACCGCCATGTTGCGTTTCTTCCGCAGGTCGTCGATCAGCTCCAGAATCTGCGCTTGAATGGTCACATCGAGTGCGGTGGTCGGCTCGTCGGCGATCAAAAGCTCCGGGTTGCCCGCCAGCGCCATCGCGATCATGATGCGCTGTTGCATGCCGCCGGAGAGTTCGTGCGGATATGCGTCAATGCGGGTTTCCGGCGCCGGGATGCCGACTTGTTTCAGCAAGGAAATGACTTCCTTGCGCCGGTCGCTCACCTCCGGGCGGTGGAGCTCCAACACCTCGGCGATCTGTGCGCCGATCCGGTACACCGGGTTGAGCGAAACGGAAGGCTCCTGAAAAATATAAGCGATTCTGCGGCCGCGCACTTTCCGCAGTTGCCGGGCGGAAATATGAGCCAGATCCAGCTCTCCCGCTTGGGTTTGGAACAGTATTTCGTCCGCCGAAATCCGGGCGGGCGGAACCGGCAGTAACGAAGTCAGTGCGAGGCAACTGATGCTTTTCCCGCAACCGGATTCGCCCACCAGGGCAAGAATCTCTCCGCGCCCGACTTCAAAGTCGATGCCATCCACTACCGGAGGCGTCGGGTGCCCGAAAGAAATATTGAGATTTTTTACCTTCAAGAGCGACATGATGAAACAATATAACACGAAAAGTCCTAAGATTCCACAATATTTTGACCCGGCATTGTAGAAAAAAGATTGTTTCACGATTATATTAGCTGATACGAAGATAAGAAGGAAAATATTACAAGGAAACAGGAGCAAAGGGAATTTACCGTATGAATAGAACAATGATTTCCGGCCGGGGAATAATCTCTCCCATTGGCGGAACGCTGGCGGAGAACGAAGCAGGTCTCCGTTCCGGCAGAAGCGGAATTGTCCGCGTGCCGTCTTTTGTGGAGAACCGGCTCGAAAGTCATGTCGGCGGCAGTGCGGGAGAAGTCGCACCTTGCCCCCTGATCGACCGGAAAACCCTGCGTTTTTGTCCCCCCACTGGAGTGATGTCGGTCAATGCCGTTCTCGAAGCGATCGCCGAAGCCGGAATCACGCTGGAAGAGCTGCGTAAAATGCGTGTCGCCATCATCGGCGGCATGGCCGGCAGTAACCATCTGGAGCTTTATAACGAAACCGCCAGCTACTTGAAGGCGAATTACCGCCTCCGCAATGTCAGCCCTTATGCGGTTCCGCGAATCATGCCGTCCAGCGCGGTAGCGAGCTTGTCGCTGATTCTCGGTTTGACCGGGGAGTCATATGACATCTCCGCCGCTTGCGCCTCCAGTGCGCTTGCGGTGATGGTTGGGACGCGGCTGATCCGTTCCGGGCAGTACGACATCGTCATTGCCGGCGGGGCGGAGAAACTTGACTGGGTTCAGGCACTGGGGTTCTGCGCCTGTCGTGCATTGTCGCGCAATTTCAACGAAACGCCGGAGAAAGCGAGCCGTCCGTTCGATCGTGACCGCGACGGCTTCGTTCTTGCCGAAGGTGCGGCCTATGTGGTTCTCGAGTCCGAGGCACACCTCAAAGCGCGCGGCGGCCGGGCCATTTCGGAAGTGACTGGCGTTGCCTCCAACAGCAATGCCAAAGACATGGTTGTCCCCGATGCGTTTGCTTCGGCGGAAGTGATCCGCTGCGCGATTGCCGATGCCGGATTGCGCTCGCAGGATATCGGTTACGTCAATACCCATGGAACCGGTACGCCCGTCGGCGACCCGGTGGAGCTGAATGCGATCAAAGAAGTCTTCGGCTCAAATGTCGCGATCAACAGCACCAAATCCCAGACCGGACATATGGTCGGCGCGACCGGCGCGGCGGAAATCATCTATACGTCGCTGATGCTTGAGCACAAGTTTTTGTCGCGCTCGATCAACCTTGAGAATCCCGATCCCGAATTCGGATGGGCCGATCTGATCCGCGAATACCGCGAAGGCGTGAACCTTCGCCATGGAATTTCCAACAGCTTCGCGTTCGGCGGCTCGAATGTCGCGCTCGTGATCTCCGATTGCGGGAACTGAGGCTGAAGTGAAAGGCGCTGGGAAACCGCAACGGCCGAAACTTCCGGATTGGCTGAAAGTGCGCGTCCGGGTCGGCGGCGGGGATGGCGTGGCCGGAATCTTGCGTGATCTCCGGCTCAACACCGTCTGTTCCGGTGCGCTTTGCCCGAATATCGAAGAGTGTTTCTGCTCGGGAACCGCGACGTTTCTCATTATGGGCGGCAGCTGTACGCGCAATTGCAAATTTTGCGCCATCGACCACAACTCCCATCCGCTTCCGCTGGAAATGGATGAGCCGGAGCGGCTGGCGGAAGCCGCCGCGCGCCTGAAGTTGAATTTTGTGGTGGTCACCAGTGTTACCCGCGACGACCTGCCGGATGGCGGCGCCGGAGTGTTCGCCTCGGTCATCCACGCTCTCCGCCGCCGTCTTCCACAGGCGGGGGTGGAAGTGCTTACTCCCGACTTCAACGGCGACCGCGATGCGGTGAAGGTGGTTCTGGCGGCGAAGCCGACGGTGTTCAACCACAACCTTGAAACGGTCGAGCGCCTTTCCGGCGAAATCCGAACCCGTGCCACCTATCGCAAATCACTCGAAGTGCTCCGCCTTGCGGTGGAGCTTGGGGACGGCATTCCGGTGAAATCCGGCATCATGCTCGGCCTCGGGGAGAGCGACGAGGAAGCGATTCAAGCCTTGCGGGATCTCCGCTCCGTCGGGGTATCCATCGTCACCATCGGCCAGTATCTGCCGCCTTCCGGCGAGCATTGGCCACTCGCCCGCTTTGTCACCCCCGAAGAATTCGTCCGTTTCGGACAGATCGCCCGCGATCTCGGTTTCGCCTCCGTCGCCAGCTCTCCGCTGGTGCGCAGCAGTTATCACGCTGGCGAGCTGGTGGGAGAGCTGACCGAGTAGCACCCGGTGGCGGGTGTGTACCGTGTTCGATCGCGGATCATCTCAAAAGCTGAACGGCAGACCTTCAAGGCGGAACTTGGCGCGATCTTCGTCGTGGTAGAATGCTTTCATCAGAAACAGTCCTTGTGGCGGCGCGGTTTCCTGCCCCAATGTGCGATCGCGCGCCTCGAGAATTCGTTTCACCGCATCTGGCGACAGTTTCCCGGCTCCAGCGGCTTCGAGCGTTCCCATCAGGCAGCGGATCATTTTGTAAAGGAACCCGTTGCCGACAAAGGTACAGCAGCAGAATTGGCCGATGACGTCGACATCGATGCGGTAGATGGTTCGGACGGCCTCGTCAATTTTCGAGCGCTCCACCACGAAACTGGAGTAATCGTGCGTTCCGACGAGCACCTGCGCGGCGGCGCGAATTTTCTCCGGATCGAGGCGGTGATATGGAATCCAGCTGTAACGGTCGGCAAAAGGCGACGGAGCGCCGAGATTGAGCACGTAAGTGTAGGCCTTGCCGAGTGCGTCGTGACGCGCGTGAAACTCCAGCGGGACCTCCGTCACCGTGCGGAGCTTGATGTCGCGTGGAAGCTGGCGGTTGACGGCACGGAGAATTTTGTCCGGCGGAATGTCGGGCCGGGTCGGCGTGAGATAGGTCGCGGCAAAGCGCTGAGCGTGAACTCCCGCGTCGGTACGACTGCTTCCAATCAGGTGAATCGGCAATCCGGCGTACATCTTCGTCAGGATTGTTTGGATCACCTCCTGAACGGTAAGACAATGCGGCTGAATCTGCCACCCACTGTAATCAGTGCCGTCATAGGCGATTTCCAGCAGATAGCGTTTGTACGGTTCGTACGAGGTTTCTTCCATGCTCATAATATTGTTTCCGCCACACTGTCCCAAAAAAGCAATCCCGAAGCGCTTAATGTAATGCGTTCCGGCGAAATGTCAAACCATTCCGGCAAAGTTTCCATCCGTGCGCGCCGGGCGGTTTCCAGTCGGGATTCCCAGGCATCCGCGCCGGGAACTTTCGCCCAGAGTTCCGGCGTCCACCCGGCAACCGTGCGCAGATTGACGGCGAAAATTTCGTTCAGCCGCTTCTCCGGCGGAATCTCATCCGGTTCCGGCGGATCGCCGCGTAGCCATGCGGCAAGCGAAGCGACTTCGCTCTGGCGGCGCTGCCCGTCGAATCCGGCGGCGGCGGGGCCGAAGCCGGTTAAACGTCCGCCGCGCCAGACATCGACGTTGTGGCGGCACTCGCCGCCGGGCTTGGCGTAATTGCTGATCTCGTACCGGGGGAGGGGGCCTCGTCCGGCAAGGTTCCACATCTCCACCGCGTCGTTTTCATCGACCCGGAATGAGTCTGCGAGGCGCGCGCCCTCTTCGGGTGTGAGGTTGTAACAGGAGAGGTGATCGATGCCGAGTGCGGCCGCCTGTTCGATGTCCTGTCGGAACCCCTTCGGCAGCTGCCCCGGAATCGCATAGATGAGATCACAGTTCCAGTGCGGGAACCGGGCGTCGGCGATCCATTGAACGGCGCGTTCCAACGCCGGTTGCGAGCAGTCGCGGCCGAGCGTTTTTCGCAGCGCGGGGTTGAACGACTGTACGCCGAGGCTCAGGCGGGTGGCGAACGAGCGGATCAGCCGCACCTTGGATTCTGTCAGCGTTTCAGGATTCGATTCGATCGAGATTTCCGTTCCGGCATCGGGGCGTAAGTGCCGTTGAATCATAAGAAACAGCCGCTCCAGTCGCGCTTCGGTGAGCAGTGTCGGGGTGCCGCCGCCGAGATAGATCGTCCCGCACGGCACATCGGCTTCATATTGTTCCAGCACCTGTTCCAGGCGGTCGAGGTAAGCGTCTTCCATGCCGTCGTCCGGTGACGATTCGGAATAGAAGACGCAATAACCGCACTTCGAGCGGCAGAACGGAACGTGGATGTAATAGTTCATGACCGGTTTCCTGTACGCCGAAACCGTTCGGGCGATGTGCCGTGAAGTTTTCGGATCTCTCGCTATAGTGTATCCGAAGGTTCGGAGAAATACAAGTTTCCGGCAGGAGAAATTGCGATCAATTCCGTTCCCATGTGATACGCGTCAGACTTTTGGCCGGGATGCGGATCGTGCCGCCGGTCAGCTTGGCCGGGCGGCTTGTCGTGGTGATCGGCCGTTCGGTCAGGGAGTTGACGGATTCCAGTTCCGGCGCGGAGAGTATGGTCATGTCGACTGGTTTCCATGTGGGGTCGTCCAGCTCCGGTTTCAGATCCCACTCCGATGCTGGGAGCCGATTGTTCACGGTGAGGGACAGCGTTTTTCCGTCGGGGGAGAGTTCGGCGGCTCCGGTCAGGTAGAACGGCAGTTCGCGCGGATCGGCTCCGACTCCCTCTATGTGTGAGTGGACCACGGTGTTGTCATAACCGTTCGCCTCGAAAAAGCGGAACAGCTCGGCGATGCCGGTGGTGTAGTATTCTCCGGACTTATCCCGGTAAATCAGCCCCCATGGACCGGAGGAGAATGCGTGGTAGGTTTGCGCCCCCACTTCCGGGCGATTCAACATCAAAAGCATCCATTCGGCGGTGTCGAGCACGCCGATCAGCGCGTGGGTCTGGTACCAGTTGCGCTTCCATACCTCGTGGCCCTGCTCGAATCCCGGAGGCCACTTGGCGTGTTCCGAGTTGAACACCTGAATTGCCGGATTCGGAGAGGCGGCGATGTCTTCCACCAGCTCATCCATATACGAAAGCATCTGCTTTGGGGTCAAGCCCCGATAGTAGGGATGAAAGGCGAAGTAAGCGATGTCTTTTCCCAATTCTTTCAGCACCGTCTGGTTCCAGTTGCGCCAGTAACGGCCGCGCTCCGGATCCCACGGAGAACAGGCGGCGTGAGCGGAAAACACTGCGTCTGGGTATGCTTTCCGGATCGCCTCGATGTGTGCCCGGCAGCTTTCGACATAGGGGCCGACATCCATATGCTTGGCGCCGCCGAGATCCATTTCGTTCCCCAGTTCCCAGATCGCGGGGATCACCGGATCCTTCATGCCGTAGGAGATCCGCAGCTTTCCGAGTGGTGTGTCGGCGCCTCCGGTCAGGAACTCCGCCAGCTCCCGGCTCTCTTCCGGCGTGGTTTTGTGAAGATTGACGACATAGACGAATTCCGCCTTGGGATCGAGAGAGCGAAACCAGTTGAAGTGTTCCACCAATCCATAATGCGGCATGATTCCCTGTGTTTGCCCGAACCAGAGCGGAAACGCCTGCCGTTCCCGGTTCGGTCCGATTGATTTTCTCCACTGGAAAAGTTGGGAGTCGGTTCCGGCGGTGCGGTTCAAAGGGACCGGAATCCCTTTCGCAGCCGCAGTCAATTTGGGATCAATGGGGTTGGCAGTTGCATCCGGGTCCAGCATTGCCGGGTTCACCGGTTCCAGCCCTTTGTAGCCGTGCCAGTCGTTGTTATAGCCAAACAGACGACTGCTGGAACGGCGAAGCGGCTTGCGGGTCGCAACGTGAAACGTCGCCGTAAGCAGTGGCGCGGCATCCTTCATTTCCGGCGGAAGCACCACTCGGGAGTATTCATCGCCGTTGCCGCGCAATTCCGTCATCGTCTTTTTCTCCTGTTGCGTACCTGGTTGTTCGTTTGAAATGGTCAGTTTTGCGGTGAATTTCGTTCCTTTGGCAAAGTCGTAGCCGGAGAAGTAGAGCAGCCGCAAGTGTCCGAGCCAGTTGACATTGCGCATCTCCTCGAATTTCCAGCTCCCGGTGGAATCGGTGAAGTCGAAGTAGAGCGTCCCGGCATCGGGTTTTACCTCGATCCACGAACGGCTCGTTGCAATGGTACGCGTCGGGGACAGTGGGAAACTGCTCCACGAATTTTTGGGGCCGAGCAGGGTTAGCTCAATAAACTTCCCGCCTGTGATTCCGGGGTTGAATTCCACTTGCCACGTAATTGAAACCGCATTTTCCGATGGCGTTTCGATGCTGCGGACGATCTGCGCATTTTCGCTTTTCCAGGTGGTGACGGTACGCCCCCCTTTCGTTTCCGTTACCGGTGGGCGGCTCATAGGGGATTCGAGCACCTTCCACTGAGCGTCCTGCAGCGCCACATGATCCTGGGTCAAAATCAGTGATTTGCCGGAGAGAAGCGACAACTGCCCTCCGGGTTCGAGCACCGCCCGCGGCGCCTCCGCCGCAAAGACGGCGACCGCCGCCGCGATCCATGCAACGACAATAAAAGCAGTTTTTTTCATGTTGATTTCCTTGTTCTCTTAGTATAGCATCGGCTCGATGACTTCTCGGTCATAAACACCCTGTTTTTTCTCCAGACGGCTGAAACTTTGAACGTGGCCGTCGATCATTCCGGCATTGACCCGGTGGCTGTCATGCCGCGGAGAGAGTTTATATTCATCGACGCCTCCGCCGGTGTCGGGCAACATCTCCCAATTCCAGACGCCTCCCGAGAGGAAGTTGTAAAATGGCGTTCCGTCGGCGATCAAAAGTTTACTCGACGGATTGACCGCTTGTTTCAGCGATGTAAACCGTGCTCCGCTTGTGTAGGATTCGGTAGGGGCGCGTCGTTCGTTCAAGCCATATCCGCGCAACAGGGGAGAGGAAGGGCAGCGACTGACGCCGTGCGTGGTGTAATCCCCCGTTCCGGCCGGCGCGGAAGGCAGCAGCCCGGAATCCTGCAGGAATCGGAACCAGGCGACGCTGTTCCCCGAAATCGGGCTCTTCATATTGTTGCGCGGGATGAAATCATGTGTTTGGTCATACATGATGATTGCGAGCATCAACTGTTTGACGTTGCTTTTACATGAGGTGTCCCGTGCTCTTTCCCGCGCTTTGTTCAACGCCGGGAGCAGCATGGCGGCGAGGATGGCGATGATCGCGATCACGACCAATAGTTCGATCAGGGTAAAAGTTTTTGTTTTCATCGGTTCTCCATTGAGTAAAGGGTTATCTCCGGATTGATTATTGTATTTAACAAATGCTGTTTCCTGGTACAAAGGTGGTTGGGATTTTGATTTCCGCTTCTTTTGTTTCCTCAAGCAGTCGAAATGCGGCGTCCATCAGGCCGCGAATGTCCTGCCGCACGACCGCCAGCGAGGGGGAGGTGAAGTGGCTCAGGCGATCGCCGGAGAAGCCGACGATTTCCATTTCGCGTGGAACCTCGATCCCTTGCGCCAGTAGACGGTTCAGCACAAAGATACTGGATTCGCCGCCTCCGACGATGCAGGCCTTCGGCATTCCGTCGGCAGTCAGGGCAGCCATGTTGACTTCGGTTTCAAATTCGATGAAATCATTGCCGCCATGCAGTATGACTTCGCCGCGGCAGCCGGCTTTTTGGCAGGCCGCCAGAAATGGTTCCGCTTTGCAGGAGTGGTCGGCGCGGTTCAACAGGCAACTGATCGATCGATGGCGCTTGGCTAAAGCTGAAACCGCCTGTTCCAGACCGAGGGCGTAATCGCAGAAAATTGCGGAGAATCCCGGTATTTTATAGTTATATGTCACCACCGGGATGTCTTCGCGCTGAATTGTCGCGGCAAGCTCGGTATGCTTCAGGAAACTGCCGGGCAGGAAGATGATTCCGTCGACTCCGGCGTCAAGCAGGTTTTGCAGTGCGCGTCGCTCTTTGTCGATCGACCAGTCGGTGGCCGCGATCAGCAGTTGCCTGCCGTAGGACTCGGCGGTACGCAAAGCCGCCGCCGTCATCTCCGCATAGTATGAGGAGGCGATGTCGCCGACTACGATACCGATCATGCCGGTTTTGCCGGTCTTCAGCGCACGCGCCGCCCGGGAAGGGCGGTAGTCGAGTGCACGGGCGCACTGTTCGATGCGGTCGCGGGTTTCCGCCCGAAGCCGTCGGGCGAGCGGTTTGCGGTTCAACACCAGTGAAACCGTCGATACATCCACCCCCGCCGCCTGTGCGACGTCGGATAAGGAGCTTCTTTTTCCCTTCGCGACCGTCATCGATCCTCCGTTTTATTTTTTTGTTCAAAGGTTTGAATTGATATTAATTATGGCTGAGAAACGGATGAATGTCAAGAGCGATCTGAGAAAAAGAGAGAAAATTACCGATTGGGGCGCTGGGAGGTGATAGCAGTAAGCCGCTCGGGGATTTCGTGCAGTTGGAGGACACGGAATATGTCGCTTGCTTATTTGGGACTCGTTCCGCACCCGTGCTTCCCCCGCACCCGTGCTTCCCCCCGCACCCGTGCTTCCCCCCGCACCCGTGCTTCC
>JBEBTY010000029.1:0-40315 GCA_040393525.1 Victivallis vadensis | reverse complement strand
CCGGTCCAGACTTGTCGCCGAGTCAACGTTTTTCTCCTATTTCGCACGAGTCATTGTATTTAGAATAACACTTTGCACGACAGGATACAAACAGCGAACTGGCGATTGAGGGTATTTTATTGCTTTCTTGCCGCGCATATTTGAAAAATCGAGCGTTGTAAGCTATGGTTAGCAAGACATCATGTATTGAAAACGCAGGAAAGGATGCTTGCATATGTTGATACGAAAGTGGTTGGCCGTGTTCGCGGTCTTGGGCAGTGTGACGACTGCGTTGTTCGCCGTTTCTCCGAATGTGGTGATTTCACTTGATGGCGCGGCGCTGAAGAAGCATCCGCAGATTGTCAAGCTGCAGGCGGAGCAGGAGCGGAAAGCGAAAGAGAATGGAGAAAAGACCATCGCAGAAATGCTGACCGACCACAAGTTGACCGATGCGATTCAGGAGTGCCGGTTTTCATTTTATCTGCAGATAGAGAACAATCTTGGCGTTTTTGTTATCGATACCCCGGAAGGCAAGGCGCCGGAATTGTTCGAGCAATTTTGCCAGACGCTGGATTATGCAGAGAAGGGAACGAAGAGCGAAATCGGCGGCTTCCCTGCGTTTGTCGGCTCCCGCGAGGCGGGAGACCGCGAGACGATTCTGCTGCGTTCCCCGTCGCAGATCCAGATTCAGGTGGAGGACGGGTTTCCTGTTCCAGTCGATTTTTCCGGGATCAGCAAAAATCTGGTGCTCGCCACCAAAACCGAGCGACTGGTGAACATCGCGTTTGTCCCTTCGGCTGAGACGCTGAAGGAGTTTGCTGCGACGGCTCCCGGATTTCAGGCGCTCCAGATCATGACGCTTGGGCTTGAGAACACCGAACCGGAAGTCGAATTGGTGCTGGATGGCGCTTTCCGTGACAACGAATCCGCACAATCCTCGAAGTTGATGGTCGATATGATGCTCATTGTGCTCCAGCAGAATCCACAGTTGGAACCGCGTTTGTTTGAGAATATCCGGAGTCGGACGGAGGGCAACAAAGTGTACTACAGACGGACGGTCGACGCGGGTTTCCTCGATGCGGCCGTTCGGAGTTTGGGACATTTTGGCCTCAAATTCCCCGCCCTTTCCTCTCTGATGGTGGATGCGCCCGCCCCCGTCGTCACTCCCGCTCCTGTCGAAACGACGGAAAAATAAGGACATGAGTGCGGAGCGGCGCGGATTTCGACAGGAATTTTTTGCTGGAGCGGGGTACTTGACCGCCGGAATCCGGGCGTTTTACCGGAATCCGGAACTTTGGGTTTACGGTATTTTGCCGATGGCGGTGATTCTGGTGTTTTATTCGTTGTTGATGTTGCTTTTGTTCTGGATCGGGGTTCCGTTTCTGACCGGATTGCTGCCGGACCCGGAATCATGGAGCGTCTGGTTGCGCTGGTTGGTTTACGTGGCTCGTGCATTGATCTACATTTCCTCCCTGATCGCGGTATTGCTGGCCGGAATCTTTTTTCTCTGTTCGTTGTATGAGGCGGTCGGCGCGCTTTTTTTCGACGGTCTGGTCATGCGGTTTGAAAAGGAGCGTTACGGCATCGTGCACGAGCCGTTGCCGTTGCGGAAAACATTGCGATTCCTGTTGGAGTCGATTCTGTTCTCACTGATCACGATGCTTTGGAGTTTGCTGTTGCTGATTCCGGCGCTTTACATCCCGATCATCGGCATTCTGCCCGCGGCGATCGTGGTGGGGTATCGGTTCGGGATGAGTTACCTCTTTTCCAGCGCCTTCGCCGATGGTCGCGGCGTACGGGAGATCCGCCGTCTGGCGTCGCCGCGCCGCCCGCTGATGCTCGGGTTCGGATTCGCTTCGTACTTCTGGTTGCTGATCCCATTTGCCGCGATTTTTCTTCTTCCGTGCTTTGCGCTCGCCGGGACAATGCTTTATCGCGAACGTCTTGTGCCCGAAGGCTCGAACCTGCCGAATGTCCGGAAATCCTGATTTTTCTGTCGGATTTCCTTGACGCGGCGCGCTTGCCGTGTTATTATATATTCGGAAAAGCGAATCGTTCGGCGCCGTGATTTTTCACCGCCGGAACAATAAACCTGCAATCTCTAAGGAGTTGGTTCTGATGAAAAAAATCATTGCAATGGCCTGTCTGGCCGCGCTCGGCTCGTTTGTGGCCGTCTCCGTTTCGGCAGTCGAAGGGCTGATCATGGCGGATTTGCTCAACGTCCGTATCCAGCCGGATCTGAAGTCCTCCGTGGCGGTCAAGCTCGACAAAGGGTTCAAGGTGGAAGTCGTGGCGGAAACCGGCGAATTTTATGAAATTATCGCGCCGATCACCACGCCGGTTTATATCTCCGCCGTCTATTTGAACGTGGATACCACGACTGCGCCGCTCAAAATGTATGCGGCTGGCAGCACTACCGCCGCCAGTTACGGTGTCTTGCCGAGAGACAGCAAGGTGAAGCTGATCGATATCGATCGTCATGGTTGGGCGCAGATTGCGCCGCTTGCCGACCTCCGGCTCTTCGCTGCCAAACGCTACGTCAAGCTCTCTGCGCCGCTCCCGGCTCCGAAGGTCGAAGAGAAGAAGGAAGATGCCAAGGTCGCGGAGAAGGTGACCGAGAAAAAAGATGAAACTAAGCCGGAAGAAAAGCCGATCGAAAAGAAAGACGCGGCAGAGGTAACGGAGAAATCGGCCGAAAAGAAGGACGAAACCAAGCCGGCAGAAAAGAAAGAAGAGCCGAAAAAAGCGGATGAACAGGTCGCTCCCGCAATGACTCCGGCGACAGAAGAAGCGTTGCGCGCACTTGGCGTCGACCTCGAAAAGGGCCGTGCGGCTACTGTGACCGGCACGTTTTTGAAGTTGGAGAAGACGACTGTTCCGATCCTCGATTATGTCGTGATGCGGAACAGCACGCACGAGTATTTTCTTTGTACCGACAAGCTCGATTTTGCGTCGTTCGGCGCGGCTCAGGTGACACTCAAGGGACGCGCGTTCCGGGTTCCCGGCTGGCGGGTTCCGGTGATGTATGTGGAGTCGGTAACGGCGACGAAATAAATCCTGAATTTCTTGTTTCCGATACGGGCGCGGAGGTTTCCGCGCCCGGTTGTTTCCGGCAAGAATCGCGGAAAAATCCATTCCGTTGATATTTTTTTGCTTGAATAAATGCGAACTTGGTGTATTTTAAGGTTTCTGCGTCTAAGTATTTTCGACAGAACATAAGTTGAAATAAAAGGAATAAAAATCATGAAAAGAACGTTTCAACCCTCGAACCGTCGCCGCAAGCGTCGGATCGGCTTCTTTGCCCGCATGGCCACCAAGAGCGGTCGTCTGGTCATCAAGCGTCGTCGTCAGAAGGGCCGTGCCCGCCTGACCGCGTAAACGAAGCGTCAGCTCATTCATTGGGTTCCGGCTGGCATAGCCGGCCCTGCTGCGGAATCGGCACTGTGAAAAAATCGCTCTGCAAAGCGGATAAAATCCGGTTTAAATCTGAATTCGATCAGATCCGGCAGGACGGGCGCAAATTGGTTGGTTCCGGAATGTTGGTCGTATATGCTCCGGCACCCGACGGGAAACTGCGGTGCGGAGTCATATGCGGAAAAAAATACAGCCCTCTTTCCGTCAACCGGAATCGCGCGCGTCGTCTCCTCTGGGAGAGCTTCCGGTTGCTGAAGGATCGGATCGGCATCTGCCACATGCTGCTGATTCCGCGTTGGCGGATGGCGGATGCGAAACGGCCGCAAGTGACTCGGGAGCTGTTCTCACTGCTGACGAAGTCCGGAGTGATTCCGGAAGAACATGCGGGCTCGCCGCCCGAGTGCTGATTGGATTGATCAAAGTATACCAGTGGACGATTTCACCGCTGCTTCCGGATTGTTGCCGATTTGAGCCGAGTTGTTCTCGGTATGCGGTGGAGGCTTTGCGGGTACACGGATTTTTACGTGGAAGTTGGCTGGTTGTCTGGCGCCTTCTGCGCTGCCAGCCGTTCTGCAAAGGCGGTTGGGATCCCGTTCCGCCCCGCAGGGAATCCTCTTCCGGAGGATGTGGCGAATGAGGATTTATTGCCCTGCACAGGAACAGGTTAAACAGTGAAATTAGATAAAGAGACATTAGTTTTTATTGTCGTCTGTGTCGGTATTCTTATTGTCGGAAAGCCGATCGCCCGCAGTTTCGGGTTGTTGCCCCCTGACAAGCAGCCGGATCAGGCTATTGCGCTCTGGGCGGCAGAAAATCCTCCTTCGGAATCCTTCCGGTTCCTGAAAAACGATCAAATGGTTCTGGCCATTGACCCGGAAAAGGGCAATATCGACCGGATCGTTCTCTCCGAATATTTCGATTATACCCAGAAACAGCCGATTGACCTCTATCCGGGCATGACCGGCGGTGCGCTCTCGGTTTCCGATCCCGGTGCGCCGTGGACGTTTGTGAAAGTGGAGTCGGAGAGTCAGGACGGAGCCACTTACACGCTGACGCGCCGCATGAAAACCCCGACCGGTTCCGAGTTTCTGCTGACGCAAGCGTGGACGTTGCAGGATGAATACCGCGTGGCAAATCGCGTTACGCTTCAAAACGTTTCTGGCGCTCCTCTTGTATTTCCGCATCTTGTGGTGAATGGCGGAGATCTTGCGCCGTGGGCGATGTATTCAGGCGATCTGGTGCGCATGCCGTCGCACCGAATGGATGTCCAGACTACCGGTGGAAAAAATCTGGATATCAAAGCCGGAACGGAGGAGAAGGAGAACTCGAAGTTTTTCCAGAATCCGTTGCCGCAAGTTACCTGGGCAGGGAGTGGGAACAAGTTTTTCTGTACGCTCATGACCTCCGACCAGCCGTTTATCCTCAGCCAGAATCGTTATTACTACAAGGGGCTCAAGGAAGGCAACGTGGTGATCGGAGCCGGTGCGCTGTATCCGAATTTTCTGCTTGGCGCAGATGCGTCACATACCTTTGAATTCCGGGCCTACTATGGACCGAAGATCATTTCCCAGTTGAAGGAATTTGCGCCTGGCGCAGAGCGCGTGATGCATCTTGCCTGGGGGCCGTTGGATTATCTGGCGCGGCTGTTGCTGTGGACGTTGGTGGCACTTCACAGCCTCACCGGTTCTTACGGTGTTTCGATTATTTTGTTGACTTTGATTGTTCGTGGGTTGTTTTATCCAATTACGGCCAAAGCCAATGCGTCGATGCGGAAGATGCAGGCGATTCAGCCTCGGATGAAAGAGATCCGGGAAAAGTACAAAAGCAATCCGCAAGTACAGATGGCCAAGATGCAGGAACTTCAGCGTACGGAGGGTGTGAATCCCCTTGGCGGATGCCTGCCGATCCTGCTCCAGATTCCGGTGTTTTTCGCGCTGTACGCCACGTTGGACGGCGCGGTGGAGTTGCGTCAGGTTTCTTTCCTCTGGGCGAGGGATCTCGCCTCGGCGGATACCGTGCTGACCATTCCGCTTTACTTCTTTGATCTGCCGATCAATCCGTTGGCCCTGATTATGACCGGGCTTCTGGTGATTCAGCAGCAAATGACCCCGATGTCGCTTGATCCGATGCACAAGAAGATGATGTTGGCGATGCCGATTGTCATGCTTCTGTTCCTCTACGATCTGCCGTCGGGCCTGACGCTTTATTGGAGCGTCAGCAATCTCTTCAGTATCATTCAGATGCGCCTTCAGCGGCGCCACTACAAAGACCAGGGGACGACACCGGCCGCAGTCGCCGGGAAATAGAGTCCCGCCTTCAGAAAAGGAAATTCAGAATTATGTCGGAAAACGCAAAATTTGAAGAACAGAAAAACCAGATTGTCAAAGTTTTAGCCACCATGTTTGACTACCTCGGCCTCGCCGCAACCTTGCGGGTGGAGGAAAAGGGTGGTCGGATCGGCGTAAAAATCAGTTCGGACGATGCGGGTCGAATCATTGGCCGTAAGGGACAGACTCTGGAGAGCCTCCAGTTGCTGCTGAACCGCATTATGTTCAAGAACGACGAAGAGTGCCCGCACATCATGCTTGACATCGATGGTTATGCGAAAGGGGAACGTGGAGAGCGTCCGGAGTCGTTCGACGAGCGTGACGGAGAAGGCGGCGAACGCCGTCCCCGTGAACGTCGCGAACGCCGCGAGCGCCGCCCCCGCGGAGGAGAGGATCGCGAGGACTACTCCACGAAGGAACAGCTGGAGCGCCAGGCGCAGGATGCCGCGAAAGAGGTCAAACGTTGGGGTGAATCAGTGACGCTGCCGGAAATGAATGCTCATGACCGCCGGATCATCCACGTGACGCTGAAAGAAGATCCGGAATTGACGACCGAATCGCTTGGCGAAGGCGCCTTGAAGAAGGTCGTGATTTCGCTGAAGAAAGAAGACTGAGCAAGCCAGTACATTCTCCCGGGAGTGAAAACTCTCCGGGGGGAATGAAAAAAAGTTCAAAAACCTGTTTCGTGAGCTTGTAATTCATCGATTCCGATCTATATTAAGAAATGTTGCACAACGGGGTGTGGCTCAGTCTGGCTAGAGCGCTGCGTTCGGGACGCAGAGGCCGGAGGTTCGAATCCTCTCACCCCGACCATTTTTTTTGTTTTAATCCGCTTCGGCTTTCCGTCGAGGCGGTTTTTATTTTGACGCAAATCCCGTTGAACACCAAGGTTTTGCAGATTTTACTTCCGAACGCGATTCTGCCGGAGAATTTCACATTTTCGCCGTTCCGGACACCCTCCGGGACCATTTTGGGCCAATTCTCCGAGGGGGAAAAGTCGGCGGCTTTTGGCCTGTCAAAATTATCGGTAGATGCTCGTCATAAATTACTTACAAACAATTTTCCAGACAAAAGGTCGTGGTCGAGTTCATATTCTCATTATTTGCTCCAGCGAAAGTCCAATCCTCTATCTTTCTAATTTTTCAGCAGAGAATTTCCCGGCCTTTTTCGATGATTTTCAAAAGTCTGAGTTCGTTAGAATAAGAACTGGATGCCATCAGGGATTAAATTCGCGTCTTTATGGGTAAAGTCGCGACATTTTGGCGCATTGAGGATTTCCCGGCAGATTTCCAGTGCCGATTCGGAAAAGCAACAGAAAATCACCTCTTCCGGCAACACCTGCGTCCATTGACAGACCGTTTCAACGGCGATTTGAGCCGACTCTCGCGCCGGGTAACCGTAGCCCCCGGTGCTAATCCCAGGAAAGGCAATCGAGCGATAAATTGCCTCGTTTGCGAGCGAAGGTCTATTGAAGAAAACCCTGTAAACATTATTATGAGCAGGTCGACGGCAAAACGACGGACATCACCGCCGAAATCCCCTTCGATATCCTGGTGTGCGTAACATTCATTCCATTGTAACACCAGAAACTCGCGTTCGGCACGATGGTGGTGTGCAGAACCTGCACGCCGGAGGATTGACCGGCGTTGAAATCCGCTCCGCTGGAAACGACCGTGCTGTCGAAAGTGACGCTCGTCCCCTGTCCGTAAAGGCCGCCGCCGTAGGAAACATGAAATCCACAAGCCGAGGCGTTGGAATAAACGTAGCATCTTCCATAGGAATGGACGTTTCCGCCGTTTGCCGAGCCGCCCGGACTCACATACAGCTGCCCTTGAAAATTGAGTTCCGTATCCTTTGCCACGCCGCCGGAACTCACTTGAATGTTTCCGTTGCTGTTGACAATGGAGCTGGAAACCGTGCCGCCGTTCTGAACGAAAATGCTTCCGCCGTAATTGACGGTGGTGCGGACGGCGACTCCGGCACTGGATACTTCCATCCGGCTGACGTTGCTGGAAACGAGATACCGCCCCTGCATGGTCATGCAGCTTTGATTGCACGAACCGTTCCGCAAAAACGTGAACACGCCGCGCGTTCCGTAAACCGCCCGGTTCGGGTCAACGACCGTTGCCCCGGCGGCCATCTTATTATATTGATAAGGGATGAGCATGGTTACGCCTCATAGGAATAGGCGTAATTGGCCTGATACCGGACGTTGTTCACTGCGCCAGATGTGTAGAGGGCGCGAATCACAAAAACGTGATAAGTCGAATTTCCGCCGACGAGTTCCAGCGTCTCCGGGATGTTGATTCCGACCATGGAGCAATTGACGCTCCCTACCGAAACGCCGGTCACCTGCGCCGTGCAGAGGACGTGATATTCCCACGTCAGCAGAATCCCGTCCGGGACGGAATACGCAGTGCCTCCAATTTTGGTTTGAATCGCGGTAAATTCCAGCTCAATCGTGCCGCTGGAATTGGAACTGATGTTCCGCAGGACCGGGCTGTCAAGATAGAGCGTTTTCGGATTGGAGGCCGAATACACTTTCTGATATCCCGGATTGGAAATATCCGCCATCGCATGCTCATGCGCCGCTGGCGTGAAGGTTGACGGTTTGCCCGTTACCCCGCTCCACGGAACGGCATCGGCGGCATCCGCATGATCGGCTTCGTCCGCCGAATTGACTTTTCCGTCATCGTCGGTGTCGTAAACGCTTTTCACCATATCGCCGACGCCAGTACCGTCATCGCCGATGTATTTCACCCAGACGGCATCGGAAAAATCTTCCGCCGTCGGAGTCGGAATTTCGGTATCGGAATGAATCTCCGCCCGGAATTTCAGCCCGTTGGTCGGCGTGAGGCTGAACCCCGTTCCCGTGCTGTCACTGGCATACGCGACATAGCAAAAAGCATCCGCACCGGGATTGCCCTGCGGTCCGGCCACCAGTCCGATAGCCTCGCTCCATACCGCGTTGGCGCTGTTGGCGGAGCGCACCCGGATGAAACGGTCGGCGGCGGTCTGGACACTGTGCCAGAGCGTCGCACCGTCAATCGAATACTGAACTGCGATTCCGGCGGCAATCAGCGCATTGACCTGCGCCGCCGTCAGATAATCGGGATCAATCGGAGTCGGATCGCCGATGCTCGTGATGCGGTTCCGCACCGTAAAGTTTTCAATCTGAACGATAAAAACCTGTTTGGCGTCCGCGTCGAATCCCACCAGTTCGCCGTGCAATCCGCTCTTGCTTTTCTCAATTCCAAGCCACGCGGCAAGTTCCGCCGTGTTCATATCGGGCATCGGAATGGAAACTTCAGTGTAAACGATTTCTTCGTCATCAACCGTTTCCGTGACGCTGTGAACCGCAATATTGGCATTGTCGCCGACGAGTTTATAACTGGTGGATTCATTGAAATCGTTATCCATCGCCCACTGCCACGAAACGATGTTCAGAAACGAGGTCAGTGGGTAAGGCTCCGTCCCGTCTCGGTTGGCGAAAAGGCGCATTTTGAGACAGGCCTCGACGCCGCGCACCAGCGTCGGCGGTGTGGAGGTCTTGGCGTTGGCGTAATCCTTGACCACGCCCAATGTTTCATTTGCCGCCACATAAAATATGGTATTTTGCATTATGTCTCCATTTCAAGTTGTTTCAGCCGTTCCGTAATTTCCAGATGATCGCCGTTGAACGCTTCACGGACAGTTGTCAGCAAATCCGTCCATTCGGACGTGATTTCCGAATCCCGGTTTTCTTCAATGAGGATTGCGATGTCACGCGCTTTTAAGGCGGCGTCCCGGTGATCGAACATGAGGTGGTCGGCGGCCAGCCTGAGCTGACCGGAAATCACGTCCCGATTATCGTCGGCGTAAGTGAATTCATTGAACAAGTTCCATGCTTTCACCACATGCTTTTTCGCACAGGCGGAACATTGATCGAACGGCGAAGTCCGTGTGACGGACACGCCTGATTTTCCGTGGCAGTTGCAGCTCATTCAAACTCCGCATTCTCCGACCGTGAATATGTCGATTCTTCGGTTTCGGTGATGAATTGTTCCGCGTTCAAATCGACCAGCCGGAGATCGGACGCCCGGACAATACGCCGTTCCTCAAAACCGTTTTCGCGTTTGGCGTAATAGCAGTCGCCGCCGTAGAACGCGCATTTATAGGCTGAAACGCCGTCCGCAATGACATTGCGGAGAATTTTCATTCCCGGCTGATACGCCCATGAGAAAATCGTGCCGTCGAGATACTGCCCGGAAATGAGCAATCGGTTCGGCTGGAACGGGTCATAGGAAACGCGGTAGAGAAATTCCACGCCGTGCAAAGTCAAAGTGACCGTTCGTCCCGGCTCGACAATCGTAATCGGGCCGCGCCGTCCGGCATAAACCACGTGGTCTTTGCGGACAAATCCGACATCGGCAAATTCCTGTGCCATCGGTTTGGAATTGAGACCGTACATCCGGTAAAGCCGGAAACGGCGGTCACCCTCCCAGCCTCCGGCGATAAAAGAGATTTTCCAAACGCCGTCTTCAAATTCAGCGGTCGGGCCGCATTCGGTCGCGTCAGCCGGAAGTCCGGTCTTGAGCCGTTTCCATTTCCGCCCGGTAAAGTGATACAATTTCCACAGACCGTTATTCTGAATGCAGCAAAACTCTTTCGGTCTGCCGTCCGCGTCAAAGGCGGCGAACGGCATGTGCGTATAGCGTGAATCGTTGAAATCAAACATCTTTCCTCCATAAATTTTATCCGTTGGGGCAAGGCCATTCGATGCTGCCGTCATCCCGGACGCATCCCTGCTGAAGCTCCATATAGCCGTTGTACCCATACCCGGAAGTGAACTCCGCTGGAAGTCCGGTGAGTTTGCCGTTGCCGTCGATTGTGCCGTTGCTGTAGATTGTCCCGGAACAGGATGCATCGGGATTGTTGTGATGGCTTTCGCCCACATCCCGGATGCGCCAGCGGTGTCCGGGCAAGCCGATTTTGTCGCCCTGATAGGGACGCAAATTCCATGTTTTCGGCCCGGTGTTTGCATTGGTGATTTGGCTCGCGATGACACGCGGCTTGCAGCAGGGACACACCCAGCAGACAATCAGCCGCCCGTTTTTCTTCTTTTTTATGAGTTTCTTCGTCTCCTTGTCCTTCCACAAAATCGAGGGAGGTGTTTCTTCATCGGCCATAATTCACCTCAATTCGTGGTTGAGCAAAGATCGGACACCATAAAAATCGCGACCGGGACGCGGAACAAACAGACCGTCACCGATTCACCGGAAACTTTCACCGATCCAATCGGATAGGCATACTGTCCCGGCGTGGAAATCTTGACCTCCGGCGTTGTCCAGCTGCCGTCGCTTCCGAGCGTCGTGCAAACGCAGACCATTCCCGTTGACGGTGACAACTCCTTGGCCGCGACATCCAGCCATTCGCCGTTGCGGTTCAAATATCCGGCGGATATTTTCAGCTTTTTCGATTCGGTATCGTAACTCAAGGCAAACGGTCCGTCATAAATGTCCTGCGAGATTGCGCCAAGGAGAATCACGCCTTTGCCGCCGGATGAAAAAATCACCGGCGCGCCGGTCGCGCCACGGGTGAATGCTGCCGGACTGCTTGTGCTTGGCTGGGCGTAATCGCCCGAACCGGAAAGCGCCACCGTTGCCGGGCCGCTCAAGACGCAGTCGCCCATCTCCTTTGCGGCAAGTTTCAATACTGTCACGCCCCATGGTTTCGCTGCGTCTTTCAGCGGTTCGCAGGGAATGACATCGCCGCAAAGTGAACCGTTTTCCGAAAAATTGACCGCAGTCCCGGCGGCGATTTCACCCGATCCGGCGTTGTAAACTTGAATGCGGACAACACCCGACCCGGCTCCGAGAATTCCCCGGCTCTGAAAACCGTTGAGGGAATTCACAATGTGCCGGACGTTGTTGGAAAGCATGGCGCTGGGCGTGAATTTCTGCCCCTTGCTGACATCCGAGAAAAAGCCCATATTTCACCTCACAATCCCAGTGCGCCGAAACTGGCGTATTCGCAAACTTGATCGACATAGATGGCTTCGACTTCCGCCTTGGGAACACCGCTTTCTGCGGAGGTTTTGCTCAAAGCCCAGACGTATTCAAAGCCTTTTTTCGAGACGCTTTTCGTCCCGATTTTCGCACCCGATTCGTTCGGTTGAATGGCAAAGTTGAAAGTTACAGTAACTTTCGTTGACTTTTTGTCCGGGCAGGAATACGACATTCCGAGGAACATCACTTCGCCCGCCGACCAGCCTTTGAAACTCCCGGAATTGACTTTGCCGACGAGTGCCGCCACGTTCCGTTTGAAACTGGTGCTGATCCGGGAAAGTTTCATAATCCGGGTGTAGGTTTCACGCAATTGCGCCGTCGGAATGTCCACTCCGGCAATCTCCATTTCCGAACCGGATTTGCCGTTCCAGCCGATTGCGCCTCCGGCGTCCTTCGTGCCGAACGCCCTGGTCTGCTTCAAACTGTGCGTCATGTGTTTCGATCCGCCGCCGCAGTCAAAGCTCACGGTCGGTTCGGGATCATCGTCATCATCGTCATCGGACGAACTGGTTTCCGTTTTGTAAACGGCGTTGACCTTGAACGTGGTGTCGTTCTCTCTGGAATCGATTTCCACCGAATCCAGCGGCAGATCGCCGCAGGTGGCCGGAGCGGCGGCGAGGACGGCGGTCAATGCCTCGTTCTCGTCCGCAACTTCAAACGCCACATACGGGATCTCCGCCGAAGTGAATTTTCCATTTTTATTGATCGCCTTGGAATGGGCGCTGTAACTCTGCTCGACTTTCGACATATCAGTCTCCGTATGTGGTTGTTCCGCCGGAAGAACCCGTCTCCAGCTTCTTCAAATGCTTGTTGGTTTCCTTCTGCTGCTTCACCGATTCCTCGGTGGCCTTGGCCGTGCGCTCCTGGGCGTTGCCGCCTCCGAGCATATCGCCCAGTTCCTCCGCCGACCAGCTGCCCATCGCCTTGTCACCGGTCACCCCGGAAACCCTCGCTTCGGCTTCCTTGGTGTTTTCAGCGGCAGTGGCGGTTTTCTCTTTGGCTTCATCGACTTGAGCGGCTTTCTCGGCGGCACGTTTCTTGACCTCGTCCATGGCACTTTGCCACTGACCTTTCGCCGCCTCGATTTCTGCCGCCGCTCCGCCAAGAGCGTCCCGGTAGGCCTGCTGATTCTCCATGATTTCCTGATTCATCGCGTCATCGATGGATTTGTTGGAGGAATCCCATTCGTCATTTAGAGCGTTGCGTTCGGATTCGCGGCGATTCACCGCATCAGCGGATTTCTGCTCACGAGCCGATTTGCGGTCGGAATATTCTTTCTCAACCACCGCGATTTGAGCGTTGACTTCCTCATCGGAATCGAACAGCCCTTTGGTGCGAATCCATGCCTTTTGCAGTTCCAGCACCGTCTTTTCAAAGGTGGTCACAATCCCGTCCCAGATAAAACTCCATGCGTCCTGCATCGCGTCCCCGATCTGTTTCAAGCCCATGAGCAAACCATACCAGAGATTATTGGCCAGTTTAAGAATGGAATAGACGATGATCGTCCACGAATCATCGAGGAAGTTTTTCAGTTCGAACCATGCCTTTTTCAACGGGAAAAGACCGGTCAGCCAGACCACCTTCAAGGCCGCCAGCCCGACTTTCGCCGCCCCGGCAAGATCTCCGGAAGAGAGCGCGATTTTGATGACCTCCCACGTCTGCCCGACCACTTCGCCGATGGCCTTGAACGCCGTGCCGAAATCGGCGGCGAGTCCGCGCACCCCGTCGGCGCAGATGTCCCATGCTCCGGTGAGTTTCCACACCGCCGCGACCAGCACGCCCAAGGCAACGGCCACAAGAACCGCCGGACTGCTGATGGCCGCCCAAGTGGCGAGAGCCACAACCTTTACACCGATGAGAACGGTTTTCAAAAGCGTGAATACCGCGATGAGTCCCTTGACTGCCGCAATCGGCGCAAGCACCACCACTTTCAGAATCGTAAACACCGTGCAAAGACCGCAGACCGCAAGCGCCATCGCTTTGACGGCGACTCCGGCGACAATCAATGCCGCACCGAGCGCCGCGACTCCGGCAATGACTTTCACCGCCATGATGATGACCTCTTTATGAGCGGCGCACCATTCGGCCATACGGTTGAGCATCTGTGAAATTTTGTCCATGTAGGGAGCGATGGCGTCACCAATGATCCGGCCAATGGCAATCTGCACACCCTCAACGGCGGACATAAAACGGCGGAACGCTCCGCCGATACCCTTGTCCATTTCCAGCGCGGTCTGCGCCGCCACACCGTTAACCGATTTCAATTTTGCAATAAAAGCGTTCAACTGGTCGATGTTGCCGCCCAGCTGCAATCCGGCAAGTGAGCCGCGCAGATCGAAAATTTCCTCCGCAAATCCCAGTCGCTTGGCGGTCGGCATCGTCGCCATGGCTTTGGCGATATCCGCCATAATGTCCGGCATGGAACGCAAATTTCCGTTCGCGTCGACGGTGGCGATCCCGATGGCTTTCAGCTTGTCTTGAATATCCGTTTTTGCAAACTGCGAATACGCCTTGCGCAATGCCGTTCCGGCCAGCGAACCCTTGATGCCCATGTTTGCCAGAACGCCCAACGCGCCGGAGACATTGACGATGCTGTCCTTTGCGGCGGCGGCCTGCGGACCCGCCATCTTCAACCCTTCCGCCAAATCGGTCAGCGTCTGCGCCGAACCGTTCGCGGTGGCGGTCAGAATATCCGAGACTTCCGACATTTTGCCGGATTCAATTCCGAATACGCGCATGTTGTTGGCCGCGATTTCAGCGGCTTCCGCAAGCTCCGTCCCGGTCGCTCTTGAGAGATTCAGAACCGCCGGAATCGCCGCTTCGATCTCTTTGGCGTTGAAGCCCATGCGCCCCATGGCGGTCATGCCGTCCGCGACCTGTTTGGCCGTGAAACTGGTTTCGCGTCCCAGTTTTTCCGCAACGGCGGTCAGCGATTTGAACTCGGCTTCGGTCGCGCCAGTGACCGCCTTGACCATTCGCATTTGATCGTCGAAATCCATGAACGTCTTGGTGGCAAAGGCGAACGGCGCGGCGGCGATGGTCGCCACCGTCACCATGCTTTTCCCGGCAGTCGTGAGGGTGTTGCCGAAATTCCTGATTTTCGTCTGCGCCTGTTTGAGACCGCGCTCCAGCTTGGTCTGGTCGAGCATGATCTCAACAAACGCCCGTCCGGCTTTTACATTACCGCTTGCTCCCGCCATATTTCACCACCTCTCTTCGGAAAGTTTCTGCCCATAAAAAAATCCTTTCTGCCTAATTTTCGCTTTTTATTGTGCAGAACGGACGGGCAATACGTTCTCCGCGAACGACCTTTTGACGATTGCCGTTCAGCATCGTTTTCAATTCGCCCATCGTCACTTTCTGAACCGGCTTTTTCCGCTGAAAATAAGGATTGAAGTCGGCGGGCTTGGCGGATTTCCCTTTCTTCGGATCGCGCAGAATGTTCACAATCAATGCCATAAGGCATGAGGTTTGCGCCCACTCCATTTTGCCGCGCCCCTCGGCCATCCGTACCAGTTCGCGCAGCGTGAAAGGATCGGGGTTTACTCCGCAGATTCCGGCGCATTCGCCGACAAGCCGGTCAACCGTTCCAGTTCGGAGACCAGTTTGTCTTCGAATTTCCCGTCCGCCAGCAGACTTTCCATCTTTTTCCGGGCAAGGCTCTCGAAACGGCGCGTCGCGGACAGGATCTTTTGAAACGCCCTCCGTTTCGCCTCCGGGAAAAAATCAATGATTTCATCCAGCAAAGCGCTCGTCGCATGATCAACGGCGTCTCCGGCCATCGCCGCTCCGAATTCCTCGTCGGAAATGTTTTTTGCATCGGCTTCCGGCTTGCAGACGGCGTACAGCACGTCCACCAGCAGCACCGGATCGGTTGAAAGCCGTTCCAGCAGTTTCGCGGTGGGATTGTTCTTCGCATCCAGTTCGACGATGGAATTCAAATCCACATTGCAAATCGCCCGGACGCGTTTGATCGCCGCGACATTCACCGCCAGCGTCCACAAACGTCCGGCGTTATCGGTAAAACTTTTCATTCGGCATATATCCTTGTATAAGAGGGGTTGAAGAGAAAAATGGACTTGAAAAATCCATTTTCAGTGTTACATTAGATTCCAGAGGCTTTGTATCAGAAATTTGAACATTAACAGGAATCGAAAATGTGCCAGCTTGACAGACTTCAAAGGCTGAAAGCCGAAATCTATCGCATCGCGCATAAGCACAATGCCAGCAAGCTGTATGTGTTCGGTTCCTGCGCCCGCAAAGAGGAAACACCGGAAAGCGATGTCGATTTTCTTGCTGATTTCAATGACAATGCTTCTCTGTTTGACCAGGTGGGATTGCAGTTGGCGCTTGCTGATGTTTTGAAATGCAAGGTGGATGTGATTCCGTTATCATCGCTGGCCGATCCCGATTTTGGCTCCGGGGTCAAAAAAGACATGGTGGCATTATGATCAATGACCGTCAGCGCGTTGAACACATACTAAAAGCCATCGCAAAAATCAACGATGCCACCTCCTGTTCCGAAGCGGAGTTTCTCGAATCGGGGTTGAAACAGGATGCTGTTTCATATAATTTCCTGATTGTCGGAGAAGCGACCGGTCAGATTTCCGCCGAGTTGCGAACCGAGCATCCTGAAATTCCTTGGCGGATTATCATCGGAATGCGAAATGTTCTCATTCACGATTACGTCCAAACCAATTATAAGCTGGTTTGGCAGACGGTAAAAAACGATCTACAAAAACTTCAGACACAGCTTCTTGCAATTAAAGAGAATCTTTGAACTCACGTCCAGCTCGGCGCACGGGTGGACGCGGTCGGCTTCGCTGTCACGGAAACGCTCATCGCCTCTTCGAGCGGCTGTTCCACCGAGAACCCGGTGATCGACCAGTCCGCGTCAAGACCATGACCGTCGCCGTCCGTTACAAAAAGCGCCAGCGGAGTGTTGGAAAAATACGCCGTCTGGAATGCGGTAAAGTCCGCATCCTCGGTGTCGTAAATCATGCCAAACTCCAAACTCGCTTCTTTCAGCGTCGCCACGGACGCTTTCCATCCCTGCGTTGCACGGGTGGTCACATCGGCATCGCCGGATTCGAGGTTGAGCGTCAAATCTTTGACGTTGGTAACCTCGGTCGCGCCGGTCGATCCGGCGGTTCCCCGAAGCAGTTTCGCATCGAGGCCAAGTACAATTGCCATAAGAAAAAACTCCTTGATATTTATGGTTTTACACTGTCCTTCCACAGCTTCGGCAACTGCGGAAAAACTTTAACAAGCGTCGGCCCCATGAGCGCTCTTTTCGGGTATTTGCGTCTGCGGTACATGCCGCCGAATTCGTGAGCCGTCATGGATATTCCGATAAGAGATTTTGCCGGGCCGATGACCACCGCCATGCGGTGCTTTTCGACGCCGAAGAGAATCGACCGTTTAAGCAATCCGCGCCGGGTATGCGGCGGCGTTCCGGGTGACGAAGATTTGCTTGAACGCGAAACCGCGTTCAGTGCCGCCTTGCGGGTATATGCCCCAGCCGAACGGAGCGATTTCACGCCGCCTTTTTGAACCGCATTCTTTACCGCTTCGTCATCGAATTCGACCCGGACTTTTGTTCCGGTCACGCTTTCACCAGTTTGAACGTGAGTTCAATCACGCTGGTGAACTGGCCGCGTTCCCGGAGATGTTCCGGGCTGTAGATGGGATTGTAAGCGACGCAGACGCAAGTCGCTCCGGCGAGTTTTTTATTCAGAAACCCAAGTCCCAATCCCTCGACGAACCGGAGCATATCGTCCAGCCCGTCCTCGTCGCAGCGTTTCAAAACGCCGATTTGAACTTTTGGCAGTTCCTCGTGCGCGGCACGGGAGAGCGTCTTGTATTCGGTGGAAAGCGGAACCACCACCACGCGCATATCGTCCAAATCCCGCAATTCAAATTCCGGGAAAAAGGACACCTCCGCGCCATATTCCGAAAGTTCGGCGGCAACCGCTTCCGCCACATTCAATACTTCCGACATTTTTCACCTCCGCACAAATTCCATGACGATGTTTCCGACTGCCGCCAGCAGCGCAATCAGCGCCGCCCCCAATGCGGACATCATCGTTTTCTGCATGTCGGCGGCAGGTTTGCACGGCGGATAATGGTGCTGCTTGTCTTCAAAGTGCATTTTGACCATGCCCTTCAATTCAGCAAGCTCAAGTCTTGACTGATTCACCGCCTCCCAGAGGTCGCGGTGATTGGGAATTTCATCCTGCATTATTCGCCTCCGATTTCCTTGGTGTGAATACGCCGTGTCCAGTGATACGTTCCCGACCATCGCCACACCGGTTCACCGTTGGGCGCAAGCACTTCATAACGGCATCCGTTATAGACGATGGCATCTCCTCGTTCGGGTTCGTTTTCCAGTTCCGAAGCTGCAATCAGAAAATCACGGCTTTCGGTGCGGACGGTCACGCCGTACTGGTCTTCGGCACGGAACAGCGTTTTCCCCAGCGTCACATTGACTTCAATGTGCGTCCCGTCCCGGCGGACATACTCCGCCGGAACGGAAAGCTCTTTCAAACGTTGATATTCCAGCCATTCCGATGCCTGTTCAAGCATTCCCAACGGTTATGCCGTTGCGGTTGCGGTGTAAGGTGCGTTGAGAAGAAAACGCACACTTTCATCGGCGGACTCGGCGGCGAGAATCGCCTTGCCGAGATACGGATTGTCCGTCGCAGTCGTGGTGACCTTGGAATTGGTGGCGTCCCAGTAGACGGCGGCGCCAACGGTGATTGCGCCGGTCGCTTTCGGCGCGTCAAAAACTCCGACCACGGCAAGCGAACCGAGCGTATTGGCTGCGATATCCAGCCGGGCGATTCCGATCAGATTCCCCTGAACAATAACACTTCCGGCGGCAACGGCTTCGGACGGACGGTAGTCGATGGCTTTGCCATCCTGTACAAATCGAGCGATCATAAGTAAAAATCTCCTGAAAAAAAAGTTATGGTTGAAAGATGCCGGGAGGCTGCCCTCCCGGCTTATTCGTCAGTTGGCCGCGCCGACCGCCTTGACCATGCCGCGATGATCCTGTTCCCTCACGCCGAGGTCGAAATACACCCGGAACCACAGCCCCAAAGTGTTAAAATCGGTCTCGCCTCTTTCGACCGTCGGGGTGCGTTTTCCCTTCAAATATCCGATCTCCCAGGTGTCCACCGTGCGCGGATCACCGAAGAGATACCAGCCGGTCTGACTGGCTCCCTCGTAGGCGGAATTTCCGAGATACGGGCTGGAAACCACGTTGAGATTCTCGTCGGCCAGCACGTTCAGAGCCGGACGCACCGCATTGTCCGTTCCCGCCATGATGAGCGTCGCGCCCTGCGTCAGCTCGATGGCAAGATGCTTCAAGGCGGTGGGAACCAAGAGATAGCGCGGTTCCACCGAAATCGGCTGGCCGTCAGCATCCACCTGATCGAGGAACAGCTGAATCGCTTTCTTGAGGCTGTCCGCGCCGAGTGCGGAGGTTGCGCCGGTCAAGAGATTCTTGTGTCCGGCGTGGAACAGAGCCTTCCCGTCAATTTGCGTCGGATTCTTCAGCAGACGCGAGAAGAACAGCTGGTCAATGAGACGCGCCGCACGGTTGCCCATGGCGGTCGGCACTTTCATAAACGCGCCGAGGTCGTCGTTGATGATCATTTTGCGGGTCAGACAAAACTTTTTTCCGTAAGTTTCGAGCTGATTTTTCGCAGATTCCTCCACGAGTCCGCCGTCCTTGATCTCGCCGTCGGCGGCAATCGGCATCAGATCGCCGACATCCGTCAGACGGAAGCGGTCGTTCTCCTTGAAGTCGTTGAGGTCTCCGGTGGAACACAGCTTCGTCGCGATGACCGGCTGGGCTTCATAAGACTGCAACAGCTTTTTGTTCGCCACGTTGGAGAGGATTCCCGGCAGGGACACACTGGAAAACGCCGCGCGGATAGTCTCGTTGTCAAAGCCCCGGCTGTACGGGATGCCGTCCAGTTTCATGCACTCGATCAGCAACTGGCGAAGCGGCATATCCATATCTGCCATACCGGCTTCCACGGTCTTTGCCCCGTAGGATTTTTCCAGCAAATCGGCGGAGACTCCGACGCGGAGGCACATCGCCGCCTCAATATTTTTCCGCATCTCGCCACCTTGCGGCGCGGATTTGACGGCAATATTCACATTGGCCGCCGGACGTTCCATGCGGATCATCTCCAGCACCTTTTTCGTAGTGATTTCGGGAGTCCATCCGGCGCTCACCGCCTGTTTCTCGATTTCCGGGAATTCCCCGTTGCAGATCGACTGAATTGCGCCGACACGTTCGCGCTCGGCGGCGACGGCGGCTTTGGCGGCGGCGTGAATATCAATTCCGCTCGCCTGAATCGCCGGAGGCACAGCCTCCGCTTTGGTTTTCTGTTCGGGATCGCAATCGGCGGCTTCGGCGGTTTTGCCGTCCTCTTCCGGCTTCTTCTTTTCCGGATTGTCCTCCGGCTTCTTTTCCGGTTCGGCAACGGGCGGCACAACCGGATTCTTGGTTTCATCTTCCTTGGCGGCAACAGTTTTCTCGATTTCCTTGCTCATACGGTCTCCTTCAATGGTTCGGGAAAGGTTAAATTTCGCAGTGACTTTCATCGTGGTGTGGGCATCCGCGCCCACGGCGACGACGCTCACTTCACGCAGCGTCGATTTCTTGATGTGATAGAACGGTCCCTCAACGGACTGGCCGTTCACGGCACGGCTGGATTTCACCAGTTCGCACTCTTTTACGTCCGCGCCGATAGAGAGTTGCCAGTCGGCTCCGGCCTTGCTCTGCGCGACGATATCGGCGGCGTCCTTGCCGTCCGAAACAATTTCGCCGGAGATTTCCAGCGCATTGTTTTTAACGCTCGCCGACACCATCCCGACACGGGCGTCGGTTTTGTTTTCATGGTTGGTCAGGAGCGGAACCGTGTCCGGAATCTCCATTCCAGCCAGATCCACCACCACCGGATATTTCCAACCGGGCAGATTCATTTTGCCGCCGCTGTAAGCAATGCCGACCACCTTCGGCTTCGCATTCCCGGCGGCTTCAATCAGGGTAAATTCACTCATCCATAACGTCCTTTGGCTCTGAACCGTCATTGGTTTCCGGTTCGGGTTGAACAGTTTCCGCCGGAGCATCCGCATTTAGCGGAATGCCCAGCTCTTTCATCAATTTGATCTCTTTGGCGCGTTGCCGCAGAACCGACATGTAATCGCGTCCGTCCTTGGCGCATTCCGCCGCCAGCGTTGTGGTATTGTTTGCCAGACGCTTTTCCTGAGCTGTCGCCTCCTTGCCCGGATCGACATGCGGAAAGCCGTCCCAGAACCACGTATGCCGTTCGGCTGTAACGAGCTGCATTCCAGTGAGCGAATACTCCCGGAACCACACTTCGAAAATCCGGTTCAGGACTTCCGTTTCCCAGAAACTCCGGTCTACCAGAATCGATTTGTGATAAATCTGATTGTCCAAACGTCCGCTGGCGTAATTGTGACCGGAAAAGTCTCCGGCCAGCGTGCCGTAGGTCGAACAGACGCACCGGGCGATCTCCGCAAGAATAATCTTGACGAATTCCGAATGATTCGCCGCCGGTTGCTTGGGGTCAAGCTGCCCCATCTTCCAGCCTGCCGGGACGGTCAGCATCATATTGCGTTCCAAGGGAATGCTGTCCATCGGCTCGACGTCATCGCTCTCGCCGTTCGGTGGCGCATCCGTGTAAAGGATCGCCGCAAAATCGGCGGCCGCCTCCGCAGCCGACAGGACAGCGAGATTGTACCGGCGCAACTGGGCGAATAGCGGAAGGGCCGCTGCCAGTTCGGGTACTCCCCGGTGCAATCCCGGTCGGTCCTGCCGAAAAATGTGAAGCATATATTCCGAAGGAACATGAATCGCATCGTCTCCGGGCATGTAGTGAATGTCGCCGGGGTGGTATTTCAATACCCGGTAATCCACCGGATTGCCCCAGTGATCGAAACTGATTCCGTCGACGCTCGTATCGTCGTCCAGCCATTTCAAATCGCCGGATATCCGGTCGGCTTCGATCAGCATCAGATCCAGTTTCACCGGATGCCGCACTTTGGGATTCGTCGCCAACACCGCAAACGCTTCCCCGTCCTGACAGCGGCTCATCCGCATGGTGCGGAGTTTTGCCGCGAGATTTACGGCATCGCTCCAGCGGATAAACGCGGTCTCAACCTCGTCGTTGAAATTCTCGTCGCCGGAGAGCATTTGCAATCGCGGTCCCGTTCCAATCGTATCGTTGGCAAGCATCTGCACCAAGCCCTTGGCATAGGAATTGTTCGCGACCTCATAGCGAGCCCGCATCCGCAGCGTCCGCCGGACTTCCGGCGCGGCCTCCATATCCGCCGACAGATGATCCGCCGCCGCCCAATGTTTCAAATTATCCCGCGTCGTCTGCGCTGCGTCAAACCGTGCCCGGACAACCGGAAGAACCGTTTTCGGCGGCGTCCGCGTCCGGAACATTGTTTTCAGTTTGTTGAACATAAGAACACCTCTACGCCCCTGAATGGCAAAGTTTACTGATCTTCAGGCCGCTTGTGCGGGATTTTACCGCCTTTTTCGACGCGATGTATTCGTCAGCCGCAATCTGATCCGGCAGCGAATGCTGTTCGACCTTTTGTCCGTCCACTTCGGCGGACTTCGGCCCGGACGCATTTCGCTTGATCGCATCCTCAATTTGAGTTTCTTCCGGCATTCAAATTTCCTTCCTTGCAATCATGCGATTTGCATGATAGATTATATTGGATTGTTTTATACTTATTTTTGACTTTATCGGGCGAAAAACCGATTTTGAGATGCTTTTTTCAGCATCCGTCCGGTTTGTATTTTCCGCGATTGGCTTCGCATTCCCCGATAATGAACTCAGCGTAACGGTCGCATTTGTGCGTGAGTGCACACTCAATCGCCGCAAAGGATTTCCGCATTTTGCGGATTTTCTTTTTCAAGTGGCGGTAATCGGCAAGAAGCTCCTCATACTGACGGGCGCATTCAAGGCATTCGGGTTCGACTTCACTCATTGATTTCCTCCGTAGTTGATTTCATTCGCCACACATGTGGCTATTTCGTTTTCCATCATTTGAATTCTTTGCCCGACCCATGACATCACATTCACGCACATGCTGTTGCCACATGCTTTATATCGTGGAGCATCGGGGCATTCATCTTCCGGCAACCCTTTCCATGGAATTCTTGTGTGATTATCGGGAAAGCCCATCAGCCTTTCGCACTCAACGGGAAGCAGTCTGCGGACGGTCGCCTGCCATCCTATGCCCTGAACGTTAGAAGAGGTTACCGTGTGCATAGGGTCGCCGTCGTTGCCGACTCCGACACCCTGCCTGTTGACCGCGTCATGTTTTTCCGGGTCGCGGGTCGCATTCCTCAAATCCAGCGGAACACACTCATTCCGGGCAACCGCGTGGGATTGCGTATCCGCGCTGATGACCGGACTTACATCGGTCTGACTGACGCCGCAGCGGCCTTTGGCACCCATCATATCAACCACGGACATTTTCTCCCGGTATGCCACGGCATGAACGTCTTTTACCGTCTGTGTGTACATCACTTCATCTTCACTGACTCCAAGACCGGAACCGCCCTTGCGCTCGGCTTTTCCCATTTTGTCCCCGTCAAGGGCGACCACCACCGTTTCGGCATTCGTGCCGCCCGTGGTAACGGTTTTGCTGGCATCCGCCGGAGTGACGTAAAGGCCGCCGTCAGGGCGATCTTTTCTTGTGCCGTTGGCATCGCAAAAAGTGACGTTGTATGCGACCGCCGGAGTGACCTGACTGCGGACGGTCGGGAAAACATCCTCCCAATAACCGTCCTGATCGCCGCCAGCGTCATTCTTGATAAATGCGACCAGTTCCATCTGTTTCTGGATAACCTCCGCCGCACCGTTTTTTGACGGTTCGCCGTCTTTGCGTTGCGCTTCATCGCGCCTGTTTTCATCTGGCGCGGCGGAGGGATTTTGATTTTCAAGAACAACCGGAGTCTGGTTTCCGCCCGTTCCCCATCTGCCAAGAACAGTTGGCGACACGGGAACTTCTTTCAACCGGGCGTCGGTCGGATTGTGCTCAAAGCATACCGCATTCTGATGCCCCGGACAGGTTCCGTTGACCAGCGTGTTGGAACATTCCTCCAGCGGAACCATGCTTTCGGCTTTCCGCTGGGTGTAAAAAGATACAGCTTTGCCGCCCTTGTAATCGGTAGCAATCAGGGTCGGCGCAAGATTCCGCTCCTGAACATTGATTTGACGTATGTCTATGCATTCGCGGTGAGCCTGGACTGCCGGATCAGTGCCGCTTTCAGGATCGGCGGCAAGTCTTTCCCTCTTCGTTCGGCGCGGCGGAGTATCCCCATCGCACATTTCGCCGTCAAATAATACTTTGGCGGGATAGAGCCAGTTATCAAGATGTCCGACAAGGATGAGACGTCGCCGTCGCTGCGGAACCGCCCTTGGAAATTCGGGAACTCTGGTATATTGAGCGTCAAGTATTCGCCACGCCACCCCGAAACATCCGGGCGCGTTGGTGACGATGCCGCATTTCCGCCAGCCGTCTTTGGGAGGTTTGACTTCCCATCCGCACAGGATCGATAAGAATCCGGCAAAATCGCTTCCGCCGTCACCGCTGCTGAGGATGCCCGGCACGTTTTCAAAAACGACGATTCTGGCTTTTGCCCGATAAGCCAGTTTGACAAATTCAAGGGTGAGGTTTCCGCGCGGATCGGCAAGTCCTTTTCTGAGGCCGGCCACCGAGTACGATTGGCAGGGACAGCCCCCGACGAGCAAGTCAATTTCTCCATTATAATCATCTTTCTTTATTAGGGTAAAGTCGCCGAGATTCGGAGTGGTTCCGCAAGGCGGCAGTCCGGCGATCTGCTTCGCCCACGATTCGCGGAGTTTCCGGTCTTTTTCGCTGTGTGCGTCAGCCGGGTCAAGCGGCCGCAGCGGTCGCGTCGCCCCGAACCTTTCGCACAGCACCGCCGACGGGAACGGCTCGACTTCGGCATAGAATTTTGCCGTCCATCCCAGCTGTTTCCATGCGAGAGTTGCCGCCTCAACTCCGCTGCATACACTTCCATAATTCACAGGCTCACCTCGTTGTTTGCTCGATAAATGTTTCTCTCCCTATATATCGAAAAAAAAGGAGGAAGTGGGCCGTGTGAAAACTGCTTTTTTCAAAAAAAGTACAAAAAATATTTTTTGAAGCGCAGGATGTGACATTTACGACATTGATTCTGTTTTTTGTTGAGCATAACGAGAAAGACCGGTTTGGAAACGCGGCTTGAAATAGAAGATAAATCGTGATATATTATTAGGTGAAACAGGAGATGAGAAAGAATGAAAACCGGACGGCCTAAAATTGAAGGACTGACAATGCGTCAGTCTGAAACGATGCAGGAAATCTGCCGTTATTTTGATTTATACGACTCTATGCCGAGTATGCAGGAGATTGGTGATCGTTTTAATATTACCGCTCCGTCCGTATATCTGCTCGTCCGCGCATTATCGGAAAAAGGGTATCTCCGCAAAATTGAGGGCGGGCGCAATTCCTACGAAATTGTCCGGCGCATTAATGACAATGCAATCGTCTTGGAAGACGTTCCTTTGCGTGGAACAATTCCATGCGGGCAGCCGATTGAGCCAATGGATGTATACCAGGGCGAAACCGTCAAGGTTGATAAGGCATTGGTTCAAGGTGGTGAATATTTTGCCTTGACATTGTCCGGGACGAGCATGTGCGCCATGGACTATGAGAGCGGCGATGTCGTAATCATCCGTCACCAGGCAATGGCGCAAAATGGAGAAATCGTGGCATTTTGTCTGAATGGAGAAGCCACGTTGAAACGTCTTATCTATACCCCGGAACGGATTGCGTTGAAATGGGAAAACGGCAAGCGGCAAGTGACCGAAATTAACAGTATGGATCATTTTTTCATTATTGGAAAGGTCGTGAAACACATAAAAAAGAAAGATATTATATATGGCACGAAGTAATCTGCGTAAATTCAAGAACCCAGAAGTGCTGAGAAAGATTAATTTTAATCGACTGATTGCATTTCTGAAGCGTTTTATGGGATACCTCACGAGACAAGGGCTCAAAATTGAGGATGTCGGCGAAAAGGACTTCGATTACGAGGCTCTTGCCAATATTCTGGCTAATCAAATGTTTGTCGGGGAAGACGATGAGGAATTCTTCTATGCGTTTGCTCTGATCGGGGAAACCAGCAGCGACAGTTATAATGAAAAACTCCGGAATTTTATTCAAACGCGATGCTATAGCGGGGATCTTTCCGACTCAATGTCAACCGCCGATATGGCGATGCTTGTGTATTCCAATGAACCGGAGGAGCTGGATAATATTGAGAGGGATGTTTCAACCACCAAAAAACGCAATCTCGCCATGTATGCCACGGATCGTGATACCAGCGAATTTCTGGTAACGGACGCTTTTTTAGAGAAGTTCGAATACTTCATGAATCAGCAATTGACGGCGCATAACTGCGGCTCAACGGCGTATGCAAAAATCGGGTCAGGTGCGCCGGATGACGCAGTTCTCCAAGTAAGACATGGAGATTCATATAAACGTCAAGGTGTTGTTGTCACCGGGAAAAAATCAAAAACCATCGGCTATCAGCCGGAAAGCTACAACAATCTGATTATCAACAAGCTCACAGGGGAATTGCGAATTTGTTGTCCCATGTCGCCTAAATGGCTCGAAAAAGCTTATTCAACCTCTTTGGGAATGGCGATTTTTAACGATCCTCTTGCTTTCGCAACACCAAGGATCAATGATTTGGAGCGGGTAAAAGAGCTGGATAGAAAAGTAACGTTGTATCGAGGACATGGCATAACCGGCATTCAGCTGGTGGAGGCATACGGAGCGGCTCTGCCGGGATGTCTTTTCAAGGCCCGTTATACGTCCCCGTCCGGTGACCTTTTTCGTGATTTTGAAAAAGCCGGACGTTCCTTGAGCGATATGGGAATATTGTATGAACTTGTATTTGCCGTCCAGCGGAACGGCGTTTCTCGAAGAATAAAGGTGTCAGCGTCCAACCGTTCCGGGTATGACTATGACGAGTTCGGAATCGCAATTGATGACTGGTTTCGCACCGATGGAATAATCAGACAGGCCAAGAAAGGCGAAGGGAATCTATATGTGGCGAGCATTGATTCGGATGGCGAAATCGCAGCCGCTATTTGACTGGCGACAGGCCTGTAAAGCTGTTAATTTTGAGCTGTTTCAGCAGCGGTTCCTTGATCCTGCGGAAGGTGAAGCATGGAATCTGATCTGCCCAAACAGAAAAAAATGTTCCATTACCGACTGCGGCATCCGTGAAGTCAGAACAATCGGAGGACGTTTGGTCGCTTACTGTCCTCACAATCCGGCAGAGACGAGACTCTTGCTTCGCGACTGCGATGTCGAAAACAAGTGTTTGAGCTACAAGCGCATGCATAACGCGTTGTGCAAAACGTTGAATTTGGAATACCGCGGCATTGACCTCGACAACGGACTGTTTTGGGAGTTGGGGGCAATTCGGCACGGGGTGGGCAGGAATACGCCTGTTTATATATCATATTATATCGACCGTCAATCCTTACGTGAGAAATTGAAATTAATGGTTGCCGGTGGAGAAAAATCGTTCATTGTTCTTGCTGCAGATCGCAACATTTTTCCCCGCGAAATGGTTACTGTTTTAGACGACAGCGGAGCCTGTACGGTTTTTCTGAATGAAGCGGTCGCAATTAACGAAGACACCTCGTTTACGGCACGTCCGGAAACGCTGGAATTGTTTTCACGGTTTGCCGGAAAGAAAACGACATCCACACTTGAACCCTTCGAAACATCATCGACAACCCGATGGAGCGATATACACATCGCAAAAATCACTTCTGACAAGGTCTCCATATGGCTTACAGGCGGGACACATGCGCCGTTTTCCTGCCAAAGAATGGGAATGGAAAATACGACAAAACACGAACCCAGCCTTGCTTTTCAAAAACTGCTGGAATTTTTGGAAGCACCTAATGGCAGGATTATGCTTCCAGTCAAGGGCTGCAAGGAAAATAACGATTTGAGAAAAAGAGTCCTTGAAATCCGGCAGACGTTAAAGCGTTTCTTTCCCAAGGTTGACGGCGATCCCATCTGTTTACTGAAAACAGAAGGATGCTACATGATAAACTTCCAAAGAGGCTCCGCATCCGAAGAATAATTTTACCTCCGTTTGAGTTAAACTGACGATATCGTCACTCCGCACTTCGCTTTCACAGGTGAGGTGCTTTTTTTTGCCGTTTTTCGGCCATCCCCTGTGCAAAACACCTCGTCTGTGTGCAATTGCACACGATTTTTTTGTATTGCACAGAACTTTTTCAATTTTATTTTGAGCTCATAAATCCGAAAAAACTGGTTTTGAACACTGTTTTCGTTTTGCACACGAGCAATTGCACCAAGAGAGGGCGAAAGGCAAAACAAACAAAGCCAGACGCCCGGTTCTCCCCGCCTTTCGTTCCGGCAACGACTGGCAAGGAGAGTTTCAAATGGCTTACCAGTTTTCCGAAAAAGAGAGCATTCAGCTTCTCAAAATCACCAAGACCCTTGTCGGACATTCCGTTCAGAAAGGATTTGTAACCGAGAATGACCGTGAGGATTACATTCAGGACCTGTTGCTCCGGGCAATTATGATGCAGGAGAAGATTGAAATTCCGAGTCCTAAATCTTTCGGACGTTTCATGTTTTTGGTTCTTGGACGCGAATTGATCGATCTTTGGCGGTCTCGGAATCCGCAATACTCGGTTGAGAACGAAACAATCTCTCTCAGCACGCCGATTGTTGAATCCGATGGCGAACAAACCGAACTGATTGATTTCGTTCGTTCAAATCATTCGCTCGAAGATAATGATCAGTCCGTTGAGCAGCATGATCTGATTTCCGATGTTCAGAATTTTCTCGCAGGGCTTCCGGCTGATGAGCGTCGCATCTGTATTGCATTGATGAGTGGCGGACAACGGACGGCTGCGCGAATCGAGAGTCTTTCCAGAAGTACAATCCGTCGAAAAATTGAACGGATACGCGAGAAAATGATTGAAGCGGGATTGGACGTGTATGTGAAAAAATCCAGAAAATAATCCGGGTTACCCCGGCCCACCTGCATCGTTTTTTTCGATATATAACGGTGAGAAGAGATTTCAGTAACCACCACAAATAAAAAGGTAATCACCATGAACAACACAGACTTCATCATTCACGAACCGGCGGACGAATACCACGCCCGCAGCCGCAGCGGAGAATTTATGTCGAGCCATTTGCTGGCCGATTTCCGGGAATCCCCGGCTCTCTACCGCAAAAAAGTCCAAGGTCAGATTCAGGAAAACGAGTCCGCCGCGTTCACTATCGGCCGCGCGGCGCACTGTCTGATCCTCGAAGGGCGCAACGCTTTTGATAAAGAGTATGTGGTTTCGGACGGCCCCGTCAATCCCCGCACCGGAGAATCCTACGGTTCCAAAACCAAAGCATTTGCGGAATGGGCGGCAACACAGGAGCGCGAGGTTGTTTCCGGCAAGGACTTCAACTTCATTCTGAAACTGCAAACTGGCGTGTGGCTTCATCCGGTTGCCTCCGAACTGCTGGCAACCGGTGTTGCCGAGGGCGTGATTCGCACCGAATACTGCGGCGTGCCATGCCAAATCCGCATGGACTGGTTCTCGCCTCAATTTGGCTTGGTTGATCTCAAAACCTGCGACAGTCTCCGCTGGTTTGAATCCGACTGCCGCCGTTACGGATACATCCACCAGCTGGCATTTTACCGGGCGGTTATCCGCAAGGTCGTCGGCATGGACATCCCGGTTCATATCATCGCCGTGGAAAAGAGCGAGCCGTTCTCATCCGGCGTGTGGAAGCTGACCAGTGAGGTTCTGGATCTGGCGGAACTCTCCAACAAGTCCGCACTGGAACGATTCCGCGCTTGTTGCACCACCGGCGTATGGCCGACCGGCTACGAAGACCTCCGCCTCATCGATTCTCTCTGAACAAAAATATTATTCACATACAAGGACAAAACACCATGAAAAAGATCATCGCCAAGACGCTCGACATCACCCCGGACATGGCTGCCGAAATGTTGGAACACAACACCATGAACCGTAATATCAGTCAGCTCAACGTGACCCGTTATGCCAACGACATGGCCTCCGGCGCATGGGAACAGAACGGCGAAACCATCAAAATCGCCGAGGACGGAACGATCCTGGACGGCCAGCACCGTCTTTGGGCGATCATCGAATCCGGCATGACCGTTACGGTGATTGTCGTATATAATGTCGCGAAACAGGCCATCGGTTCCATCGACAGCGGCATCATTCGTTATTTTCATCATCTGCTGAAAATCAAAGGTTCCGAACACCATATGACTGCCGCAATGATCACAAAACTCGCATGGATCTACGAAAATTTTGACAGCCAGATGCATGCCGGTTCGGCCAAAACCGAGACCCGCAACTCGGTTCTTGAACCATTCTATGATCAGAATCGCGATATGATTGAACATGCGGCCGCCGTTGCGGAATGCGGAGCGCACCACTTTGTCAAATCCCACTTGGGCTTCTGTTTCTATCTCTTTTTGCGCAGCAACCCGCAGAAGGCCGAAGAATTCATCAAGCTGGTAAAAAGCGGGGACAATCTTCATACCGGCCATCCGGTCATGACGCTGCGGACCAAACTCACGGATAACCGCATCAGCAAGAACAAACTCACTATTCGGGAAACCATGGCATTTTACATCAAAGCGTGGAACGCTTTTCTTAAGGGACGTGACCTTTCGATCTTCCGCTGGAACAACTCCGAAGAACTGCCGGAGGTGAAGTGATGGAAGATAAAATTTCCCTCATGCCGACGCAGGCTCTCCACACGGCGGCTCCGTTCAAAACACTTTTCCCTATAAAAGAATCGGTTCTGAATGAAATTGCTGAAGATATGAAGCAGAACGGTTTCGACTATGCTCATCCGATTATCATTTGGGCAGGTCATAAGGTAACTGTGGTGGACGGTCATACCCGGCTCGCCGCCGCGCAGAAGATCCATCTGAACAAAATTCCGATTACGCTGAAAGAATTTGCCGACGAGGACGAGGCGCTCCAATATGCGATCCGTGCCCAAAGCCATCGGCGGAACTTGAGCGATGCGGAGTTGCTGAACTGCCTTACTGAATTGGACAGGAGAAAACATCGCGGATTGCATGGAAAAAGTCAAATAGCCACACCTGTGGCTAATGGAAAATCCGCAGAGAAAACGGCGGAACTGCTGGGCGTTTCACGCGGGAAAGTTGAGAAACTTCGAACCGTCAACGACCATGCTCCGGACAGACTTAAGGCGGCCGTGTCCCGCGGTGACATTTCCATCAACAAAGCCTACAACGAAACGATGAAACATCGGCGTGAAAATGATGCAAAGTCGATGGGACCAGCAGCGGGAGAAGAATTACAGGAGCTCAAGAATTCCAGACTTGAAGCAATCAAAATCAGCATCGTCAAGATGGCGAGCGCACGCTTGGAACGGGAAATTCAGGAATATCCTGAAATCCGCTATACGCTCCAGGAACGCAACGGACTGGATGATGCACTTGCCACTGAAATCGGAAAATTAATCGCAACTATGATCCCCGGAGAAAATGAAGATGAACAGTAATTTTGACAACATTGAACTGCCGCTCGTTCAGGTTCCCGTTTGGAGTCTGAAAACCGCCGAACCGTTCAAAAATCTTTTTCCAATTCGCGACACGGTTCTCTTCGAAATTATCGACGACATGACCGTCAACGGATTTGATGCCGGACACCCGCTTGTCGTGTGGAACATGACGGTGGTGGATGGTCATACCCGACTCAAATCGGCGATTGCGGCAGGGCTGGAAACTGTCCCGGTTATTTGCCGTCAGTTCGAGGATGAGAGCGAGGCATTGGATTATGCCATCCGCAATCAGAGGAATCGTCGCAATTTGACGGACGGGGAATTGCTCCAATGTATTCAACGCCTGGACATGAGAAAAAAGGCTGGGCGTCCGCAAAAGACCTGTGCGTACCTGCAACATGGAAAATCATCGGCATTTGCAGCAGACACTCTGGGAATCTCCCGCGCAACGGTCGAACGGCTTCGTACAATCAACGTACATGCTTCTGATGAAATCAAGGAAGGTTTGCGCCAGGGTAAATATTCCATCTATCGTGCATATGAGGAAACCATGCGGACACGTCGTCCGCAGGAAATCAACGAACCGGACGCCGATGCAGAGCTTGTCCACTCCGTCATGGCGGACATTCATGCCCGGATGAACACGGCGCAAATCCGCAAGCTCGTCAAGGTGCTGCAACTCGAACTCGCTATCAACTAACTTTCAAGGAGAAAACACACTATGGGAATGCTGGAAAACATTCAAACGGGCAAGGAGCAAAAACCGCCGCGCATCATGATTTACGGTTCGGAAGGGGTAGGAAAATCAACCTTCGGCGCATCCGCACCCGGCGCGATCTTCGTTCAGACTGAAGACGGCCTCGGCGAAATCAACTGCAAAAAGTTTCCGCTGGCGCACAGCGTCGCGGAGGTGCTTTCGGAACTGACCGCGCTCCGCGACGAGCCGCACGATTTTCAAACGGTCGTGATCGATTCGGCGGACTGGCTGGAACGGCTGATTTTCGACGAAGTTTGCCGGGAATACGGAGTTCGTTCCATCGAAAAAGCGGACGGCGGCTACGGTCGCGGTTACACTCATGCGCTCACTCACTGGCGCAAAGTCATTGCTATGTTGCAGGAGTTGCGCGATAAGCGGAACATGATGGTGATTCTGGTCGCCCATGCCAAGGTGGAACGTTTCGAAGACCCCGAAAACGCCGCCTACGACCGCTACACGCCGCGACTTCACAAACATGCGGCATCGCTGATCGCGGAATGGGTGGATGCGGTGCTGTTTGCGAACAAGAAGTTCCGCGTCACCAAGGAAAATGCTGGATTCACCGGCGAACGGGCGATTGCCGCTCCCATTGGCGCGGACGGCGGCGAACGTATCATCCGCACGGTCGGCAGTCCGGCTTGTATCGCAAAGAACCGTTACGGGCTCCCCGCCGAACTTCCGCTGTCGTGGCAGGCATTTATCGACGCCTATCAGAAAATCGAGGGTGAAAATCATGAGTAAATGCGGCGCAATCTGCGAGGTGTTCAGTCGTGTCTGCGGGTATTTCCGCCCGGTCAGCAACTGGAACAAGGGCAAACAGGAAGAATTCAAGGAACGCAAAGTTTATGAGGTGAAGAAAAATGCACGAAAAAATCCGGACGGCGTATCGTCCGATGGCATGTGATCTCTGCGGACAGCTGATCCGTCCCGGCGAACGTTACCGCGCCGTCCGGGACGAGTATTCGCCCGTTGAGTATCACGAACACATCCAGTGTCCCGGCGCTCCGGCGGTCGCGGTCGGCGAACCGCCCCCGAAGCCGCCGAAAATCAGAACCGCTTTCAACCATCACGCCTTTTGCATGGCGTAAATCAAAGGAACAACATCACATGGCAACTCTTAATTTCAATGCGAACGAAGTCGAGCCGTCGACCGGCTTTGATGCGATCCCGGCGGGGAAATATCAGGCCGTCATCACCGATTCGGAAATGAAGCCCACCAAGACTGGCAACGGGCAGTATCTTCAGCTCGAATTCGAGGTGATCGAGGGGGAATACAAGAATCGCAAACTCTGGGCGCGTCTCAATCTGGAAAACGCGAACCCCGACGCGGTCCGCATCGCCCGTGCGGATCTCTCCGCAATCTGCCGCGCGGTCAATGTGCCGCAGCCCCGCGATTCGGTGGAACTCCACAATCTGCCGCTGACCGTCACCGTCCGCTGTCGCAAGAACCAGGACGACGAGATTGTGAACGAAATCAAAGGCTTTGCCCCTCGCGTGTCGCTCTCCGGCGCGGTCGCGGCAAAACCGGCGACTCCTCCGGCGCAGACGGGCTCGAATTCCGCGCCGCCGTGGGCGAGGAAGTGACGATGCGAAAACTCATCGCCCCTGCGTTCTTTCTCGCGCTGACGGTCGTTCTGGCGCGGTTTACGACGCGTGTCGCGCCGTACCTCGTCGGGACGGAAACGCTGGCCGAGCAGGTCAACGGCACGCTCCCCGCCGGAATGTTCTATCTCGTCGGGCTCGAAACCGTCAACACCGTATCCAATATCGCGACCTGGCTCTGCATCGGCTGGCTGGTCGCCCGAATCTTCAATCTTTTCAAGGAGAAAAATCATCATGAATAAGTTCCATTTCACCATTCTTTTTGCCGCCGTCGTTTCTGCTTTCATCCTCACCGGATGCGGTCCGTACCCCACCGAACAGGCCGTCGAGGTCAAAAATAACGAGACCGCTTTTGTTGTTCCGCTGGAGGGGGACACCAAGGCGAAACAGGCGCAGTTTATGTCTATCGACTATTTGGAAAAAGCAAAGGTCGCCACCAAGCGGATTGTGATTCCGCTTCGCAAACGCTCCACCGGCCGCGCATGGTTTGATTACGAATGGATTCCGCTCGCTCGTGTGATCGTGGTTGACCGCTCGCCGGTCACCCGCGAATGGCTGGAAAAAGCCGGAATCAAGGTGGAATCGCTGGACAGCGTCGGCTTTACGGTCGGGGTCAACTGCACCGGCATGATCCGCGAGGAGGATGCCGCAAAATTCCTCTATTACTATCCGGGCAACAGTTTGTCAGACGTGATGAACAAGAACGTCAAAGGTTTTATTCAGAATGTGTTGGCACGTGAATTCGGCAGTCGCAATCTCTCGAAGTGTCAGCTGGAAAAGAAAGATATTGTCCTCGGTCTCTCGAAAGAGCTGACCACCCACTTCGCACAGTACGGCATCACAATTTCCTCGGTCGGCATCGCTGACGGCATGTCCTATGATAATGCGGAAGTGCAGAAAACAATTGATGCGGTATTTGTCAATGAGACCCGCGTCAAACAGGCCGAGCAGGAACGCGAAGCACAAAAGATCATCAACGAAAAGGATTTGAGTATCGCTCAGAATGAGCGTCTGAAAGCCGAGGAATTCGCCAAGGCAGCCGAAGCGCAGACCAAGATGGTCGAGCTGAAAATCCGTCAGATGGAGGCCGAGGCCAAGCTGGAATCGGCAAAACGCTGGGACGGCAAAGCCCCCGGCGGTGTGGTTCCGGCGAACAGTCCGTTCCTGTTCCAGTTCGGTTCCGGGAAATGACGCAGGAGTTTGAACTCCCGTGGCCTCCAAGCGTGAATCACTATTACCGGCACGTCGGAGCGCGTGTACTGATCAGCCGCGACGGGCGGCGATACCGGGAATTGGTAACCGCGCTTGTGAATCAGACCGCCTTTCGTCCGTTTCAGGGGAGGATTTCACTTCGCGCGGAATTCTATCCACCGGACAAGCGGAGACGGGATTTGGACAATGTTGGCGGAAAAGTCCTGCTGGATACTCTGCAAGCGGCGGGACTTTTCAAAGATGATTGCCAAATCAAACGAATTTATCTTGAAATGCACGAGCCAGTAGACGGCGGATTGTGTTTCGTAAAATTGGAAGATATGGAAAATGCCGAAAATCAAAACTGAATGTTGTATATGCGGGAAAGAACTGTACCGATGGCCGTATTCATTGCGCGCCTCGGATGGGCTTTCATATTGCAGCCAAAAATGTCGAGCAATAAGTCGTCTTGGGATAAAACCTCCCAATAAGGCGAATTTGGCAGGTCAAAAATTTGGAATGCTAACCGTTTTACGTGATACGGGTTCCAGAAATAATCATACCGTATGGGAATGCCAATGCGACTGTGGAAAAATAACGCATGTGACAACAGGCAGTTTAAGATATGGCGCAATTCAATCCTGTGGCTGCCTTTTATCAAGACGTGGTGCAGAACATCCCAATTGGAAGCAAGGATACCATATAAATGAACATGGTTATAGAGAACTTCCTGTTCCTAATTCGACGGACAAACACCGTTATCGCGTGGAACATAGAGAGGTGATGGAAACACATTTGGGACGGCCACTTTACGAATGGGAGGTCGTTCATCATATCAATGGCAATAAACTTGACAATCGGCTTGAAAATCTTGCTGTTTTAAGTCGATCAGAACATGCAGCCCTCCATGCTGCAATAGGAAGGTGAGTGATTATTTATGCAAGAACGGAGACAAAACAACGGACGGCGTTGCCAGATTGTCCAGCAATTCGTAAAAGAAATCCGCGATGACACGATGCGGCTTGTCTGCTTCCTTTATATCAATGGATATAAGGATGGCGAAATCCGCCGGACGCTTCACATCAACAAGCCACGACTAAAACAGATCAAAGACCAGCTGGCATTTGACCTGCTCAAAGCCGGAATACGGAATTTGGAGGACTGAAATGATTGTTCCTCGACCGTATCAGACCGCTGCGGTTGAGGCTGTTTATGAGCATCTCCGCACAAAAGAAAACAACCCGTGTGTGGTACTGCCAACAGGCACGGGCAAGGCCGTGGTGCTGGCGATGATAGCATCCGATGCCGTAACAAAGTGGAATGGGCGTGTGCTGATCCTTGCTCATGTGAAGGAGTTGCTGGAACAGAACGCAGGAAAAATCAAAGCATTTTGTCCCGACATCCCCATCGGGATTTTCTCTGCCGGATTGAAGAGCCGGGATACGGAAGAAAAAGTCATTGTGGCAGGAATTCAATCGGTTTACGACAAGGCATGTGAGTTGAACTCATTCGACCTTATAATTATCGATGAGTGTCACCTCATAAATAGCGATTCCGATGATTCCATGTATAAATCTTTTCTCAAAGATATGAAGATTATCAATCCGCACGTGCGTGTGATCGGGCTTACCGCGACCCCGTTCCGGCTCAAGGGCGGACTCATCTGCCAGCCGGAAAACATTTTGAATGAAGTGTGTTACGAGGCTGGATTGAAAGAGATGATTGCGGACGGATATCTGTCCCCGCTCGTTTCCAAAGCCGGACGCGCCGAAGCGAAACTCGACGGTTTGCACGTTCGCGGCGGGGAATTTATCGCCGACGAAGTGTCTTCCGCGATGGACACCGACGAATTGGTATCCTCCGCCTGCCGGGAAATTGTCGAACTGACCCGCGACCGCAAATCCGTGCTGATTTTCACTACCAGTGTCGAGCACTGCAAGCATGTGGCGGAGAAGATCGCCGCGTTTTCCGGCAGAGAATGTGCGATTGTAACCGGCGACACCAACCAAAGCGAACGCGCCGAGATTATCGACCGCTTCAAGGGAAAAGTCATTCCGGCGGATCTCTTTGGAACTCCGAAGCCACCGCTCAAATTCTTGGCGAATGTCAACGTTTTGACGACTGGATTCGACAGCCCGAACACGGATTGCGTCGTGTTGCTTCGCCCGACCAACAGCGCCGGACTTCTGGTGCAGATGATCGGACGCGGAACCCGGCTCAGTCCCGAAACGCAAAAAAGCAATTGCCTTGTGTTGGATTATGGCGGTAACATCCTCCGGCACGGCCCGGTGGATATGATCCGCGTCAAAGAACCCGGAGCCGGAAAAGGCGGCGATGCCCCGGCGAAGAAGTGTCCGCAATGTCTGGCGCTGATTCATGCGGCGTATTCGGCGTGTCCCGAATGCGGATATGTGTTTCCTCCGCCGGAGACGAGCAACATTTCCAGGACGGCCTCCAGCGCCGGTGTGCTTTCCGGTCAGGTGGATTACACCGACTATGAGGTGCAGGGGACCTATTATGCCGTTCACGAAAAGCGGTATGCCGATCCCGACACACCTAAAACCATGCGCGTTGATTATCAAATCGGCTTCAACGATTTCAAATCGGAGTGGGTTTGCCCGGAGCACACCGGTTACGCACACGGAAAATTCGAGAAGTGGTGGCGCGAACGGGCGGCATTGGGCTGTCCGGTTCCGAAGACCGCGCGGGAAGCCGTTTCGTTGGCCAACGAGGGGCTTCTGGCCGAACCGCAATCGATCACCGTCAAAACGGTCGCTGGCGAGAAATTCGACCGGATTACCGGCTGGCGTTTAAAAGAGCGTCCCGTCATGCGCGAACCGGGCGACGATTCAAGGGAAATTGATTCCGAATTTGACCCGCCGTCCAACAGTCCCGCCGATCTCGGCATCGCGCAGGATGACCTGGACGAGGTTCCATTTTAGGAAAGGAGGCGATACCCGATGATAATCGCCGTTGATTTTGACAACACCATCGCCCGGACGACGTTCCCGGAAATACACGGGGAAATACCCGGCGCGGTGGATGTTCTGACCCGGTTTCAGCAAGACGGACACACAGTCATTCTATGGACTTGCCGCGAAGGAAAAGTGTTGAACGACGCTCTTCTTTGGCTCGCCGACCATGGATTCACGCCCGACTGCGTAAACTGCCACAGCGAAAAACAGATTGCCGAATGGGGAACCGATCCCCGAAAAGTCGGTGCGGACGTTTATATCGACGACCGCAACGCACTCTGCGCAATCGACTGGAACCGGATTGAAGAGTTCATAACCCGAAAACAAGAGGAAATATCATGTCCACACGAGGATTGATTGCGATTGAAGATTCCGATGGAAAATGCCGCTCGACTTATGCCCATTTCGATATGTATGTGTCCAATGCCGGACGAATTTTAATTGTTCATTACGAAACCGGTGAAAAGGCGGAAGCTCTGCTGGCTCTGGGCTTCCTGTCCGCGCTTGGCGAACGTCTTGCCCCCGAACCCGGCGAGAAACACGATTATGAAAACCCGCTCCCGGATGTCTGCATCGCCTATCACCGGGATCGCGGCGAAGAATTGCGTCCGCCGACCGTTTGGCCGAATGCCGACGAGATGCTGGCAAAAGCCGCCGACCGGTTCTGGGCGGAATATGTGTATCTTTTCCGCGATGGCAAATGGTATGTGGATGCGGCCTATCAGCCCCAGGGCTGGCGGCTGGTCGAGGATGTGTTACGGGAGCATGACGATGAGTAAAATTGAATGGAAAATCACCGAGCAGAACCTTTCGCAGGAGCTGGTCAGCCAAGACAACCGCTGGCACATTTTCAGAACGCAGAAAGGAAAATCCGAACCGGAATTTTTTCTTTCTCAATGGGATTTGCTCCTGACGCCGCACGGAACCGGATCGAACTACCGCGAATGTTTTGAGACGTTTATCGCCGATTGTGATTCCTTTATTAATAAGGTAAAGGCCATTCGCGATGAAGCGGAATCGCATTTGACGGAACTTGTCGCCGCGGCGGAAGCATTGGAGGAAAAATGAACATTGCGCTCGTCGATGTCGACGGGCATGGTTTTCCGAATTTGGCGCTCATGAAATTGTCGGCATGGCACAAACAGCACGGCGATGCCGTCGAATGGTATTCTCCGCTGTTCAGCCAGGCAGAGCAAATCTATGCGTCAAAGGTGTTTACCTTCACGCCGGATTATCAGAACTTTGCCGCTGGCGCACCGAATCCGGTTCGCGGCGGCACTGGCTATGACGCGACGGTAAAGTTGCCGGACGAGATTGAACGGACACTGCCCGATTATTCGCTCTATCCGGATTTCACTTCGGCGGTCGGATTTTTGACTCGCGGCTGTATCCGTGCCTGTCCGTGGTGCGTTGTTCCCCGAAAAGAGGGACATATCCGCATTGCCGATAACATCGAACGGATTTACGCCGGACGCAGAGATATTGTGTTGCTCGACAACAACTTTCTGGCCGCGTCGCCGGATTTTGTCACAGAGCAGTTGGCAAAAGCAAAACACCTGAAATTGCGTCTGGACTTCAATCAAGCCTTGGATGTGCGGCTCGTCAACGAGCGCAACGCTCAGGAATTGGCCGAAACAAAGTGGATGAAATATATCCGGTTTTCATGCGATACCGGCACGATGCTTTCCCATGTGGCCGAGGCCGTCCGGCTGGTGCGCTCGTTCGGTTATCGCGGTGAATTCTTCGTCTATGTTCTGGCAAAAGAAGTCGCCGAGGCGCATGACCGCATCATGCGTCTGACCGCCATCGACCGGAAAATCGTGCCGTTCTGTCAGCCGTTTCGTGACTTCACGTCAGGAGGCACACCTCCCGTCGAACTGCGGCGGCTTGCCCGCTGGTGCAACATCCAGAGCATCCGCAAAACCGTTCCGTTTGAACATTATAAACCATAAAAACAAGGATTGATCCCATGAAAATTGAAACAGTACAAATGTAATCAGAGGTGAAAAATGAGAGAATCCATTCCCAATCCCTGTCCGAAATGCGGCTCGACGAATATTGAAAAGCACTGGTGCAATCCCGACGATCACGGCCTCATCATTGAACATTATTATCAATGTGAAAGCTGCGGCCGTACTGCCGGATTCTGCGAGCTGGCAAGAGCATTGGAACGCTGGAACAGCCTGAAACCGGAAGAGCGTATCGAACAACTGGAACTTGAAAACAAACGCCTGAAAGAGAGACTCCATGAAAATTGAAACCTGAGCAATTTACCTCAAAACAACCCAATGAAAGGATTTGTTTATGAACGACCAA
>JBEBTY010000028.1:0-40721 GCA_040393525.1 Victivallis vadensis | reverse complement strand
ATAGCATAATAACAATAATGAGAGAAACACGGTGTTTCTTTCACGGATTCAGGAAGAACTAAGCATCGCCAGACGGCAGCACGGAGGAAGAAATGAAACGAAAGCCATTCACACTGATCGAGCTTCTAGTTGTAATCGCAATCATTGCGATCCTTGCCGCAATGCTTCTGCCCGCACTGCAGAAAGCGCGCAGCCGGGCACATTCGGCATCCTGTCAGTCGCAATTGAAACAGATCAACAACGCGATCGTGTTTTATACGAACGACTACGAATACCTTCCGGCAGCGGTGAGCGAAAGTACCTGGGATTTCAGCGGACAGTGGCATGCGGTGATCTCACGCCTTTATCTGGGCGGAAAACATAAAAGCAACACCGAATTTGACTCCATCTACAACTGCCCGGGACGCAGCAAAATGATGGATGGCCGCACCGATTTCAATCACATGAACGGCACCGGCGGTTATGCCGCCAACATCGGAATTTTTTATCATGGGCAGGAAAGCGCCAGCTATAAAAACGTCGTCAGCAACCGTGTCAAGCCGGAGCGAATCAGCCAGGCATCGAAATGCCCGACCATTCTGGAATCAACACAATACATCTCTCAATGGGAAACATTCACCAAACCGATAGCCGAGTTCGAGCGCTGGGTTCGCATGGATCACAATCTGGGACAAAACATCGGATTTTTGGACGGACACGTCAGTTATACCCGCCAGCGGGCCTATGGAAATTCATACAAAGGTGATATATTCACCGATGGCAGTTATATCTGGTGGGGTTGCGCTCTCTGGAGCAGCGGCAGCATCGGGAAATGGTAATTTCAGGAAAAGGATCTTATGAAATCAACTTGCTTATTCTGCGCACTTCTCGGTGCGCTCACCCTCTCCGCTACTCCGGAGCTGATTTCGGTCGGCGACGCGGGCAATTCCGGAAAGAAGGTTTTCTTTCACGAGGTACCGAACCCATACCCGCGCGGAGGCGTCGCCTACCCCTACCGGATCGGGAAAACGGAGATCTCCAACGCCGACTACGCAGAGTTTTTGAATGCCTGCGCCTCGAAATCAGACCCGCATCAACTGTTCGATGAGCGAATGAAAATCACCCGAAGCGGCAGCGAAGGTGCATGGAAATATGCCCCGGCTCCCGGGTCCGAACATGACGGCGTAACCTTTGTCAGTCGCGTCAATGCGGCACGTTACTGTAACTTTCTCACCTCCGGGGACCCGGCAAAAGGCGCTTATACCGTCGCCGCACGCGTTCGCGAAAACGGTGAAACGCATGAAGCGATCGTCGGCTACCGCGACCTGACCTTCCCCAACGCGGCACGCGTCTACTACCTGCCGGATATGCACGAATTCTTCAAAGCCGGATGGTACGACGGCAAGAGTAATTTTCGCGAACTGACCGAAGCCACCCGGGGGGAGCCCTCCCACTACGGCATCGTCAAGCATGCAAACGGACTTCGGGAGCATATGGAGAACAAGTACCATGCGGGCGCCCCGTTCGTCCTCGGTGCCGACGACGACACCAAAGACGTGGCCGCACTCAACACTGCCCGGCTTTGGCAACAGCGGGAATATGAAGGGAGCGCGACAGCCGGATTCCGCGTCGCCGCCACCGCGCCGCTTCAGATCGGTGACCGCCTGAACCGTGCAAATAACTTCTTTTTTGGCGCGGACGGGAAAGCGGTGCTCCGCATCCGCTTCGACGCTCCGGCGCGCAAAACGGCGCTCCGGCTTGAACTTCGCGATTTTGCCAACAACCCCGTCTGGTCAAAGCAAGTGGAGCCGGAGCTGAAGCCCGGCGTGAATGAAATCGCCATCGAACTACCGAAAACGGACGGCTATTACGAGCTGACGGTCACTCCGGCCGACGCCTCGTTCCACGGACAGTCAGAGGTAATTCCGCTCGCCGTGATGTACGACGCCGTCGACAACGGCGCAGAGGGCAACTTCGGTTTCACCTGCCACATCACCCGCCGCGAACGGCGATTCAGTTTCGAGGAGTTTGATTTTGAATTGCTTCGCCGCCTCGGTGTCAGCAACGTCCGGGTTGACGTCAGTTACAGCGACGGTGGCGGGTCACAGACCGTGCTTCGCCGCATCCGCGCCGCCGGCCTGAATCCGCTCGGAATTATCACCAGTTCCGGCTTGACAAACTATGACGCGCTCGCCAAAAATCGCGCCGAACACCCGGAATTGGCGGAGAAATGGGCAAAACACGGCGTTCACCCCGATTTCGCCTGGTACGCCGAGCAGGTGTACACCCTTATCTCCACTCACAAAGACGTGGTGCGCGACTGGGAGTTCGGCAACGAGCCGACCTACTGGCGTATTTTACCGGAAGATTACGCGCAGATTTTGAAAACCGGCTATCTCGCCGCCAAATTGGCCGACCCGGAATGCAATGTGATGGCGGGCGATTTGAATGCGATCCATGCACCGGTGCTCCGGGTTGGCGGAGCGAATTTTTTCGACTCGATCGCCTCCCACATCTACGGATTTTATGTGCCGATGTTCTGGGGGATCTCCGGCAAAATGCGCGAACTCAACGGCTGGAAAGCCGCCGCCGGAATCCCGGAGAAGCCGGTCTGGCTCACCGAAATCGGCGGTTGTACCTACAACTCCATGCACATGATTCCAGTGCGAACCCTCGACGAGGTGCGCCGTTATCAGGCGATTCACCAACCGAAAGTGATGGCGGGCGGAATGGCATTCGGAGCAGCCAAGGTGTTGCCCTACAATTTCCGCGATGTCCCGGTCGATTCGCTGGAGGAAGAGTTCGGAATGCTCGACCGCTTCGGCCGCCCGAAGCCCGGTATCGCCAGCTTCCGCACGACCGCGAAACTGCTGGGAAAAGCGAAATTCAGCGGCTTCCTGAAAGGGCACTCGCTGGACAAAGGCGCGATTGCCGGGCTACTGTTTCAGGATGACGCCGGACGCGATGTCGCCGTATTCTGGCGCAACGACCCTTATGGATACGGGGAGTTCCAGGTTCCTTTCTTCGACACGATCGGTGCGCCGCAGACGGTGAAGCTGAATGCGGAAGGGGCGGCGCTGGAACTGTTCAACCTCTCCGGCGGCAGCTCGAAGCTGTCCGTGAAAGCGGGCGTGGCCGAAATTCCGGTAAACGAATATCCGGTTTTTGTCCGCGGCAAATTCAAGCCGGAATTCGAGGCGGTCCCGACGGCGCACCAGATCCCCGCGCTGAAAGTTCCCGCCGCAAAGGTGGCCATTCTGCCGAATCAAAGCACACGCGCCTGCGATCTTATGACTGGCGTAAATCTGACGCTGACGCTCGGAGCCCGCGACACGGTCAAGGTTCACGTCTACAATCTCAAAAATGAACCCGTGTCCGGTACACTCCGACTGGTTCCCAAGAGCAACTGGCGCGAATGGCCCTGGCGCGTAACGCCCGCCGCGGTGACGCTTGAAATCCCGGCCAACGGAATGGCAGACGCCGCGTTCTCCGTCCCGGTGCCACGCGACGCGAAGCCGGATCAGGTCTTCTATCTCGATGCCATTTTCGATGTCGCTCCGGATATGGAGTTCCGTGACACGGTTGCGTTCCGCGCAATCGAGAAACAGTTCCCGATCAAGGAGTGGATCACGTACTCCAAAGGATTCCGTATCTCCACGGCGGCGAACGGCGCGCAGATCCGAATCGAGTGGCAAAAAGAGCGCGATTCTTACACCTCGTTCTTTTTGAGGACGCCGAAGCTGTTTGCGGAAAGTGCGGAGAAGCTGGAAAGCGAGCTCACACTCCCCATTTTCACCCAGAAGGCGAATGTCGGAGCCGTGAGCCTCCTCTTCCTCGACCGGAACGGAGAAACGTTCCAGATCAAGCAAACGGCGACGATACCGGAAGGCAAGTGGCAGACGGTGCAGTTCAACCCCGCCGGAATTCTGCAGAAAGGCGTGATCGTTCACAAGGGCGGCGACGGCAAGGTAGACTTCCCGGTACGACTGCTCGGATTCAATTTCGATCTGCGCACCGGCACGGCCGATGACGGTTCCATCCTGATCAAAAGCTACGAGCTGAGCACGGCGGAAAAGGAAGAGGAAGAAACGAAGCTGGAAGGTGGCGGCGGCGCCGTCAACATGAACTGATTCGATCAGAGAAATGCCGAACTTGTTTTGTGCAATGCGGAAAACAAGTTCGGCACGGCTCCGGCAATCCAACCGACCGGAGTTCGGAAGCCCCGGCTTTCACGTCTGTTACTGCTGTTTGCCTTCGATGGCGCACAGCAGGAGTGCCCCGGCAAGTAGAGTGCGGGCATCGACCAGGTCGGGACGGAAAACCTTCAATTTGATTTTCATCACAAACGGGTTGAAATTCTGCGTGAATTCGGCGGCCTTCTCCCCGTTGATCGTCAGATCATAGTGCTGCGGAATCAGATTGCAGAGGAGCCGCCGCACCAAAGCAAGCGTCATACTGTCCTCTTTCAATACACCGGAATCCGCTTCGCTCGAATCGATCAGGCGCCACTCGTCGCGCAATACGGATTTGATGCCGCGCCGCCGCCATGCACCAAGCGTCTCTTCTGTCGCACTGTTGATCACATCGTAAGTGGCGCTGATGTCGATGATATTGCGCGCTTTGATGCGGAAAAGCTCTTGCTGCCGATCCTCCCCGGTAAAAATCCGGATATCCTCTTTCAACTTGAACGCTTTCATGTAGCTGAATGCAACCAGCTTTTCCTGCGGATCGTAAATGTGGAATTTTGAGCCGGGAAAAGAAAAAATCTTTTTGCGGATCACGTATTCGGTTTCGCTGAATCGTTCCATTGCTGAATCTCCTTGTTGTTTACAACAACAAAGATAAGCCTGATTTTTATAAATGCAAACGACAAAAAAATCTTCGTCTGAATTAGACGAAGATTTTTCACAACAAACCGGATGCGCGAAATCGCGCGTCAGGTTATTTCTTTTTCGCGGTCGCGGTGATCGCGGCGCGGACTTTCGCCTTGCAGCGTTCGAGGTAGGATTTCCGGCGGCGACGTTTCACGATTTTGCTAAGCTGCTGTCCCATTTCAACTCCTGAATGATAAATAAATTGGGTTTGTTTTGCACTTGTATTCTGTTAAATATAGCGCCGTGCACGCAAAATTCAAATAAATCTCGGATTTTTCATTTCATTTTCCCGGAAAACGGCTATTTTATAGGGAGATTGTAACGAATGGATTCCGGATGGTGGAGGTGATTGTTCATGAAAAAGCGATTCCCGGCGATTCTGTTCGCCGTGTTTTTTTGTTTTGCCGCATTGTTCTGCGAAGCGGTGACGCCGGAAGAGCTGAAAACGCGTTCCGCCGAGGCGGTTGCGGAGAAATATCCGAACGCCGACAGCGTTCTCCTGTATAACTTCCAAAGCGTCACTTATCAGGTCGATGGAACCGCCGTCGAAATCGACGATTTTTATCAGAAGGCGCTGACCGATGCGGGGCGCAATGAACTGCGCGAGCTTGCCTTTCGCTTCAACACTACTTACGAAGAGCTGGAAGTTCCGGTTCTTGAGATCATCAAGCCGGACGGTTCCGTCGTCAAAATCGACGTGGCCGCCAACGGCCGCGCCGCGGTGGAACCCTCCCAGATGGGGGCGAACATCTACGACCCTGCCAACAAAATTCTGACCGTCGCCGTACCGGGGCTGGAAGTCGGTGACATCGTGCACGTCGTCTCGAAAGAGCTGGTGAAAAAACCGCGCATCCCGGGTGTCTGGAGCAGCATTTTTGTGCTTCAGGCGAATTTACCCTTCCTCCATTACGAGGTGAAAATCGACGCGCCGGAGGCGCTCCCGCTTCAATCCACCCGAATCAAGGACGAAGTCGAAGGCACCGTCAAATTCAAAGAAGAGAAAAAAGACGGTAGAATTCTCTACACCTGGGTGGCTGACGACGTTCCGCAGATCGTTCCCGAACCGGACATGCCGCCAATGTATATGTGCGTCCAGCGGCTGCTGGTCAGCACCGCGAAAGACTGGCAGGAGATCTCCCGATGGTACTACAATCTCTGCCGGCCGCGCCTCGATGCAATCACGCCGGAGATCCGTGCCAAAGTCACCGAGTTGACAAAAGACGCCACTACGCCGACGGCGAAGATCATGGCGCTTTTTCAGTTTGTTTCGCAGCAGATCCGCTATATGGGAATCACCGCCGAAAGCGAGGCGCCCGGCTACGAACCGCACGATGTTTCCATGACTTTCGCCCAGCGCTACGGCGTCTGCCGCGACAAGGCCGCGTTGCTGGTTTCCATGCTGGAACTGGCCGGGCTCAAGGCGTATCCGGTCATGTTCATGGCCGATTATCCGAAAGACGACGAAGTGCCGAACAACTACTTCAACCACGCCATCGTCGCGGTGGAGGATACGTCGGGGCATTATATCCTGATGGACCCGACTTACGAAACCACCACCGAGCTTCTCCCCTCCACGCTGGCCAACATGAGTTACCTGGTCGCCAAGCCGGACGGGGAGAAACTGCTCCGTTCACCGTTGGTTCCGACTGCGGACAATCTGCTCAAAATCAAAACCTCCGCCAACGTCACGCCGGATGGGACGCTGACGGGAAGCAGCCGGGTTTATTTCCTCGGCGTGAACGACCAGATTTATCGTGACGCCTTCTCGCGCTGGCCGCTCGATTACCGGCGGCAATTCTTTTCGGCGCTGTTGAAACGGAGCATCGCCGGAGCCGAGTTGGAAACATTGAAAATTTTCCCGGAAGATGTGCGCGACATGAGCCGCCCGCTGGAGCTGGAGCTGTCGTTCCGCGTGGACGACTATCTGCCGGCCGGCGCCTCCGCCTATCTGCTCGGCCTCCCCTGCCTCGGAACCGAGCTTGGCGCAGTGAACTTCGTGCTCGGTTCAGTCGGGTTGAAGGAGCGTAAGTTTCCGATGCAATTTTTCTCCACCTGCGGAGTTTCGGAACAGTTCAGCCTGACGCTCCCGCCGACCTGCCGCCTGGAGTCGATCCCGGAAAAGGCGACGATCGGCGCCCCCGGAATTTTGAATTTCAACCGTTCACTCCTTCTCGAGGGCAACACGCTGACCGGAGAAAATTATTTCTCCATCGATACCGTGGAGCTGACCCCCGCCGGATACGCCAAACTGAAACTGGCACTGGCGGAGATTGACATCGTGGAGCGGAAACTGCCGGTCGCCGGCCCCGATTTCCGCATTGCGGCGGAGACGAAACCCGCCGAAGCATTTCCGGCGGCGAACTCGATCATTCTCGACGCTGAGGTTGATGTAAAAATCGAAGACGCCTCCAACTGGGTCCATACCGAGCGGACGCTCCGGAAAATACTGAATTACGCCGGGGTCAAAGATTATTCCGAACTTAAGATCAGTTTCAACCCGGTCTGGGAGGCGATCGAAGTCAAAGCGACCGTCACCGCGCCAGACGGCACGATAAAAGAGCTGAACGAGGCGGAGATCAACCTCATGGATGCCCCTTGGGTCTCTTCCGCACCGCGTTATCCGGCGGAAAAAATTCTGGTGGCGAGCCTGCCCGGCGTGGTTCCGGGCGCGATCACCGATGTCACGGTCACGCGAACGAGTAAAAATCAATCGTTTTTCTGCCTCGCGGTTCCGTTCGCGGAAAATGCTCCGATTGTACGCAAGGTGTTCACTGTCGATTTCCCGAAGGAACTGACGTTCCGCCGGTCGATCACGCCGAACGGTGTGAATGGAAAAGAGTTTCACGACAACGGCCGGATCCGTTATCGCTGGAAAACCGAAGACGTTCCGCAGCTCCCGCCGGAACCGGGGCAGCCGCCACGCTGGTTTCATGCCCCCACGGTCGTGGTTTCCAGCGGCGACTATGCGCGATTCGGATGGGAATTGACCGCCGCGTTGACAGAAAACAGCACCAATGCCCCCAATGCGGTCAAACTGGCGCACAGCATTGCACCCGATACGATGAACCCGCTGGAACGCGCCAATGCGATCCGCATCTGGGTCGCCCGTAACATCCGCCCGGCCGGACCATCCTTGGAGGGGCTGCCGTGGGCGGCGTTCTCTCCGGCCGACGTTACACTGGAATCTGGCTACGGGAACAGCGCCGACCGCGCTATTCTGCTTGCCGCCATGCTGAAAGCGGCCGGAATCGACTACCGCTTTGTCGCCGCGAGTGATCTCGGTTACACATTGGAAATCACCCGGCCGCTGATGCGTGCGCCGCAAAATTTATTTTCTAAAATTCTGGTTTATCTGCCGGCATACGACAGCCACCTCAACGATACCGGGGAGCACGCCTCGCTGGGAAGCACCGCGTCCGAAGAATCCATTGGGCTGGTGTTGGAATCCGGCCGGATAACGCCGATTCGCCCCCGCCGCAAAGGGGAGAGCGCCACGACGCATAGCTACCAAATTCGCCTCCGCGCCGACGGCAGTGCGGAAATCGGGGTAGAGAGCAGTTATCTTGGCCTCCCCTATCAATCCATGAGAAGACGGTTCAAGGAGATGACCCCGGCGGAAACCGGGCAATATTTTGAATCGCTCGCGGCGGCGATTTCACAGAGCGCCGGATTCAAAGGCGAACCGGTCGTACAATTCGACCAATATCCGGGGAAACTGCATTACACGCTGGAAGTACCGAATTTCGCAACTGTTTCCGGCCGCTTCCTTCAGTTTGAATTACCTGAGTTTTCGATGCTCGCCAGTCGGGTGACCACCGCAGCATCCGTGCGCCGGACGCCGCTCTGGCGCAATTCGCCATCGAATATTTCGCTGATGTACCGTGTGGAACTGCCCCCCAATTTCGATCCCGTCGGGCTTGGGCCGAGCCACTTGGAACTCGGCAAAATCGGAACCGCCAACTTCGAGCGCCAGATCGAAACCGGAGAGGGAACGCTCCGGATCGAGAACAGCCTCGTCCTTCCGGTGGAAATTGTTTCTACGGAAGATTATGCGAAACTGGTAACACTTCAGAAGGAGTTATCGCAACCTTCCGCGTCGCGGATCATTCTCCGCCAACGGAAGCAGGAGAACCAAAAATGAAACTCGTCACGATCCCTGTCGGAGCGTTTGAAACCAACTGCTACCTGATGCAACCGAGCCGGAGCCGGACGCTTTACATCATCGATCCCGGTGGCGACGCAGCCGACATTCTTCATGAAGCGAAGAAATTCGACTGCGACCGTACGGCGATTCTGCTGACCCACGCACATGTCGACCATATCTCCGCCCTCGGCGAACTCTGCCGGGAACGGAAGGTGGAATTCGTCTTCCTGCGCGAACCCGACCTGTCGCTTTACCGCAGTCCGGCCAACGCGCTGCCGCCTTGGTTCCCCGCGGCGAAAGATCTGCCGGAAACCGTCGGCAGTGTGACGAATGCGGAATTTCAGACTTTGCCGCTTCCGGGCCACACGCCGGGCGGCAGCGGATTCCTGTTCGCCGAAACTCCCCCGGTGCTGTTTGCCGGGGATACGATTTTTGCCGGAAGCGTCGGGCGGACTGACCTGCCGGGCGGAAACGGCGAAACCCTGCTCGAATCGATTCATTCCCAGATTTTGCCGCTTCCGGACGAGGTGGTGATTTACTCTGGCCACGGCCCCGCCACCAGCGTCAAACGCGAACGCCAAACCAATCCCTATTTACGGAATTTTTAGATTATGACCAATGGTGAAATTCTCGAAAACAGCCGCCTCAAAGGTGACTACTTCCGCGTGCGTTTCCATGCGCCGGAGATCTGCCGTACGGCAAGAGCGGGGCAGTTCGTCCACGTTCGCGTCGACGAGCTGGGCGACCGTATTCTGCGGCGTCCTTTCAGCATTCAGAACTGCGAAGGCGATACGCTGAGCCTGGTGTACAAAATCGTCGGCCACGGCACAAACCGCCTGGCGGAGCTCAAGCCCGGCGCAGTCTGCGATTTGATGGGGCCGCTCGGCGTCGCGTTCCGCGATCTTGACCCCGGAATCACCCCGGTGTTGGTTGCCGGAGGGTACGGCGCAGCGGCGACGTTCCTGCTGACGAAACAGGTTGCCCAGCGCGGAATCTTTTTACTCGGCGCACGCGGCGAAGGCGACGTGCTTTTGACCGACGAGTATGAAAAGGCGGGGTATTCCGTTCGTGTCGCCACCAATGACGGTTCCCGCGGGTATCGCGGGTTTGTGACTGGTCTGGTCGAGCAACTTCTTCAGGAGCGCCCCGGAGAGAAGTTCTTTTTCTATGGCTGCGGCCCGCACCCGATGCTGATGGCGCTGGCGAAGATTCTTCAAGCGGCGAAGCAGCCCGGAGAACTCTCTATCGATCACCTGATGTGCTGCGGAATCGGCGCTTGCTTTGCCTGCGTGGTGAAGGTGAAAGCCGATACGCCGGAAGGCTGGACGTATGCGCGCGCCTGCTCGGAAGGGCCGGTGTTCAACCTCGATTCGGTATATGTGGAGTAATTTTTTATGGCGAATTTGACTTGCAAGCTCGGGCCGTTGACGCTGAAAAACCCGGTGATGACTGCATCGGGTACATTCGGCTACGGCTATGAATATCACCAATATTACGACATCTCCACGCTCGGCGCGGTAGTGGTGAAAGGAATCCGCATGGATCCTTCCCCCGGCAACCCGACCCCGCGTGTAGCCGAAGTCACCGGCGGAATGCTGAACGCCATCGGTCTTCAAGGGCCGGGCGTCGATGCGTTTCTGCATGGTGAACACTATCTCCCGTTCCTCCGCAGCGTCAACGCCACCACCATCGTCAATATCTGGGGCAGAACGATGCAGGAATACGGCGAAGTCGCCGAATGCCTCGAAGAAGAGAAAGAGGGCATCGCGGCACTCGAAATCAACATCTCCTGTCCGAATGTGAAAGCCGGCGGTGTTGCGTTTGGAACCGATCTTGAGCTGGCCAGTCAGGTGGTTTCGTTGGTTCGCTCCAAGACGACGATTCCGCTGATCACCAAACTCAGTCCGAATGTTACCCGCATTGCCGATTTCGCGCGCGCCGTGGTGGATGCCGGGAGCGATATGGTTTCGCTGATCAATACCATCCCCGGCATGTCGATCGACATTGAAACGCGGAAACCGCGAATCGCCAACCGCACCGGCGGATTTTCCGGCCCGGCGCTGAAACCGATCGCCGTCCGGATGGTCTGGGAAGTGGCGCAGGCGGTGAAGGTTCCGATCATCGGCATGGGTGGGATCATGAATGGCGACGACGCGATCGAGTTTTTCCTCGCCGGAGCCTCGGCAGTAGCAGTTGGAACCGCCAATTTCATCGACCCCTTTGCCGCACCGAAAGCGATTGACGGAATCAACGATTTTCTCGACCGTCACGGAATCGAAAACATCGCGGAAATCGTCGGCACATTAAAGGCATGATTTGAAAAGACGCACTGAACTTTTTCCGATGCTTGCAATGCAAAAAAGCAGGTGTATACTAATAATATGGAACTCTTTCCCGTAGAATTCAATCGATAAGGAATCACGAGATGGCAACCAAAGCGGCAGCGGTCAAGAAGGCGCCGGCAAAAAAAACGCCGGTGAAAAAAGCAACAGCAAAGAAAACCGAAGCGGCTCCGAAAAAGCTTCGCGTGGCAATCATCGGGTGCGGCGGAATCAGCCATGCTCATATGGCGGCCTATAAGCAGATTCCGGAAGTCGAACTGGTCGGATTCTGCGACATCAACCCCGATCGTCTCACCGAATATCAGGAAAAATACAACGCCAAACCGGAACAGTGCTTTGAGAAGTGGGACGACCTTTTCAAAAAGATCAAGCCCGAAGCGGTCGATATCTGTACCCCGAACGGTGTTCATTGCCCTGCCGCCGTCGCGGCATTTGCCGCCGGCAGTCACGTTATGGTAGAGAAACCCATGGCGATGAGTCCGGACGAGTGTGAAACCATGATCGCGGCGGCCAAAAAAGCGAAAAAACTTCTCGCAGTTGGCTTTCAGCACCGTTACAACTCCAAGACCGATTTTCTGGTCAAGGCGCGCGATGAAGGTAAATTCGGCAAACTGATGTTCGTCAAATGCCAGGCGCTTCGTCGCCGCGGTATTCCGAACTGGGGCGTATTCGGCCGCAAGGACCTCCAAGGCGGCGGCCCGATGATCGACATCGGCGTTCATGTCGTCGAGATGGCGCACTACTTCATGGGCTCCCCGAAGCCGGTAGCGGCTACCGGAAACTGCTGGACCTACCTCGGCGACAAACCGAGCAACATCATGAGCACCTGGCCGAACTGGGATTATAAGACGTACACCGTCGAAGACCTCGCCATCGGCCACATCCGTTTCGACAACGGTATGATCATGCAGATTGAATCTTCATTCGCAGCTCATATCGACAAGGATGAGTGGAAGTTCGTGGCAATGGGCGAAAAAGGCGGCTGTGATTGGGATCCGCTTCAGATTTTCACGGACGACGCGGGTGCGATGGTTCACATCAAGCCGGATTACGTCGCTCCCGACTGGGGTAAGGATTGGACCTACCTCTTCGCCCGGAAGCTCCAAAACTGGGTGGATGGCATCCTGAAAGGCACACCGCTCCGTGCCAACGGAGAAGAGGGTCTGGCCATTCAGAAGATCCTCGACGGAATTTACCGTTCCGCCGAAGTCGGCGGTAAAGAAGTTCCGATCAAGTAAAAGTGCAATCTGCGGCGGAAACGCGTGTTCCGCCGCAGATTTTTTCGATTTTATTCGGAAAAGGAGACAGCAGAGCGATGTCCATAAGACGAAAACTGATGGTTCCAGTCGCGGCACTGCTGTTGGCCGCATTAACACTGACGATTACACTGTTCCTGATTCCATCGGAAGAGCGTCAAGACACGTTCTGGATCGCGATGGTTCCAATTCTGCTGGCGGAGTTCATCTTCGGCTTGTCAGTTGCTGAAATCGGCGGGCGGAACCGCAAAGGGGTTCCTTTGTTCCGCGCCGGCAGTGGGCGAGCGGCACTGACTTATCTTTGTTTCACCGTCCTTATGCTTTATCCGCTCCACCGAGGGTGGTCACCGCAAACACTTCTCACGATTCATATCATCGGATTCATCTTCTGGCTCATCGCTCAACTCCTTTCCTGGCTGGCGGAACACAGTGGAAACAGTGAATCGGTTTTCACGGCAACCGGCTGTAACAAAGCCGGATTTTCATTGGAAACCGCGTCGTTGCTTTCTGAATTAAAATCACGTTATCCGCAGGAAACTGTGTTGCTACGCGAAAGCGGGCGCCTTGCAGAAACTGCCCGTTTCTCCTCTGAAAGCATCAAAGGTTCCGAATCCATTGATGAAACCATTTGCAATAAACTTCAACAGCTCCACTTTGAAATGCGCTCTCTCACTCCACAACAGATCCATTTAAAAATAAAAGAGTTAAATGAGTTATTCAATCGCCGCGAAACTCGAATTCAAGAACTTCGAGACAAAGCGGAACTGAACTGATTTCAACTGATTTGCATTTTATTTAAAAAAAGTTAGAATGTGGAATGGAAGCTCAAAGAAACTCCTCTCATACACGATTCTAACCGTTAACATTCCATTGTTATCACACTGTTAATAATCCGTGAATCCTTTGTGAATTGTGTGTGTGTATTTTGTTTTGAACAATCGTTCCCGCGATCATCATCGGAGTTATTGACAACGAACACACGGTTTTCACAGTTCAACTGTAAGCCTTTATAAAGTTATTCACAAAAAAGTACCCTCTTTACTGCTAACTAGATCTATTAAATTAATTAAGAATACATAGAGAAAAAGAGAAACCCGCGAGCGAATTCGCAAAAAATGGAATACTCGAAAATCTTAGAACAAACCGTTTGTTTTTTCCGAAAACAAGGCTAAATTACACCATGATCATAATGCAAAAATAAGCAACGATTCCAGGAGGCTTGGAAAATGAAATTCACCGTCAACCGCGAAAAACTGCAGAAAGCCCTGCAGCGGGTCGGCAGCATCATCGGTTCCCGCTCGATGTTCCCTGTTCTCGGCAACGTTCTGATGCAGGCCGAAGATAATGTGCTTACCCTGACGACCACAGATCTCGAAATTCGCATTTCCACCACGCTGGAAGCGGTGGTTGAGGTTCCCGGTATTTCCACTGCTCCGGCTCGTAAACTCACCTCTCTGGTGGGCTGCTTCGTTGGTTCTGACGTAATGTTCGACATCGATGAGAAAGATCACATCAAACTCAAATGTGGGACCAGCCATTTTACCTTGCTCGGCTTGGCGGCGGCGGATTTTCCCGCGGCGGAGAATTTTGAAACCAAGCGCGAAATTCACATCAAGGAAGGTGAGTTCAAGAAGATGATCGGTTCGATCGCTTATGCGGTCAGCGCCGATGATTCCCGTAAGGTTCTGACCGGGGTGCTTCTCAGTTCCCGCGAATCCTCCATCACATTGGTTGCGACTGACGGCAAGCGCCTGGCATTGCAGGAAAATACCCCGGATTCCATCACCGGCGGCGATGGCGACGCGATCGTTCCGCTCAAAGCCGCGCAGGAAGTACGTCGGCTGCTTGATGGCTCCGAACTGATGACCATCCGCCTCGGCGACAAGCAGTGCAGTTTCTCCGGTAACGGATTCGAGCTCAGTACCAAATTGATCGAAGGCAATTATCCGAATTACCGTCAAGTGGTTCCTGCCTCCTTCAGCCGTACGGTCGAGGTGCCCACTTCGGTTTTTCTCGGCAAGATTGAGACGGTTTCGCTGGTTCTTTCGGATTCGAGCAGCTTCATCATTCTTCGTTTTGAGGATAATCAGCTGAAACTTCAAGCCTCAAGCACCGAGGTAGGAGAAGGCAGCGATATGGTTGAAGTTGCATTTGAAGGCGAGCCCTTTGAAGTTTCCTTCAACCCGGCTTTCCTTGCCGATCCGTTGCGTAATTGTGGCGTGGAAACGATCCGTATGAAGTTGAATGACCCGCTCAATCCGGTTGCGATCGAAGGTGACGAAGGGTTCCTCTACGTCATCATGCCGATTCGCAAGAAGTAAGGTTATTCCGCTCCCGTGGCCTTGCTGGAACAACTGGGGCTTGTCGACTTTCGTAATTGCGAAAGGGGTGAGTTCCGGTTCTCCCGCGATAAAGTTGTTTTTACCGGCCCGAATGGAACCGGGAAAACAAACTTGCTGGAGAGTATCTGCTTCCTCAGCATCCTTCGTTCTTTCCGCAGCGCTTCCGGTCGCGAACTGACCCGCATTGGAAGCCGTGGATTTGAGCTTTCCGCCCGAATTCACTCCCGTGGTTATCCTGAAACGTTACGTATTACGCAGCAGGCTGAGCGTCGTGAAATGTTCATCGGCGGCGTTAAGATTCGCAAATCCAGCGAATTTATCCGTGAATTCAGAACTGTCGTCTTTGTGCCGGAAGATCGTAATATCGTTTCCGGCAGTTCCTCGTTTCGTCGTCGTTTTTTCGATATGCTTATTTCAACACTCGATAGCGCATATCTTTCTCAGTTAGTTAATTATAATCGCGCGCTGGCACAGCGTAATCGTGCGCTGAAATCCCCGGATAATCGAATTGTCATTGCCGCCTTTGAGCCGGAACTTGCTGTGAATGCTCCGTTAATTGCGGAGAAACGACGGGAATATGCCGGATTGGTAGAGCAGGAAGTAAATGTTCTTTTAAAACAGCGAAGCGGCGGTGAATTCCGTATTCAGTACCGATTTGATTATCCAAAATCGACTGATGCGTATCTGGAGCTTTTGGAACGCAATCGCTCAAAGGAAATTCATCGCGCTTGCACTTGTATCGGTCCTCAGCTCGATGAATTTGATTTCTGTCTGGATGGGAAAAAATTGCGGTATTATGGATCCACCGGTCAAATTCGGATGATTTCCTTACTGTTGAAATTGGCGGAATTCAATCTTGTCCGCCGTTCGGCTGCTGAAAAAGTAGCCGTCCTTGTTGATGATGTAACCGGTGAACTTGATGAAAAGAATAAGTTGAGTTTTTTTGAAACCATATCTGGAGCAGATCAACAATTTTTTACGTTCACTGAATTTCCTTCCCTCCCCTACTTTTCTGATGCCGAAGAAATTCCTCTTTTTAAAAATAATGCAGTTGGAGGATGAAAATTTTTTCTGCCTTTTTCAAGGGGATGAGGTTTGCCAAATTGCTGCCGGGAATTAAGTTTGCAGAAAATTTTTTGAAGTAATAGGATGAATCTTTTTAAGTGCCAGTTTTTTGAGGAGAATGAAGAATGAGAAAATATGTGTTTGGGCCGGTGGCTTCGCGACGGCTTGGAATTTCACTTGGTGTGGATCTGGTGCGACCGAAAATATGCTCTTTAGATTGTATTTATTGTGAGGCGAAGGCAACGACGGATTTGACTATTGAGCGTAAGGAATATGTTCCGATAAGCGCGGTTATTGCGGAATTGGATGCAGTGTTGAAAGAAAAGCCGGAAATTGATTGGATTACGTTTTCCGGTTCCGGCGAACCAACGCTGAATTCCGGTTTGGGTGAAGTGGTTGATTTTTTGAAGAAGAATTATCCGGAATATCATATTTGCCTGTTAACCAATGGTTTCTTGCTAGGTGATCCGTCACTTGACCGTGAAATTGAACAAATTGACCGGATTGTTCCGTCACTTGATGCGTCAAATTGCGAGGAGTTTCAGGTGATCAACCGTCCAGCGGCGGGATTGGAATTTGAACCGTTTCTCGAACGAATGACGGAATTTTGCCGGACAGCGAAACAGGAGATTTTCTTGGAACTTTTTATCGTTCCAGGTGTAAATGATTCCGCAGAATCGATTGCACGCTTTGTGGAAATTATTCGTCCGATGAATGTGGATCTGGTGCAATTGAATACACTGGATCGTCCAGGAATCATGGATTGGCTTCGTCCGTCTGAACCGGAAAATACCCGCCGTTTTATCGCCGCTTTGGAACCTTTTGTTCCTGTGGAAGCAGTTGGGCCATTTCGTTATCGCAGTCGTTGTATAAAACACGATCCGTCACTTTTGACTGGAGCGGAAAAACGGATTCTGGATCTGGTCTGCCGTCGCCCTGCAACGGAGGAAGATCTGGAGATCGCCCTTTCCTGTGATAACGGCGAATTACACCCGCTTCTGGAGAAACTGTTCAAAGAGGGAATGCTGGAAATGGAAAAAAAAGAACGGGGCGTATTTTACTCCGCCCCGCACTATAAACCGTAAGTTTTTTTGATCAGGCTTTGCTGATTCGCTCAGAATATTCACCGGTACGGGTATCGATCTTAACGATATCACCCTGATTGATGAAAATCGGAACCTGGATTTCGTATCCATTATCGATTTTCGCTGATTTACTGACGTTGGTAGCGGTATCACCGCGGACGCCAGGTTCAGTTTCAATGATTTCCTTTTCGATAAAAGTCGGCAGCGTGATTTCGATCGGCTCACCGTTGAAAAGGAGGAAATTGCAGAGGCTCTCTTCAATCAGGAAATAAACCTGCTTGCCGAGGGTATCAGCGGAGACGGGCATTTCTTCAAATGTAGTGGGATCGCTGAAAATATAGTGATGCCCGTCAAAGTAGGAGTAATACATTTCGCGTTCTTCAAGATTCGGCTTGTCGATCTTATCGGTCGGGCGATAAGTTTTTTCCATGCCGGAACCGTTCATAAGATTACGCATGCGGCAACGGTAAAGAGCAGTTCCCTTACCAGGCTTGCAGAAATCGAATTCGGTGATGACCCACGGCATTCCGTCGATCTCGATCTTGAGGCCCTTTTTCAGGTCGGAAGCACTGAACATTTTGTAAAACTCCTTGAAATAAGATGGATCTGCAATTTAATTTTTTTCACAAGCTCAATACTATACATTGATTTATGACTTTTTCAACTAATGAAGTGTTCCATTTTTCCTGAAAGAAATAATTTTTTTAAAAAGGAGAGACTATTTTGAACCATTTCAGACGGCTGCTTTTCTATACCTTCCTTTGTTCTTTGTTTGTTGGATGTACTGAAAAAATGAATCCAGGGAATGGCGCGGAAAACAGTATTCTACTGGAAACGATAGAAATAGCGGAATCAGAATCATTCCCATGGTCAACGATAGAATTCTATGGTTGGGAATATGATGAATTTGACAATTTCTTGTATAATATTCGTCTTTCATCATCAACTCGAAGCTGTGAGTATATGATTCCGGAAGCATGTTTGCTATATCCCGATCCAGATGATGAAAGTAAAAGAATATCACTTATGAGCAAAGGGAATCCAACCGTTCGCGTCGAGGATATTAATTTTGACGGATATGCAGATTTAATGTTGCAATATGGAGTAGGGACAAACCGCAGTTATCATTGCCTGCTATATGATCCAGCAACGAAGCAATTCAAGAATGATTCTGATTGTTCCCAAAAACTATCTGGAACCAATATTTCCTTTTTTCCAAAGAAAAGGAAAATCATTTGTCGTTGGCACATATCATCCGATGAATCGATTGAGGTTGAGTATATATGGCGGAAAGGTATTCTTGTTGAAATAGATAAATATATTGTAATAAAAAAATTATGACAAATCCGTTATTTGTTAAAAATAACGGATTTGTCCGTCATTTAGAATTTATAAATATTGTATCGATCGATCGTGAAGAGAAGGTGTGATCGTACCTTCATCTTACGCTTCTTGGGAATCATGAAGCGTTTTGGTTCATAGGATAAGGACTTCGTCAGCGACCCATGGATTTCCAGAAAGGCTCAAGATCGACGATTTGTCTGGTGCGAGCAGCTTCGTCGAGAGCCAGTGCATAGACGGCGCTTTCCAATCCTTCGTTGCCGCTGCATTTCGGTTTGGCGCCGGTTATCATGGTTTCGTAAAGCTCTTTCATAATATAGCCGTCACCACCACCGTGACCGTCGCCGGGAATTCCAACTTCGATAACACCTTCGCCATTGATGCAGCGATAATAGAGTTTTCCGGTATAAAGGTCCAGTTTCATCGTTCCTTCGCTGCATACAAAGTAAAGGCGGCGTTCCGGAATCGCGTTGCTCATCGTGGCGGTAAAGGAGACGCGAACTTCATTCCGAAATTCTGCGATGGAAATGGTATTATCCATCAAATCACCGTCATTGCAGAATGGAGAAGGGATTGCGTGCGGATCCCACCAGGAACAGAAGGTTTTCTCACCATATTTTTCCATCAATTTCTCGTTTTCTGGAATGAAAAAATTACGTCCGCCGAAAGAAGCGACACGAGAAGGGAGGGAACCGACAAACCAATTGATGAGATCGAGGTCGTGACAGCATTTTTCCAGAATATGCGGCCCGGCGTATTTGGTCAGACGCCGCCAATTGCGCATGATGTAGCCGCCGTGATCGGGTGTAATGTTTTCGGTTCCGTCGATGGTGATCAGTTGACCGAGTTTCCCGGAGGAGAGGAGCTCCTTGGCTTTGCGGTAAATCGGGGCATAGCGCAGAACAAATCCGGTGGCAAAAAGTTTTCCGGATTTTTGATGAGCCTCATAAATCTCACGACAATCCTCAATGGAGGTAGCCAGCGGTTTTTCGCTGAATACGTGCTTGTCCGCTTTGAATGCCGACAGAATCTGCTCCTTGTGATAGACATTGGGGGAGAATATCATCACCCATTCCACACCGGGAGCCGAAATTGCTTCCAGGTCGCTGTTACATTCGCTGGTGATTCCGGTTTGTTTCCAAAGCTGGATTGTTTCGGTCATCAGCTTTTTATCCGGATCGTAAGCGGCAAGGATCTCCACGCCGTTTTTGGAGTCGCGCAGCAGATTGTTGACCACACAGCGGGAACGGTTTCCCATACCGAGTACCGCAATTCCGATTTTCTTTGCTTCCGCCATATTGATACCTCGTAATTTATGGATGGACACCTTGACAAAAAAGTATGTTCTGATATATATTATACTACAGAAAAAAGAAACTAAAATGGATAAAACCAGCATGCAAAATGACAAAATAATTGCATTTGACCGAAACGGTGAACGGCCGGATGTACATCGTCTTTTAGGTTCAATGCCGGAGTTTCATCGTCGTTATGGGCTTTGGATCATCAATGCGGGTTGTGGCGTGCGTTCCGCTGAAAATGGATTTTTCAGTTGTAATTTCCGAAAATTCGAGTTCTACTCCATTTCTCATCTGTTTTCTGGAAAAGGCCGATGTTGGATCGATGGCAAGGGAGAGTGCGATATGCGTTCCGGTCAATTGGTGATTGTCACGCCGGGAACGCTGAACCGTTATGGCGGCTACGACGGGGAACCGTATGTGGAAGACTCGATTCGCTTTATCGGACCGGTGGCGGATATGTTGCGGAATGCCGGAATTCTTCAGTCGGGCGTGTATGAATTCGCATCGGCGCGCAAACTGTTGTTGATTGCGGAATTGATTCAGGATCCTTCTAACGACGCACAACTTCGAGCCAATATCATGTTGCAGAAATTACTGGTGGATCTCTATCTGGAACAAAGAAAAAGCGTGATTGCATCACCGGTCGAAGAGTTGTTGGAAACCATCAAATCACGGCCGGATTACTGGTGGACAGTGGAGGAAATGGCAAATTTCTGCAATCTGTCGCCTGACCAGTTTCGCCGTAATTTTCAACAGCATACGGGGCTGCTGCCGAAGAATTACGTGGAGGAACTCAAACTTCGACAGGCGGCGGAACTTCTTATCTCAACGGATCTTTCCATTACTGAAGTCGCAAAGCGCCTCGGCTATCGCGACCCTTATCACTTCAGCCGTCGTTTTAAGAACTTCTCCGGCGTTTCTCCGGAGCATTACCGTCGCAGATTTCGTCGCTGAATGAATCTGACGGAAAAGTGACGGATAAAAAAATCTCCGGAAAAACAACCGTTTCTCCGGAGATTTGAAGCTGTCTTACAACCGCAATCAGTTGTATTTCGGCAGCATATCGCCGTGTGCGGCGATCAGCTCATCACACATGGCCACGATGTCGTCGATCGACAGCTCGGCGCAGGTGTGCGGATCGAGCATCGCGGCCTGATAGATCCGGTCACGATTCTTCGTCAGCGCCGCTTCGATGGTCAGCAGCTGAACGTTGATGTTAGTCATGTTGAGAGCCGCGCACTGGGTCGGCAGATTGCCGACATAGCAACCTTGCACGCCGCTGCCATCCACCAGACAGGGAACCTCGACGACCGCTTCGGCCGGAAGATTCGGGATGAAACCGTGGTTCAGCACGTTTCCGCCGATCTGGTAGGGTTTGTTCGTGTAGATCGCTTCGATGATGCCCGAGCCATACTCGTGCGACAATTTGTGCGAGAGGTGCGGATCGTTCGACAGTTCCGCATACTGTTTCTTCCAGTCGGCGATCTGCTTGATACATCTTCTCGGATATTCGTCGAGCGGGATGTTGTATTCGTCGATCAGGTGCGGGTATTTGTCCTTGATCCAGTAGGGCTGATATTCGGCGTTGTGTTCGCTGGATTCGGTCACATAGTAGCCGAATTTGCGCATCATTTCGATGCGGATCATGTTGCCGGATTTGTCTTCTTTGTTTTTCGCAGCGCGCCAGATCGCCATTTTTTCATCAGCCAGCGCCTTCAACTCCGGATAGAGATCCTTGCCGTTCTCGCTGATCGAAAGCAGCCAGGCCATGTGGTTGATTCCGGCGATGTGGGTGCGGATATTGGCCATACGCTCATCGCTGTGATCCAATCCGAGAGCTTCAAACATGCTTTTGGCACAAACCTGAACCGAGTGGCAAAGTCCGACGGTTTTCACGTTGGAACCGCGCAACAGGGCGCCGGTCAGCATGGACATCGGGTTGGTATAGTTCAGAAACCACGCATTCGGGGCGACCTCTTCGATGTCGCGGGCAAAGTCAAGCATAACCGGAATCGTCCGCAGCGAGCGGAAGATTCCGCCGATGCCGAGTGTATCGGCGATGGTTTGGCGCAGGCCGAATTTCTTCGGAATCTCGAAATCGATCACCGTCGAAGGCTCGTAGCCTCCGACCTGAATTGCGTTGACTACGAAATCTGTGCCACGGAGAGCGTCTTTGCGGTTCTCGACGCCGAGGTGGGTCGTGATCGTGGCGCGGTTGTCGTTGATGTTCGCGTTCAGAGTTTTCAGGATGAATTCCGACTCCTTCAGACGCTGCCCGTCGATGTCGTACAGCGCGAAGTGCGAATCCTTCAGCGCTTCCCGGCACATGCAGTCGCCCAGCACGTTACGGGCAAACACCGTGCTGCCCGCACCCATGAATGTGATCTTGGCCATCTCTGTGATTCCTTATGTGGTTTGGTTGAGAGATTCCGTTGTGATATCATTGACGTCACTATTACAATAGCTCCTTCAAATCAAAAGTAAATGAGAAAAACTTGCTATTGACGGTAATTTTGTGCTATCTTTCATGATCCCCAGTGTTGAAAAAGCGAATTCCAGTGGTAAATTCAGCACTTGGAGGAAAAATATATGCCAAATTTGATACGCTATGGAAAAATCAGCTTTGAATCGTATACGCCGTTTTATACGGAACGAACTGAGCGGCTTCACTCCATGTTGCTGAACTGCGGGCACGAACTGGCGCGAAGTCCGGAATATCACTGGGATGGACTCCGACGCGGCGGGCACAGCCTCATCATCTGGCAGTATACGCTGAATGGAATGGGGCGGGTGGCCTATGGGGGACAGGAGTATGCGGTTCCACCCGGGAGCGCGTTTTTTCTGATGGTTCCTGAACGGCACATCTATTTTCTGCCGCCGGATTCCCCCTCCTGGGAATTTCTCTATGTCACCGTCAACGGTTCGGAATTGGTGCGGTTGGGAAATGAATATCGAAACCGGAACGGAGTTGTACGCCCGTTTGCGGCCGATTCCCCCACCGTCCGCGCCGCATGGGAAATGCTTGCCGCCTGCCGGGAGAAACGTCTGGAAAGTCGTTATGACGCCAGTGCGGCGGCTTATTCTTTTTTGATGACGCTGATGAATGACCCATTGCCGACGCCTTCTCCAGACGGCGGGGACTTTATGGCGAAAATTCATGATTTTTGTCGAAAAAATCTTGATCGCCCGATCTCGGTGGAAGAGTTGGCAAAAGTAGCCGGATGCAGTCGCTGGCACTTTACCCGCCGATTTCGTGAACTTGCCGGGGATTCCCCCCATGTCTTCATTACAACCCAAAAGATGCGTCTTGCACTTCGTCTGCTCCAGACCACGACCGCGCCGATCAAAGAGATTGCCGCCGGCTGCGGATTCGACGATACCAGCTATTTTTGCAAAGTATTCAAGCATCATTACGGTATGACGCCAGGACATTATCGGGAAGGGCAATAACGGATCAGTCTGAGCTTGAAAATGAAAGTGTCGGACAAATAACGGATAACTGACGGAATAATTTTTCGGCCTTTCCGGAGGTATAATTCAAGGGATGGCGTTTGATTTCCCGGTGCTTTCATGGTATATTCCTTATTGATAAAATCCAGTAAAAAAGTGTGATTTCATGAGCCTTTTCCAGTTACATTCGCCGTATCAACCGGCGGGCGATCAGCCGCAGGCGATTGTGCAGATGATGAAGAATCTGCATGATCAGCGGCGCTATCAGACGCTGCTCGGCGTCACCGGTTCAGGGAAAACTTTCACCTTGGCCAATATGATTGCCAAGGCGGATCGTCCGGTTTTGGTCCTGTCACACAATAAGACGCTTGCAGCGCAACTTTATAGTGAATTCAAGGCGTTTTTTCCAGAAAACGCGGTCGAGTATTTCATCAGTTATTACGACTATTATTTGCCGGAATCGTATATTCCGCAAACTGACACTTACATTGCCAAGGACGCTTCTGTCAATGAGAACATCGAAAAACTGCGTCTTGCGGCGACCGCGAGCCTGGTCGAACGGCGTGATGTGATCGTCGTCGCAAGTGTTTCCTGTATTTACGGATTGGGTTCGCCGGATGATTACGCGGATATGTGCGTCCGCATCGAAATCGGCGACACGACCGGTCGGGATGAGTTGCTGCGTCGGTTGGTTGACATTCAGTATTCGCGCAACGATGCGGCGCCGGAGAAGGGGGAATTTCGTGTGCGCGGCGATGTGGTTGACATTTATGAGCCGCAGCGGGACGATTGCATCCGGATCTCCTTTTTCGGTGATGAGGTGGAGGCGATCGAGCGGCGCGATATTGTGACGGGGAGGGTGAAGACCCGCCCACAGCATGTCACGATGTTTCCGTGTAAGCATTTCGTCCTCCCGCCGGAGCGGATTCAAAGCGCGACCGATATCATTCTCGCCGAAATGACCGACCGGGTTGCCTGGTTTGAAAAGAACAACCTTCTGGTAGAGGCGCAACGGCTCTACCAGCGTGTCACTTACGATCTTGAGATGATGAAGGAGATCGGGTATTGCAGCGGCATCGAAAACTACTCGATGCACCTGGCGAACCGCACACCGGGTTCGCGTCCGTTCTGCCTGCTGGACTTCTACCCGCGTGATTTTTTGACTATTATCGACGAATCGCATGTGACGCTTCCGCAGCTTCAGGCAATGTACCGCGCCGACCGTAGCCGAAAGCAGGTGTTGGTTGACCACGGGTTCCGGCTTCCATCGGCGCTGGAGAACCGCCCGTTGCAATTTGAAGAGTTTGAACAGTTGACCGGAGACACCATTTTCGTTTCCGCAACGCCATCGGAATTTGAACTTTCCCGCTCCGGTTCACCAGTTGAACTGATTGTGCGCCCGACCGGGCTTCTGGACCCGGTGATCGAGATTCGGCCATTGGAAGGGCAGGTGGATGACGTGATCGCCGAAATCCGTCGCGCAACGGAGCGCGGAGAGCGGACACTGGTGACCACGCTTACCAAAAAAGCCTCGGAACGGCTCTCGGATTATCTTTCGGAACTTGGCATTCGCGCCGCTTATCTTCACAGTGAACTGGATGCGATGGAGCGGGTGCGGGTGCTGAATAAACTGCGTGATGGCGGTTACGATTGCGTCATCGGCATCAATCTGTTGCGAGAGGGGATCGACTTGCCGGAAGTTGCCCTGGTGGCAATTCTCGATGCGGATAAAGAGGGGTTCCTTCGCTCGGAGCGTTCGCTTGTGCAGACGGCCGGGCGGGCGGCGCGTAACAAAAACGGGCGGGCGATTCTCTATGCCGACAATATGACGCCGAGCATTCAACGGTTGATCGCACAGACCGATGCGCGCCGGGAACGTCAGGCGGCATTCAATAAAGAGCACGGAATCATTCCGGAAACCATCAAAAAAGAGCGCAATTTCACCATTGGCGAGATTGTTGCACCGGATTCTGGCGACAAGAAGAAGCACAAGATGCCGAAGTTGGCGGGAACGATGTTCACAGATGCGACGGATATCGGAGAACTTGGGCTTTCCGAGGCCGACCTCAGTTCGTTGATCGGAGAGCTGACCGGCGAGATGCGTACCGCGGCGGAAGCGCTGGAATTTGAACGCGCCGCCGATCTCCGCGATCAAATTCGCAAGCTCCGCCCGCAAAAATGAACCTCTACGCCTTAAAGAACGGCTTATGTTTTATCGGATCATGATTGAGTCAGGAACAGATTGCTTTCCGGATCTTCTCCAGGCATTTCCGGTAGTATCTGAGATCGTAGGGGGCGTGGCCGAGCAGGTAATGGTTATGCTTCCATTCGCCGTCAACTTCCCACTCCAGCAGGTGCATCCGGTGCTTTCCGACCGAAATGCGAAGGCTGCCGAGGTTGACGATTCCGTCTGCGGCGCATTCGTACTCTCCTCCCTTCAGCCGTTCTCCGGTGAGCAGGTCGGCGACTTGGTAGCGCCCCGCTACTGAATAGGGTAAATTGTTGTCCAGCCGCAATTCACACTGCCAGCCCGCCGGTTCCCCCATCATCAACAATGTCGGCTGTTGCACGTTTCGGATATAGTGGTAAGCGAGCTTCTTCTCATAGTAATAGTCCACCACTGCATCGGAGATCTGCGGCCAACAATCGGCCACGTTCCACCAGAGCAATCCGGAGCGCTTGCTCTTGCCGAACCGGAAGTTCTCGATGAAAAATTTCATCGCCTCCGCCTGGACAATCTGAGATGCGCTCACAAGCGTTTCCAGCTCGTCCGGGATGTCGCCGAACGTATTCTCCACTTGATCGAGAAAGAGTTTGATCCGGTAAGAATAAGGCCCATCGGTTTGTCCGTACGGCTGGGCGGCGTGGATCAGGTACTCCGGATCATCCACTGCCGGGTACAAATGCGCCGGCGAAAGAAATTGCTTCAAGCTCTCGACGCATGGAATGCCATGGTAACCCGTTTCGCTGGCGAAGCAGGCGCTGTTCAAACGGTAAAAATCGCCCTTGTATTCGTCACGCGGTCCCCAAAGATGTTGTTCCGGGGCGCGACTCGTGTTGCCGAATGAGGCGACGAAATCAGTCAGATATGGAGAGCTTGGCAGGTAATCTCGCGATGGATCGTTGGCGAGAACCGCGCGGAGAAGAACTTCACGTGTGATCCGGTTTGACGACGGCCTCCGGTGGTCGCCGTTCCACAGGACGGATTCATCACATTCGTTGTCGCCGGACCAGAGCGCGAGCGATGGATGGTTTCGCAGTTTCCGGATGATCTGTGTTGCTTCTTCCCCGATTTTTTTGGTGAAGTCATCGCCTTGCGGCGGCATTTGACAGGCGAGCATGAAGTCCTGCCAGACCAGCATTCCATTTTCGTCGCACCAGTCGAAGAAGTCGTGATCCTCGTAGACGCCTCCTCCCCAGCACCGCACCATGTTGCAGCCGAGATCGGCGAACAATGCGAGCGATTTCAGGATTCGCCCCCGCTCCTCGCCGTGCATCGCGTTGGCGGGAACCCAATTTGAACCGAGAATGAAAATCGGTTCCCCATTCAGGATGAAGCGGAAGCGGCCGGAGCCGTCCGCCGCCAGCTCTTCGGTGCGGTCAAGACGGATGGTGCGGATTCCGGTGCGGAAATTCTTCTTCGCGATAAGCCTGCCGCCGTGCAGCAATTCGAGCGTCACATCATACAGTGCCGCTTCGCCGCGCCCCCGCAGATTCCAGAGATGCGGGTCGGGCAATTCAAATGCGGTGCGTCCGGTGACGAAATCGGCTCGGAACTGTTTCTCCAGCACACTGTTTCCATGGCGCATGGTGAGTGTGACCGTAAAATCAATCAAGCGCTCCGCCGCCGTTTCAAAGCTCCAGTTCAGAACCAGTTTCGCCGTCTGTTTTGAAACGCTGGTTGCGTGGAGCATCACCTCGGTCCAGCGATCGGCGGGAATCCGCTCCAGCGAGACGTCGCGCCAGAGGCCGCCGCCGACGATGCGCGGCGCGATATCCCAGCCATAAGAGTGGTTGGCCTTGCGAAGCGAGAGCCCCTCGTAATTGTATGCGAGTGTTGTGGTGTCGAAGGTGCGGGAAAATTTGCGTGCCGCATTGACGGCGCTGCGGATCGTCACTTCAAGGCGGTTCTCCGTTGCGGCATCGATCCGTGTTGTGACATCGAAGCGGTGTTCGATGAACATATTCTCCACTGCGGCGAGCGGTTCGTCGTTCAGCTGAATTTCTGCCACGGTGTCGACGCCTTCCAGTACCAGTTCCAAACGCTCCCCCACTGCGGCCGCAGTGGCGCGGAAGGTGGTTTTGTAGCAGAAATCAGCAAATTCCCAGATGCGGAGATGTGCGGAATTCATCCCGAAATACGGATCGGGAATCACTCCCGCACGGTGAAGATCCGCGATCACATTGCCCGGCACTTGTGCCGGAATCTCCATCGCTTTCCCTGATTCCGGATGAATGAAGTTCAACACCCATTTGCCGTTCAAACTTTGCTTCATTTTCGCCCCCCAATTCTTTTGCGCAAAATATTGTTTTGCTTTTAGTATAGTCTGGAAAGCGATGGAATCAAGCGAAAAAATTTCAGTTTTTATTATTTTGCGCAAAATATTGCAAATGCGGAAATCCGGTGCTATGTTAAAAAATGGCAAGAAAAGCAAAACCAATCAGTATTTCCAGCATTGCGGCGGAGCTTGGCGTTTCGGCGTCGGCGGTGTCGCGTGTCATCAATAACCGCGCGGGGGTGAGCGAAGAAACGCGCCGCCGAGTGGGGGCGTTGCTGGAAAAATATCGTTTTCGCCCGAATTATCCGGCCAGTCGCCTGCCGCGTTTGGCGGTGGTGACAGGAAGCACGCGAATTGCGCCTTATACCGCCGCCGTACTTTCCGGGATCTATCGTTGTGTCGGCGAAGGCAACATTTCCGCCGCAACCATCGTCGCTCCGGAAGAGGAGCGGGGGAGGCTGCTCGACCTGATTCGGGATCAGCAATGTTCGGGCGTGATCTTGATCGTTCCCGCTGATTTCGCTTCAGAATACGCTCATTTGTCGGAGGCTGGCCTGCCGCTTATGCTGGTTGATGAGCGGGCGGAAGTCGCGGGTGCCGGCTATATCGATAACGATTCCTATTCCGGCTCACTGGAGGCGGCGCGGCACCTGATTGCGTTGGGGCATCGCAGCATCGGCTATTTGCGCTGTTGCTCCCGGACGTCAAACCATGTGGAGCGGTTCGAGGCGTACAAAGCTGCGCTGGCAGAAGCGGGGATCGCATTCGATCCGGCGCTGGTCGTCGAGCATACCGCGAAGTGCGGATCATTGGAATCCGGGGCGGAGGCCATGCGGAAACTGCTGACAGGCGGCGTTCCGCTGACCGCAGTGATGGCGACGAACGATGAAATCGCTTTCGGAGCGCTCTCCGCCGCGAAAAGCGCGGGGTTTCGAGTGCCGGAAATGCTGTCGATTGTCGGGTTTGACGACAATGACTTCGCAGAGTTCACCGATCCGCCGCTCACCACGGTGCGCCATGAAGCGGAGGAAGCCGGCTATCTCGCTGCGTGCGCCATCGACGAATATTTGCGGAACGACACACCGCTTCCCCGGCGGGTATTGCCTGCGCGGTTGGTGGTTCGCCTCAGTTCAACGTCTGCTTGAGGTAGCCCGCATAGATCGGGCCGAATTTCTGAACGGAGTAATCAAACGCTATTTGCCGCGCCTCATCCGCCAGCCGCTCCCGAAGCGATTCATCTTGCAGTTGTCGGAGCGCCTCCGCCCATTCCGCCGGGGTGGTGGCGAAGAATCCGGTTTCTCCCTCGCGGAGCACGCGAAGGTTCTCCCCTACCGGGCTGGCGATTGCGGGCAGACCCGCCGCCAGATATTGAATCAATTTGAACGCCGACTTCCCGGCGGCGAACGCATCGTCGTTCGGCAGGGGCATGATTCCGGCATGGCAGCGCGACAGTAGAGCGCCCTCGGTTTCCGTCGACCACTCCTCAAACCGCATGGCAACGCCGGGAAGCGCGCGCGCCTCCAATCCTTTTTTCGCAATGACCAGCAGTTCAAAATCGGCGACTTTCGCCATCGCTCGCAGGGCATCGGCGGCCTGCTCCAGATAACCGTAGGTGATCGGGGTGCCGATCCAGACGATGGTGAAGCGCGGAAATTTTTGCGTTCCCACCGGGTAGGCGGAGAGATCTACGGTTGTTGGAATCCAGATTGCTTCCGGATTGAGCTTCCGTACCCGTTCGAGTAGAAGCTCGTTGGCGCAGATGATGCCGTGCGCCTCCGCCACCAGAGAATCGTACTTGCCGTCCAACCGCTTCCGTCCGGCGTATTTGAGCCAGACGTCGTCGTCAAAATTCAGGACATACCGGCGTTTCCGCAGAAAACGCGCTTCCAGCTCGAACGGAAATTCCGGGAAGAGTTCGTATTCCAGCAACAGCCGTTCCGGATAAAAGGGCGCCTCCAACAATCTTCGCAGCAATGCTCCGAAAGCGAGTGCTAGCGATTTTCCCTGCCCCGCATACAGCTTTTTCAGATAGGCGTCGGAGAAAAACGGCTGGTAGTGCGGTGTGAACCCGACCTTTTCAAACGCTTCGCGGAACTGGTAATACCGCAAACGGCTCGATGCACCGACTATCCCGTAACGGGTGCAGACGCCAAGCGCGATGTTCTTTTCTTCTTCCATCCGGTTCCCTCACAAGTATTGATTCATTGCGGCAGGACGCGATACTCCTCGTCCGGGCGCAATGGCTCGAATGCCTTACGGCGCTGTTCCTGCCGGTTTTTGCGGTGTTCGACGCGGGTGCTTCGGGCGTCGCTGCGATCCTCCAATTCGCTCGCGCAAGAGGCGAGAAGAAGCGGTGAAAGCGCGATTGCAAAGAGTAAGAACCAGCGGCCAATGTTCATCCGACACCTCCAAAGTGTGTTGCGTGTTTCAAGCAAAAAAAACGATCCGGGAAAAAACGGGAAAGGGCAACGGCTGTTTGCCGGTACTCCGGCGCTAAAACCGTTATTGCTAAGATACCGCGTTCCATCCGATTTTCAAGATATTCCGAATGTTTTCTCGCCCATTTCGTGGCGGATAACTGGCGAAAATCTCCGATATTGGCTCGTTTTTTTTCCGGCAAGTTAAGTTGCGATATTCCATTAAGTTGTTTGTTTTCAGAAGAATAGCAGTTCCGCTATTTATCCGTCATTGTTCCGTTTTTTTATTCCGGCAAAAGGCAGAACAAGAAGAGTTGCCCCAGATTGCAACCGGTGATCAGTATGCTCAACAGCCAATTTCGTTGTTTCGGCAACAAAAGGAGCAGCCACAAAATCACAGTCACAATCGCGATATGCAGACAATACCACAGATTGATCCGCAATTCCCAATCTTCTGCGTCGTTTGCCGTAAACAGGGTGATCGGTCCGGCCAACTGCACCAGCCAGATCAAAAGAAAGAGAACAAAATTCTCTTTTTTGTGTAGAAATGAAATGCACAGCAGGGACATCAGCGTCGGCAGACAAAGCAAACTCACCACGATTATGAGGAAAAGTGGAATTCCAAAGGATCTGCTGGAGCTTTCCCACAAGCTCCCTGCGGCCGGAACGATTCCATAGCCGAGAATGCCGATCACAGAGAGCAGGCACCAAAGTCGAATTCGTTTCGCATCGTGATCCATATCGCCTCCTTTCGAGTTATGGCAACCGGAGTCGCCATGTGCTTTGGGCAAAAAATGCGAGCAGCGCAAGGCAGAGAGCCACGAGAGCCAGGGAAGGCGCGTATTCGCGATATTCCATATACTTGGGTTGTTCGACGCTGGTTTTCTCCAGCGAATTGATCTCTTCCATCACCTGCCGCATTCCTTCGGCGTCGGCAGCGGGAAAGTAGCGGCCGCCGGTAAGCTCGGCAAGGTTGCGGAGCAATGCTTCGTCAAATTGTCCCTGCGCCGGAACAAGTCGTCCGTACTGGATGGCGAATGCGTTGCCGCTGCCGATTCCGACGGTGTGGAGGGTGATGTTAAGCTGCTTTGCCAGTTCTGCCGCCTGTTCCGGCGACAGAGCGTTCCGAACGTTGTTACTGCCGTCGGTGAAAAGTACCAGAACCCGCCGTTTTGCGTCGGAATCTTTGAGTCGGACGGCCGCAATGCCGATCGGCGAGGCGATTCCGGTGCGATTCCCGAGAATGTTGGTCTGCAATCCGCGCAGGCGCTCCTGCAACCAGCCGTGGTCGAGTGTCGGCGGGGCGAGGCTGTAGGCGGAGTCGGCGAAACCGATCAGCCCGATTCGGTCGTTGGGGCGGCTGGAAATAAAACCGGCGATCTCCTCTTTGGCAACTTCGAGGCGATCTTTCACGCTGCCGTTCCGGATTCCCTGCACAAAAGTCACGTCGCTGGTGATGGTGCGCGGAACGTCGAAGAAATTCATGCTGCCGGAGAGGTCGATGGCCAGAATAATGTCGATTCCCTGTGAACGGTACAGTAATTTTTCGCTCCCGGCGCGCGGACGGGCGAGGGCGACGAACAGCACGCCCAGCGCCAGCAACATGCAGCAGAGCGGGAAACCCGGGCGGCGCGCCGCCTGAACCCGTTGAAACGGTTGGGCGGAGGCCACCGTCACCGACGGCTGCTTCTGGCGGCAGGTGCAGTAATAGCCGATCAGCGGAAGCAGCAGCAGAAGCAACAGGAACCAGGGAGAGGCGAATTCGATCATCGATGTGCCTCCTTCGTGTCCTTCTGGGAGGTTGCTTCAATTAGTTGCCACGCACTCTTGGCGGCCTGATTCAGCAGTTCCAGATCGGGGGTGATGGCGGCGAATTTCACCTGATCCGCCGCAGCGAGAAATTCTTGTAAAAATGGCCGTTCGGATTCTGGGAGCGGCGAGTAGACGCCGTTGATTTCAGTGAGAACTTCCGTTGTGGTTCGGATCGAGGCTGAAATTCCGTAACGTTCCTCCAGATAATCGCGGACAAGATCGGTCAGTTTGACATATCCCTCGGCGGGTGTGATCTTTGCCTGGGAGAGTTCGCGGTCAAATTGTTGGAGCGCCTCTCGCATCCTTTCCTTCAGTGGCAGGGTCGGTGGACGGCGGCGAATTTTGCACGCTTCCACGATCCATCCGCCGATGGTGAGCAGAACCGCAAGCGCAGCGCCGAGCTTTCCCCACGGGAACGATTGCTCCGGTTCAATCGGATCGGCCAGCGTAAGCTCGCCGGAGAGAGGCTTTGACGGGAGAACGGCGGAGAATCGGGCGATCGGGCGGGTGACCGTTTCCGGATTCTTCCCGGCAAGTGTCAGCGTCAGGGTTCCCGGGGCGATTTCTCCGGCGCGCAATGAATAAACCTCGAATGTGACCAGCCATTCCCGGCGGGAAAAACGCCATTTCCCTTTTTTGAGTTGCACATTGCTGATCACCGCTCCATCACCGGGATGGATTGACACATCGGTCACCGAGCGACAGAGTGGGAGGTCGAACCAGAATGCTCCCGGAAGCATCTCACCGACATTCGGCGTCAGCGGTTTGACTCCGGCTTCCGCCGGCAACGGCATCGTATCGATCAACCGGAAGCTGTACAGCCAACCGGAAACCCAGACTAACGAACCGAACAGTATCGCCGCTCCGACGATGAAAGCAAGTGTACTAAAAATGTGTTTCGTCATGTTTTATCCTCGCGCGCCCATCTGCCGTCGCCGTTTGGCGAAGAATTCCACCACCGGGCGTAACACGTCGCCGTCGCTGCCGATTTCCACCAGGTCGACCCGGGCGCGTCGGCAAAGTTCCTGCCGTTGCCGCGCCATTTCGGAGAATGCGTCGTCAAGATGGCGCAACGCGCCGCGCCCGCCGTCGAACCGTACCTGATTGCCTGTTTCGGCGTCTTCGACGACCACCGGGATACGGGAGGGCCAGCGCTGTTCGGCTGGATCCACCACGCCGAGTGCGATCACATCGTGCCTGCGGTTCAAGATTTTCAAACTGGCCTCGTAGCTCTGCTGATCGAGAAGGTCGCTCAAAAGAAAGACGACACTTCGCTTTTTGAGCAGAAGAATGCTTTCCCGCAACGCGAGATCGATGTCAGTGCCCTGTGATTTCGGTTCAAAGGCCAGCATTTCCCGGATCAGTCGCAGCGTGTGGCTCCTTCCGGATTTCGGCGGCACATAAAGCTCGATTGTATCACTGAACATCAGGAGCCCTACCTTGTCGCCGTTGCGGGCGGCGCTGAATGCGAGAATGGCCGCCAGTTCGGCGGCGGTGCGCCGCTTGTTCCGCGCGGAAGAGCCGAAGACACCGGAGGCGGAAACGTCAACCAGCAAAAGCACCGACAGTTCACGTTCTTCAACGTACTTTTTTACGTAAGGAGTCCCCATGCGGGCAGAAACGTTCCAGTCGATGTCGCGTACGTCGTCTTCGACCGTGTATTCCCGAACTTCTTCAAATTCGATGCCGCGCCCCTTGAAGGCGCTGCGGTAGGCACCGCCGGTGATCTCATTGACCATACGGTTCGTCCGAATTTCCAAGAGCCGGATTTGTCTGGCGATTTCTGGCGGCAACATAAGGCACTCCTCTCGAAACTCAGGGTGTCCGCAGTTCGGCGAGGAGGCGGGCGATGACCGCATCGGCGTCGATGTTTTCGGCTTCCGCCTCGTAGGAGAGAACCACGCGGTGGCGCAGTACGTCCGGCGCGATTTCCTTGACATCCTGCGGCAGCACATAGGCGCGTCCGGCGAGCAGCGCTGCGGCACGGGCGGCCAGCGCCAGCGCGATGGAGGCGCGCGGAGAGGCACCAAAATGGATGAGTCCGTCGATTCCGCCGAATTTCGCCCCGGCCTGACGCTCCGAAAGCCGGTCGCGGCACCCCGGACGGGTGGCGATCACGAGATCGAGAATGTACTGGATGATCTTTTCATCGAGGTAAACATGTTCCACCATGGCGCGCGCCCGCATGATGTCGTCAAGTTTCGCCACAGGGGAGGCGGAGATTTTCGGCGCCGGTCGCGCCATGCGCTCGATCACCGCCGCTTCTTCGTTGCGAGAAGGGTAGTCCACTTCAATTTTGAACATAAATCGATCAAGCTGCGCCTCCGGCAGCGGATAAGTGCCTTCCTGTTCGATGGGATTCTGCGTCGCCATCACCAGAAACGGCAGCGGGAGCTTAAAGCATTCACCTGCGATGGTGATCTGTTTCTCCTGCATGGCTTCGAGCAGCGCGCTCTGCACCTTTGCCGGGGCTCGGTTGATTTCGTCGGCCAGTACGATATTGGCGGAAACTGGTCCGATCCGGGTGGTGAACTCGTGTGTCTGGGTATTGTAGATGCGCGTGCCGATCACGTCGGCGGGGAGCAAATCAGGAGTGAATTGGAGGCGTGAAAAAGTTCCGGAAAGTGTCTGCGACAGTGTTTTCACCGTCAGTGTTTTGGCCAGCCCCGGAACGCCTTCGAGCAAAACGTGCCCGTCGGAGACGAGCGCCAGCAACAGCCGGTCGATCAATTTCTCCTGTCCGGCGATCACTCGCCCCATTTCTTCTTTGATGCGTTGAAGCGGTGCGGCGCAAAGCTGCGCCTCGGCTTGAAATTGTTCGATGTCCTTCGGTTCCATATCCAACCCCTGTCTTTCCGGAAATTTCTGTCATCATTTGATCACTATAGAAGACCGGGTGATTTTTTTCAAGTCAAAACCGACATTTTTCCGGTTGGATATGGAACAATTTACTCCTCAAGTTCCAGGCGCGAATGACGGACGATGCGTCCGAGTTCGAGATAGATCACATCTTCGCAGATGTTTGTGGTGCAATCCCCCATGCGTTCGAGGTGGCGCGAAATGCACATCGCGTCGACGTAATAGTCGGCGTCCTGCGGATATTTTCGGGCCAGGTCGATGGCGCGTTGTTTGATTTCCCGATAGATCTCGTTGACTTCGGCGTCCATGCGCATGACGGCGTTCGCGTCAAGGCAGTTGCGGGTGACCAACGCATCCAGCGCGCGTTTCAGCATCTGGCGCACCAGCTGCGTCTGTGCGGTGAAATCGATCGGTTCGGCAATTTCCCGTTGCGGGCGCGCGACGCGATCGAGCGTGTGCCGCGCGATGTTTACCGCGAGGTCGCCGATCCGCTCCAACTCACTGTTCACCTTGAAAATGGTGACGATGTACCGCAAATCCCCCGCGACCGGTTGGTAGAGAGCCAGAAGTTTCAGGCACTCTTCCTCGATCATGATCTCGGAGCGGTCGATTGTGTCATCGCGGGCGATGACGGCGGCGGCCATCTCACTGTTCGGTTCCGCGGCGGCAACGACCGCCTGCTGAACCGCGGTTTCGACGGCGGAAGCGAGGGCGATGACCATTCGCTTGAGCCGGCCGATCTCTTTGTCCAACTGTTCACTCATGCTCTTCCTCCCTCATCCGAAGCGTCCTGTGATATAGTCTTCTGTTTTTTTCTGCGATGGATTGGTAAAAATCTTTTCGGTTTTATCGAATTCGATGATTTCGCCTTTGTAAAAGAACGCCGTGCAATCCGACACTCGCGAAGCCTGCTGCATATTGTGGGTGACGATCACCACGGTGAAGCGTTCGCGCAGTTGAAGCACCAGTTCCTCGATCTTGAGCGTGGCGACCGGGTCCACGGCGCTGGTCGGCTCATCCATCAGCAGAATCTCCGGTTCGGCGGCGATGGCGCGGGCGATGCAGAGTCGTTGCTGCTGACCGCCGGAGAGGGCAAGTCCGGATTTCTTCAGTTTATCTTTCACCTCTTCCCAGAGCGATGCGCCACGCAGCGCGCCTTCCACCCGGTCGGCGATCTCACTCTTCGAGAGCTTGAAATGAAGACGCATCGGGTAGGCGACGTTGTCGAACACCGACATCGGGAACGGCGTCGGTTTCTGGAAAATCATGCCGACTTTGCGGCGAAGCTCCAGAACGTCAACTCCACTGTCGAGGATGTTTTTCCCGTCGATCAGAACTTCTCCCGTGGCGCGCTGGCCGCGGTAAAGTTCAAAAATCCGGTTATAAACCCGTAGATGGGTCGATTTTCCGCAACCGGAGGGGCCGATCACGGCGGTGACCCGGTTGGCGGGAATGTCGATGTTGTTTCCGAACAGCGCCTGATTTCCTTTGGCATAAAAAAAGTCGAGGTTCCGGACGGAAATTTTGGTTTTCGCCTCAGCGTCCATGGTGTTTCTCCTTAAAAATGATCCGGGTCGAGATGTTCAGCAACAATACCAGCAGCGTCACGACCAGCGCGGCGCCCCATCCGGCGGCATGTTGCTCCTCGAACGGAGAATTTGTCGCATATTCAGTCACAAGAACCGGCAGGTTTGCGGTCGGTCCCGAGAAATAATTCTTCGGCCAGGTGTCGCTCCAGAGCGCGGTAAAAAGCAGCGGAGCGGTTTCGCCCGAAACACGGGCGACGGCAAGCAGAATTCCGGTCATCAGGCCGCCGCGTGCGCTGCGGCAAATGATTCGCACCACCGTGCGTGCGCGGCTGCATCCGAGGGCGAGCGCCGATTCGCGCAGCGCATCCGGCACCATCCGCAACATATCTTCGGTGGTGCGCAACACCACCGGGAACATCAAAACGGCCAACGCGACCGAACCGGCGAACCCGGAGGGGCCGGCCATTGGGATCACCAGAAGCGTGTAGATAAAAAGCCCCACCACCACCGACGGCATCCCCATCATCACATTTGCGGCGAATCGAATCGTATCGCCGATTTTCGTTCCTTTGCCGAATTCGGCAAGAAAAATTCCGGCCAGCAGCGCCGGCGGAATCCCCATGGCTCCCGCGCCGAGCGTGATGGCGATCGTACCGAGGATCGCGTTGCCGATCCCCCCATCCGGCACGCCGTGGGGTTTGGAGACTTCCGTCAGGAACGTCCAGGAAATCACCGAAGCTCCGCGCGCCAGCACCGTCCAGAGAATCCAGCCCATCCCGATGATGGCGATCGCCAGCGCGACAATGGAGAGAAACCCGACCAGCCGGTCCGAGAATTTGCGGAAGAACAGCCCCCGCCGTTTTTTCAGGGCAATGCTTGTCATATCATTTCTCCCCTCTTCCGGCACTGGTCATGGCCAAATAGTATTGTGCGAGAATCTGCACCCCGAGCGACAGCAGCAGCAGGATCAATCCCAACGCGAACAGGACGGAACGCATAATGCCGTTCGCTTCCGCGAAATTGTTTGCCAGCGTCGCGGCGATGGTGGTGCCGCTTGCATAGAGATTGGTCGGAATTTCCACCACATTGCCGATTACGAACAGGACGGCCATGGTTTCTCCGAGTGCGCGGCCGAGTCCGATAAAGACGCCGCCGAGCATTCCGCGGATTCCGTAACGCATTACAATGTCTTTCGCCGTTTCCCAGCGGGTGCAGCCGACGCCGAACGCGGATTCGCGCAGCATTGGCGGCGTCATCCGGAAAACGTTCCGCATAATTGCCGACATGTACGGCAGAATCATCAGTGCAAGGATCAGGCTTGCAGTCAAAAAGCCGAATCCGTTGCCGTACTCGCCGAAAAATGGAACCTTCCCGAGATGCAGGGTATCAGAGAAAAACGGTTGCACATAATCCTGCATCACCGGGACAAGGATGAAAAGACCCCACATGCCGTAAATCACACTGGGAATCGCGGCTAAGAGGTCAAGTGCCTGGCTCAGCACTTCGCCGATTCCCGTCGGCGCGTCGACCAGCCAGAGGGCGGTGACGAAAGCCGGGGGAATCGCAATCAGAAGCGCGAGTGCAGTGGTCAGCAGTGTCCCGACGATGGCCGGCAACGCACCGTAAGTATTCGCGACCGGGTCCCATTCGGTTCCGATCAGAAACCTCAACCCGAACTCCCGCCAGGCGGGAGCGGAACCGACTCCGAGCTGCAGCAGCAGTGCGGCGAGAACCGCGAGCACCAGAAGCCCACTTCCGAGTGTGGCGATCCGGAACATCCGGTCGGACCGAGCCGGGTTGATGATTGGTTTGCGGTAAATCGTATCTGCCATAATCGTCGGGCTCACTTGTGGTTAGTACTTAACCGGGGCTCCTTCCGAGCGGATCTCGGAATTCCACGCGGCGCGGACCATCTCGACGACGTCACCCGTCAAAGGAACGTAATGGAGTTTCAACGCGGCATTGGAACCTGTGGTGTAGCACCAGTTAAAATATTTCAGCATTTCAGCCGCCTTTTTCGCATCGGGCTGATTGCGTTGGATCAAAACATAAGTCAAGCCGGTGATGGGCCAGCTGTCGTCGCCGGGTTGGTCGGTCAGAACCATGTAGAATCCCGGGGCGTTCTTCCAGTCGGCATGTTGACCGGAGGCGCGGAAGGCTTCCGCGGTCGGGGCGATGAATTTGCCCGCTTTATTCTTAAGCGTCACCATCGAGAGCTTTGACTCGATCGCATAGGTGTATTCGGTGTAACCGATCGCACCGTTGATTCGGGCGACGTTGTTGCAAACGCCGGGGTTCTTCTGTCCGCCGATGCCGACCGGCCAGTTGACCGCGGGGCCGGCGCCGACTTTGTCCGCCCACTCCTTCGAGATCTTGGTGAGGTAATCGGTAAAGATGAAGGAGGTGCCGGAGCTGTCCGAACGACGAACCACGGTGATCCGCACCTTCGGGAGCTTGATCTCCGGGTTCAGGGTCTGAATCGCCGGGTTGTCCCATTCGGTGATGTTGCCGAGGAAGATTCCAGCCAGAGTGTCCTGGTCGAGTTTCAGCGTTTCTTTGACGCCACGGAGGTTGACGATCACCACTACGCCGCCGGTGAGCATCGGGAATTGGGTAAGGCCGAATTGATCCAGTTCTTCTTTGGTCAGCGGATTGTCGGAACCGGCGAAGTCAAGCGTTTTGTCCTTGATCTGATTGATTCCGGCGCCGGAGCCGCTGCTCTGGTAAGATACTTCCACTTTCTTGTTGGTGGATTCGCCGTAATTATAGGTCCAGACGCGATAGACCGGAGCAGGGAACGAGGCCCCACCGCCATTGAGGGAGACATCCGCCGCGGAAACCGCGACCGGGAGCGCGAGCATCGATGCCGCAAAGATTCGCAAAAAATGTTTTTTCATAACTACTCCTCGTTTGTTCATGTGCCCCGGATTTCATCAGGAAGTTCCGGGCTTCATACTACATAAGATATCCCCCGATTGTTAGCGTTCTGTTAGCGAACGATTAGAAGCTCTTCAAATATCCGGTTTCCCGTATACTTGAAGAGCTTCTGATGTAATTATTGGATTGTTTCAGCGGAAACAGACAGTTGGGTAACGGTGCGGACTTTTGGTGTCGCCGATGCCCGGCGCAATGGCAAGATAGCTCTCGCGCATCTCCCCGTCATTGTCGTTGATGAGGAGGTTGAAGCGGAAGCCGCTTCGACCCGTCGCTTCGGTCATTCCGATTGCGGGGAATGGAATCTCTGCCTCATATGTTGTCAGTTTTCTCTGCTCGTCGCGTTCTGTTTTCAGCCGGATCGCCTGTGCCGTCCGGGGCGCGTCGAACCCGGCGGGCGCGAGCCAGACAAAGCTCTCCGCGCTGCCGTCGGCAAGGCGGGCCAGCCCGATCTCCCAAAGCCCGCGCTGTCCTGGAAGCTGCATGGCGATTTGCACATTGTCGCCCATCCATGTTTCGCGCTCGTGATAAGGTTGATGCTGGATGTCGTCGGTGACTTCCAGCTTCAGCAGCAAAGTTTCACCACGCTTGGCGAGAAACACATTTGCGCTCAGATCCGTCGGGCCCTTCCAGTAGAGGTGCTCGTGCGTCGGGGCGGAGGGCACCAGTCGGGTCAGGAGCTCTTTGTCGGCAAGCACGAAATCGGGCTTATTCGCAAACGTTCCTTCCGGGAGCATAACGACCGAGTGAACCTCGGAAGCGATGGTTTCCGTCCAACTTCCGGCGGAGATTTCAAACGTGATCTTCTTCGGCGTTCCGGGAAGCGAGTGGAAGGATTTCTCCGCCCGGATGAGGAGCTCCACGTTCTGCTGTTTTTGAGGAGCCAGCGTCACAGTTCCGGAGAGTTTTTCGCCGGAAAGTCCTTCCGGCAGCGTGCAGCGATATCGAAAGCGGATTGTTTTTTCCGTCGGGTTGGAGAATTCCAGCGTCAGCGGCCGTTCCTCGCCTGACGGAACGTTAAATGCTCCTCCGGTGCGGAACAACCTGCCGCCCTCGACTCCGCCGGAACTTTTCAAAATAGCCGGAATGCGTCCGATTTTGAATGCCGCCGTACCATTTGCAAGGGGAATCGGCCGCTCGTTGCCGAAGAGGTCGATGATGGAGCACGCTTCTTTGACGCCGGAGAACAAGTGCAATTCCTCGCTCGCGTCGTTGCTCCACATTCCCAACAGCGTTTCGTTCCGCTTCGAGCGGAAGACATATCCCTCCATTGTGCTGCCCAGGTCGGCTTTCCGCAGAAATTCCGCTTCGCCCAATTGCGCCGCGAGCATGTTGTACGTCACATAAACAGGTTTCGGGTAAAAGTCGTAGGTCAGCGAGCCGAAATTATGTTCGATATCTTTCGGATTCGTGCCATCATCGCGGAGATCATACCAGTTCCTGAATCCGTGAAAGAAACACCGTGTTTCTCTCATTATTGTTATTATGCTAT
>JBEBTY010000027.1:0-41666 GCA_040393525.1 Victivallis vadensis | reverse complement strand
CCGGGGACGAAAGTTCAGGCGGAGCCGGGGACGAAAGTTCAGGCGGAGCCGGGGAAAGAACCTCAGGCGGAGCCGGTGACGAAAGTTCAGGCGGAGCCGGTGGTATCACCGAGTACTCCAGACTCCATGACCAATGATGCACTGATGTTGGATGCGAGCATAACAGCGCCTCCCAAACCTCGCAAAAAATCTCAGCCACCTGCCCATCCCCAATCGAAACAGGAAACACCGCCAGAAAAACCGGAAACGTTGCCGGAAGGGGATTCCGACGACGAATTCGGTATGGTGCAATCGGAATTCGGCTTTTGAATCCCAAAGTAGCATGCGGAATTTTGTTTTTGCTGCTGAAGATCACCGGGATCACTGCTGCGACAGAATTCATTGCAACCGAAAAAGAACCGTATTCACTTGCCGTGCAGTATGTGGAAAGCCTTTCCGGACAAGATCACGACCAGCCGTCTATCGGGAACGCGGTTCGCCTCCTGACCAAAGATTTCCCCTCTGATCCAGACGATCGCCTTCCTGCAAACCCTCTATTCCTTCTACTCGTCCTCCTGCGATCGGCAGGAGGACGGCGACCGGATCATACGCCGACACCGGGAGATATTCCGGGACGGTTACGAATTCGATATTGAAATAATCGGCAAGAAGGTGTCGGCCTATCAGACCAATTACATCGAAATTCAATACCGCCTGCGAAAGGGACACGAAATCTTGTTCCAGTGCAAAACAAGCCCATACGGCAAAGACGAAATCCTGAACAATCTCTCACCCAATACGCTACAGCAAACCGCCCAATTGATTCGGGATCATTCCGATCTTCGCTTTACGATTCCGAAAATCTTCTATCGGGAAGGTACATTACAAGGCAAGCGATTCATCCACGCCCTCAGCATGGTCGTTCTTTTCGAGAAATAGGAAGCCCCGAACGACAATGTCGTTCGGGGCGACCGAACCGGCGTTTCACCGGTCGGAACGGATCCGTTTGAAGCGGAGAGTTCCTCCGCATCAAACATCCGAATTAGTAGCGGTTGCCGCCGCCGAAGCCGCCACGGCCGCCGCCTTCACGACGGGGACGCTCTTCGCGGGGACGCGCTTCGTTGACAACGAGCTCACGTCCGCCCTGCTTGGTGCCGTTGATCGCTTCGATCGCGGCATTCGCTTCCGCAGCGTTCGGCATTTCGACAAAGCCGAAACCCTTGGCGCGTCCGGTTTCACGATCGGTGACGAGACGGGCGCTGGTGACGCTGCCGTAGACTCCGAAGAGGTTCTTCAGTTCGTCTTCGGTCATCGAGTACGCCATGTTTCCGACATAGATATTCATTTCTTTTCCTTTTCCGCGGCCTGTGGCTCGCATTGAATTTTCTCTCCCCGAACTTGTAAATAATAATGTTTTTAGCATATACTTCCGCATCGCGGTCACCGGACAGAGGAGGAGAGAAATCATGCAACCATCTGGAGAATAAGCCTGCGGAATATCCGAACCGGCAAATTGCCGAGTGGATCCCTTGGTGGCGACGCTTCAGCGCCGTTTTCGGTCGGTAAGAATCAAGATACCAATGCTTTCTTTCGGATCCAGAGGGGGGTGCTATTCCATAAAAATGCCACCGATGGCAAATCGTTCACCCGGAAATTCTGGAACTTAATCCAACTTAATATAGTACTCTATTTTTGGGAATACAAGCCTTAACAAACAAAAAAAACGATTATTTCTCTGTTTATCAGGCGAATGAAGTATAAAATCAAGATGTCTGGCAAATTCAAAACTCCAGCGGCCAGGCAAAACGGGCGGCGGTGGCGATGAGAATCGCGGGCAGAAGCGGATCGGGTAGAAGAAGTGCGAGAACTGCGTAAATCACCCCTCCGGCCACCCAACCGACGGCGGAAAAGGTGGTGTTCCAACTGCGGGGGAACCCGGACTCCTCCGAGAGTTTCCCCCGTGCGGCAGCAGTGGCCAGGGCGACCGTCGCAACGACGATGATCCAGCCGGGTTCCATCGAAAAAAAGTTCCACGGCAGAAACCAGAGCCCCGGAAGCAGCGTCGCGCATAGAATCAAAATCTTTCCGGCAGCGGGGCGCAGACGAAGTGGAAAAAGCGCAATTCCAACACAACTCCAAACCATGGCCGCAGGCAATCCGGTGAATAATTCCCGGTGCGCCATGGCGTCGAACGCCGCCAGCAAAATCAAGGCGAACGCCGCCCCGTTCTCCATCAGTCCGAACCCCCACGAGTTCCGGCCGAAGCGGCGAAAATAGAGACGAATGACAGCATAGCCACCCATAAGCCCGACCAACGCGATCCAGAAATTCGACGCCACGGCAACCGGACCGGGCAAGGAATGGGCTTCCAACTCCGCCAATTTCGGCGGGGCAGGCGTGTAATAAAGCGCAGGAACAAGCCCGGCCGGAATATAGTTTTCTTCGCCATACGGGCGCAACAACGCCTGCAATCGTTGATCAAGCAATTCCAGATCCGTGGTCACCGCCTCCTGCGCCGCCGCGACAAAAGTTCCGTTGGAACCTGGGAGAGCCGCCCATTGCGCGGAGGCGGGCAACAACAACCGATTGGACGCAGGCAACACAAGGAGCCCGTGACGTGAATCGAGAAGACGCCAGAGTTTCTCCACAAATCCGCGCCGAGCCGTTTCATTGCCCTCCGGCAGGGTATTGACATAGATCAGGTGGTACGGTTCGGTAAACAACGCGATGGTCTTGCCGGGAAAACCGGTGTACAGTCGAAGTTTGTTCCAAAGCTCGGGAGAGTGAAAGTCATCCCGATAGCGGGAACGGACGCTGTCGACAGAGGTGACAAAAGGCATCCGGCTCCACAATTCCGGCAGTACCGAGGTGCGCTCCGAGATAAAGAGGATTCGAGCCGCCTCGGAATTCGCCATCAGCACCGAAGGCAACGCAGTGGAAACCTCTTTCGGCTCCGGCTGAACCGAACGCGGCTGCTCCAGAAGCCGAACGCTCTGGATCGCCGCCACCGGCAACAGCAGGATCATCGCCACACGCAACATCCAATGCGCCTTGACCCACAAAATGGTCGCTCCGAAAAGAGCAGGAAGCAGCAACACCAGAAGAATCGCCGTCATAATCGCACTTTCCGGCTTCAAAAACGCAGTCAGCGCAAAAGAAATTCCGAATAAAAACCGGTACTTTCCGTCCCGGAAAGGCAACGCCGTGAGGTATCCTCCCAACAGAATTCCGCCGAGCGCCAGCGCCAGGCGCGGACCGGGAAACAAGCTGAACAGAAACAAAATCAACGCCGGAAAAATCAAAAATCCGCGCAAATGATGCCGCTCTCGCCAGCTCCCGACCAACACCGCGCCGAAAATCGCCTCCAACGCAACAATAGCCAACGAAAAACCGGGAATGGAAAGGAGCCCGCCGCCGTGGAACTCCCCCGTCGCCGAAGCGAGAAGGGCGCTCAGAAAAACACCCGGTAAAATCGCACCGAATAAGTAACGTGCAATCCGTTCCGCCAACCGCGCGGCAGGAGAAAATTCTCGACCGCCGGAGGAGGATAATCTGGTCTGGCTCTCCATCGATGCTCCGGTATTGTCAGGTATGGTTTGTTTTCATTGAATATACTGTGAATCTGTGAAAAAATCCAGTATCCCCGTTTGCTATTTTCCGGGAAAGGTCTATCTTATTGCACCGGAAGTAAGTTCCGCGACTTTTTTGCCATAGGAGACTTTAGAGAGATGGATATCAAAGATTTTCAAATTCCACGCCTGGGCAAGGCACAACTTGATTCACCGCTGGACCCATCGATTGCATTTGTAAGCGACAATGCCACCGTTTCTTACGACAGCGACGCGGAAAAGCTGACCGAATACATGAAGAAAGGCAAAGCGATTCCGGCATTTGAACAGGCCGGGCCGCGCGCCCAGATCTACCACGATCCCTCCTGGAGCAAAGCCGCGATCCTTACCGCGGGGGGACTCTGCCCCGGGCTGAACGACGTGATCAAATTTTTGACCAGCACACTGCGCGGACAATATAAAGTTCCTATCGTTTACGGCATCCGTTACGGCTACCGTGGGTTGAATCCGGCCAACAAGCTGGCTCCCATCCTGCTGACCGAAGAGAATACGGACAACATTCACGAACAGGGTGGAACCATCCTCGGCTCCTCGCGCGGCCTGGAGGACACGGTGGTCATGGTCGATACGCTGATGCGCATGAACATCAATTTGCTGTTCTGCATCGGCGGCGACGGAACCGCCCGTTGCGCGCACGACATCGCACTTGAGGCCGAGAAGCGCGGGCTCTCCATCAGCGTCATTTCGATCCCCAAAACGATCGACAACGACATCAGCTTCATCGACAAATCGTTCGGATTTGAAACAGCCGTCGCCGCCTGCGGCCACTTCGCCTCAGGCGCGAACAGCGAAGCCAAAGGCGCCTACAATGGCATCGGCTTGATCCGGGTCATGGGGCGAGATTCCGGCTTTATCGCAGCTTACGCGGCACTGGCGAACTCGTATATCAACTACTGCCTGGTCCCGGAACGCAAATTCACGCTGGAAGGCGACGGACCGGATGCCCTTCTGCCACACCTGGCCGACCGCATGCGACGCAAAAATCACGCGGTCATGATCGTGGCGGAAGGAGCGGGACAGAGTTTATTTGAAGATCTCCCCGAAATGCGCGACGCCTCCGGCAATTTGCTGCACAACGATATCGGCGTGCTGCTACGCGACAAAATCAAGGAGTACTTCAAACGAATCGACATTGAAGTGAATGTCAAATACTTTGACACCTCATACGCGATCCGAAGCGGCACCTGCCATGGCGCCGACGCGGTGTTCTGCGCAATGCTGGCGCAGAACGCAGTTCACGCCGCCATGGCCGGACGCACCGACATGGTGATCGGCCATTGGGGGGATCATTTCACGCACGTTCCGATTTCGCTGGCGACGCGTCAGCGCAAGAAAATCGACCTTGCAAGCCAGCTCTGGACAAGCGTGCGCGCGTCCACCTGCTTCTGAGTCGAAGAGAGGAGGCATCATGCAGGATCATATCAAGAAAGTATCCGCAGCGATCGACCGATTGCTGGCCGCGGACCCGTATCTGGACACGGTAAAACCGGATTATCTGAAAACCGCCGTCCTCGATTATCCGCTGAACGGCGGCAAGCGATTGCGTCCGGCATTGCTGATCTGGAGCTGCCGGATGCTCGGCGGCAAGGAGTCGGCGGCGCTTTATCCGGCAGCGGCAACCGAAGTCTGCCATAACTGGACACTCGTTCATGACGATATCATCGACCAGGATACGGTGCGGCGCAACCGTCCGACCTGCCACATCGCGCTGGCGGAAGCGGGGCGGGTTCGGTTCGCGCTCCCGCCGGACGTCGCCGCCCGGACGGGGCGCGACTTTGCGATTCTCGCCGGAGACGTCTTGCTCGGCTGGGCGAACCACCTGTTGCTTCGTGCAACGGATCACGGCGTGTCACCCAAGGTTGCCGTTGCGCTGATGCGCCGCTTTCAGGAGCTGACCAACCGAGATCTGATCAGTGGAGAAGCGCTCGACGTGGAATTCGCCTTGCGTCGATTGGAAACGATCGGGCTGGATGAAGTACGCGAAATGCTGGGGGGAAAGACCGGCGCGCTTCTGCGCTTCTGTACCGAAGCCGGAGCAATGATCGCCCTTGACACCGACAATCCGGAAGCACCGGAAGTGAAAAAACTCGGAGAGTTCGCCGACGCGGCCGGAATCGCTTTCCAGCTTCGTGACGACTACCTCGCCATCTTCGGCAATCTGGAAACCACCGGCAAGCAAATCGGCGGCGACCTCCGCGAAGGCAAGGCAACCATCCTGTTGCTGACCACGCTTCAGATGGCGTCAAAACCCGAGCAGGAACGGCTGTTCCGGATGCTTGGACGACGGGAGTATACCGCGCGCGATCTGGAAGCCGTCCGCGAAATCATGGTCAACTGCGGCGCGGCCAAGGCAATCGAATCCGAAGGACTCGCATTGGTGGAAAAAGCCAAAGGGATTTTGAAAGAGTTCCCGGCGAACGTCCATCGCAAATGCCTGCTGGAACTGATGGATTTTCTGGTTGCCCGCGAACGTTGACGGGTACGAGGAACACGCCGCCGGAAACACTTCCGGCGGCGTTTTTCATTGCCGCAATCCACTCGGCGGATATCCATGTTTTTGCCGGAACATCCGGGAAAAATAATTGGCGTCGTTGAATCCCGCCCGAAAGGCGATTTCTGAAACAGACAATTCGGAATCGCGCAACAATCGCCGCGCCTCCTCCAACCGCAGATCCAACACATATTCCATCGGCGTCGCATTGAATTTTTTGCGAAACAGCCGGACAAGTTGGCTGACGGAAAGCGACGCATGGGACGCCAATTGCGAAAGCGTCAGCGCTTCGCGGTAGTGTTCATGCAGATACGCCAGCGTCGCATCCAGCCGCCCCGCCGTCGAATCGCGGTCGTGGTGCAGAGAACTGGATTGCGCCAGCAGGCAGAGCAACATGGTGAAACCGGCTCGCAGATCCCCTTTCCACTCCGTTTGCTCCTCCCGGTAGAGTTCAAACATCGAGTCCAGAAGCCGGCGGACATCATGAAACTCCCCGTACGACAGGTGGAATGACGCGGAACGAGCCGGATTTTGAAACAATTCCCGGGCGCCGTGCAAAAAATGAAGATGCGGTCCGATCCGCGCAAGAGCATCCGGGGAGCAAGAGACGTTGATGTGCTCATACGACTCGCACTCCTCCATTCGATGGGTGCCGCCCGGCAGAATGAGGAACACATCGCCGCGCTTCAACCGTTCCCTCACTTCTCCCCGATAATGCAGCACGCTGCCGCCAAGAGAAATGCCGATCTCAATACAATCGTGCGAGTGTTCCGCCAACGGCGCCGTCTGGACGGTGTGTGTCATGTCGAAAAACACATGATCCACCGCTGATGGAGGCGACAATATTTTCACATTTCTATTCATGCGTATATTATGCTATTATTCGCGCATAAAATCAAGGCCTTATCCTGTTTTTCCGGTATAATATTCAAAACGCAATGGAGCTTTTTATGAAATCTTTTTTTTCCGCCGATGGCTGTTGGTTCTGGCACCCGGAACGCAAAGCAGGGGAAGCCGGGTATACGTTGTTTCGCAGGCGAATCGATTGCACCTCCCCGGAGCGGCTGCGGCTGGCCGTCAGCGCCGACAACCGCTACAATCTGTATCTGGATGGCGAACTGCTCGGACGCGGCCCCTGTCGCAGTGATCTGGAGCACTACTGTTTCGAGGAATACGATTTGGAACTCTCCGCCGGAACCCATCTACTGGCGATGGAGGTGGTGGTATGGCAGGGTGGCTGGCGCAGTTCGGCGGCGGCGTGGAGCGAAATTCACGCAGGCGGCGGCATGATGGTCTGCGGCTCCGTCGGCAATCGACGGCTGAATGGTCCGGACGGCTGGCGCACCCAGATCGACGCGGGACGACGACCGCTGGAGTGGCGCGAAGCCTGGGACGCGAAAATTATGACGCCGATTCCCCCGATGGATCTGGTGGATTACCGTCTTCACCCTTGTGACTGGATGCGACCGGAATTCGATGATTCCGACTGGCTCACCCCGTGTGTGGTCGGTGAACTGGAGTTTTCCGGCAATATCCGGCACGACCCCGGCGCGCCATGGCACCTGACGCCCCGGACCGTCAAACAACTCCGGATCGAACCGACGCCGCTTCTGACAAACATTCCTTACGGCACCGTTCCAGCCGGGCTCCACTCATTCACCATCGACATCGGGCGCAACCAGACCAGTATGATCCGCCTGAACGCCATCGGTGGAAAAGGCCGCATCCGGCTGGCATATGCGGAGAAACCGGGCGACGGCTATGCCGATCTCCTGCTCCCCGCCCCGGGCGCGTGGGAGTATCGCAGTTTCTGGATTCGCTCCGGTCGGTATATCGAATGTCGTTTCGAGTTGGAGGAGCCACTGGAGATCGTCGGATTCGCCGCCGACTTCGTCACCTACGATTTTTTGGAATGGGCCGAGTTCCATGCCCCCGCGCACCCGATGCTGGAAAAAATTTGGCACGTTTCGTCGCACACCGCGCTCTGCTGTGCGCACGAGCATTATGAGGACTGCCCTTATTATGAACAGCTTCAATACGCGGGCGACACTCGCGTTCAGGCACTGATCTCATATTCCGCAACAGGCGATGGAACGCTGGGGCGGCAGGCGTTACGTCACTTCGACCGGTCGCGACAGCCGTTCGGGCTGACGCAATCGCGTTACCCGAACTGCTTTACGCAGGTGATCCCGGAATTCAGCCTGATCTGGGTTCTGATGGTTCACGATTATTATCGCTACTTCGGCGATGAAGAGGTGTTAAGCGAACACCGCGACGGAATCGACCGCGTGCTCGCCTATTTTGAAGCACGGCGGGAAAGCAGCGGCTTGATCGGGTACGTCGGATACTGGAACTTTTCCGACTGGGGCGCAAACTGGCCGGACGGCAAGAGTGACCGCGGCGACGACGCGCCGGAAACCGTTCTCAATCTCTTTTACGCCAACGCATGCCGGGCGGCGGAGGAAATCAACCGGGTTCTGGGTCGAACCGAGTGTGCGGATCAATGGAACCTTTCCCGCATACGAACGTTGAATGCGGTCAACGCCGTTTGCTTCGACGAAAAACGCGGAAGATACCGCGATGTACCCGGCAAGGAGTATTACAGCATCCACGCCAACGCGCTGGCGATCCTCGCCGACGCGGTTCCTGCCGAGCGCCTTCCGGCTATTGTTTCGGCGTTGACGGAAGATAAAATGTTGACGCAAGGGACGCTTTACTTCAATTTTTACGTTCTGGAAGCACTGAAGAAATGCGGGTGCGCCGAAATGTTTTCGGCAATGCTGCAACCATGGATCAACTGCATTGAAGCGGGCGATACGACATTCCCGGAAAGTCCGGCCCCAAACTCCCGCAGTCGCTGTCACGCCTGGAGCGCGTCACCGGTCTACGAATTCATCACCGGGCTTCTCGGAATCTCTCCGGGAGAAGCGGGGTTCCGGACGGTCGCGATTTCTCCTCTCGCCATCCCCAACCTCAAACTCTCCGCCCGAATTCCGCTCGGCCCCGACAACCGCCTCTCCATCCGTATCGATAAAACCACCATTGCGCTTTCCGCCGATCACCCGGTCACGTTCCGTTACAACGGCGTCGAGCAAACCGGGTCATCATTCCAATGGGAACGGGGGAGCACTACGACCGGATAGAAACGGCGCGCACATCAACGATTCCACATAGGTGGCAAGAGATGCCGCGGGAACCAGAGGGATCACATAGTCGCCGTTGCCGCCATTGCTCCAGCAATGGCGGCCGGTGGCGGCATCATAACGGAGTGTTCCGCCATGGGCAAGACCGAGCAACTCCGGACAATCATTGGCTGCGGCAAGCACAGTGACCTGATCCCAGCTTGGGCGGAGAAACTGCGGATCACCACCGCCGAAAATCCGGTAAGCAGTCACAACCGGATTCGTCGCCGGCAGTTGCGCCATCAACCGGCGACCGGTCAGGACATCGTCGCCGACCGCATTGATGGTCAATCGCAATGGCCAATGGTTGAGCACGCTGGCCGACGAGGAGCGATCCATCTCCCAATTGAAGCCATCCCGACCCTCCGGGAACGCCGCTTTGGCCATGGTGACAAGGCGTTTTACTTTGCGCGTCACCAATTCACGGCCGGAAAGCGGCGAATACCCGCATGGGCCGGACTCCAACAGATCGGCAAGAACCGTCAACAGTCCGATGGCGCAGACAGTGATGCTGCAATCCTCCGCCTCAGCAAGGATTTTCCGGTAAAGGGCGACGCCATCCAGGCTCCGCACTGCGTCGTCATCAGGGGAAACACCCCCGCCACGCGCAACCGTTTCGTTATAAATCGCGCGGTTGGCAGATGTGCGAAGATAGTGGTCACGGTACTTTGGGTTCTCTTCATACGGTCGCCGATTAATGGCGACCGGAATCTCCGGGCGGCCACAACTACGGTTGATCGCTTTCACGCACGCGGCCGCCCAGGCATTGCCGACGTCGCAAATCACCCCGGCAATCTCCACCTGGCCGCGATCCACCAGCGCATGCAGCACCGCCAAGGCTCCGGCGTCATCGCAATCGGTATCCATATCGGTATCCAGAACAAGGATCTCTTTCCGCATAACACCACTCCGCTTTCAAGGTATCAACTCGAGTTAACAAAAAAGGGAACCGAACCGCGTATCAAACCGCCATTCGATTCCCCTTCAAAGCAGTGGAATCAGACAAACTCACGCACTTCGCCGAGGCAGAAGAGGTTGTTCGTCGCCCGCGCCTGCGAATTCTTCGAGAGCATGACGACCTTGTCGTCCGGTTGCAGGAATTTTTCGGTGATCAAACGGTGTGCGGTGTCTTTCGTCAACTCAAGCATGCTGTCCATGAATTCATTGCGAATCGAATAGACCCCGTACACCAACGCCAGTTGCCGCACCACGATCGAACGGTAAGAGAAAGCGTAGATCGGAACCCGCGGACGGTGCGCGGCGCAACAACGTGCGGATTTCCCCACCCCGGTGTTACAGATGATCGCGCGAACCGGCAGCGAATCGGCGGCGTCGACCGCAGTACGGATCATGAATTCATACTCACGGGTGCAAGCCGTATCGACACGGTCGATGGCGTCGAAATAGTTCGGCGCGGACTTCTCGGTTTCTTCAATAATCCGGTTCATCATGCTGACCGACTCAACCGGATAGCGTCCTTGGGCGGTTTCGCCAGAGAGCATCACCGCGTCGGTACCGTCGTAAACCGCATTCGCGACGTCGTTCACTTCGGCACGGGTCGGGCGCGGATTTTCTTCCATGCTCTGCAGCATCTGCGTTGCCGTAATCACCGGCTTGGCGACCCGACGGCTGGCGCGAATCAACTCCTTCTGGATCAGCGGAACCTCTTCCAACGGAATTTCGATCCCGAGGTCGCCGCGGGCGACCATGATGCCATCGGCCACACGAAGGATCGAATCGATATTCTGCACACCTTGCCGATTTTCGATTTTTGCGATGATCCGGATCGAGCTTTTGCCCGCGTCGAGAATCGTCTGAACCGCCTCCACATCTTCCGCGCTGCGGACAAACGAGTGCGCGATATAATCCAAGTCCAGCTTGATCGCCTGCTGAATGAAAACGCGATCCTTGTCGGTCAGCGCGTCGGTCTTGAGATTGACGTCCGGAACGTTGACCGACTTGCGGTTCTTCAACACACCGTCGTGCGCCGCGGAACATCTCAGGCGGCTCCCCTCCCGATCATGAACCACCAGCTCCACCGAGCCGTCATCACAGATGATGCGGCTGCCTGCCGGGACCTCTTCGGCAAACGAAACGTAATTGACCTGAATCGCTTCGGAAGCATCCACTTCGGCACCGGTCACATAGACTGTCTGCCCCTGCTTGAGCTCCAGCGGCGTGGTGAGGTTGCAAGTACGGATATTCGGCCCCTTGGTATCCACCAGGATCGCGATTTTGTCCGACACTTCGCGCACCATCTTCACCGCGTTTTCCAGCTCCGACGGGTCCATGTGGGCCGTATTGAAGCGTACCACGTCCATGCCGTTTTTATAGAGCGCTTCGAGCAGCCCCGGGGTACAACTCGACGCATTGATCGTCGCCACAATTTTTGTAAATTTCATCGTCCGTTTCTTCCTTTAACTTTCTCTTATTTCCAATATAGGAAATATTTTCCAAATCGTTCAAACGCCGCCCGCTCCAGCTCCTCCCGGCAATCGGGGTGAGCGATGTCGATCAGTAATCTTGCCCGCTGCTGGAGCGATTTTCCATACAGATCCGCAACGCCGTATTCCGTCGCGACATAGTGCACGCGACTGCGGGGCGTAACCACTCCCGCACCATGTTCCAGCATCGGCACGATCTTGCTTACCCCTCGACCGGTTCGTGACGGCATCGCAATCACCGGCTTGCCCCCCTCCGACCGGCTCGCGCCGTAGATGAAGTCAAGCTGCCCGCCAACGCCGGAGTACATCCGCGTCCCCATCGAGTCCGCACAGACCTGCCCCGTCAAATCGAGCTGAATCGCCGAATTGATCGCCACCACTTTTGAATTCCGGGCAATGCGAAACGGGTCGTTCGTATAGCCGACCTCACGCATCCGCACCATCCGGTTTTTGTTTGCGAAATCAAACACTTTACGCGACCCCATCAGAAACGAGGCCACGATTTTACCACAATCCTGCTTCTTGCGCGCGCCATTCACCACACCGGCTTCCACCAGCGGCAGCAACCCGTCCGCAAACATTTCGGTATGCACCCCGAGATCTTTGCGATCCGAAAGCTGCGAGAGCACCGCGTTCGGAATCGCGCCGATACCGAGCTGAAGGCAGGACCCATCCTCCACCAGCTCCGCGCAATGCCGTCCGATCGCACGCTCCACTTCATCCGCGGGCGGGAACACGCTTTCATCCAGCGGCGAATCATCCTCGACGACACAATCGATCCGTCCGTAGTCAATTTCGCCATCGCCATAGGTGTAGGGCATATTCGGGTTGACGACCGCCACAATGTATTTCGCCGTTTCCAACGCCGCCGGGCCGATATCCACCGAAATCCCCAGCGACACCTTCCCGCGATGCGGCGGAGAAACCTGGACAAACGCCACATCGCAACCGACGACTCCCTCCCGGATCAGCCGCTGCGTTTCGTGCAGCGCCACCGGAATATAATCGGCCGCTCCCCGCTGAACCTGCCGGCGCATATTGTCGCCGATGAAAAACGATTCCGAGCGGAACACTCCCTCAAACTCCGGCGCGGCGTAATCCTCCGTCGCACCGGTATGGATGTGGCGCAAAAACACATCGCGCAACACCCCCCGACGCCCTCGCATACAAAGCGCTTCCACCAGCTTTCGCGGGACGGAACCGGAACTGCCGAGATAGATCGATTCCCCCGAACCGATCCGTTCGACCGCCTCCTTTGCAGAAACTACACGCGGGAGCTTGCTCATTCGCCTCCGGGACTCGATTTTATGCGTCGACGATTGCGAACATCAACGTAATCTGGAACACCACCCGGCCATCCACTTTAATGTAGCCCGTGCCTTTGCCAAACCGCCCTTTGGCCGGCGGCAGTTCGATGTCGACCACCAGCTGGTCGCCGGGGAACACCGGCTCAAAAATTTCGGCGCGGTCAATCGACATAAAGTAACCGAGCTTGCCTTCGTTGCCCGGACGCGCCAGAACCAGCGAGCAACCGGACTGGGCGACGATTTCACAAAGCAACGACTCCGGCATGACCGGATAATCACCCGCCTGCGAGAAAATCTCCTCGTTTCCGGTCAGGTTTTTCACCGCGAGCACATGGTCGCCTTCGATCTTCGCGATATAATCGATCAGAAGGAACGGATAACGGTGCGGAATGAGCGCCATGATCTTCGACACATCCATCGGAGTGGATTCCACCTTGTCGAATTCTGTGTTCAGCTGCGGCATCGCCGCGGGGCCGCCTTTCGGGCGAACCGCCAGCGTGATCTTCGCTTCGCAGGTGCCGCCGCCGGTATTGGAGGTTTCCGCCTTCACCACGGCTTCGCCGTTTTCAATCGAGAGAATCTCCGCTTCCACTTTGAGGCGGTCGCCGGGATTGTTCGGACGGCGGAACTTCACCTTTTCCACAATACGCATGTAGACGTCGGAGTTGCCTTCGGGATCGAGCATCGGGCGAACCGCAAGTTCGGCAAGCTGCTTCATCGCCTCAACCTGAAGCACACCCGGCATAATGGGGTGGCCGGGAAAATGCCCCTGAAAAAAATTCTCATTGATGGTCAGATTTTTAAGACCGACAAATTTCGTCTCGGAAAGTTGTTCCGCACGATCCAGCATCAGCATCGGGTAACGCTGCGGAAGAATCGCCTTGATCTCCCGGATTCCGAAAATTTTTCCCATTCTTCTCTATCTCCCGTTACGGATTTTTATCTGAATTTATTCTGCCATGATTTTTTTCTGGAGCAATCCGGCCAGCTCGACGTTCTTCGGATGGCCGGGCTTGACCGCGATGATCGTACCGGTGATCCGGCAGCCGGAGAGGTAGATGTCCCCGACGATGTCGAGAATCTTGTGTCGTACGATTTCGTTCGGATAACGCAACCCTTCTTTGCAGACAATCGCGCCGTCATGGATAATCGCCGCCGCATCGAGGCTTCCGCCTTTGACCAGCCCCATCGCCAGCAGCTGCTGAAGATCGCGGAAATCGACGAACGTACGTCCGCCCGCAATTTCGGCTTCATACGCTTCCGGCGTCGTGGCGGTGTATTCGTAAAACTGCGGATCGATCGGGCAACCGGGGAAGCTGGTGGTACAGACCACGCGAAGCTCCGGCCCGGGAACGATCACCAATCGGGTGTGCCCACCCTCGACATAGAGCGGGACATCGGGCGTATAGACTTTCGCCTCCGCCTCCTGCACCTGAATTCCCGCCTCGCGCAGCATTTCGCAATACGGCAGCGAACTTCCGTCGCCGATCGGTGGCTCCATTCCATCCATTTCAACGATACAGTTGTCAATATGGAATGCGTTCAATGCGGAAAGGATGTGCTCAACCGTGAATACCACGGCGTTCCCGCTGGCAATAGCGGTTCCGCGGCGAACGTCAACCACGTTCGAGGCCAGCGCCCGAACCTCCGGCTTGCCGGGAAGGTCGATCCGCCGGAAAACGATTCCGGTATTCTCCGACGCGGGCTGTACACGGACAGCCGAACGGGCGCCGGAGTGCAATGCGATTCCCGAATATGCGGCCGATCCGGCCACGGTCTGCTGTTTTTCCATCCGAATTTCGCTTTCAAGATTGATTTTTACACTTCACGCATCATAATATAGTACGTGATTTGAAGTTTGTACAGTTTTTCAAGAAGGTTTTATGACTGAAAAAATAAAAACGCTGGTCATAACCGGCCCGACCGCAACCGGCAAGACCGCTTTAGCGGTCAAATTGGCTCGCCTTTATCCGGCGGAAATCATCAGCGTCGATTCCCGACAGGTCTACCGCGGCATGGACATCGGCACCGGCAAGGATCTGGACGAATACGGCAATGTGCCTTACCATCTGATCGACATTGCGAACCCGCAAAACGAAGTGTATCATCTGGCACGCTTTATGCGCGACGCTTATCAGGCGATCTGGGATATCGTATCCCGCGGCAAATTGCCGATCCTCTGCGGCGGAACCGCACTCTACCTCGCGTCGCTGCTGGAAGGCTACCGCCTCCCCGGCGGAGCGCTTCCGCCACGCCAGAAGGGCGTCGAACGCGTCCGGCAAAACTCCGAAAACGAAGAGTCTTTCGAGCCGCCGTTTGAGCTTGACCCGCTGATTCTCGGCGTCTACTACCCGAGATCGGAGGTACATGCCCGGATCGAAGCGCGGCTGGACGACCGGCTGACCGACGGCATGACCGACGAAGTGCAGAAACTGCATGAAATCAACGGTGTCGCTTGGGAACAACTGGAGTTTTTCGGGTTGGAGTACCGTGAAATCACCCGTTATCTCAAACAAGAGTGCAGCCTACTCGAAATGCGGAACACACTGCTCTATCGAATCCGCCAGTTTGCAAAGCGGCAGGATATCTTTTTCCGTAAGCTCGAACGCGACGGGCACCAGATCCACTGGCTGAAGGCGGGGAAAGACCCCGACCCTTGTGAGCTGCTGGAGAAATTCCTGCATGGCGAAGCGATTCCGCCACCGGCATTCCGCCTTTGCGACATCAACTACGGCAAAACCAGAGGCGTTTGACCCATCAACGCGCGCCACGCCCGATCAGCGCCTCCCAGACGGTGTATTCCAAGATATAAAGATCCATCCACACCGTCCAGTTCATAATGTAGTAGGAGTCGAAAGTGACGCGCTGTTCGTAATCGGTTTCACTGCGGCCGGAAATCTGCCATAGCCCTGTAATCCCCGGCTTGACGCTGGCGAACAGCTCATACTTCTCGCCATAATACTCCTTCTCTTCTTCGACAATCGGGCGTGGCCCGATCATGGCCATCTCGCCACGCAAGACGTTGAAAAGCTGCGGGAGTTCGTCGAGGCTGGTGCGACGCAGAAAACGCCCCAACGGGGTCACCCGCGGATCGTCGGTCAACTTGAATTTCGCCGTCCACTCCTTTTGCCGCTCGGGATTTTCCGCCAGAAGCCGCTCCAGCTCTTTGTCGGCGTCGACATACATGGTGCGGAACTTCCAGACCTGGATCGGCCGTCCGTACTGCCCAAGCCGATGCGCCCGGTAGATGATCGGTCCGGTACTGGAGAGTTTGACCAGGATCGCCAACACAATGAATAGCGGCGTCGCAAGAATCAGCCCGCAAATCGTACAGACCAACTCCACCACCTTTTTGGTCAACCGGGGCCCCGGCAGCAGAAGCTGATTGCGAAATTCGATTCCACTGATTCCATGAAAGTCGACCGGGTAAGACCACGCGATCGGAAACACGCTGTTGTCGGGAACAATGGTCAGATGCGGAAACGCGGCGACATACTCTTTCAAACGCCGTTGAACCACCATAACCGGCAGGCAGCAGACAATGCAATCGATCTTTCGGCTTTGGCCGACAGCGACTACATCATCCAGCGTACCAAGGCGCTTCCAGCCTGGGTCCGCCTCCTCCGTCGCCGGGTTGTCGTCGAAATAGCCGATCACTTTGATGCCGTAATAAGAGCGCCGCTCAAAGTTCCGTCGCATGATTCGCCCGGTTTGCCCCCCCCCGGCAATCAGAACTTCGATCTGTCCGATGCCGAGTTTCCGGAGGAGAAAGCGGAAAAAGTTCCGCCATGGAGAAATGGCGACACAACTCAACAACCAACTGCCGATCAGCACCATCCGCGAAAACTCCTCCACCCGGCGCGCAAACACCAGATAAGCGAGCAACAGCAGATAGCAGAAGGTGATTGAAAACACCATGCGTCGAAGCTCTTCCACCGAAGAAAGCGGCATACCGGGGTAAAACATGTTTCCGTGGTAGAGCTTGATCAGGCTGTTGCAGCCGACAAAAATCAGCAGGAACGGGCACAAAGTGAAATAGTCGTCCCAGCGATAGTCGCCTCCCCAGCCATGCAGATAAACGGCGGCACAAACAAGCCAGACGCCCCCCAGCAGCAACACATCTCCCAATGCCAGCAGCAGGACTCGAATCCGGGCAGAATTCATAACCTCTCCCCCCGCGTATTGCGGTGTTCCCGTAAAACCGGGCTCAGTTTCGTTCCATGCGAATCAACGCTTCGCGGCCGGGCATTCCCGGTTCCACGCCGCATTCCGCGGCCGCTTTGCTCACAGAAATCACTTTGGCCATCACCATATCGTCGAAGCTCCCGACTCCGGTTACGATCGCAAAACGATCCCCGAGCCGGTCAGCGGGCGCAAGCGAAAAATAACCGCAACCAAGGTTGCCCGTCTTCCCCTGAATCAGCAGGATCGTCGCATGTTCGGTTGACAACCGGACGCCGGTAAACGGCGTCCCGTCGATTTCAATTGTTTCACTTGTCATCATCGAACTTGTAGTTTTCGCCATAGCCATAGTGTTCCACCACATAATCGACGTCTTTATCGCCGCGACCGGAGCAAGTGACGAGGATCGATCCGTAAGGATTCGTCTTCGCCCATTTCATCGCATAAGCGATCGCGTGCGAGCTCTCCAGCGCCGGGATGATTCCTTCGTAACGCGAGAGTTTGAAGAACGCATCCACCGCCTCTTCGTCGGTACAGCTGACGTAGTTCACCCGGCCAAGATCGTGCCAAAACGCATGTTCCGGGCCGACCGACGGGTAATCCAGCCCCGACGCAATGGAGTAAACCGGAGCCGGGCCGCCGTCCTTGTCTTTCAGCATATAGCTGTCGAATCCGTGCATGCACCCCTTGGTTCCGTAAGTGATCGAAGCGGCGTGATCGCCAAGATTGGAGCCTTTGCCCATCGGTTCGACGCCATAGATATCGACCGGGTCATTCAGATAAGCGGCAAAAGATCCGGCCGAATTGCTGCCGCCGCCGACGCAAGCGCAAATCGCATCCGGCAGGCCGCCGGTCATCGCCTTGAACTGCTCCCGCGACTCTTCGCCGATGCAATACTGAAAATCGCGAACCATCAACGGGAACGGGTGCGGGCCGAGAGCCGACCCGATGCAGTAGATGGAGTCTTTGTAATTTTTCGCATACGATTCAAATGCGGAATCCACCGCCTCTTTCAGCGTCTTAAGACCGAAGCTGACCGGGACGACTTTCGCCCCGAGAATCCGCATCCGCGTCACGTTCGGCGCCTGTTTGGCGATGTCGACTTCCCCCATGTGAATTTCGCATTCCAGCCCGAAATAAGCGGCGGCCGTCGCGAGGGCAACGCCGTGCTGTCCGGCTCCGGTTTCCGCGATCAGGCGCTTTTTGCCCATCACCTTGGCGAGCAGACCTTCGCCCATGCAGTGGTTGAGCTTATGCGCGCCGGTATGGTTCAAATCTTCCCGTTTGAGGTAGATCTGACAGTTGCCGAGCTTGCGCGAAAGACGATCGCAATGATACACCGGAGTCGGGCGCCCCTGAAATTCACGGCGAATGCGACGCAATTCGTTGATAAAATAGGCGGAACGGGCAATCGACTGATAAGCCGCATTGATCTCCTTGAACGCGGCCTCAAGTTCCGGCGGAAGATAGCAACCGCCATGCGGCCCGAACCGGCCATCCGGGGTCGGATAGTCACGGAAATAACGGGAGTAATCCATAAATGCCTCTCATGATTGAATTGAACAAGTCTACAATACCATCTTTCAGCCTAAAAATCAATCCTGTGCGCCGGAAATTCAGGAATAATACTTTCCGGTGATTTCCGTAATCGCGATCCGGATGACTGCAGTCCCGTTCACCATATTGCCCGGCAGTTCACGTCCCGCCAATTGTGGGGTGTACTTCTGTACGATTTTTTTCAAGATCGCCAACTTCCGGTCGACATCCGTCACCAGCTCGGCGGAACCGGAGAGAATGACGCTCTCATATTCCGTGTTGGTGTCACACGGTTTCTCTTCCGGATCGAACAGCAGCCCGGCCATTTCAAACACCGAAAAATTGACCCGGGGATCGCGGGCGATGTTTTCGAGTTTTCGCCCCTTCGGCAACCCATGAAAGTAAATCGCGCCGTCGCAATGGACAAAGTGAATCGGCGTACCGTACGGCGCGCCGTCGGAATTCAGCGTAGCCAGCACCCCGGTGTCGGCGCGTTCCAGCAATCGGCTGACCTGTTCTTCGGTCAACGGATGAGTCTTCATACGGTTCTGCATTTTGGGTAACTCCTCAAATTATTATGTAAAAACCTGACGGGAAAATGAAATAGAAAAACGTCGTCGAATTACGGTCGCCGCGCGGCGAAATCGTTCATCGCCCCGGTGCGATATGCCGCAAGCGTGACGGCGGTAAACCCGAATGGCCGCAACGTTTGCTCAAGAACATCACTTTCCCGCTGCGCCCGTTCCATATCCTCGGGACGAAACTCCAACCGCGCCTCTGCTACTCCGATTTTACGCACCCGGAACCCGGAGTAACCGAGCGCCGAAAGCGCCCGTTCGCCCGCCTCGACCATCTCCAACGCCGCACGGCTAAGCGCGGTCCCCGTCGGAATCCGGCTGGCAAGACAGGCAGCAGCGGGGAGATCCCAGGTCGGCAACCCCCACGCTTTGGCCAGGCTGCGAATCTCCGCTTTGGGAAACGCGCGCAACGGGTGAGCAACACCAAGCTCCTCCGCCGCCTTCATGCCGGGGCGGTAATCGTTTCCATCATCCAGATTCGCACCGTCGGCGAGCGTGTCGAAGCCACAGGCGCGTGCCCGTTCAATCAGCGCGGAGAATACTTTTTTCTTGCAATGGTAACAACGAAGCGGGTCGTTGGCGCGAATGGCATCCGCCGCCAGCGGATCAAGCTCCAGCACTTCCAGGCGCAGCCCCGCTATTGCAGCGAGTTCGCGCGCACGGTCTGCCTCGACGCGCGGTAACAACGGGGAATCAGCCAGCAGGAGCAAGACATTTTCCTTACCCAGTATGCGACGCGATGCTTCGGCCAGAAGCGTACTGTCGCAGCCACCGGAGAATGCGACGGCAATCCGCCCGAGCGGGCGAAGCTCCTCTTCCAGTTTAAGCATCCAGCAGTTCACGGTATTCCGCCTCCAAAATATCGGCCATGCGCCTCCAGGCGAATTGTTCGATCACACGCGTTTTCCCGGTTTCTCCCATCCGTTTCGCCGCGGCGGGATCGAGCCAGAGTTTGCGGGAGGCCTCCACCACTTCACTCACCTCTTCCGGGGAAACACAGTATCCGGTTTCGCCGTCTTTAATCACTTCCGGGGTACCGTCCAGCCGGTAACCGATGGCGGGAATTCCCGTCGCCAGCGCCTGAACCACCGAACGCGGCAGCCCTTCCCGCAACGACAAGTGCCACAACAGATCGGCCTGCGCCAGATAGCGATGAACCTGCGCAGGCGGAACCAAACCGGCAAAATGGAAATGCTCCGTCAGGCCGAGATCAGCAATTTGAGCATTCAAGTCATCAAACATCGGCCCGTCGCCGATCAGCAGAAGATGCGTATCGGGAAATTCGCGAATCATCTCCGCCGCCGCCGGAATGACGTATTCGTACCCCTTCATCGGAAATAGCCGCGCCAACGTGGCGATCACCCGCGCGTCCTCCGGGATGCCGAGCTCGCACCGCAACTCTGGTTCCCGCTCTGCATTGGCAAAGGCAGAGGTGTCCATGCCGCTATAAACCACCTGATACTTTTCGCGTGCAGCAATGTCCGCCTCGACACATTGGTCGATCATCGCCTGCGCCACGGCGAAAATTTTGTCGCAATACCGGGCGGCAATCCGCTCGAACAGTTTGTAAATGGAGTTTCTCCAGCCGGTTTCATACGGGTGAAACGCTTGGCCGTGCACCGTATGCACCACCACCGGAACCCCCGCTTTCCGGGCGGCGATCCGCCCAAGCACCCCGGCCTTGGAACTGTGGGTATGAACCACATCGAACTTCCGTTCCCGGAAAAGTTTTTTCAGCGCCCGACATGCTTTCAGGTCATTGACCGGACTGAGTTCCCGCACCAACGACGGCAGTTCGATGGTCTCAAACGGGGGGAAATCGACATTTTGCAACAGCTTGCCTTCGCGCCCGGGAGAAGGGCCGGTAACCAGAACCACTTCGTGCCCTTTTTGCAGATGACCGAGAATGGTATAAAGGGTGTTTTCCTGTGCACCGCCGACGATCATTCGGGTAATGACGTGGCAGATTCTCATTTTCTTATCGGAACTCATAAATCCAAACCTCCGGGACGCTGCTGTTCGGCAAAAGCGCCTCCACACTCTCCCGACCCGGCTGATGCAGCATAAGATGACAGCCGGAATCCGTCTGTTCCAACACAAGACGCCATTCAAAATTAACGCAACGATTGGAATATACAAGCTCAAATCCGGATTTTTGCGAAATTATTTCCAACGGCCCGTAAGCATCTCCGCCGGAGACGGTCGCAATGCGGCACCCCGGCAAGGCCTTTTCCAACTTGGCGACAAAGGTACGCGAGTAGCGATCCAGCTCCGAAACCATCACGCCACTCACCGGAATCCGAGTGGAGAGTTGCGTGATCCCCGCCAGATTTCCGCTTCGGGCGGCAGTGAACGCGAGCCGGTCGAGCCGGGTCACTCCGCGTGTCTGCAGAAAATCAACCGCCGCCGGAACCGTCGCATAGCCCGAGGCATTCACCGCGCAGGCATAGCCTGAAGCAGGATCATGAAACACCACCACCGCCGGTTCATCGTCGCTCCCGGCGGTGACAAAGAGCGCGGGGGAATGCAGATCCGCACGAATCATCCAGCTCGCCGGGAGCAAAAGCAACACCGCGCCCGCCAGCCACACGGCCCGCCGCGACCGTACCGCAATCAGGGTGAACAACGCCGCATAGAAAACCAAAACCTCCAACACCGAAGGGCGGACAGCGGGCAATCGCCCGAAACCGGTCGCGGAGATCCGCACCACCGCATCCATGAGCCAGAAACACTGTTCCAGCATCCACGCGCCGGCCCGGTCGAACCCCTCCCAGAACATTCCAAACCCGAGTTTGAACATCAACACCGGAAAGAGCAGCGCCACCACCGGCATCAACACCAGATTCGCGACGATGGAACCGGGTAGCAGCAGCCCCTGTGAATAAAGCGAAATCCCGACCCCTCCGAGAAATGCCGCGACGCAAGCGCCGACGGCAAAAAGCAATGCCCATCCACGGCGCAAGTGCTGTTCACGACGGCGACGGCAGAGCGAATTCGGCATGTAACAAAACTCCTCCCCCAACAATTCCGCCGCACGGTCAAAGCGCTCGCCGGAGAGAATCAGAATCGCCGTAATCAGAAACGAATATTGAAATCCCATGTCAAGAATCAAATCCGGCGAAACCAGAATCAACACCGCGCCCGCCAGCATCAATGCGTGAGAAGAGGGCATATAATAGAGCGAAGCGCGCAACACACACCAAAGCCCGATCATATAAAACGCCCGCATCGCCGGCGCATTCGCCCCCGTAGAGAGCACATACAAAAACACCAGCGACGCCAGCATCAGATAGCGACACCGGAACGGCAGCGGGCGCAGCATCCAGAGCAAAACCGCCGCCAACAGAGCCACATGTATTCCGGAGACGGAAAAAAGATGGATGGTTCCCGACTCGATCAGTACCTGACGGTTCTCCGCATCGATGCCGCCCGAGGTTCCGAAGAAAAGCGCGGCAGTCAGGTTGCGGATGCGAGCGGAATCGATATGCTCCACCGTACGCTCCAGCAGCACATCGCGCAACCCGGCAAGCGTGCCAGCCACCCCGATGCTTCTGCCGGTGACGTCGGCCTCCCGCGCCCGGAATGTCCGGGTGGCGCCACGGCCGGCCAGATAGTCGGAGAAATCACGCATCGGAGCAATCCGTCGCCCTGTACCATGGGTAAACAAACCCGCCGCTTCCGGCAAGACAAAGGTTCCCTCGGCGGTCAGCAGATCACCGCAACGAACCGCAGGAGGATTCTCCGTCGGCAGTTTCAAATACACAATGCCGGAGGCGCGGTGAAACTCCATTTCTCCGCTCAAACGAATGCGCCTCACTTCCGCTCGAATCAGCGTGGGCGGATCGATCCCGGGAACCGACGAGATGCGCGGGTCGGCAACGCGAAGCTCCGCCACGGCTCCGCAACTTCGCGGCGGCAGACGGTTTTCATACGCTCCGGGACGCGCATCCCACAGCGCATGCAGCAACACTGCGGCAACTCCCAGAGCCACACCCACCGATGCGACAATCGCAAACGGTTTTTTCAATAAGAAAAATGCCGAAACGATCACCGCGACGGCGACAGCCCCTCCCCATGGGAGAAAAGCGCCGAAAACGACGGCAGGAACCGTTCCGGCCAACACGCCGAGGCAAAGCGCGGCCGGAGCCGGGACAGGAAAGCGGAAGTTGTTACGCAATGGGAAGTTCATGTTTTTTAATGTACGCCGTTTTTTGCAATTTTTCCAGCATTTCCGTTTGATATTCAGGTTTTCAATACTATTTTAGTCTTGATGAAGAAAACCGTAACCCAAGGAGGTGCGTCATGAAACACCGCTGGATCATTCTCTTATGCCTGTGCTTCGGCCTCGCACTCCCGTCGTTCGGGGAAGAAAATTCGCCGCCCGCCCCGCCCCCGCCCGGAATGGAAAATGCCACGACCGTAACCACCGACCTCGAACGCCCGGAGAACGAGGCGGAAGCCGAGGACGAGCCGGAAACCATGGATATCGAAACGGTTGACGGGCGAATTTTCCGCAACGCGACCGTCGAACGCGTCACTCCGAGCGGAATCGACATCGGTTACTTCCGGGAAGACGGCGCGTATGCGATGATCGGTCTTCGCCTCGCCGTGCTGACACCGGAGCTCCAGAAAGAGTTCGGCTTCGATCCGGAGAAAGCGAAAGATTTTGAGGAAAAGCTCAACGCCGCCGCCAACTTGTCGCTGACGCAGGCCGCGGAAGACGAAACGGTACGGATGGCGCGGGTTTCCCGGGAGATTCAGGAGCGATTCGCCGGGGCCGACATCCGCATCAAACCCGCCGACCTGCGGTTCGTCATCTACGCCCTGCGCCGCCCGGTCGCCGTGCTTCCGGTGGAACGCGTGCTCTCCGGTACGGTGGTGACGGTGGTGGAAGACACCAGCACCCTGCCCCGGTTGTTGCCGCCGCTCGTGCTGATCGACCGGCTCTCCCTGCCGGAAGGAACCGGCAACTGGAGCGGATTCATCTATCCGACCGGAATGCACGCACGTTACCGGGAGCTGGAAAAAATTCCGGTCTACACCGACTCGCTCGACGAGGCGCAAATCCTGCTGGAACGCTATCTGGACATCTACAGTGAATTCGCCGCGAATGCCGATGCACAAGATCAAGCGGAAGCACAACCGCCGGATCAGGCTGCCGCCGAACAACCGACCGCCGGAGTGGTCGGCATGGGTTACAACGGCTGGAGCGACTATCCTTACTATATCGGGATCAGTTACCGGCCGGTCATCTGGTGGACGTCAAACCACCGCCCATGGCCGCGCCCGCCAAGACCATACCCGCCCTATCCGCCGCGACCGCCGCATCCGCGTCCGCCGCATCCGGGACCGGGACCGGGACCACGACCGCCCAAACCGATGCCAAACCCGTGGCCGGGACCGGGGCCACGGCCACCGAAACCCAATCCGGGACCGCGACCGCCCAAACCCAATCCACAGCCCCCGAATCCGGGGCCGCGTCCACCGCAGCCCAATCCCAATCCGCGACCGGGCACGGAACGGAACGGAGGATTTACACGGATCGTGCCACGGCCGACTTCCACTCCGGCACGTCCGGCGAACTGGCCCGGGACTCCGGTTCCGGTCAACCCGCCCAGACCGAGCCCGACGCCTCGGCCGGGCGGTTTCGGCGGGCCGCCGCGCTGATCCGAATCGGCGTTACAGCAACCGAAGCTGAATCATGTCGTCGTTCTCATCGTCGGCGGAGGATTTGCGACGTCTGGCCTTGACCGTCTGCCGCGGAATGGTGGAGATGGCTTCCCGCGAGGTGTCGTCGGTTTTTTCCAGCAATTCGAGAATCACATTGGCGCGTTCGATCACAGGCTGCGGGATTCCGGCAAGTTTTGCGACATGAATCCCGTAACTGCGGTCGGTGCTGCCCGGCACGATCTGCCGGAGGAAGATGATCTGGTCGCCGTACTCTTTGACCGCGACGTTGTAATTATTCACTCCGCGCCGGGTCTGCGCCAGCTCGGTCAATTCATGATAATGCGTCGCGAACTGAGTTCGGCAACGACACGAAGGGTCGTCATGCAGAAACTCCGCCACCGCCCAGGCGATGGAGAGCCCGTCAAACGTACTGGTTCCGCGCCCGATTTCGTCGAGAATCACCAGACTGCGAGGCGTCACATGGTTGAGAATATTGGCGGTTTCGACCATTTCCACCATAAAGGTACTCTGGCCGCGCGCAAGATCGTCCGCCGCGCCGACGCGAGTAAAAATCCGATCCACCAGCCCCAGTTCCATCGATTCCACCGGAACAAAGGAACCCATCTGAGCAAGAATTACCAGAAGCGCAGTCTGCCGGATATAGGTGGATTTCCCCGCCATGTTCGGCCCGGTAATCAACATCATGCGGTTGCGGTCGCCGTCAAGCAGGCAGTCGTTCGGCACGAATTTGCCGGAACCCATCGCCGCGTCGAGCACCGGATGGCGTCCGCCTTTGATGACCAGGCGGTCGTCCTCGAAAATCCGGGGGCGACGATATCCGTGAAGCCGGGCGGTCTCCGCAAGACTGCCAAGCGCGTCGATTTCGGCCAACGCGTCGGCGGAATTTTGAATCCGGGAAGTGTATTGCAAAGCAAACTCTCGGAGCTCCTGAAATAGTTGCGCCTCCAACGCGCCGGCCTTTTCCTCCGCACCCAGAATTTTACTCTCCAGCTCTTTCAGCTCGGGGGTGATGAAACGCTCGGCATTAACCAGCGTCTGCTTGCGCACATAGTCGTCCGGAACCATCGAAAGATTGGACTTGCTCACCTCGATGTAATAGCCGAACACGGAGTTGTATTTGACCTTGAGCGAACGGATTCCAGTACGCTCCTGTTCGCGGATCTGGATTTGCGAGAGCCACGCCTTGCCGTCGGTGGCGGCGCTGCGAAGCTCGTCCAGTTCCGCATTGTAACCGGGACGGATCACGCCACCTTCGGAGAGTTGCACCGGAGGATTGTCCGCAATGGCGCTCTCGATTTTTTCCACCAGTTCGGGGAACGGCTCCAGGCGACCATTCAGCGCCTCCAGCAGTGGAACCTCAAAATGACGAAGCAAATTTTTCACACCCGGCAGCACGGCGAGCGACACGCTGAGCGTCTGGACGTCGCGCGCGTTGGCGTTACCCACGTTAAGGCGGCCGACGATGCGCTCTAGGTCGCGCACCACGCCGATGGTTTCCCGAAGTTCCGCCAGCGTCAGCGGATCGTCCCGGAACGCATCGACTGCATCCAGCCGCGCCACAATCGCATCATGGTCGCAAAGCGGACGGAGCACCCAGTTGCGGAGCTTGCGCCCCCCCATCGGGGTTTCGGTATGATCCAGCACACGAAGCAACGTACTGCCTTTGCCGGTGTTCAGCATCGGCTCGACCAGCTCCAGATTGCGAAGCGAGATGGAATCGAGTTCCAGCGAGCGGTCAAGACTGTAAAGATCGATTTTGCCGATATGCGAAGCATCTTGCCGCAAATTTTCGGTGGCATAATGCAGTACGGCGCCGGCGGCGGCAATCGCCTCCGGCATATCGCGGAGGCCGAATCCGTCCAGCGTGGCGACGCCGAATTGACGCAGCAGCAGCTCTTCGGCCGAGGAGAAATCGAAGCAGTCGTTCTCCAACGTCGTCCAGAGCAGTTGCGCGCGCGGTTCCGGACGGCCGCCGTCTTCGTTGAAGTGCGCATCGAGGCGATGGCTGATGACGCACTCGCGCGCGTCGAGGCGATTGAGTTCAGTCGTCAGTTTTTCCAATTCCGCAGCGCGGCAGACCCGGAACTCTCCGGTACTGATGTCGAGGCTGCCGAGCGCCCACATCCCGCCCTTCCCCTGCACAAGACTGGCGAGGAAGTTATTGCAGGAGGGCGAGAGCATCGCGTTATCCACAATGGTTCCCGGCGTGATGACCCGGGTGATCTGTCGTTTGACGATTCCCTTGGCCAGGCGCGGATCCTCCATCTGCTCGGCAATCGCTACTTTGACGCCGGCGGCAACCAGACGAGGGAGATAGGTATCGAGTGCATGATAAGGAAAGCCGCACATCGGATACCCCTGTCGCCGGGTAAGCGTCAGTTCCAGAACTGAACTGACTCTTTCCGCGTCTTCAAAAAACTCTTCGTAGAAGTCACCGAGACGGAACAGCAACACCGCATCGGACGGAATCTGTGACTTCATCTCCAGATATTGTTGCATCATCGGGGTAAGCGCGGCTTCGGACATCCTGTATCTACTCCTTCCGGAATTCGAGTTCGGCGGTGACGGAGCGGGCAAAGCGGGCGCCGCCCGGCTTCTCCACGCGCACCCTCACCTGTTGCACGGGGGCGTACGCAAGAACCAAGCGGCCGACCGCTCCGGCCAAACCCTCCACGAGCCGGAACTCCGAGCCGGAAACGAGGGCATGAATCCGCGCCTCGATCTCCGAATAATCGATGGTGTCGTCGAGATTGTCCGTGACAGCTGCGCGGGAAAAATCCGCACCGATTTCCACATCGAGCGTGATTCCCTGCCGCCGCATGCGCTCTTCCGGGCAACAACCGATAATAGTGTTGATCCGCAGAGAGTTGATACGAATGAAATCCATGAAAACCTGTTATTCGTTGAGTTTAAAAATTCGCCGTTGCTCCGGCGTCGGCTGCATCAACAGATTGTATCGGGCGTTAGTCCAGAACGTATCGCTGGAGAAAAAACCCATATGCGCCGCGCCGACATGGTAAATCGAATGCCACCGGATCGGTGAACGCGACAAGGGCGGCGACTGAATCTCTCTGGAAAGCGAGTCAAACCGGGCGCTGGATACCAGCACCTTTCCGTCCCCCGAGCTGTACTCAGTTCTCCCCAACTTGCCATCGGGTGTGATCCGGATCAGTGAAGCGGTGTTGACCGCATCTCCGGCAAACAACAGCAACAGGCACCCTTCCGGCGGAGTCGACGGCACCGACAGCGCGCGGCGGAACTGCCAGGCGCGAACAAGGCATTTGATCAGATGGTCACGGGCGATTTTCTGACGTTCCTTCGGTGTTTTGGACTCCCCGTCCGGAATCAACATCTGCCAATAACGATCATTCGTCGGGTCGGCCAGTCCCCACTGGTTGCGGATCCACACTTCGGGATTGAACAAATTGAGCGGAACGAGTTTACCGCCATTCTCCAGCTCCACCGCGACGGTTCCGCCCGACGCGCCCGGGAGCATCTGATAATAACTCGGAAACGTCGCAATGATTCCCGACGGGAGCCGTGGCGCGCCGCGCACCAACACCAATCCCTCGACCAGTTCCGAAAACGTATCAAGATACCCGTCATTCGGGGTACCGACCACCAGAAGACGGTCGACCATCACCGTGCCGCGCCAATCCAGTTCGGGGAGCTGCTCGGGGTCATACGGCAGATCCTGATTGCCGTACATCAGATAATAGCGCGCCAGCAGACCGCCCATCGAGTGAGCGACGATATCGAACTGGACGTTGTAATCCGGAACGCCATACTCTTCTTCGCAGGCCTCCTGAAGCATCTGCCGCTTTTCCAGCAGAAATTCATGCAGTTTCGCGGCGTTCTCCGGCAGATCGCGCCGCCAATCGTAAGCAAACGTAAAAAGCGTCGGATGCTTTTTCCCCTCCGGCAACGGCTGCCCTGCGTCAACATACCCGGCGCGCGTCAAATGATCAACCGCCAACTGATATCCAGGCTGGCGGAAGGAGAAGCCGGCGACCCGGATCTCCGCGTCGTCCAGAATTCCGGCGGGGCGCGACACGCTTTCCAGCCCGGCCAACGGAACACCCTGCACCATCGGCAAACCAAGACGTTTCAAATTCGCATCCCCGAAGGTCGCGGTGGAGAAATCGCCCCAGACGCTTTCCCTGCTCTGCGGGTCCTCCAGCCGGGAGCCGAGGAACCCGTGAATAATCACCACCGGATTCCGGGCGGGACCGTCGTACACCCGCGCCGCCAGCGCCAGCTTGCTGTCCAGCACCGCATCGTAAACTCCGGTATCCTGATAAGAACCGACCGGAGAAGAGGCACAACCGGAAATCACCAGCCACGCCAAACCCAAAAGGCTGGCGGCGAACCGTTTTGCCAACATTTTTCTGCACATCCTGCTTATTTTCTCCATAACCGATTCCCTTCTGCCATACAATACCACGAAATTCGCCTTTTCGCAAAACGAAAAGTTGTTTTGATACGGAAAAAGTGCTATATTATGTGATGATTTATCGAGTTTTCATTTTTTCATTTCAGGAACACTATGGCTACACTGGATCGGATACGTAATTTCTGTATCATCGCACACATCGACCACGGCAAATCGACGCTGGCCGACCGATTGCTCGAGCTGACCGGAACCGTACAGCAACGCGATCTTCAGGAACAGCTTCTGGATGGGATGGATCTGGAACGCGAGCGCGGAATCACCATCAAATCCCACCCGGTGCGCATGCTCTATACCGCCGCCGACGGCAATACTTATGAGTTCAACCTGATCGATACTCCCGGACACGTAGACTTCACATATGAAGTTTCACGGTCACTCAGCGCATGTGAAGGAGCGTTGCTCCTGATCGACGCGACGCAGGGCGTTCAGGCGCAGACCGTGGCAAACGTGAACCTCGCATTCAACCAGAACTTGAAGGTGATCCCGGTCATCAACAAAATCGACTTGCCTGCAACCAACCTCGAACTCTGCTATGAACAGATGGAAGAGGTTTTGGCGCTGCCGCGCGAAGAGGCGCTCAAAGTTTCCGGAAAAACAGGCGAAGGAGTTCAAGAGCTTCTGGAAGCGATCGTCAACCGCATTCCGCCGCCGAAAAAGTCGACCATGCCAGGGACCTCTGCGCTGATTTTCGACTCGAACTACGACACCTACCGTGGCGTAGTCAACTATGTGCGCGTCAAAAACGGTTCGTTCCGCCGCGGGACCCGAATCCGCCTGTTCAACAACGGGCTGGAAAGCGAAATCAAGGAAGTCGGCGTATTCAGCCCCGAGATGAAAGCGGTCAATGAACTCACCGCCGGAAGCGTAGGCTACCTGCTGCCGAACTTGAAAAGCCCCTCCGATACCAAAATGGGCGATACCATTACCGACGTGAAAGACCCCTGCCCGGCAGCATTGCCGGGCTTCAAGGAGGTCTGCCCGATGGTGTTCTCCGGGATCTACCCGATCGACACCGCCGACTACGAACAGCTCAAAGCGAGCATGAGCAAACTTCAGCTCAACGACGCGGCGTTCTTCTATCAGGCGGAAACTTCGGCCGCGCTGGGGTTCGGCTTCCGTTGCGGGTTTCTCGGACTTCTGCATATGGAGATCATTCAGGAACGGTTGCGGCGCGAGTACAACTGCGACATCATCGCGACCTATCCGTCGGTGATCTATCACGTCTTTCTGAAGTCCGGCGAAATGGTTCCGGTGGATAACCCGGTCTTCCTGCCCGATCCCTCCGCCATCGAGCGGATCGAGGAGCCAATCATCAACTGCCATATCATGACCCCGACCGATTACATCGGCGACATCATGAATCTGGTCATGGGCAAGCGTGGAATCTGCACCAACACCAGCTCGGTCGATGCCAAGCACGTCATCATCACCGCCGAACTGCCGATGCACGAAATTCTGATCGATTTTCATGACAAACTCAAATCGATCACCCGCGGCTACGGCAGCATGGACTATGAACCGGCGGGGTATCGTGCCGATAAATTGGTCAAACTCGATATCATGGTCAACGGGGAACCGGTCGATGCGTTCAGCTCGATCGTCCATACTGACATGGCTCACAGTCGGGGTCGCCAGTTGTCGGAGCGCCTGAAAGACGTCATTCCGCCACAGATGTTCCAGATCGCGGTTCAAGCGGCGGTCGGCGGCAAGGTCGTCGCCCGTGAAACGATCCGGGCATTGCGGAAAAATGTGTTGGCCAAGTGCTACGGCGGCGACGTTTCGCGAAAACGCAAGCTGCTTGAGAAGCAGAAAGAAGGCAAAAAACGCATGAAACAAATCGGCCAGGTCAACATCCCGCAAGAGGCTTTCGTCGCCGTCCTCAAGGCGAGCGAAATCAACGGATAAAAGGATATATCTTCATGACGTTCTGGCAAAAGTACCGGGCGAAGAAGAAACTGGCCAAGCTGCGAAGCGAAGTCAAACTCTGCCGCCATACCGACGATGACATCTTGAACGATGCGGCAAAAAAAGAGCTTGATGGGCTGTTGAGCGAAATGAAGGCAACTCCGGCAATCGAAGCGGAAGAACGTTTCGGCGATTTCATCAAACGGTATCGCAAGACGGTTCCACCTTACCGCTACCAGACGATCCGGGGAACTCTTGACCTGTTGCTGGTGGTGGGCGCGGTGGCGTTCGGGATTCGCGCGCTGTTTCTCCAGCCGTTCCGGATTCCGACCAGCAGTATGCAGCCGACATTGTTCGGGATTCACTACATCGACAAAGAGCACAGCTCCAATCCGTTGATCGGGAACGTGCCGAACCCGCTGAACTGGCTGCTGTTTTCCGCCAGCGACGCGCAGGCCACAGTACAAACGCCGGGAGTGTTGGAGCCGAATTCACTTCGCGCCACCGGAAACCTCTTCGCCGAATCGACCTCGTTCACCATCGGGTCAAACAACTACCGGCTCCCCGGCGCAAAAGACAAGGTGGAAGAATACGCCAACCTGACCCCTGGACGGAGCTTTCGCCAAGGCGAAACTCTGGCGAACGGCTGGCTCACTCTGGGCGACCACCTGTTTGTGGAGCGCTGGAGCATCTATATGACGCCGCCCAAACGAGGGGACGTCATGGTCTTCACCACCGACGGACTGAAAGCCATGGGGCGCACCCTGTCGGAGCTGAGCGGATTCTTTTACATCAAACGCCTTGCCGGTTTGCCGGGCGACACACTCAAAATCACCAACAACACACTGATGGTAAAACCGGCAGGCGAAAGCCGCTTTCAACCGATTTATGAAATCGCGCCGGAATTTGAGAAACTCTACAGCGCCAAAGGCGGCTACCACGGTCATTTGGGCGGTATGGGCGACCTGATCTCCACTCCGTTACAGGAATACGTGGTTCCCAAAGACCATTACTTCATGTTGGGTGACAATTCGCAATTCAGCCTCGACAGCCGCTTCTTCGGAGCAGTTCCACGCCGAAATCTGGTGGGACGCGCCTGGGTGGTATTCTGGCCGTTCTCCCATCGCTGGGGATTCGTCGACACTCCCGCGCCGCTCGATGAACCAACAGGCCAACCGAATTCGCGCACGTTCCCGGTCATGTACCATCAATAAACAAAACAGGGCATCGAATCGATGCCCTGTTTTGTTTTACCGCAGATCAACTTACTTGATTTGCTTTGAGATCGTCAACACACTGTTGTAGTAGACCACACTGGCTTTGGCGCGATCGAATCCGGGAGTACCCTGCAGGAGGACCATTGCTTCCTTCGCAATCTCCAGCGCCTTATCCGGGCGGCCGCAGTAATAGAGAATCCGTGCATACTCGTCGGCAATGAGTCCTTTTTCCGTATTGTCTTTGAATTTCGGCGCATTGTAAGCGGCGTGGCAGAGCTTGAACACATTATCCAACCGCAGCTGCTCCACCGGGTATTGCATTTCGTTCTGGGCGAACTTGAGCAAAACCACCGGCTGATCGCCGAAATTCTCCAGAAGCCGGTCGAACCAGGCGTTTTTCTCCTTGTTCCGGTTGCCATCTTTCAGAACGGAGAACGTCAGCTCGTAAAGCGCCAGATTCTTCGGGCTGCGCGTGACGACCTCATCGAGAAACGCCAGCGCATCCTCCGGCTTCCCCAGCAACGTGCCGAGCACGCGCACTTTGAGGTTAATCAACTCCATGTTTTCCGGATAAAGCACCAGTTCGGAATTCAGCAGCTTCAATACGGTCGAGTAGTCGCGGATTTTCATCGCATCCGTCACCGAATTGGAAAAGGTTTCCCGCTGAATCGCACCTTTCAAGTCGAACTTGCCCTCCAGCACCTCTTTCAGCACCGCCTCCAACTGCTCGGGTAGCCCGCGCCAGAGAAGGATGCCGTCTTTACCGATCAGCGCCGCCATCGGAACGCGGTCACGCTCCCGCATATAGAGGTTGACGCTGGTCAATTTATCGTCCGCCGCCACCGGGAACGGCAGATCCTTCAGTTCGGGAAGCTCTCGAACCGAATCCACCGCGTCGATCCCCACACCGACAAAGGCGACTTTTTTCTCGTATTCTTTCGCCAGCTTCGCCATGTCGGCAAAATTCTGCGTTCCTTGTTTGCTGATCGTCCAGAAAAACAACACGACATATTTCTTGTCCTTCAGCGCCGCGAGTTTGGTTTCCTTACCCTTGACCCACATTGCAACATCAAGCTCAGGCGCAACCTCTCCGGTTGCGGCAGCCACCACCGGCCTGGTAACAGGCGCACCATCGACCGAACAGCAGAGAATCACGCTGAATGCAGCAAGCACCGCGGCAAATTGTTTCATCGTCATCATTTTGTCTTTTTCTCCAAAAGGTTAAACCAGCGGAAAATAAATTCCGCAAACAACAGAAAAGTTCCGTTCGTCGCCAGAATCCAGGAACCCGGTTCACCGTACATGATTCCCTGAAGCCCGGCCGCCAGAAGCGGGACCGCACAGAGAATCAGCGCGAACCGGAACATCCAGCGGCAAAGACGCACCAACATCGGATTCGGAGCCGCCGCCCCCTGCCGGGATGAACGAAACGCCGGAGCCGCCGCCGGAGGCGTAGCCTGTGCCGGGCACTCCAATGGACGCTTCATCGCGGCAAACACCAGACCGGAAGTCATCCGTTCAAAACTGATCCCCGAAACCTTCGCCGACTTCGGAACCAGGCTGGTTGCCGTGCAGCCGGGCAGAGAGTTCCCCTCAAGCATATAAGGAACGTTGTCCTCGCCAACAATAAAATCGACCCGCAAAATATCGCGCGCCTCCGCGCCGAGATAGAGCAAATGCGAATAATCCGCAGCCAGCTTCTGCACACTCTCCGCCACCGAAACAGGCGGACAAAAGTACTCCGTATGCCCATCTTTATAAACATACTTCGCGTCGTAATCGTAAAATCCGTGCGGACTTTTGATCTCGATAGCCGGAAGCACCTGCCCATTCACGATCGGCACAGTGATTTCAACGCCCTTGATATACGCCTCAACCAAAATTTCAGGTGCGAATTTCAGCTCATCGTCAACCGCCTTCTCCCACTGCTCCGCGGAATCCACCTTGACAATACCGATGGTGGAACCTTCCATAGGAGCTTTCAGAATCACCGGGAATGCCATTCCCTCTGGAAGTGCGCGGTTTTGCGCGGTCACCACTCCCCATTTTGCGGTCGGAATGCCAAAGCGATCCATCAATCGCTTGCTCGCGATTTTATCCATCAAAAGCAAACTCGCGGCACTGCCGGAGCCGATAAAGCGCAAATCATTCTCTTCAAAAACCTTTTGAATCCGGCCGTCTTCACCGTAGCCGCCGTGCAGCACGGGATAAACCACATCCGCCTCCCGCATCTCCGGGTAAAGGCGGCATTCGGTCACATCGGTTTCGACGACCGTCAGCCCGGCGTTGCGCAACGCGGTGCAGACGGCGCGGCCGCTGCGGATGGAAACTTCGCGCTCGCTTGACGAACCGCCGTACAGCACATTGACCTTCGGCGGACAGGCGGCGGAGAACACCTTCGCCTCCGCCGCCGGGTTCAAAAACCGAACTTCGGGCCGCAGGAAAAATCCGTGTCGTTCGGCAACCGCACGACGCGCGGCGGCAAGAAGTTCCACATAGTCCGCTTCCGTCGCGCCGCCTTCGTTGACGATAAAATTCGCATGTTCCTCTGTAATCCGAAGTTTCCCGATCCGGCACCCCTTGAGGCCGCATTCATCGATCAACCGCCCCGCGCTCTCCTGTTCTGAAACATTGCGGAACGTACACCCGGCATTGCGCCCGGCTGGTTCCCGGCCACGCCGCGCACCGACCTCTGCCTCAATCGCGGCCAGCTCGGCGGCACTCTCGCTCGCCGGCAACTTCAACAATGCGCCGGTCAGAAACACGTCATCCGGAATCGAGCTTGTCCGATAGCCCCATTCCAATTCGGAACCCTTCGCCTGATACGGTGAACCGTCGAAGCGAAAGCCGCACACCTCTTCGACCAGCGAACCGATGCAGGCGCCGGAAGCCCCGGCATTCATGCGGAGCGCGCCGCCGAGCGTGCCCGGAATCCCGGAGAGCGGAGCAAGCCCGCCCAATCCCTCCGCGGCGGCCTGTCGAGCCAATTCCGGCAGGCGGCAAAACGCGCCGACCCGCAAAAACCCGCCCTCGCGCTCCATGCCGGAGAATTCGGTTTTCATCAACCGCAATCCGAGTTTCTGGCTCGGCTCATCCATACCGACCAGATTGGTTCCGCCGCCGAACACGAATATGGGAATGCCTTCCCGCGCCGTCAGTTTCAGCAATGCGGACAGCTCCTCCGTGCCGGAAATCTCCGCCAGAAACGGCAAAGAACTTCCGACCCCAAGCGTGGTGAGTTCAACATAAGACACGTTGGCGCGAATCCGCAGATCCGGCAACTCCTTGCGAAGCAAGTCAATCAGTGCTTTCATGGCAGTCACTTCCGGTATACGTCATCAGGATTGAACAAAGGGCGGTCGATTTCGGAGAGCACATCCCCTTCCACGCGGCGATAAAAGCAGGTACGGTGCCCGGTGTGGCAAGCGGCGCCGCCCACTTGCTCCACCTTGAAAATCACCGTGTCGCCATCGCAGTCGACAAGAATTTCGCGGATCATCTGACGGTTGCCGGACTCCTCCCCTTTTCGCCACAATTTGTTGCGACTGCGGGAATAATAGACCGCATACCCGGAAGAAAGCGTCTCTTCCCACGCTTCACGGTTGATATACGCCATCATCAAAACGGCGCCATCGCCGGCATCCTGAGCGATTGCAGGAATCAGCCCGCCGGACTTCTCGAAATCAAGTTCAATCACTTTCACACCTCGAATCTGCCGGAAAATTAGAAACAATTACTTTATTAATGTGCCTCGTAACTGCTTCTTTTACAAGTCCCGCAGCAATCTTTTCAACCGTTTTCGCTCCCTGTCGCGTTCTTCGCTCAATTCATTGCATTCACGGCGATTTTGATCACGATTTTGATTACGGGAGCGCAGTTGCCCGCGGGAGCGATTCCGGGCATATGCCCCTGTTCCGGGAAAAACACAGCGAAACGTCCCGGAACGAGTCGAAGCGAAACCGCGTCCGTCTCACCGGCAGGCATGCGATAAAATGCAATGTCCCGGTTCGCGTCATACGCCTCCGTCACATCCAGACCGATCACCGGGCGAACAAGAATCTCTTCTTCCCCGGACAGCAAAAGCTGAATGTCGATATACTCCCGGTGGATTTCCAGTTTCTCAAGGTTGACCGGACGGGTCTGATAACGCTGTACCGAAGCGAAAAGACGCTTGCCATCCAATTCATAACGGCCATCCGGCGTATCTTCCGAGCACCCGGCCAGAAACGTTTCCACTTTCTCCCACACCTGCGGCGCCAGCGCCGCGTACCGGCCGAATTCGTTCAGCGAATCGTAAATCATCTTTTCCGCATCCTTATCGCAAAAATTTAAAGCCTGGGAATCGCAAAGAATGTACTCGTTCCGCGCCCTCATTTCAAGTGCCGTGCATGGAAGAAAACAGAGAAACGACAGATGCGGTTTATTTCCGAAATTTTTCTTGTATTTCCACCCTCCCGGCAGTAAAGTATTCCGTATCAAAAATCAGGAACGATATGCACACGTTTTTTATCGAATGCCCGGCGAAACCGGGTGAAAACGCCACGTTAAGTTCGCGCGAACGGGATCATCTGTTCAAAACGCTTCGCGCGCGCGCCGGGGAATCGGTCGAACTGTTCGACGGCCGCGGCGGCCGCATGGAAGGAATCATCCGCGAAGGCAGGCAAGTGGAAATTCTCGCGGCGGAACACCTCCCGGAACCGGAGAGAAAACTGTTTCTCTACTGCGCTGTTCCGCGCCGGGCGAAATTCGATACTTTGCTGAAACAGGCGGCGGAACTGGGTGTCTGGTCGATCCGCCTCGTCACATGTGAGCGCTCCGTCGCCAAACCGGAGGGGAGCGACCGCTGGGAAGTGCTGCTGCAAGAGGGATGTAAACAGTCGAAGAACCCGTTTCTGCCCGAAATTGTTCCGCCTATGCCACTCACCGCAGCGCTGGAGGAGATCAAGACCAAACAGATCCGCGCCTTCTTCGGAGCCATCCGCTCCGGGGAACACGAAGTGGAACAGGCGGAAGATTTCGCCTGGATCGTCGGCCCCGAAGGAGGATTCACCGATATGGAAGAAAACGCCATGCGTGCCGCCGGAGTTCGCGGACTGAATCTCGGCCCATACGTCCTGCGACTCGAAACCGCCGCCGTATGCGGCTTGGCCGTTCTGCGGCAATGGATGGAGTGAAACCGATGAAACGACCTGACATACTCACCCTGCTTGGACTCGCGCTGATCGGCGGCACGTTGTTGCTCTCCGGCTGCGGCGATGACTCCGCCCAACACCCGTTGTACCGGAAAGGAGAGCAATTGCGCCGGGAAGGCAACCCCATTGAAGCGGAGAGTTACTTCCGTCGCTTCTTGCAACGCGCCCCGGAGGCCCCGGAAGGACATCTGGCGCTGGCCGGAATCTATGACGAATCGCTCTCCAACCCTGCCGCCGCGCTCTATCACTACGACGAGTACCTGCGCTTGACGCCGCCGGATGCACCTGATCGCTCCACCGTGGAACGCTACCGGGAACTGGCGCGCACCAAACTGTTGCGGGAACTCTCCGGAGAACCACTACCGGAGCTACCTGCCGAAGCGCTGGCAGCGGAGAATCGCCGCCTACGCCAACTCAACGACCGCCTGACGCGCCACATCACCGAACAAAACAAGCGCCTTACCGAGCTGCTGAACCGCCCGCAAACACCGATCGTGGAAGCGGTCACGCCTTCGGGAAACCGGATTTACATCGTCCAATCGGGTGATACACCGGGCAAGATCGCGCAACGGTTTTATGGAAGCGCCACAAAGTACCCGAAGATTATGGAAGCGAACAATCTCACCGGGAATGGCAACCTTCGTATCGGGCAGCGCCTGATTATCCCAGCGGAATGATCAAGTTTTTTCAATGAAAATCGCCTCTCACCGGGGAAGCCGCCTTGAAATTTTTAAAAACCGGTCTATTTTAGTGAGTGGCTTTTAAAAGCCCAATGTTGCCGGGGTGGCGGAATGGCAGACGCACTTGACTCAAAATCAAGCGATGAAAATCATATGGGTTCAAGTCCCATCCTCGGTACCACTAACAATTTACGCAGATATTTTCGCTTGAAAATATCTGCGTTTTTTCATGGTTTTTTTCATGAGTTTGAGAGAAAATATAAAACCGAAATAAAAAGCCCCGGATTTTTTACGCTCACAATATCGATTTTGACGAAATTTTCGCAAATTTTCACAACCGGCAAAACAAAACACCGTTTTACGATTTGAACCCAAACTTCTCCATCTTCAAAAGTATTGCTGACACGGATTTGGAATCAATAACAAATAAAGTTTTTGACTTTTCTACACGGCATAAAAAAAAGAACAAATAACTTTCTTATTCTCTTGACTTTAAAAAAAAGAGATATTATACTAAGCGATATCAACTTATTACTCAAAATATGAAGAGGACAATACAGGAAAATATTTCCAGGTATTCAAGCTATTGTATCATATTTTTTGCAATTGCTGTTTTGAATCATATGCACTGATGACTGTGGCCATCAAGTCAAAATTTTCATCATCAAGCAAGTTTTGCATCAGCCTTTAAATATTTCTCAGATCCTCGATTCCTTCCGATACTATTTTCGTTACACCATAATGAGCGGCATAGCAATATCGACGTTCTGCATGATTAGCAACAGTCAACTCTAACCCTGTCCCTACCGCTGTTTCGTTAAACACACGCGCCCGCCACACACGCGGGCGAGAATTGAAACAATTTGCCCGCACACCTGCCTAAATAGCTCACAGCGCCCGCCACACACGCGGGCGAGAATTGAAACGCTTAAGTGGTTTAACCAGCTTGACCCGGCAATCGCCCGCCACACACGCGGGCGAGAATTGAAACTGTACTCCATTACCGTTACCTCCGTAAAAAAGCCGCCCGCCACACACGCGGGCGAGAATTGAAACTAAGATGGCAAATATGACGGTAAAAAGGCTGGCGCCCGCCACACACGCGGGCGAGAATTGAAACACCAGCGCGCGCACCTGCGCCGCCGTAAGGTACGCCCGCCACACACGCGGGCGAGAATTGAAACTGCTCAACAGCGCCATGCTGTGCGCTCTGCTTCGCCCGCCACACACGCGGGCGAGAATTGAAACGTTAAGCTGAATGCCAAAATTAAAGCTAACGGCGCCCGCCACACACGCGGGCGAGAATTGAAACTTTCGGCGAAAGCGTGATCCCGCCAACCGTCGCGCCCGCCACACACGCGGGCGAGAATTGAAACCGTGTCGCTTTATCTGCGAATATGTGAAGCGTCGCCCGCCACACACGCGGGCGAGAATTGAAACTGCTGCCTCTCAGCAGCGAATCCGAAGTTTCCCGCCCGCCACACACGCGGGCGAGAATTGAAACCAGCGAGACCGCCGCGAGATGGCGTTTAGAATCCGCCCGCCACACACGCGGGCGAGAATTGAAACCGCGAATGGATCGGCGATCGCCAAATCAAAAATCCGCCCGCCACACACGCGGGCGAGAATTGAAACCGGCTCCGAACAGATGCACCGGATGATGCAATCGCCCGCCACACACGCGGGCGAGAATTGAAACAATGATTACGTCAGCATGTAGAGCGGAACACTGCGCCCGCCACACACGCGGGCGAGAATTGAAACAAAAGGTCCGGCGTCGCGCCGCCAAGACAAGAAACGCCCGCCACACACGCGGGCGAGAATTGAAACTCCGCCCTGCCATTCCCCGTGGCGAACTTTTTCGCCCGCCACACACGCGGGCGAGAATTGAAACACCATCATGCAGCAACGGATCTCGGTCGGGCTCCGCCCGCCACACACGCGGGCGAGAATTGAAACCGGTGCGATGTGTTGCGTCGCTGCAATTCGACCGCCCGCCACACACGCGGGCGAGAATTGAAACGCTCAGTTCAAGGCCAAGAGGCTGGAGGACATCCGCCCGCCACACACGCGGGCGAGAATTGAAACAACCTGAAATGGTCAGGGATCGCAGGCGACGTACGCCCGCCACACACGCGGGCGAGAATTGAAACCCGTCACCTGACCAGCACGGATGTAAACTAGGACGCCCGCCACACACGCGGGCGAGAATTGAAACGATGACGATAGAGCATTCGCTCCCTTTGGATACGCCCGCCACACACGCGGGCGAGAATTGAAACGTTTCATTGTACTCTTGAACAGCTTCTGCGATCGCCCGCCACACACGCGGGCGAGAATTGAAACAAGTTCGCGAAACAATGTAGCCACGCCAACGGCGCCCGCCACACACGCGGGCGAGAATTGAAACATACAACAGGGCCTCCCACAATGTGATGCTGCCGCCCGCCACACACGCGGGCGAGAATTGAAACCGGGTTGCTGGTATACCCCAGCTACCAGCGAGCGCCCGCCACACATGCGGGTGAGATCTACATCTATTTCGCGATATTCTGGAGAATCCAGATTTTGGGAGGGGAGATAGCAGAAATTACTGTTTGATGCAAAGTATGATAGCATGAAATCTGCGGATGGCTTCTTAGGGATTACCTTAATGCTGGAGCTAAACAATGATGGAATCGAGCCAGTCAGCTTTCATCTCAAAAAATTCGATGAAGAATTATTAGGGAGTCGCGTGCGTTGGGATGTAGATTGAGCGCTCAGAGAAAACTCTGCTGCCCCCGAGCCGGTCACCGGGGGAACGGCAGAGGCGCAATCCGGTGTCATCAATAATAATATAACATCTTTAAATTCAAATAAGAAATTATCTATGGCGCGTCACAAGCAGGGAAGTCCTATCTCAGAGGATGGTGAGGCAAAGGGAAAATATCAAAAGCCACTGGACCAATCTACTTACGAATAAAAAACCATGATGAATTGACGGTACAGGCGCAAAAACGGTTTGAGGGATATGGCGGTGCGAATACGTAGCAAATGGTTGCTGGTCATGATTTCCTATTGGGCTCTCATGCGTCCATGAGAGTGAGGAAAATTATTCTGAATTTCGCCGAGTGCCACGCGATATCAACCACCCGCCATACATACGGCCTGAGTCCGTGAAAGAAATGAATAAAAAAGGGGCGTAAAAATAGAAAAACCTG
>JBEBTY010000026.1:0-41870 GCA_040393525.1 Victivallis vadensis | reverse complement strand
TAGCATAATAACAATAATGAGAGAAACACGGTGTTTCTTTCACGGATTCAGGTTAGAAGCACGAACTATGAAGGGAACGCTGTTGTGAATAAAGCAATGAAATCGTATCGCACCGGGGTTTTCTGGTCTTTCCTTTCCGCTTTTCTTTGGGCCACGGTATATGTCGTGTCACGAAGCCTGATGGGCGGCGAAAGGGCGCAGGTTGACCCGGTGACGCTGTCGCTGTTGCGGTTTTCGATCGGCGGAACGATTTTGTTCGGCATTTGCCTGGCGACGATCCGACAGGAGATGTTTTCTTTTTCCTTGCGGGATTTATGGAGCGTTTTCCTGTTGAGTTTGCTCTCCGTGGTGGGGATGAGTGTGTTTCTGTTCTGGGGGCAGCGTTACACCAGTGCGATCAATTCGTCGATGATTATGACCTGCTCGCCGGTGCTGATTTTGCTTCTGGGCTTTTTATTCGGAGAGCGCGCATCGTTGCTCTCTGTAATGGGTATGGCGATCGGAACGGTTGGCTGCCTGTTCGTGATCGGCGTGGTTGGCGCGGACGGGTTCGGTTACTCCATGAATCGTTTTCGCGGAGACGCGTTGGTGTTGGTCGCGGCGTTTTGCTGGGCGAGCGGCGCGATTTTGGCGCGCAGGATCATGAAAAGCCGGCACGATCTTGCCGTTACCGCCTGGTCGATGGTATTCGCCTCGCTGACGCTGCTGGCGATCAATTCGTTGCGTACCGACGACATCATCATGCCCGGAAGCACCTCCACCTGGCTCCTGGTGCTCTATCTTGCCGTGTTTCCAACGGCCATCGGATTCTACGCGTGGAACGCCGCGCTGAAACGGGTGAGCCTTACTCTGGTTAACGTCATGCAGTATCTGACGCCGATCATGACTATCCTGATGGCATGGCTCCTGCTCGGCGAGCGGTTGAATGCCTGGAACATCACCGGTGTTGTGCTGGTTCTGCTCGGCGTACTGCTCTCCTCCCGCAACGTGGAGCGGAAGCGCTGAAAATCGCTCCGCTTTTCGGTTGTCGGGTGGAAAATGCAGGCTTTTGTGCTACACTATAAGAACGTTGTACTCACAAAAACGCAGGTGGAAAAATGATACTCTTTGTTGCGGATGACCACTACAACTCCTTTCCGGGGCGAAATACGTACGAAATGATCGCGCCGGAGTATCCGGAAATGCGGTTCCATGAAAATGACTGGTCGTGCTTCACCTCATGCAATCTTGCCGAAGATTGCGATCTTCTCATCCTCAATATGATTGCCGACACCTGCGGTCTGCCGATTCCTGACGAGAATGCGGCGGCGGCGGTCAAGCGCTATTGCGAAGCGGGGAAGCCGTTGCTGCTGCTCCACGGTGCAAGCTCGGCGTTCTGGCCGTATGACTGGTTCCGCGAATCTTCCGGGCTTCGCTGGGTGCGCGGGAACGATCCCGATGGTTTCGAGGCGAGCTTCCATCCGCACGAGCCCTATCTTGTGGCGATCTCCAAGTGTCGCCATCCGCTGGCGAAGAAACTCCTGCCGATGGATCTTCCGCAGGATGAAATCTATACCGGGCTGGAGCAAACCCGGCCGTTCACCATCCTGATGGAGACGACGATCAGCTCCGGAACTTTCCCGCAATGCACGGAATCGTTCACACGCTGGGGCGGGCGGGTAATCAACTTTTTGCCTGGGCACCTTCCGGCGGTGACCCGCCATCCCGACTTTGTCGAAAACGTGAAAATTTTAATCGAAGACCTGCGCGAGCAGAACTAACTTGATGATCGGAGAAACCCATGTCATTCTTTTCCAGATTCCTGATCGCGCTGTTTTCCGCAGCATTCCTGCTGAGCGGAACCGTATTTGCCGAACCGACTGCTGTTGTGGTCGAAGCGGCAAAACAGATCAAGCATCATTCCCTCAAAGGGCGCACCGAGAAATCCGCGGCGAGCTATGCTGCAGGTGAACCGGTTGTATTCGTCGTCGAACTGTTCGGCGATGGGAAACCGGTGGCGAACGGGCAAAAAATTGCCTGGGTGCGCAATGGCGACGACGGCGTGGTGGAGAAGGGCGAAGCCGACGCTTCCGCCCCGGTGAAAATCGAAACGACGGGGAAAACACCCGGGTTCATCCGGCTGAAAGTCGACGCGCTGTACGCCGATGGCACTCCTGTGAAGAACGGCGATCGCGCGGTTACGTTCACGCTGGGTGCGGTCTGTGACGCCGCCAAGCTGACGGTCGCCACCGAGCCGGAAGATTTCGATGCGTTCTGGGATCGGCAGAAAGAGCGGGTAAAAGCTGTTCCGATGGTCGAGCAGGAGCGTGTTCCGGTCAAAGTCGGCACCCCCGGCGTGGTTTGCTATAACGTGACCGTGACGGCTCCCGGCAGGAAACCGTTGACCGCCTATCTCAGCATGCCGGAAGACGCGAAGGAAAAATCCCTGCCCGCCACGGTGGTTTACTTCGGTTACGGTGTCTATCCGGTAGGGAAAAGCGATGGAATGGCTCGTGATCGGATTGTGCTTGCAGTCAACGCGCATGGATTTTTGAACGAACAGCCCAGAGAGTATTATACCGAACTCGGTCGTAACGAATTGAAGGGATATGCGTTCAACGAAACCGAAAACTCCAATCCGGAAACCACTTATTTCAACGATATGATGCTGCGCTTGATTCGTTCGCTCGAATACGTCAAGAGCCTCCCGGAGTGGAACGGCGAAGAGCTGGTCGTCACCGGGCACAGCCAAGGTGGAATGCAGGCGGGGTTTGCCGCCGGTCTTGATGCCGATGTGACCAAAGCGATTTTGAACCAGCCGTGGATGTGCGATATCGGCGGCGCGGCGATGGGGCATCTGCGCGGCGGATGGCACATCAAGCCGACCGCGGCGCTGAAATACTATGACACCATCTATCACATGCGTCGCTACAACGGCGAAGTGGAGTTGATGGCGGGGCTTGCCGACTACGTCTGTCCGCCGTTCGGCATGGCGGTCATCTATGAAGAGGCGCAGGGACCGAAAAAGATTGTTTACACGCAGGCGGCCGGCCACAGCGGCAACCCCGGCGGAGAGAAGATCACGCAGACCGCTCCGGCAAAGCAGTAAGCCGGGCGAAAGTTGTCGTAGTTGTTTCACCGAAAGGTTGGCAATGAAAATCGAGGCGGTTTTTCCGGGTGGCAATATCATCGTTCGCGGTATTGACGGGCATCGCGCGACACTCTCTACGGATCTGCGTGATACGGATGGCTACTGGTTCTACTGGTGCATGGAGGTCGAATTCGCCTCCCCGGGCGAGTATTGCTTCGAGTTCGACAACATTGCGATCGGTGCGCGCGGCCCCGCGTTGTCCGAAGACGGCGGAATTACATGGCGCTGGCTCGGATTCTCGGGATGTACCGAAAACTCCTTTGTTTATCACGCCTCAAGGCCGGGGCGAATCCGGTTCGGCATGAGCATGCAGTACCGGCAGAGCCATCTGGAGCGCTTTCTGGCCGCGTTTCCGGGGGTGGTGCGCTCCACTTTCTGCCGCAGCAACGGTGGGCGCGATGTGGAGTTGCTTCGGGTCGGTGCGGCGAATCCGGAATACAAAATTCTGTTGACCAGCCGCCACCACTGTTGTGAAATGACGGCGACTTATGTGCTGGAAGGTATTCTACGCGCCGCCATCGCCGATCCGGAGTGGTTGCAGCGGGTCGCGCTGTACGCCGTCCCTTTTGTGGATAAAGACGGGGTGGAGCAGGGCGATCAGGGGAAGAACCGGCGTCCGCACGACCACGCCCGCGACTACGGCCGCAACGATTCGATCTATGCGGAAACGAAGGAAATCACCGCATTTCTTGCCGCGGAACACCCGGACGTTGTTCTTGACTTGCACTGCCCCTGGATTCGGGGCGGTGGCAATGAGCGGCTTCATTTCGTCGGCCCGGAACAAAAACGGATGGAGCGGGCGATGGATGAGTGGGGCGCACTGCTGAAACGCGAACTGCCGCCGGAAATTCCTTATTGGCCCGAGGACAACATCCGGTTCGGCACCGGGTGGAACACGTCAGCCAACTATACCAAAGGGCAGACGTTGGCGAAGTATGCGGCGACCCGGGAAGACATTCGGGCGGCGCTGTCGATGGAGATCCCATATGCAAACGCGGGTGACGTCACGCTGAATGTGGCGCAATATCTGGAAATCGGTGCCGCGCTGAAACGTGTCGTCGCCGCCTGGTTGGAGCCGGGCGCCTGACGGTTTGGGTTTTCGGGAGAAACCGGGTATTTTTAATCCTTATTTTTCCCGGTTTCAGATTGGAAAAAGACCGTTGAAACAGATATAGTATGACCGTGTATTGATCAATAACTTTTTTTTCCGGGGATTTCCTTCCATGCTCTATCTGCTTTCGCTGCTGGGGAACGACTTTCTGCCGTTCCGTCTGTTCGAGTACGTCACGTTCCGCGCCGGCGGAGCCGCAATCACCGCGTTTTTGATCGTGATCCTGTTCGGCAACTTCACTGCGCGTCAGCTTCGACGGCTCAACATCCGGACTTCGGAGCGACTGGAAGGGCTGGTTCCGACGGAATTCATCGACAAAGAGAAGAGTCGCACGCCGTGCATGGGCGGAATTCTGATGATCGGCGGAATCCTGATTTCGGCCGGTTTCTGGAACGTGATGAGCAATCCGATTTCGATTCTTCTGGTCGGTACGACGTTCGGGTTTGCGCTGATCGGTTTTTACGACGATTACCGGAAGGTGGTACATAAGGATCGGGACGGTTTGCCGGGGCGTTATAAATTGCTCGGGCAGATTGTGGTTGCCGGGCTCGGGGTCTGGGCGCTTTTCCGCATGGGAGATGTCGGGCCGTATATGAATCACTTCATGGTTCCGTTCTTCAAGGACCCGCTTCTGGTTTCCGCGCCGTGGTGCGCGTTCGTGGCGATCGTGACGGTTGTGGCGACTTCCAACGCGGTCAATCTCACGGACGGCAAAGACGGACTGGCGACGGGCTGTACGATTTTCTGTACACTGACCTACGCGGTGTTCGCCTACATGATGGGACACGCGGTGTTTGCAGGATACCTGCGGGTTCCCTTTATTCTGGGCGCGGGGGAGGGGATGGTATTTGCGGCGGCGATCTGCGGCGGCTGTATCGGCTTTCTCTGGCACAACTGCCACCCGGCTTCGATGTTCATGGGGGACACGGGCAGCCTTGCGTTGGGTGGAGCCATTGGCTTTCTCGCGGTGCTGGTGCGTCAGGAGTTGCTTTTGATTCTGGTCGGCGGGGTGTTTGTGATGGAGGCCGGTTCGGTCATGATTCAGGTGCCATACTACAAATTGACGAAAAAACGGATCTTCCCATGTACCCCGATTCACCATACTTTTGAACGGATCGGCTGGACGGAAACGCAAATCGTCGTCCGCTTCTGGATTCTTTCCGGCGTCTTCGCGCTGTTGGCGCTTGCCACCCTCAAGCTACGTTGAACAAAATCACGAGAGAAGTGCCCCGCAATCGGCGTCACTTCTCCGTCGTTTTCATTTTTTGAGTGTAAAAAACAACGAATCGCCTCGATGGGAAAACCGTCATTCAGTCCGAAATGGCAGCGCCATTTCGGGCGTCTTAGCGTCCGCCAGAGGATGCCCCCTGCTCTTGAATTGATCGCCTGGTTGTTCCGTTAGATCGTCGTTACTTCTCCGCCGTTTCTATCTTTTGAGCGTAAAAAGCGACGAACTGTCCCGACAAACAAACCGTCATTCAGTCCGAAATGGCAACGCCGTTTCGAGTGACCACACCGGCTCGTTCCTGGTCAGGGGGAGGTTCGGAGGGGGGCGAAATGCCCCTCCTGTCGGAGGAGTCACTCCTGATGAATGCGTTCATTCTCCAGGCGGATCTCTTCCAGTTCGGATGCTGCGGTTTCCCAGTTATCCATGGTTTCTTCCATGGATTTGCGAACTTCGGAGAGCTCGCGGTTGACGGATTCAAAGTCGACTTTTCCGGTGGAGGAAAGACGTTCCAGAAGTTCGTTTTGCCGGGTCTCCAGCGCTTCCAGCTTCGCTTCCAATTTCGCCACTTTCTGTTCGGCGGATTTTTTGCTTGCCGAGAGGGCGGTGCGAGCTTGGGCGCGGGCGCGCCGGCGATTGCGGGCGAGCTCGGGGGAACCGGGCGCGGCGTCCTGCTCCGGGGAGTTGGTGATGCCGGTGGCACGCAATTCGGCGGATTTCTCCAGATAATAGTCGTAGTTGCCGAAATATTTCCGGACGCCGGGAGGTTCCATCGCAATGATTCCGGTGGCGACATTGCGAACGAATTCGATGTCATGGCTGACGACACAGACGGTTCCCGGATAGTTTTTCAACGCCTCCTGCAACAGTTCGCGCGCGGCGATATCGAGGTGGGTCGTCGGTTCGTCGAGGACGAGGACGTTGGGTGGGTTGACGAAAATCCGAGCAAAAAGCAGGCGGATTTTCTCTCCGCCGGAGAGCACTTTACATTGCTTTGAAGCCGCGTCGCCGGAGAAACCGAACGATCCGAGGACATTCATGACGCCGGAGGCGAGCGCTCCCGCCGGGAGGTTCCCTCGCACCACATCGTAGACGCTTTGCTCCGGAACCAGAAGCTCTGTGAACTCCTGTGCCTGATATCCGAGCACGGAATGGTGCCCGAGCACCACTTTCCCCGCGGTCGGCTTGAGACGGCCGGTCAGCAGTTTCAGCAAAGTGGTTTTGCCCATGCCGTTGTAGCCGATGAAGGCGAGCTTGTCGCCGGCGTCGATGGTGAGGTTGACATCGCGAAGCAGAAGTTTTTCCGGAGTGTAGCCGAAGCTGAGCCCTTCGATTCGCGCCGCCTCGGTTCCACCGGGAGGAGGCGCGGGGAAGCGGATCGCACCGTGGTAGCTGAGATCGTTCGGCAGCTCGATTTCCTCCATTTTATCCAATGCTTTCTGCCAGCTTTTCGCTTGTGCGGCTTTGGAGCTTTTGGCACGGAAGCGGTCGATCACCTTCTCCAACTGTTCCCGTTTCCGGTCGCTGTTGCGCTTGGCGGCTTCGAGGTTGCGGCGGCGTTCTTCGCGTTCACGGCGATAGTAGTCGTAGTCGCCGGGGTAACGGGTGACTTGTCCGGCGTTCACTTCCAGTGTCAGGTTAGTCAATTTGCGTAGCAGGAAGCGGTCGTGCGAGATCAATAACAGTGTTCCGGGGAACGATTTCAGGTATTTGCAGAGCCACTCCACCGCTGGGATGTCGAGGTAGTTCGACGGTTCGTCGAGCAGGAGGATGTCCGGTTGTGAGATCAGCACCCGTGCCAGCGCGGCGCGCATCCGCCAACCGCCGGAGAACGAGGAGAGCGGGCGCTTGAAATCCTCTTCCCGAAAACCGAGATTGCTGAGCGCCTGTTCCGCCTCCACCCCGAGCCGGTAGGCGCCGAGGTGCTCAATGGAGGATTGAAGCTGGCCGTGGCGGTTCAACAGCGATTGTAATTCGTCACCGCTGTCGTTTCCCTGGTGAAGACGCTCTTCCAGCCGGTGAAGCTCGGAGAGCATTTCGCGCAGCTCCGGGATCGCGTCGGTGGTGAATTCCAGCAACCCGCGAGAAACCTCTCCGTCGGGGAGGTGCTGTTTCAGCGTACCGAGGCGCATGGATTTGGGGATAGACACAGTGCCGCGATCCGGTGACACTTCATCCATGATAATCCCGAAAATCGTACTTTTGCCTGCTCCATTGGGGCCGACTACGCCGATCCGGTCGCCGGAGTTGATCCGGAACGAAACGGAGTCGAGGATCACATCCCCGGCGTAACTCTTCGTCACATCTTTAAAATCAATCACTTTTTCTCACCAGAATCATTCGGCCGGGTCAGCGGGGATTTCGGGTTCTGCGTCATCCTCGTTGGCCGGAATTTCCAATACATAGCGGAAGCCGAGATCTCCGGCTCCGCTGTTCACGTAATAAACATTGGTGGCGTTCGCCTGCTGGGAATCGGTGGCAAATGAGCCGCCGACCACCATATAAAGCGTGCCGGTTTCTCCCGGCGTACGGAGAAATTCGCGGACGTTACCGGTCAGATCGCGAACCCCGTAGGGTGAAACATCGCCGGGAAAGGTCCTTGGAGGCGCCCCGACCGGGAAGCGTTCCCGATCCGGATGGTCGCGCAACAGCGCCATTCCGGGTATGTAGGTGTTCCCCCAGACAAAGGCGCGGCCGTCGACGCCGCGCGTGGCTTTTTCCCACTCCAGTCGGGTGGGGAGTCGGCAGGTCAAGCCGTATTGGTTGCCCAGCCAGGAGCAGTAGGCCTCGGCGGCTTCGCCGGAGATCCCGACGACGGGAAGCTCCGGAGTGAATGGTTCGGCGAGTGTTCCTTCCTCGTTCCAGATTGGTCGACGTTCTTCTGAGTGTGGTTGAAAGGCGAACCATCCGAGATAGCGCTGTCTTTCCTCTTCCGTCGTCAGGCTGTTCCAGAATTTCAGGTACTCCCGGAACGTCACTTCATTGGTTCCGATCAGGTAAGGCGGCAGTGTTGTCCGCCCCACGCCAAAGCGGCCGGAGCTGCTGCCGTGGAAAAATTCGCCGCCGGGAATGTAACGGAAATTGGATGGTAAATCGTTCGGAACGGCCAGTTCGATCATCGCGCTTCCCGCCACCGGGACGACAATCGGCGCGGTGACCCCGGCGCCGGAGGACAGGGTGATTTCCAACAGATAACTGCCTGCGGGGAGCAGAAACAGATGCTCCGCTTCGCCAATCGGGAGGTTTTTGGCCGGAAGCGTATTTTCGCCTTCCGTCATCACACTGTTAAGCGCAATGATTTTACCCGACGGGTCGAGAATGTTCATCTTGCGCCCGGGTTGGTGGGTGCCGGTGATTTTCAACTCTCCGGTGCGGTCGTCGATTTTTTTCACCAGAGCGGCCAGCTCCGGGTTTCGCTCAATGGCGCTGTCAAACTGCGTCCGCCAACGAATTCGCGACTGACGCAAAAAACTTTGAAGCGCATCGTAATTCTCCACTCGCAGATAGAAATTCAAACTGCTTTTGAAGATATCCTGACACATGCGGTGAACTGCGGATTCACGCAGGCCGTATTCCGTGGCGCGGCTGATGAACTCCAGCGCGGAGTTGAAGCCGTTCTCCTGTTCCGCCACCAAGCGGAAGAGTTCGTTCTCCAACTCGCGTTCGCGCCCGTTTTTCCATGAACTCTCCGACTGTTCGCGCAACAGATTGTAGGTGCGGAGCGCCAGGGCGTTGTAGTTTTTGGCTTGCGTGTAGTTGTATTCCGCCAGGTTGATCAACGAATTGCTCTGCGACAGGTTGGAGAAATGGATGAATCCGGTATAGGCCGCCCAGGTCAGCAAAGCCGCCATCAGGGTGGACGGAATCAGCGGATGCCGCCGGATCAGTTTCGACAGCCGATAGAGTGGACGCGGCGAATAGGCGGCGACCGGATAGCCGTCCTGAAAATTTCGGACATCCCGCAGCAGCTCCGCCACCGTTCGATAGCGCCTGGAGAGATCGCTCGCCATCGCTTTCATGCAGATCGCCTCCAGCTCTACCGGCACCACCTGTCCGCGCGGTGCGGCGCGGCGCGGGAGGGCAATGCGCCCGGCAACCGCCCGGCGCATCAGTTCCTCTGAAGGAAGTTCGGCGTCAAACGGCGCGCTTTTCCACGTCAGCATGGTGTAGAGAATCGCGCCGAGGCCGTAGACGTCCGCCTCTTCGGTCGGCTCCGTGTTTTCGCCGTTCAGTTGCTCCGGCGGCATAAAGGCGGGGGTTCCGCCTAGAACGACTTTCCCTTCCTGCACGGCTTCCGGCTGTGGATTGCTGTCGAGTTCGCAATTCAGCTCCAACTCCATTTTGTTCTTCCCGGCGCCGCCGCGGTCGAGATCGGCGCGATAGCGTGCCATGCCCCAATCCATCACCATGACTTCCCCGTAATCCCCGACCATCAGATTGCCGGGTTTCAGGTCGCAATGCAAAATTCCGTGGCTATGGGCGAATGCGACGCCGTTGCAGGCGCCGATGAAGATTTCCATCAGGCGGTGGAGCGTATAGGTACGGCGGTAGCCATCTTCGTTCTCACCGAGTTTACGGAGAATCGTCCGTAACGTTTCACCCTCCACCCGCTTCATGGTAAAGTAGACACCGACGTCGTCAAAGACGCCCATACGGTGCACCGGGGGAATGTTGGGGTGATCGATCTGCGCCGTGGCTCGCGCCTCGCGAATGAACCATTCGATGCGTTCGGCTTGATTGCGGTATTGAGGGCGCAGGATTTTGAGGGCGACTTCCCGGTTCAAACCGGGTTCGTGTGCGGAAAAGACCGCGCCGATGCCGCCGATGCCGATGGCGGAGAGCCCTTCGTAGTCCTGAATGCAGTCGCCGGCCGGCAACCCGAGCGCTTTGCGCAGCTCCTCCGGCGAGAGCATCGTCTCGCTTGGGGCCCCGTAAATCAGCGTCTTCTGGTCATCTTCCTGCCACTCTGCATTCGGCTTGTTCTTCTCTTCGTCCACGTTTCTCCGCCATTATTTTTTCGGGATGCCGCGGACGCTCCGCACTCCTTCCGAGAAGTTCTCGAAATAGTCGGCATCGGCTGCTTTATCCAGCCGGATCGTCCCGGCGCCATCCCATTGAAAGTCGGCGGGGAGGACATAGCATTTCGCCTCCTGCCGTCGGCCGAGATCGAAATTTTCGATGCCGGTGACGATGCCGACGAAATCCCCCTGCTTGGTGATGATGAAATCCCCCGGCTCGGCGCGAAGTTCGCTGCCGCCGCGCCCGGAGTTCCGGATGTAAAGCTGCGGTGTTCCGGTGCCGAGGTCGAGCGAACAGCGGTCGCTGATCGGCGTCGATTCCTTGCCGAAAGAACCGGGCTTGAATAAAAACAGATCTCCGAGTCCGCGCTGCTTGAGCGTGTCGATATTCAGCGCCTCCAGCGGCTCACGGCCACGGACGGAGAGTTCGATTGCCGCCAACTGCGTGTTGCCGGGGTAGATCAGCAGCGGGCCGCGCAGCGTGGTTCCCGGATCGGTCGCGGCGGCGGTCGCCAGGTTGACCCGGTATTCCAAGCGGTTGATCCGTTCAAAGTTCAGCGGATTGGTCGCGTCGCCAAGCAGAATTTGATGGAACGCCGGCATGACCGTCTTCCCTGCAATGCGCACCAGCGGCAGATAAAAGGTTCCGCCGCCGGTTTGATCAAGCAACAATCTCCGCTCACTCAAGTCGAATGAGAGGCGGATGACCGACGCTTCGTAACGTTCGAGCACGTCGCTGCGGAGTTTGTCTTCCGCTTCCTGCAATGCCTGTCGAGCGGCGTCGAGCTTGGCATGCGCGGTGTCGGCTTCGCCTTGCTTGAGTGCGAGATTGCGTTCCGCCATCGCCTTTTCCTCGGCGGTGGTGGCGATCACTTCGCGGCTGCGATCCAGATCCGACTTGACGCGGGAGTAGTCGCGCACCGCTTGCTGCATGGCTTTGCGAGCGTCTTCCAGCTGACGTTTGGCGTCCTGCGTTTCCAGTTCGCGCTGTGCCGCGAGCTTGCGGTTTTGCTCCGCCAGACTTCGTGCTTCGGCAAGTTCGCGCTCCGCTGCACTCAGGCGTCCGCGGGTGTATGAGAGATTGCTTTCCAGCTGTTGCGCCTGGGTTCTGGTTTCGGCGAGCCGAGCCAGCTCCGCTTCCAATGAGGTGCGGACATTGGCCAGTTCGTTCTGGCGCACAGCCAGTTCTTCGCGGGTTTTAGAGAGGGTGTCGCTGGTGTTTTCCAGCTTGTTCTCCCGTTCTTCGAGTGCTTTTTGGGTGTCGGCAAGCTGCTGACGGCTGACGGCATAGTTGGTATTCAGCGTGGCGAGGTTACCGGAGACGGATTGCAGGCTGTCCCGCATTTTCTCCAGCTCTGCCTGCGCTTCGCGGGAGCGTAGTCCGGCGTCGATTCGCTTCCGAATCTCGCTCTCCAGTTTCTTCTGGAGCTCTTCCGGGCTCAATGCGCCGGTGTTTTCGGCGGTGTTCTGGACTTTTTCTTCCAGCAATTCCGTACGGGTGAGGGTTTCGGCGAGCTGTTCGGCCAGTTGTTTCATCTGAGCCTCGCGAGCCTCGGAAAAGCCTTCGCGCTCTTGTGCTTCGCGGAGTTGGGCGCGCATCTGCTCCAATTCCGTGCCTTTGCGGCGAAGTTCATCGAGGACGATTGCCGTCGACCCATGATCGAGCAGCGCCCCCTTTCCCATCCGGCCGGCCTGGCCATGGGGCGACATTCCGATCAGCATCGACAACATGGCCGATACCAGGAAGTCGCACATAACGATCAGAATGGAACGATTCACTTTTCATCTCCTCCGGATGTGGCAGAGAGCAATTTTTTACGCAACGGATAAAGCACTCCGAGTCGCAGAAGCAAGCTGAGGGTGATCCCGAACAGCGTCGAAGTGTACGCGATCACCAGGCTGCTCTGCGTCGAGAACACCATGATGAGAAATCCCGAAACCGTGCCGAACAAACCGAGATAAAGCGGAACGTCGAAGAAAATATCGGCGTTCTCCAGCTGCTTGATCTTGAGTTTGGCGTTCTCGCTCCCGCGGCGGATGGAGTGAACCACCGCGCAGGCGATGGCGAACGCGACCATCTGCAACGAGAGAATCGTGGAGAAGATAAACATCGCGATCTTGGCGAACGCGCGATCGTGCGACGCGATGGACGTATCCGAACCGACGGCGACCCGCCCGAGCACCTGCTCGCTGGTGGAGCCGGAGAAGATTTCCGGAATAATCTCCGTATGCTCGAAAAGATAATTCATCAGGAACAGGAACCCGCCGATGGCGAGAATAAGCAATATCAACAGCAAAACCCGGCTTCCGGTCGTTTTCATCGCGCTCAACTCCTTGTCAAATTAACGGATTGGAATGATAACTCAGCGTTAAATACAATACGCTCATTCTTTTGAATATTCAAGGCTGATTTTCCGGATTTTCCCGAAAGCGATTTGCGAAAGCGCCTTTCGGCATGTATCTTCTAATATAGATGGTGTGGACTTATTTCAACCAAAGACGGAACGGCGCCGCTTCATGAAAATTTTAAACTGGTATGTCACCCGCGGGTTTTTGCTCGCTTTTGGTATGGCGATCGCCATCCTTACATTCGGGATGACCGGGGCGAACCTGATCAAGGTATTCGACCTGGTTTCGCAAGGAATCTCCTTTTTTACTTTTCTGCAGTTCACCGGCTACATTCTGCCGATCGTGCTGACGTTTACCGTTCCCTGGGCGGTGATGGTGGCGGTGATGCTGGTGTTTGGCCGCATGTCGGCGGATTCGGAGATCACCGCCATGCGTGCGTGTGGAATTTCGATTCTTCAGATCGTCTCCCCGATCTTGATCATCACATTTTTGTTTACGTTGCTCTGTCTTTACCTTCAGGTTGAGGTCGGGCCGCCTTTTCTCGGCAAGTCGCGCGATCTCATGAAAACCGCCGCTATCGACCAGCCGCTTGCGCTGTTCGAGCCGGGAAAACAGATTCAAATTCAGAACACCATCATCTATATTGACGACAAGGAAGGCGAAAATGGGCTTCGTGGCGTCCAGCTTTACACACTGGCCGACGACGGCAAAACCGTTACGCTGGATGTGTCGGCCGATCGCGGAAATCTCTTGGTGGACAAGGATAAACAAATTCTCACCGTGCAGCTGCACGATTGTCTGATGGTCAATCGCGAGGTGGAAGGAGCCAACGACGGGCTCTCCGGCGACGGGCCGCAGCGGTTGTTTGCGAACAAATTTGAATTCGGCTTCAACTACGGCAAGGAAGCCAACGAAATGCGGGTCAGCGTCCGCCCGAAATATATGACGCTCTCCGACTTGATGGGGCGAATCCGCCTGACCAAGGAGCTGAACCGCGATACGACCGAGCTGGAGGTCGAGCTGAACCAGCGTATCGCGTTCGCGCTTTCGCCGATTGCGTTCCTGCTGCTCGGCCTGCCGCTGGCGATTCGGACGAGTCGCCGTGAAACGTCCGTCGGGTTGTTCCTCAGCGTGATTCTGGCGGGGGTGTTTTTCCTCTCCATCATTCTCTGCGAGTCGCTCTCGTCGTTCCCGAAACTGTATCCGCAATATCTGCTCTGGCTGCCGAATATCTTGTTCCAGATCACCGGGGCGGTCATGACTTACCGGATCAGCCAAAGGTAAGGAGGCGGCGTATGGGCGGCAACGGTTATCTCAAGTTTATCCTGACCGTACTGGTTCTGACCATCGCGTTTTTCGGTTATCTGCTGGTGACGGCGGTCGACCGGGTGCGGGAGAGCAATATGCGAATTCTCTCTAAGCTGGACGAATTGCCGACGCGCGGTTTTGCCGCTTCGCAATCCGCCGAGTTATCGCAGGAGAAAGAGAAAGGCATCTTCGCCAATGCCGAATTTTATGATTCGGCGGCAGAATCTGGCGGGCGGCTCATCCAAGCCACGCAAGCCGATACGGCGAACATGAATCTGCTCATCAACAACGATGCGACCGCTTCGTTGTTCCACAATCTCTGCAATGCGACGCTGGCGGAACGCAATTTGGATCGGCCGGAGGAATTTCAGCCGCTTCTGGCCGAATCCTGGACGATTTCCGACGACCACAAAGTTTATCGGATTAAACTTCGCAAAGGGATTTTTTGGCACGATTTCACCGATCCGGTGACCGGGAAACAGCACCGTGACGTCGAAGTCACCGCAGAGGATTTCAAGTTTTATGTCGATGTGATTCAGAATCCCAAAGTTAACTGTGAGCAGTTGCGCGTATATTGGCAGGATCTTGAAAGCATCACCATTCTGAATCCCTATGAATTTGAGGTGCGCTGGAGGAAAGAATATTACGGATCGTTGCAGGCCACGCTTGAGATGAGTCCGATGCCACGCCATTTGTACTGGGCTTACGACGGGCCATTTGACGGTGAAAAGTTCAATGACGACCACATTCGTAACCGGATGATCGTTGGTTGCGGAGCGTATCAATTTGTCCGCTGGGACAAAGACCGCCGAGTTATTTTTCGCCGAAATCCGCGCTATATCGGCAATCGTTACGGCGCGGCTCCTGCATTGGAGTATTTAGTTTATGAGATCATCAAGCATCCGAACACCCGTTTTCAGGCGTTGCTTTCAGGCGATCTGGATCAGCTTAAGCTGATGCCGGATCAATGGGTGCAGCGGAGTGAAGAACCGGCTTTTCGCGATGGGACATTGAAGCGCTATCAGTATTTATCACGCTCCTACACTTATATTGGCTGGAATTTGCGTAATCCGTTGTTTGCCGACGCACGGGTTCGCCGGGCGCTCACTATGTTGATTGACCGCGAGAAGATTCGCAAAGATGTTTATTTCGGCCTTGCCGAAACGGTGTCCGGCTCTTTCTTTCCGAAAAGCGCCTATTCGGATTCGACGATCCAGCCGTGGCCTTACGATCCGGCCGCTGCGAAAAAATTACTCGCCGAAGCCGGCTGGATCGATGAAGACGGAGATGGGATTCTGGAAAAAGACGGTAAGAAATTCACCTTCACCATGCTTCAGATCGCCACCAGCACGATCCAGCCTAAAATGATGCCGATGATCAAGGAAACGCTCGCCGCCGGCGGGATCGATATGAAAATTCAGAACGTGGAGTGGTCGGTCTATCTTCAACGATTGGAGCAACAGACCTTTGAAGCGTGTTGTCTTGCATGGACCAGCCCGCTTGATCCGGATCCTTACCAAGTCTGGCACTCCAGTCAGGCGGCTTTAAAAGGAAGCAGCAATCACATTGGATTTGTGAATGCCGAGGCGGATCGGATCATCGACGATTTGCGCGTCACCTTTGACATGAAAAAACGCATTGAACTTGCGCATCGGTTCGAGCGGATTTTGCACGAGGAACAGCCCTATACGTTCCTCTTTGCTCCCTACGACCTGCTGGCGATGTCGAATCGCTACCGGAACGCCCGGCTGTTCCCGACCGGGATTGAGAACTCGATTCTGTGGGTTCCGGGAGTGGAGCAGAAAAAGGTCCCCGGACTGTAACCCAATATCAAAACATACAGGAAGCGAACGTATGATTAAAACCGTTGTCATCGGAGCCGCCGGCCGCATGGGCTGCCGTCTTGTCGCCAATATCATGGAGAGCGAAACACTGGAGCTTGCCGGAGCGATCGAGTATGCCGGTTCCCCCTTTCTCGGGCAGGATGCCGGTCTGGTCGCCGGGTGCGGGAATTGCGGCGTAACGATCTCTGCCGATTACGCCGGGGCGCTCAAAGGCGCCGACGCGGTCATCAACTTTGCCACCGGCGGCGTGATCGAAAGCACCAGAACTGCGCTTGACGCCGGGTGCGCCGTCGTCATCGGCACCACTGCGCTGACCGCGGAGGAGAAGAGCCAGCTCGCTGAGCTGGCGACGCAGGGCGGACGGATCGTTTCCGCCTACAACATGAGTGTCGGCGTCAATCTGCTTTTCAAGCTGGCGAAAGAGGCCGCCGCGATTCTCGGGACCGATTACGATGTTGAAATCATCGAAATGCACCACAATCAGAAAAAAGACGCGCCGAGCGGAACCGCCGTCCGGCTCGCCGAAGTGATCTGTGAAGCGCGTGACTGGGATTACGACAAAGACGTTCGTCATGGCCGTGAAGGCATTGTCGGCGCTCGCACCAAACACGAAATCGGCATGCACTCGATGCGCGGCGGCGATGTGGTGGGCGATCACACCGTGGTATTCTCCATCAACGGGGAACGGGTTGAGCTGACGCACAAGGCGTCGAGCCGCGATACATTCGCCAAGGGCGCGTTGCGCGCAGTCGAGTTTCTGGCAAAAGCCAAACCGGGTCTGTATGACATGCAGGATGTGCTCGGGTTGAAGTGAGTGCGAACGGGAAGCGAAGAGGCTCCGCCTTCGGCGTGAGCGGCAATATAAAATTATTCGGAGGATCGTGGAAATGAAAAAGGATTCGCTGCGAATTCTGACCATCGGCAACAGCTTCACGGACAGCCTTGCGGCCTACTTTCCGCAAGTGGCGGCCTCGGCCGGACGCAAGCTCGTATTCGAGCGCGCCAACTTCGGCGGCTGCGAACTGGAACGTCATTGGAGCTACATTATGGCGGAAGAAGCAACGCCGATCTGCCGCATCTACCGTGGCGGCGGCATCAAGCTCCGTGACATCCTCGCGCAGGGATGGGACATCGTCACCATTCAGCAGGCGAGCCACGCGAGCTGGCGGCCGGAGACGTTTCAGCCGTTCGCGACCAGCATTTGCGAATACATCCGTAAGTTTACTCCGGAAGCCGAAGTGGTGATCCAGCAGACCTGGGCTTATCGCGCCGACGATCCGCGGCTCCTCCCCGGCGGAGAGTGGGGAATCACGCAAACTGAAATGTACGACCGTCTGACGCAAAATTATCGGACGCTGGCCAAGAAGCACGATCTGCGAATCATTCCGACCGGTTACGCGGTGCAGCTTGCCCGCGCGGCGGAAGAGGCGCCGTTCCGCAATTACGATCCGGCGCGGCTCGATTCGCTGCGCTGGCCGGATCTCCCGCCGCAGTCCGGCGATGTGGTGGGGCAGTGCTTCTATCGCAAAGACCCGGAGAGCGGAGAGCTGAAGCTCGGGCGCGATTTGATCCATCTCAACTGCCGCGGGCAGTATCTTCAGGCGTGTGTCTGGACGGCCATTCTCTTCGGTTGTGAAACCCAGGATGTGTCGTTTGTCCCGGACGAGCTTGGCAACCGCGATGCGGCGATGCTCCGCAAAGCCGCGCAACAGGCGGTGGACGGGTTTAAGCAGGAAACCGGCCGGTGAAGCAATCGATCTGGATTCTCTCCGGCGAAGCCTCCGGAGACATGTACGGCGCGCGGCTCTCCGAGGATCTGCGCCGCCTCGCCGCCGAGCGCGGCGATGAGGTGACTGTTTCCGGCATGGGGGGGCCGAAGATGGCCGCCGCAGGAATCGACATTCGCGTCGACTCCACCGAGCTTGGCGTCGTCGGCGTGGTGGAGGTGCTCAAACACATTTTCACCTTTATCGGAATCTTCTTTCGCCTGGTGAAACAGGCGCGCACCGAACGCCCCGGAGCGGTGGTGTTGATCGACTATCCTGGATTCAACCTGATGTTCGCGCTGGTGATGTACTGGAGCCGGATTCCGGTGATCTGGTACGTCTGTCCGCATCTCTGGGTGTGGGGCAAATGGCGGTTGCCGGTTCTGGCGAAAATCTGCACGAAGATGCTGGTGATTTTCCCGTTTGAGGTCGAAGTTTTTGCTCACACCAAGTTGCGTACCGAATTTGTCGGGCACCCTCTGGTGGACATTGTCGAAGAGCGCCGGAATTCGGAAATCAGTCGCGATCCGAACGCTTTTCTGCTGCTGCCCGGCAGCCGGACGATGGAGATCAACTATCTGCTGAATCCCATGCTCGCTACAATCACGGAAGTGGCGAAAACGCACCCGGAGCTCAAGTTCCATCTCTCCGCCCCGCGGGAAAAAGTCGCCCGCCTCTGTCGGGAGAAGTACGAACGGTTCCGGAAAAAACACCCCGATGTGCCGGAAGTGGCAATCAGTTGCGGAGACACCAACGAGTGGCAGCAACGTGCCGGAACCGGCCTCGCCGCCAGCGGTACGGTCACCGTGGAGTCGGCCATCGCCGGGCTCCCGCTGGTGGTCGGCTACAAGCTCAATTGGTTGACGATCCTGATGGCGGCGGTGGTGGTGCGGCTTTACCGTGGATTTTTTACCATGGTGAATATCATCGCAAACCGCGCGGTGTATCAGGAGTACCTCCAGCACCGTTTCGCACCGAAAAATCTGGTGGCGGCGGTGGAGGCGATTCTCCCCGGCGGTGAACGCCGGGCGGAAGTCGAAACAGGTATGGCGGAGGTGAAGCAGCTTCTCACTCCCAACAGCGGCAGTGCCGCTCTCCAGGCGGCGGAAGCGTGTTACCGCGTTTTGGAGACAGGCGGCAACTCTACAGCGAAGGAATTGTAATGACGAATCTGAAGTCAAATTTGGCGAACTGCCCGGGTGCGGCAGGCGAACTCTGGCTTGACGATAATGGCGTCCACATCAACGCCCACGGTGGCGGGGTGCTGAAGGATGGCGACCGTTTTTACTGGTACGGCGAACATAAAATTGCCGGGGACGCCGGGAATTTTGGTTGGGTCGGCGTACATGTCTATTCTTCGACCGATCTGGTGAACTGGCGGGACGACGGCGTTGCTTTCGATGTCCGCGAAGGCCGCCAGCCGGGACTGGTTCCCGGAAATTGCGTGATTGAGCGGCCCAAAGTCGTTCGCAACCCTGCGGGGAAGTACGTCATGTGGTTCCATCTGGAGTGCAGCAAGGGGTACTCCCACGCATTTCAAGGCGTTGCGACGTCCGACCGCCCGGAAGGACCGTTCCAGTTGCTCTGGCATGGCCGCCCCAACGCTGGATTTTGGCCGGAAAATACCCCGGAGGAGTTGCGGAACCCGGTGCTGATCGAACAGGCGCGGCAGGAAGTCGATCAGATTTCCAACGGACGCAACACCCGTACGCCCGAAGTCAGCATTCTCGGATTGGATGTCGAATCCGGCCAGCAGAGCCGCGACATGACCGTTTTTATCGATGATGACGGCAAAGGATACGTCCTTTATTCGTCGGAGAAGAACAGCACCACCCACGTCGCTGAACTGGATGAGAGCTATACCGGATTCACCGGCCGCTTCTGGCGGATCTTCCCGTGGCGCTGGATGGAGGCGCCGGTGATTTTCAAACGCGGCGGAAAATATTATTTTATCGGCTCCGACTGCACCGGCTGGGCGCCCAACGCCGCCCGGAGCGCCGTTGCCGACTCGCTTGCCGGTCCGTGGACGGAACTGGGGAACCCCGCCGTCGACGAGGGTTGCGACACCACTTATGGCAGCCAGGGAACCTACGCGTTGCAACTTTCCAGCGACGAAGTGATCTTTCTCGCCGACCAGTGGAAACCCGAGGACGCCATCGATGGGCGCTACCTTTGGCTCCCCGTCGAATGGTATGACAATCGTCCCATTGTTCGCCGGCCGGGGTTATAACAGCGATTGTGCGTCGACGTCGACGTAGACGTCGACGCCTTTCGGCACCGGGCGATGGAGCGCCAGAACCCGGAGCGCTTGTTTCAGCACCTTGAGCTTTCGTCCCCGGATGACCAGCATGTAGCGGAACTTCCCTTTGATTCGCTCGATGGGGGCGGGGGATGGTCCGGCGATCTTGATTTCATCGTGGATGTAAGGGCGAAGCTCGGCGGTGAAATTGGTGGCGTATTCCACCAGCTTCGATTCGTCCTCGCCCCGGAAAAATACGGTAAGCAGATGACTGTAGGGCGGATAGTCCAGCAATTCTCGAAACTCCAGATCGAACTTGGAGAAACCGCCGAAATCCTGATTGGCGGCGAACAAAATGGTTTCATTTTCAGGATTGTGCGTCTGGATGATGACCTCTCCGCGAATGTCGCCGCGCCCGGCACGCCCCGCGACCTGCGTAATTAGCTGAAATGTTCGCTCGCTCGCCCGGAAATCCGGCAGCGTCAACCCGAGATCAGCGTTGATGATTCCCACTAGCGTTACGTTCGGGAAATGCAGCCCCTTGGCGATCATCTGTGTTCCAATCAGGATATCCAGTTCGCCGCGCCGGAACCGGTCGAGTACGATTTCGTAATCGTCCGCACCGCGCATGGTGTCGGAATCCATCCGGGCGATTCGCGCCGGATGAAACACCGCCCCGGCCACTGCTTCGATCTTTTCTGTTCCCAGCCCGGCATAGCGAATTTTGGGAGAGTTGCAATCCGGGCAGGCAGTGGGAGCCGGAATCACGCCGCCACACAGATGGCAGCTCAGGATTTCGTGTAGTTTTGAATAAGTGTAGGTGACGGAGCAATCGGGGCAACGAGCCTCGAATCCGCACTCTTCACAGATCATCACCCGCGCATAGCCGCGTCGGTTCAGGAAGAGGATGCTTTGCTCCCCCCGGTTCATCCGGTCGCGTACCGCTTCGACCAGCATCGGGGAGAAGAAGGTGCTTTTTCCCGGTTCCGCCGGGCCGTCGCGTCGCTGATCCACAATGCGAATGTGCGGCGGCAGTTTGTCGTCCACCTGCGCCGCCATACGGGCCAGTAGAAATTTGCCGTTTTCGGCGTTGCTGGCGCTCTCGGCGGAGGGGGTTGCGGAGCCGAGAATCACTGCCGCGTTTTCCAGCTTCCCGCGCATGACGGCGACATCGCGCGCCGAATAGCGCGGCGCCTCGGATTGCTTGTAGCTGGATTCGTGTTCTTCATCCACAATAATCAGTCCGAGGTTGCGGAACGGCGCGAACAGCGCCGACCGTGCGCCGACCGCGATGCGAACCTCGCCGTCGTTGATCCGGTTCCATTCGTCGAATCGCTCGCCGTCGGAGAGGCGGCTGTGGAGGATGCTCAATTCATTGCCGAACCGCGCCCGGAAGCGGCGGACGGTCTGCGGAGTGAGCGAAATTTCAGGGACCAGCACGATTGCCGATTTTCCCTGCTCAAGCGTCTGGGCGATTGCCTGAAGATAGACCTCGGTTTTTCCGGAGTTCGTCACGCCGAGCAGGAGCAGCACGTGGCTGTCGGTTTCGCCACGCAGCATTTTCGAGATCAGTTCCAGCGCGTTTTTCTGATCGGCGGATGGGGTCAGGGGAGCGGTCGGGATCACCTGGCTTTCACCGAACGCGTCGCGCCGCACCTGTTCCTCGACCGTTTCCGCCAACCCATTCCGTACCAGCGTCTGGAGCGAGGAGTTGGAAAAGGTCGGAGCGGCCGCCTTCAGGTATTCAATGGGCTGCGCACCATCGGCCAGCAGAATTTTCAACAGATCGACCCGGAGCGCGGCGGATGGTTTTTCCCCGTTAATCGCGACGAAAGTCGAAGCCTTTTCGCGATCGGCGATCCGGTAAAGTTTGCGCATCTTGGGTTTGACTTTGCCGCTACGGACGGCCGCGGGGAGCAACGTACGGATCGCCTGCTCCTGGGTGCAGCAGTAGTAATCGGCCATCCAGCGCCCGAGCGTGACCAGGTTCTCCGGCACATGCGCGCGATTGTCGCAGATATCGAGAATCGGTTTGAGTGTCCCGGCAAACGAACTGCTTTCCGCCAAACTCAGCACATAGCCATCCCGGTGGGATTGCCCGAACGGGACACGAACCATCGTGCCGATCTTGACCCGTTCCGCCAGTTCCGCAGGAATTTCGTAGTCGAACTCTTTGTCGAGTGAAAGGTCGACGATGACTTTGGCTACTGCCATAACCCCTCTTTCAGAGCAAAAGGAGGGCAAAAATGCCCTCCTTTATTTTCATCATTTGAAGAATCGATGTTTAGCGGGCGATCCGCTTGGCAACGCTTGCTTCATAAGCGTCGAGATCATCGATCATCACCTGTGCCACGCCGGAGCGCATCGCGGCTTCCGCCACGCGGCGTGCCACGCGGGGAACGACACGCGGGTCGAACGGCTTCGGAATCACGCTGGTGGTCTTGAGTCCACCCTCGCCCTCGAACATGCCTGCGGCGGCGTCCGCCGGATAGGCTTCGGCCAGCTTCTTGCGGATGTCGGCCGGGACGGGATCCGCAGCGAGTTCCGCCAGCGCCAGAGAGGCGGCGAGCTTCATGTCTTCGTTGATGTCACGGGCACGAACGTCCAGAGCACCACGGAAAATACCGGGGAAGCCGAGCACGTTGTTGATCTGGTTCGGGAAGTCGCTACGGCCGGTTCCGACCACCGCGGCTCCGCCGGCGAGCGCCTCGTCCGGGAAAATTTCCGGCGTCGGGTTTGCCATTGCAAACACGATTGCGTTCGGGGCCATCGTTTTCACCATCTCGGTCGTAACGCAGTTCGGCGCCGAAAGTCCGACGAAGATATCCGCGCCCTTCAGTGCTTCGGCCAGCGTGCGGGCATCAGTATCCGCCGCAAATTCCGCTTTTTCCGCATTGAGATCGGTACGTCCCTTGTGGATGGGGCCCTTACGGTCGCAGAGGATGAAGTTTTCCTTCGTCGCTCCGCCGGCGATGTAGAAGCGTGTGCAGGAGATTCCCGCCGCGCCCGCGCCGTTGACCACAAAGCGGCAGTCTTCGATCTTCCGGCCGGTCACTTTGACCGCGTTCAGAATCGCTGCCAGAGAGATGATCGCGGTACCGTGCTGGTCGTCATGGAACACCGGAATATTCATCCGCTTCTTGAGCGTCGGCTCAATCTCGAAGCATGCGGGGGCGCCGATGTCTTCGAGGTTGATTCCGCCGAAGGTCGGCTCCAGGCGTTCCACGGTTTCGATCACTTTTTTCGCGTCGGTATGACCCTGTTCGTCAAACACTTTGCCGAGGCAGAGCGGAATGGAATCGATGTCGGCGAAACGCTTGAAGAGAATCGCTTTCCCTTCCATGACCGGCATGCCCGCTTCCGGGCCGATGTTGCCCAGTCCGAGCACGGCGGTACCGTCGCTGACTACGGCGACGAGATTGCCGCGCGCGGTGTAATCCCAGACCGTTTCCGGCTTTTCCTGGATTTCAAGGCAGGGCTGTGCAACGCCCGGAGTGTAGGCCAGCGCGAGATCTTCGGCCGTTTCGCACGGCTTCGAGGAATTCACCGTGATTTTACCGGGCCGGCCGCCGTCATGGTAGGCCAACGCCTTTGCCTTGAGTTCTTCCTTGGTCATGATCAATACCTCCCCTTATGGTTGTTGGTCTCGAACCGGAACGCCCCGTTCCTTCAGGAACCGTTTGGCCTCCGGAATCGTGTAGGTTCCGAAATGAAAAATACTTGCCGCCAGCACCGCGTCGGCGTGCCCCTTGTCGAGCACTTCGACCAGATGGTCGAGTGTTCCCGCTCCACCGGAAGCGATGACCGGAACCGAAACCGCGTCGGAAACCCGGCGCGTCAGCTCGCAGTCGTATCCGGCGCAACTGCCGTCGGCGTCCATGCTTGTCAGCAGAATTTCTCCTGCGCCAAGCTCCACGCCGCGCACCGCCCACTCGACTGCGTCGAGTTCGGTCGCCTTTCTCCCTCCGTGGGTGTAGACGATCCAGCGATCTTCGCCCGGAACTTTGCGGGCGTCGATGGCGAGCACGATACATTGGTTGCCGAACCGTTCCGCGCCTTCGCGAATCAGCTCCGGCCGCTGGATCGCGGCGGTGTTGACTGAAGTCTTGTCCGCCCCGGCCAGCAGCATTCGGCGAATGTCGTCCGCTGTGCGGATCCCGCCGCCTACGGTGAGCGGGATAAACACCTGACTTGCAGTGCGCCGAACCACGTCGATCATGGTTTCGCGCGCGTCGCTGCTGGCGGTGATGTCGAGGAAAACCAGCTCGTCTGCGCCCTGTTCGTCGTATTTGCGCGCGATTTCGACCGGGTCCCCGGCGTCGACGAGATCAACGAATTTGATTCCCTTGACCACCCGGCCTCCGGTCACGTCCAGGCATGGGATGATACGTTTTGCGAGCATAGGGTCCTCTATTGCTCCGGCTTCGGCCGGATTTGTAATCATATGGAATCAATATAGCATAGAAATGCTTTTTTGCACGGTTTTTCCGGAAATTTCCGACCGGAAATTTGCTAACTGCCGCTTTTCGGTTAAATTAAGAAACATAATGGTATTTTTTCATCATAATGTCAGGAGGAGCTCAATGGAATTCTATGATGTCATCTCAACGCGGCGAAGCATTCGGAATTATGCGGATCGTCCCGTTCCGGACGATGCGCTGAACCGGATCGCGGAGGCAGCGGTGCTTGCGCCGACCGCCTGTAACCGCCAGCCGTTCAAAATCCTTGCGGTTCGCAATGCGGAACTGCGCGCGGCCATCTGCGCCGCCTGTCCGCAGCGTTTTTTGCCGGAGGCTCCGGTGATTCTCGTGGCGCTCGGCGATATGAAAAACGCCTGGCGGCGCGCCGGAGACGATCATTCGATTGTGGAACTTGATCTTGGCATTGTGTTTGAGCACGTGGTTCTCGCCGCCGCTGCCGAAGGGCTGGCGACCTGCTGGGTCTGCGCTTACGAGCGCAAGCGGATGGACGCCGCACTGCATCTTGAAGAATCGTGGAGCGCGCTTGCGATCTCCCCGCTCGGTTACGCTTCCGGCCCCGCCGCCCCCATCGGGCGCAAGCCGCTGGAAGATCTGTTTGAAATCATAGACTGAAACGAAACCATATGACCAACGAAAAAAAGACGATTGCCGGTCCTGGATTTACCGCAACGGTATCTGGCGGCGGAGATAGCTGCTTTCAGCTTGACGCCGGCGGGAAACCCCGTATGCGTCTCGGCCGCACCCGGTGCGGCGGATTTGACGAAACCGGGGCGCTGCTGAAAAAGTTGCGTTTTCACAGTTCTCTGGATCGGCTCTCGGCATCCGTCGAAACCGCGTCGGTGATCCCGTTCGGCTGCGAGTACAAGGTGGCGCGCACGCTTGAGGCGCTGGCCGGCGTCGCTCTCTGGACGGTGGATGTGAGTGCCGAAACCCGCGGCCTCGTTTCCGCCGTCGAATTGGAGCCGGTTTCGTTCCCCGGCCCGTGGAAAACACTGGAGTTTCTGGTGTTCGGTGAGGACACGTTCCACAAGGCCGAGCTTGGTGATGCGGAAACGGAGTTTCATTGCGGGCGTGAGTTGATCGTTTCGATCCGCCTCACCGCAGAAGACGGCGCGCGGATCGAGTTCAACGCAGGCGGTGACCTCTGGCGTCATCGCGCGTCGCTCCACCTGCCGGAGGTGGCGGGGGAATACCGCCTTGCCGGGAATGCCATGCAACTGGTTTTTACCCGGAAAATCTTCGCTTTTCCTGCCGATGCGACTATCGACAAGCGTTCGTGGCGGTTCAAAAACAGTTTTGCCTGGTCCTTGCCGGATGATCGTTTCGATCAGCCCGGAGCGGAAGCGGTGCTCGATTTCGCCGCGACGGAGCTCCCGGAATCGGGGCGACGGATTCACTGCGGCGGAACCGTGGAAGCGGTTCCCTGTCTGACCAGCGCGGTGGCGCGGCGGATGTTCCGCGACTTTGTCCGGCGTGGCGGCGACGGCGATCTCCGGGTGGCCGGACTGACTGCCGGACTTTGTTGCGCGGCCGCGCATCTTGAGCGCCCCGGCAAGAAAGAGTTGGAGCATTTTGATCTCGACGACTGCATCGGTTTTTACCTCTGGGGCAACCGACAGCTGGCGAAAAAAGGACACCATCTGCGGATCACTCCGGCGGCGGAAGGGCTGTTTGCCGGTTCCGTGAGCGCGACGATTCTCGAACAGTATCCGCGTCTTCCGCTTGAGGAGAAAGAAACAGAATGAATCTCGAAGAACTTCAGAAAAAATTTGGTTCCGACACCGTGAAATTTCATCAGGGGCCGGGCGAATTCATCACCGTCGCCATCGACAATGCGAACGCGAAGGCGGAACTCTGCCTGCACGGAGCGCACTTGCTCAGCTACACCCCGGTGGGGCAGCTTCCGGTGCTGTGGATGAGCAAATCGAGCTGGTTCGAGCGGAACAAACCGATCCGTGGTGGCGTTCCGGTCTGCTGGCCCTACTTCGGAGCCGGCCCGGAGCCGTCGCTCCCGGCGCATGGTTTCGCCCGTTTGTCGGAGTGGCGCGTCGCCGAAGTTGCGACTGCCGCCGGGCAGACCCGCATTGTGTTGGAGCTTGCCCCGGAAGACGTGACCGCCGTTCCGGTCGCATTCCCGTTTGAACTCCGCATGGAATTCAGCATCGGCAAGGGATTGGAGATGACGCTTCGCATGAAGAACTGCTCCGACAAAGAGCAGACGATTACGGCGGCGCTCCACACCTATTTCAACGTGAAAGCCGCCGAAGAAATCGCGGTTTCCGGTCTGGACAACGCGGTTTACGACAACCGCGTCGTCGGGGCGGAGAAACCCGGATGCGTTCAGAGCGGCGACATCCGGATCGATCAGGAGATCGACCGGACGTATTTCGACACCACCGCCGCGATTGAAATTCGCGACCCCGGTTTCCAACGGACGATTCTGGTGGAAAAAACCGGCAGCAATTCCTCCGTGGTCTGGAATCCGTGGATTCGCAAGTCGCAAGCGATGCCGGATTTCGGCGATGAGGAGTATCACACCATGGTCTGCGTTGAAACGGTGAATGCCGCCGCCGACCGCCGCACCCTGCCGCCGGGTGGAACCCACGCCCTGACCCAGAAGGTGTCGGTGCGATAAATTCCGGGTAAGGAATCTGAAGCACCCCGGATGGCGATGCCGTCCGGGGTGTTTTTGTCAGGAGAATACGGCCGGGCGGATGTAGACCAAGTCGGCGAGGTTCCCGTCAAAGGGCTTCCACTGCGCCTGCGCCAGGGTTTCCGGGCGGATGGTGGGGAAGGTGCGGATGACTGTGGTTTCCGGAAGCAATTGCTCCAGCGCCTCTTTCTCCGCATCCAGCCCGATCAGTGTATTGCTTGTGTAGTCGGCGAAGAAATGCTTCGCCTGTTCCGCATTCAAGATCTTTTCCACGCCGGTCGGAATGATTTCGCCATTGCGGACGGCCATCTCAAAAAAAATCAGCTCTTTGTTTCGTCCATCGAACAGTGCTCCGATTCGGTCGCCCTCGCTTGCGTCGAGGTTCGCTGCCAACGCGATTGCCGTCGGAACGCAACGGGTGGCGATGGCGGGTTTGCCGTAAGTCCAGCCATTTACCAGAGCCGCCGCCAGGCGCATCCCGGTAAAACTGCCGGGGCCGGAGCCGACCGTCCAGCTTTGAACGTCATTCAGTGCGACATTCGCCTGTTTCAACTCCTCCATCACCCATGCGGCAAGTTGCGCCGATTCGCGCCCGCGCATCGGGCGGGTTCGCGAAACGATCACCTCGCCGTCGTTCAGAAGCGCGAACGCGGCTTCGCGCCCCGAAAGGTCGAGTGCCGCCGAATAGCCGGTGCTCATAACGCGCTGCCTTCCCCGATGATCTGGTCGCAGAGCTGTTCGTCGGTTCGGCACTTGCGGCAGTAGACCGGCTTTCCGCCGGAGATCACCACTTCGGATGGCATGGAGCGAAGGTTGTAAATTCCGCCCATGGAATAGCAGTATGCCCCGGCGTTGCCGATGACGAGAATGTCGTATTCTCGAATTTCCGGTAACATGCGCTGTTCGGCGAAGCGGTCGCCAGTTTCGCAGATGTTTCCGCAAACGTCGTAAAGTTGCGGTTTTCCGTTCGGGTTGCTGAGGTTGTGAATCTGGTGATACGCCTCGTAAAGCACCGGCCGGATCAGTTGCGGGAAGCCGGAGTCGCACCCGGCGATCACCCGCGTCCGGTTATGTTTGATGGTGTTTACTTCGGTCAGCAAGTATCCCGCTTCGGCGAAGATGTATTTGCCCGGCTCGAAAAACATGGCCAGTTTGCGGCCGTAACGCTCGGTGAACGCCTCGAAACGGCGGACGATTCCGGCGCCCATTTCCGCGTAATCCACCCGTGCTTCATCCGGTTTGTAAGGAACCTTGAATCCGCCGCCGAAATCGAGGAATTCGAGATCCGGAAAGTTCTCCGGCGTGGCGATCGCCATCAGATTCTCCATCGACCGATAGACCGATTCAAATTTCTGAAGTCCGCTGCCGGTATGCTCATGAAGCCCGATCACTTTGAGGTTGCCCTCTTTGACGATCCGCCTCACTTCGTCAATCGCATCCAGCAGGATGCCGAATTTAGTGAGGTCGCCGCCGGTCATGGTCTTCACGCTGTCACCGTCGCAGACGTCCGGGTTAAACCGGAGGCAGAGCGACATGCCCGGATGCTTCGCCGCGATTTTGCGGAGCCGCGAGAGCGAACCGATGTTCATCACTACACCGGTGGCGCGCACCTGCTCGAATTCCTCATCGGTCATGTTGTTGGCGGTATAGATGATGCGCTCTTTCGGGAAGCCGAGTTTGAGCGCCATCACCACCTCGCCCGGACTGACCGTGTCGAGGCTGGCTCCGGCGTCGCGCAGCATGGAGAGCAATCCGACGTTATAATTGGCCTTCATTGCGCAACAGACACGCAATCCGGCGTATGGGATGAAGCGGAACAAGTCCCGATAGCGTTCGACCACCATGTCACCGTCATAAACGTAGAGCGGAGTACCGTAATGTTCGGCAAGATTCAGCAAAAGCGAATGATCCAGCATAAAGCGTCCCCTGAAGCATAAGATTGATATAATCGAAAAATATATCACCGGAACTGCTTTTTGTCAAAGGGTTTTCCCGCTTTCATGCAAGATCCGGCCTAAGGTTCCAGGCGAACATCGTCCAGATAGACGGTCAGCGGTTCTTCCCCCCGGTTGAAGAGGAAGAGTTCGCCGCGCAATTCCGCGGTTGTCATTCCGTTCGTCTTGAGGTCGCGGTCGAACTCAAGACGTACCCGGGTCCAGTTCCGGTTGGTGTCGTCGAGTTTGAGCAGCGTGCTCATCCTTTTGCTCCAATTGTGGTTCGGGAGGGCGATTTCAAGGCTCCCCGGCTGTTCCGTCCGCAACTGAAACGAAAGCGCCCGACAACCATTGCGCGTGACTGCTTCCCGGTCGAAACGAGTGAATATCACCGGTTGTTTTCCTGCTGTGGCGGCGGGGAAATCGATTCGTACGGAAACGGCGCCATCCACCACATTTTCCGGCTCCGCGTCGCCGGAGATCATCCGGAATTCGCTCCGGCCGGAGTCCGCGGTTTCCCAGGTGAACTTGCCCCCGCGTTCGTCTCCCGCCGGAACGGTTCCGGCGTGCGGATCCGTTGCGGCGCTTCGGCGCAGGAGATCGAGAAGAATGACCATGGCGCTCGTTTCCCAATCGGCAACGCCCGCACCGAGATTCCGGGCAGAGCAGTCCGGCATCCGCATGGTTCGGTAAAGCATGTTTTCCAGATCGGCGCGGTTGTCTTTCAGGAAGGCGTTTCCTGCGATGCGGCTGTAAAGGTAAGGCGCTTTGTTTTGGGACGCGGCGGCGCGGAACTGTTCTTCATAACGCCGCAGCGGCGCGGCTAGTTCTTCGCTGGAACGGTAAAACACAAGCAGTTCCGGCGGAACGCCTTTGCTGCTGCTGTAAAAATCCTTTCCGTCGATATAATGCTTCAGCAGTCCTTTTGAGATGGATGTGGGCCAGAGCGAGGGCCAACCTTCGCCGTAACCTTGCGAAACTCCGAGCGGAAGATAGTTGTTTCGCTTCATTTTTTCCTGTTGGACATCGGACATTTCATGGATGACCGGAGCCAGATGTGGCGGAATCGGGAAGTTGAGCGAGTTATAAAAGTTCGTCATCATCAGCCGCGCCCCGGTGGAAACGCCCGTTTTGGCGGCCATGTAACGGGCAAAATCCGCTTCGGCATCCCGCCCGAGGGCGCGCTTCAACTGCGCTAACCCGGCCCAGCCGGGCAATTCGGCGTTGAGCATATCGATGTTGTTCCCCATTCCCCACTCGACGGCGCAGGAGGCCATCCATGACCAGTCGTTGGATACGAAGTAATTACTCATGAAAGCGTCGAGAAACGGCTCGTTGTTTTCAAAAAATTCCCGATCGCCGATGATCCGGCTGTACAATCCCAGCGTCTGCGCGAAGATTCCGGCGGTTTCGTTCATGTCGTGGAACATCCAGTAGCCGTCGTTGTAGCGCACCGGTGCGAGAAAGGCCATCAGATACTTCGCTCCGGTACCCGGCTCCTGCCGGTAGCGCAGAAACGTTTTGTATTGGAAGAAGTTGATGTCGCGCCGGATGTTTCGTAAGATTTTTGTGTTGAGCTGTTCCCGCTCCTTATCGTATCCGGCTGCTCCGTCGAGGAACGGTTTGAACATCAGATTTCCGGTGACTCCACCCAAGGTCCGGTGAAGGTCGATATAGCGCCATTCTGCCGCTTCGGCGCTGCTTTTTGCAGTCACCTCGCGAAGTTCCCGCTCTGGGTAGATGCGCTTCGGATCGCGTTCTACGATCGAATAATTCGGACCGAGATAAATCAGCTTCGGCACGTTCAGGTGTTCGCAGATTCGCTCGAAAAGCGCCTTGTTTGCCGGACTCTCCAGCTTGGGATCGACCGTCGCGACCGGCAGCGGGTACTCCAGATCGGGAACGGTCAGCGTGTATTCGGTGCATTTGCCGGGCGCTCCCCAAAGAGGGCCGTGGAAGGTAGCGAAATCCAGGTCGACCGCATCCGCCGCCAGCTGCGCGAATCCGGTTGCGCGATAAAGCGGCAGCAACGGTGGCAGAAAACTTATGAATTCCGGTTCTACGCCCCAGTCGTTCGGGATGACAAGGTAGCTGAACTCGTTGCGGATGGCGACATTCGTTTGATCGCTGTCCAGTTTGTACCGTTCGACGCAATCGACGGTACGGGCGGAGAGGATTCGGTTCCATCGGGCGCATCGGGCGGCGAGTTCCGTTGGGAGAGCGGTTTCCCAGAGGCGTGTTTCGCCCGGAGTGTAGTGTTTGATGCCGGCCAGTGGCATGACTGAGAAATCGACTCCTGGCCTGTGGAAGGAAAGTTCCAACCGTCCCGACTTCATCTCCGCTTTCTTGATTCTGGAGTTGAATGAAATCAGGAGGGGCCATGCGTCGAACCGGTCAGTACGCTTCCAGAGCAGCATCCAGTTGGAGGCAAGCTCGGAGAGGTCAAGCGTCTCCTTCCCTTCCAGTGACACGACACGCGTGCCGCCTTTGACCGGAAACGCGACCGTTCCCAGCATCGGGCTCTCAAACGACAGCTTGACGGCGGCAGAGTTGCGAAACAGAACCCCCGGCGTGCCGAGGCCCCAGACGATATCGGTTTTCTCCCCCCAGCGTCCGCCGGTGGCGCGGAGCTGTTTGCCGAGCCAATTGGTTGTTGTCGCGGTAAGCGTTCCGGGCGTGTGGTCGCCGGAGAAACTGACGCCGAAGTAATCCTGCTCCACATCCCACATCCGGAAGGTTTGTTCCGGGCGGATGCCGAGTTCGTTCGTCCGGTCATTGACGAGATAGCCGAAGCGACCGAAATTGTTGCGGCTGATTCCGGTACGGAATCCGTCCTTGTCCGCGTCCGGGTTGATCGGGAGCGCCCGTACGGCTGTTGCCGACTGTATTCCGAGCCCGTGCGCGAGCATTTCGCGGTAAAGCTCCCCCGGCTTGATTCCGTCGGTCGCGGCGATTACCCGTCCTTTCCCGTACGGTTTTTCGGCGATCAGGATGGCATTGCCGGATTTTTTCACCACCGTTCCACCCTCGGCCAGAGAGGCGCGGAGCAAATAGCGTCCGTCCTCCGGCGCATCGGGGTAAAGGTTTGCCCGATCAAGTTTCAAGGGGGTGAGTTCATCAAGCTGCACGTGGTTGACCCCGAAGAAAAGCGCCGTTCCGCCTTCGGCGACGAAGCGCTTCAATTGACTTAATTGCGCTTCCGGGAGCGGGGTGAAAGAGGACACTACCACGCTGTCCGGTCTTCCTCGGTCCGGAAAGCTGCGCAGCGGCTCGATTCGTGCGTCATCCGGCTCATTGCACCAGAAAGCGAATCCCTCCGGCGTCGCATTGTCAAGCAGATAGACGACCCGGCTGGAAAAATCCTCGTTGCGGACGAAAAATTTCTGGTGGAAAAACTCCTCTGTTCCCACCGGACGAACCGCCAGATCATGCCAGCCGGAGGAGAGCTGTTTTACCGCGCTTTGCTCCAGAAGCCGGAAGACGATCAATGGTTCAGTGCCCTTCTGTCGTTCTGTGGAAGAGCCGGAGCGGATGCGGGAGCCGTCTTTCGTGATAAGGAACTCCACTCCGCCTTTCCACTCTTCTCCTGCCGGAATTTCGTAGGTGAAATAAAGCTCTTCGGAAGGGGTCAGAAAATGATCCGTTTTTTCAAAGAAAAAGCCCGATGGACGTGGTGCGCCCCAGGAAAACGAGACAAAAAGGGCACAAAGCAGGCATAGGCAGCGTTTCATGGCGACTCCTTGTTTATGGATGGATCAGCTCTGTGGGGATTTCAATTTTTCGGGGATTATCCAGATTGCCGGAGCAACGTAGTTCGATCAGGTCGCATATGGTTTTGGTCAGTACCCGATAGTCGACGCTACAGGTGGTGATGCTGGGGTGCCAGTGCTGGAATTCGCGGTAGAAGCCTTCGCCGGAGAGGAAAAAATCCTGACCCGGTTTCCGCCCGAACTCCATTGCAATCGATGCGGCGCCTTGTGCGACGATATCGTTGTGGCAGAGGATTGCATCCGCTTCCAGCAGCGCGTCCTTTTTCTCCTTGAGCAGTTCCCGGATCAGTGCGAACTCCCGGAACATGCTGAAGTCGCCGCAAGGCGGTGGCGTCAGCACCTCTCCGGTACAGTCGGAGTGTGCGGACAGCGCCTGCAAGAAACCGTTCAATTTTGCCTCCGCGTCAAACCCGTAGAAATCCGGACGAAGCGCCTTGATGTTGTGGCTGGAGAGATAGAGGAACTTCCGTGCCCCCTTCTGATAAAAATTGCGGAAAATCTCCGCAATCTGTCGCTCGTTTCGCCAGAAGAGGAAATCATATTCCTCCTCGACGCCGGAGAAATCACCGTGGCGGCGGACCGTTTCCGTCGAATAGATTTCGATCAACGGCAGATTTCGGCGATAAAGCGTATCGCACATCATGCTGTTGATTTGCCCGTAGTTGATCAGGCACTCCTGATCCAGCAGTCGCGCGTTCCACTCTTCCCAGGAATCTTCGTCGTTGATCCGCAGGATTTCCAGCGATAGACCCAGACGGTTGGAAACGGTCTGTTCCAGTTCGCACAGCAGACGCTGAACCAGCGGAATTCCGACGGTATGATAAACCGGGGCGTTGCAGCATTCCCCCATGATAAAGCCGATTTTTCCGCAGCGTTGCGAACTTCGGCGCATCAGGACGCCGCCGATGTGCGGGCGGTAGTTAAATTGACGCATCGCCCCTTTGATCCGCCCCCTGGTTTCCGGCGAAATCGGGAACACCTCGGTGCCGTTGATGAAGTTCGACACCGTGGTGGTTGATACCTTCGCCGCGCGGGCGATGGTATTGATGTTGATTTTCTTTCCCTGAGAATCCATGGTCTTGATCGGATGTTCCGTTACTGTTTGCATTGGAATATATTGCCTTTTGCCGATGTTTTCAACTTCATTACGGCTCCGTTTCCGCTTTATTGGCTCGCCAGTGGCGTTTCCAGAGGGCGTTTCCGCCGATTTCCTCGGAGATGGTGAAAAATGTTGATCCGACATTGCCGCCGAGAAACAGATAGGTGCCGTGTCTTCCGTGCGTCCACTGGCCGGCCACGCTGTAGCTGTACTGGAACGCCACCGCGCCGCTGTAGCAGACCATGGCCGCGTTTGGGGAACAAACCAGAGAAATCAGTTGCGACGGATTGTTCTTAGTCTGCATAAAGGCCCCCTTGATGCAGGAGGCGTCTGTATTGCTCCAGAGATATCCGTTGCAGCGGTAACTTTTGGGTGCATGGTCGGTGGTTGTGCGCGCGATGTTGTCCGACGGGCATTTCAGCAGGGAGACTCCTTTACCGGAATAGGGGATGTAGTTGCCGCTCAGCAACCGTTGCTCCCAGGTCATTCCGTTGATGGCCTGCGGCAATTGATCTTTGTTGTCGTTGGCGTACATCGTGCTCTGGAGGCCGATCTGCTTCAAATTCCCCCGGCAATTGTTGGCCTTTGCCTTTTCCCGCGCCTGATTCAACGCGGGCAGCAACATGGCCGCAAGGATCGCGATGATTGCGATCACAACCAGAAGTTCGATCAAGGTGAATTTCCGTTTCATTGCATTTTCCCATGGTTGTCGGTTGTTTCGATGCTATTCGGTAAATGTTACCCGTGAATCGTATATCCTGATGATATAATTATACCGGAATGAAAATGAAATGTCAATAGCGCGACGCATTTTTTTGCAAAAATTCGCCTGAATTTCTTCACAGGCTCAGAGAAATGCAAAAAAACCGGCAATCGGGAGGCCGATTGCCGGAAGCAGATGTTCTGTCAATATCAGTAAGTGGTGATGACCGCAACGAGTTCAAGCGGTTCGTCGCTGATGCAGCGGATCGCATGGCCGTCGCCGTTTCCGGTCAGGATCGTATCGCCGGGGCCAAGTTCGACCACCGTTCCGTTGTCGTCGGCTTCTGCGCGTCCTTTGACGACCACGAAAATCTCGTCTTCCGCATCGTGCGGATGAAAGCCGATCGAGCAGCCCGGATTCAGCGTCAGGCGCGAAAACATGCGGTTGTTCGACCGCATTTCGGTTTTTGGCGCCCAGAATTCTTCGAGCTTCACCGTTCCTTTACCGCCGCGCATTTCCTCGCGGTATTCGGTCTTGTATTCGCCATCTCGCCGGATCATGATACTGCGTCCTCCCGGATTATTTTTTCAGCGCGCCGAAAATATTGCCGTATTTCTGCTCGTTCAGCGCTTCGATGTATGCAGTGATTTTGGTTTCGGTGCTGCACGGGTCGATGGTCGGGTCCATGCAGTCGCCGTCGAGCACCAGAAGCGGAATCTCCGCCTTGTTCAACTCTTCACGCAAATGCTTCACAAACGAGCTGTCCGCCATCGAGCAGCGGCCGAAGCCGTGGTTGTAGAGAATGCAGCCGTTGTATTGAAGTTTCGGCGCTTGATCCACGATGGTTTTCACTCGCTGGGCCGGGTCCATGAAGCCGACCGTCAGCAACCGGCGAGCCAGCGAATGGTACGGATCGCTCGGGTCCAGCGGCTCCCAGCCGATGTAGTTGACTTCTTCAAAGATGATCGGCGCACGGCGTGTCACTTCGATATAATCCAACAGCGAAGTGTCGTAGAACGGCGGCAGATGCAGCCAGAGCAACCGGTGCGTGTCTTCGATTTTCACCGAGTCGCCAATCTCCTCACGGATCTGCAACAGCTCTTCATACAGCTTTTTCTGGATATCCGTCAATTCGGGGCGACCCCACATCTGGCTGAAGATCGAGGCGAAGTAAAGCGCCTGTGATCCGCGAAGGAGCGGCGGGCTGCTTGCGCGCAGCTGATTCGCCAGCAACGAATAGTGTCGGGCGTTGTTGGAGTGTTCGCAGGCTTCTGCAAGGCGTTTCGGGTCGAGTTTCAGCCCCATCGCCTTCTCCATCAGGCTTACCGAACGCTCCAGCTCCTGCGCCAGATGTTCGACCGCGACCTCATCCTGTGCGCCGGTCGCCGGCGTCTGGAGCGAGAAGAAACGATCTGACAAGCCATAGTTTCGGCCGAGGTCGTGGAACACGCGCTCTCCCTGCTGGCAGGGCTGCGATGTGGAGACTCCGAAATCCGGAGTCGGCAGCTCCACGCCTTCCAGTACTCGCAGAAAAGAACAGGTTTCGCCGGAGTAGCCTTTGCAGGCCGCTCGGTCAAACGCTTTTTTGATCTTCTGCGGATTGCGGGCAAACAGCGCCGCATAAGTTTCCAGCGTCAGCGACCGCACGCCGAGCGCATTCAAAATTTCGCTCGGGAAGAACAGATTCCGCCATACCAACGGCTCCTTGCCGCGGCCGAGAAAATCTCTCCGGGTGGCGCGGGCGCGGAGGCTGATTGCCTCCAGCTTGCGCTCCACTGACGGCAGCCCCGCGTCGATGTCGAGCTTTCCTTGCAGTGTGTCGAACTGGCGGGCGAGGCAGGCTGAACCGAGCGCTCCCATTACGCCGTGAAGATCCGGCGTGATGATGTTGTTCCCGGTGACTTCGCGCAGGAAATGGGCCACGGCGCGGTTGTAGGCGACGCCGCCCTGAAAGACGATGTCGCCCGTGTAATCGAGGAACAGTTCGCCGACGCCGGACATGATCGTACGCGCCTGCGCCCGGCAGGCCCCGCCGATGATGTCGCCCATCGGGAACCGGTTCTTAAATTTGTTGATGCTGGTGGCCGAGAGCACCGCACAGACGCTGGAGAACTCCAGATTGCTGCTGTAATTCGCGCGGTCGGCCATCTCTTCCACCGGAACGTTGAGCTTGATCGCGACGCTGTCGAGGAAGGCCCCCGTACCGGCGGCGCAGATTCCGCTCATCTTATAGTTCCACATATTCATCTTCTCGTTGAAGACCATCGCCTTGCTGTCCTGTCCGCCGACGTCGAGAATCGCCTTGCAGTTCGGGTAGTAATGGCGTGCGCCCGCAACGTGGGCGGTCACTTCGCTGACCTGGAAGTCGAAAGGGAGGAAGTCGCGCGTATCTTCGACGATTTGGCTGCCCGTCACCACGGTACAGGAGATTTCGCCAAGACCCTTAACTCCCGCATCTGTCAGGAACTTATCGACCGTCTGGCGGAGTTGTCCAAAATTGCAGGCTCCGCATTTGGCGCAGACGCCGGAGCATCGCACCCTACCTGTGTCGACCGGACGTGTCCGACGATACAAGGCCTGCCGCACCTGTCCGCGATCGTTCAAGAGCACGGCCTTGAAGGTAGTGGAACCGATATCGATTCCAAGATACAATTTTTCCATAAAAACACGATCCCGCGTTAAGGGCAAAAAAAGCCCCCCTGATTTTTGTATGCTGATATTTTTCGTAATCATTATTATACACCATAAAAGGCTCTTTTTCCAATTTTAACGACGGAATAAACTGGAAAAACAGGCGGAATGCGGTTATGTTAAATGATTCATCTTCTAATTTAAGCGAATAATTGCTCGAAACGCAAGTGTAGAAGATTGACGAACAGGGGAACCGATGAAGAAGAGTTTTGAAGAGCGTCTGCTGGAAAGTTCCGGCCCCGCTGAATTGAAGGCCGCAAAAAGTCTGCTGAAAGGCAATAAATTGCTTGGCGCCTGGCGCGATCGTTCCGGGCGGCTCTGCGGATGTGTTCAATTGACCGGCGGCCTTACCGACACCCGGGTGAAGACCGGTGAGACGCCGTCCGCCGTCTGTGACTGTGGGCAGGCGGAGCCGGATAAGCTCTGCGAACACGCTGTGGCGCTGATTCTCTATGCCGGCCGCTTCCCCCAGATTATCGGCGATACCGCCGGAGAAGAGGCGCCTGCATATTATGGCGGGCTTAAGCGGGAGAGCTTGCCGACGCTGGTCGAACGGGCAAAAAAACCGCAGGCAGAACTCTTCATCGATGCCGTGTCCGCCTTCCCCCACGTCCCAAGCAAGTGGGAGAACGCCGCGCTGGCGGTGAAACTCCGCGGAGCCGGACGGGACTATATCGGCAATTTGAACAACCTTCGCCAGCTCTATTTTGATAAGGCGCTGACAGTGACGCTGAAGCTGGATCACTTCTCGCTGCAGGAACAGCAGATCATCCGTTTTCTGGCCATCAATGGCGAGGCGGAGAATTCGCAGATTTTACTGAATTCCGAGATGACCGCCGAGTTTTTTCTTTGCCTGATCGGGTTCCAACGCTTTACGCGAGAGAAGCGTAAACTTCATGTGCGAGGCGATTTCGCCGAGGCGGTGCTGTTGGTCTCCGGACACGGTTCCTCCGGTACGATGTCGCCCGGGATTCGTGTCGAGGGCGCGCTTATGCCGATCTCCGGAGCCAAGGTGATCACCGGCCGCGCCGGATGTTGGATCGGTCGCGAAGGAGAATACTTTTTTGTCCCGGCGACCAGCGAAATCAGTTGGATGCGGAATTTCTTCCGCTCCGGCATCCAGCCGCCCCCGGAAGGAGAAAGCCTGGAGCAGTTTCTCACCGATTTTCCGCTGCCGGTGCTGCGAACCGACGGCTTTGATATGGAAACCCGCTCGCCGGGGATTTTGCTCGACGGCGGATTGACCGCTCCGGACGAATTCACGCTGGCGTTGCGTTATCTCTATGATTCGGACAACCGTCGCGTGGCGGTTTCTCCGGAATCCGGCCGCTTGCTCCGTGAAGGAAAGCACTTCTGGCGGCGTGACGAGGATGATGAACGGACGTTTGAAAATGAGTTGGCGATGTTCGGCTTTGCCAAAGAGGGGAACGGTTATGTGGTTTCCGGCTCGGAGCGGATCGGAACGTTTCTTGACCGTGCGCTTCCGGAATACCTCGCCACCCGCGACGACCTTGTGTTTTCCGGGCGGCTCGCCGGGCAACTCCGTGGAAATACCGGGCTGCCGGAGATGGAATTCAGCTGCCGGCTCTCCAGCCGCCTCAACGACGGTTGGGTGATCGAATACAATCTGACGGGTGCCGGAAGACCGGCCGACTGGCGGAGTTGCTTCGACGCCGCAAAATCCGGCAGCGGGTTTCTCGCGCTTCCGGATGCGGGGATGATTAAACTTTCCGCTGCGCTGATTCGATTTTTTCTGGCGGCGTCGGGAGCGATCCGTAAACTCGATCCGATCGGGCGGACGTTTGAGGTTCCCGCGTTTTCCGCGGAATACTTCACATTTCTGGTGCGGGACATCCCCGGCGCGGTGGTTCCGGAGTTGGCAGGCGGCGGGGACAGCATTCCGGCGAGCTATGACCAAAGCCCGGACTTCAAGTTTGAGGGAACATTGCGTGCCTATCAGGAAGAGGGCGTTCGTTTTCTGCAATATATGACCGACCGGAATTACAACGTGATTCTCGCCGACGAGATGGGATTGGGTAAAACCGTTCAGCTCCTCGCGCTGCTGGCTTCGCGTAAAAAACGGGGAATGGCTCCGACGCTGCTTGTCTGCCCGGCGTCGCTGACCGATAACTGGGCGCGCGAAGCGGCGCGGTTCGTGCCGGAATTCAAAGTCGCTGTTCCGCGTGACGGAGCCGAGCGCAACGCACTTTGGAAAACCTTGCCGGAGTACGATCTTTTGATCCTCTCTTACACCGCGGCGCGGCTTTCGGGTGACAAGCTCAAACATTACAGCTTCAGTTTTGTCGTGCTCGACGAGGCGCAGCATATCAAAAATCCCGGGTCCTCCAACGCGAAGCATTGCAAGAGCATTGACGCGGCGCACCGAATCGTGCTGACTGGAACCCCATTGGAAAATTCGCCGGAAGATCTCTGGAGCATCTTCGACTTCCTGCAGCCGGGAATGCTCGGGAATTTGACCGCGTTCCGGAAATATTACTCGAACATCAAAAGCGATACCCAGCTTCAGCGTGACCTTGCCGCGCGTATTGCCCCATATGTTAAACGACGTACCAAGGCGTTGGTTGCCAACGATCTGCCGCCGAAATTGGAGCGGGTCGTTTATTGTACAATGGAGCCGGAGCAGCGCAATCTTTACGACGCTGTTCTGGAAGAAGGGCGCAAACAACTCCGCAAGCTCGATAAGAAAGACGCCCGCGGCAACGCGACGGTGTTCACCACGCTGCTGCGGTTGCGCCAGATCTGCTGCCATCCGGCGCTATTGCCGGGTAATGAGGGGAAAAGCATTCCGTCGGCCAAGATGGAATTGTTGTTGGAGCTTTTGCACGAACATTTTGACAGTAACCATAAAGTTTTGCTGTTCAGCCAGTTCACCAGTCTGCTCTCTCTGGCGATCCCGGAGTTGGAAAAGGCGGAAATTCCGTTTGAGTATCTTGATGGGGGGACCCGGAACCGCCAGCAGCGGGTGGATCACTTCAACAACGACCCGTCGATTCCGCTCTTTCTGTTGAGTTTGAAAGCGGGGGGGACCGGATTGAATCTGACCAGTGCCGACACGGTGATCATCTATGACCCGTGGTGGAACCCTGCGGTGGAACTTCAAGCTGCCGACCGGACGCACCGGATCGGGCAAACCCGCCCGGTGAGCAGCCTTAAGCTGGTGGTGCGGGATTCGATTGAGGAAAAGATTCTGGAACTTCAGGAGAAGAAGCAGGAGATTTTCGATTCGGTCATCGATTCGCCGGAAGCTGCTGCCGGGGCATTCTCCATCGAAGAGCTTCGTTTCCTGTTGGAGGCATAATTCTATGGATTTCTTGAAAATCACCAGTGCACAGAACGACGCGGTCAAACACGTGATTAAACTTCGCGACCGCCGTCCGCGCGAGAAGGAGCAACTGACGGTGCTGGAGGGCTACCGGGAGTTGACTCGTGCCCGTGAATACGGAATGGAGCTGGTGGAGTGTTTCTTCTCGCCGTCCCATTTTCTTGGTGAGAATGAGTTCCCGTTGTTGGAGATGCTTGCCGCGGAGGGAGTCCGAGTGATGGAAGTATCTCCGCAGCTGCTGGATAAGATGGCTTATCGCGAGCGTCCGGAGGGGCTGATTGCGGTGGCGAAGATGAAGCGGCACACGTTGGCGGATCTGCCTGTGGTAAAAAACGGGTTGTACCTGGTGGCGGAAGCGGTGGAGAAGCCGGGGAATCTCGGTTCGATTCTGCGCAGCGCGGATGCTGCCGGGGTGGACGGGCTGATTATCTGTAACAAGTGCACAGATCTTTATAATCCGAATGTGATTCGGGCGAGTACGGGGGCACTGTTCACGGTGCCGCTGGCGGAAGCGGAGAACGGGGAAGCGCTGGGTTGGTTACGTGCGAATGGTATTAAAACGCTTGCCGCGACGCCGCATACGGAGAATATTTACACTGATGTGGATATGACGCAAGGGATTGCGATTGTGGTTGGAACCGAGCAGACGGGATTGACGGAAGTTTGGATGAATGAGTCTGATCTTCCGGTGCGAATTCCGATGCTGGGTAAGATTGATTCGTTGAATGTTGCGACTGCGACGACGATTCTCCTCTACGAAGCGGCTCGCCAGCGTAACTGGAACCCAAAATAAAGGCATCGCAGATGCTGTGGTCCAGCCTATCGGCTGGTCGTGATCCAGCGGCGAAAGCGCTGGCGGGTTTCCAAAGGCGCGGAGCCTTTGGCTGCCGGAGGCACCCGGTCGCCCCGAAAGCGCTCAACAGCAAAATTGAAAATTTTGCAGGGAGCGACCGCGGTGGAGTTGGCCGCAAGGCCAACTCACCCGCTCGCGGCGCAGCCGGAGCCTCCCACTTTCCCCCATCCCGCCCCTCACATCCCGCCCCTCACATCCCTCATCCCTCATCCCTCATCCCTCATCCCTCATCCCTCATCCCTCATCCCCCCGTCCCTCTCATTTCCACGTCCCTCTCATTCCCCCGTCCCTCTCATTCCCCCCGTCCCTCTCATTCCCCCCGTCCCTCTCATTCCCTCGTCCCTCTCATTCCC
>JBEBTY010000025.1:0-44355 GCA_040393525.1 Victivallis vadensis | reverse complement strand
AGCATAATAACAATAATGAGAGAAACACGGTGTTTCTTTCACGGATTCAGGAAAATCCTCTCATTACCGCCTCACTGCCTTCAATGCGAATGGATCAAAGTCTGCTTTGGCGGTTGTCCCAAAGACCGCTTTCAACATGAAAATCCCCAAACCGCCATCAACCATTACTGTTCGAGCTATCAGAAAATATACCGAAAAATCAAAGATTTCTTGACGTCGAACACATCGGTTCGATAACTTTAAAGCCAAACGAGATATCGCACATATGGATACGAGCCTCCATTGCGCCTTTCCTGAGCACAGAGACGAGCAGGTGATTGATTTTGGGCATGACAAAGGGTATATTCGCTTGCAAAGCAGGAATTACCTTCCCGTATGACACGAAGTTTTTGCAGTCATCGGGGAAACCGTTTTTCGAGCGGAAAAATGACTGTAAAAACCAATATTCACGTTAAGATATGAATGTGTTTCCGTAAACGAATAATTCTCCTCAACACGCGGTTCGTAACATCGCAAATCACGACCTTTCCCTAACGGAAAATTCGTTAACCCATGCCGTAACTCTTTTGGTACCAATACAAAATATTTTCAGGGAATATTCGTGTTTTTTTAAATAACCTCCACGTTTATACCAGCGGTAACGGCCACGGAATCGTCAAATATATTTCTTCGACGAATGCACCGCCTATTCATGTCAGCGCCCTGATTGTGGAACAGCGCCATCGGTATAAAGCCGGACGGAGGAGAGCATCAATGGCAAAACTGATCTCGATTCAAGCCGACTCCGCTTGCGTCCATGGCGACAACGCCGAAGCGCTGGATTTCATCTGCCAACTCCGCACCGCCTTCGAGTGCGAAAACGTCACCGTCAAAGGCTTGTGAAAAAATCAACTTGAAAAATTTGCCAAGCAGTTATATAATAATACAACAATTTGAGGAAAAATGAAAATGAAGATCAAACTGCTGCTATTATGGGTTGTCGGGCTGATGCTGCTTGGTGGCTGCGTGACGAAAGAGACGGAAAAAATGATGAGCAAAGATGAATTGATTGCCGAAATGCGCAAGGAAGCGCTCACCGGGTTGCATGAAGGTGGTATTCCCATCGGCGGCATCCTGGTTCACAAAGGGGAAATCGTCGCCCGCGGGCACAACCAGCGGGTACAGCTTGGAAATCCGGTGTTGCATGGCGAAATCGACACTCTTTTCAATGCCGGGCGGCATCCGGCGTCTTTTTACCGGGATTGCGTTATTTACACATCGCTTTCGCCGTGCATCATGTGCACCGGTGCAATCCTGCTGTACAAGATTCCCGAGGTCATTATCGGTGAAGACGTGAACTTCAAAGGCGAAGCGGAATTACTGCGTTCACGCGGGGTTAAAGTCACCATCATCAACGACCCCGAATTGATCGAAACCATGGGTAAGTACATCCGGGAAAAACCGGCAGTCTGGAACGAAGACATCGCCGAATAACCCCCGATTCTCTTGTCGCTGCGCGAATTCATGAAAACTGGACAAAGCATTGTTTGATGTTGCTCAAAGAGCAGTGAGCGACAGCAGTCGATCGCACAGTTTATCGCGGAATGGCCGGCGGCAAAATGAGAACTAGGATGATTAATCGACCTTGCACACACATTGCTTCGCATCGATAAGACGATCTCCATTTACACCGCAGAAGTGCTGACGCGCTGCCATGAGCAAGGTATAATATAGTGTTTGCGACGGCGTTGCCGATATAGTTCGTGCCGCTGGTGACCAGTACTTTCTTCATGATGCCGCCTCTCTCTGCTGAGAGTGAAAATGTCAGGAGAAAAGATACTGAAAAAACGCTCGAATTGCAAGTTAGACGGGGACAGAATCCAGTCTAGTACAGCTCTGCACGCTTCCGTCACTCGAAGCGGTTGCGACGGCGGTAGTCGCCGGGGGGCATCCCGGTGTATTTCCGGAAAATCCGGTAGAAGAAGAACTCGTTGTCGTATCCGCACTTGAGCGCGATCTCCTTATTGGTCAACTTCGTTCGCAGTAGAAGTTCCTTGGCGCGGCCGATCCGTCGGCTGGAAACGTATTGCTTGGGCGGGATACCGAACCGGCGGCGGAACTCTGCTGAGAATTCCGCGCGCGACAACCGGGTCAGCCCCGCCAATTGTGAAATTTCAATCTCTCGTTCCAGCTGGAGATCGATGTAGTCGAGAATACGTGCGAATTCCCCCTCTTCCGGCTGGTGTTCCTCTTCTGTGAAGACTTCCAAAAAGGGGCGCAACAGTTCGAGCAGAAGCAGCTTGGAGCTGATTGCGCTTGAAATCCCAACCGGCGCTTCCAACAATCCCCGAGCCTGTCCGAATGCTTCCTCAGGACGGTTGAAGTGCGAAATCGGCAGTGCAAGGAATTCCCGGAAGGCCGGCAGCTGCCGGAGCTTTTTCGACATAAAGTGGATAAAGTGGTGCGTAGAGGGTTTCCCCCCCTCGAAACGGAACGGGCGGCGTGCCGGAACCAGGCAGACCGTTCCCGGGCGCACCGCGCATTCCCGATCCGAGTAGCGCAGGTGGAATTCTCCGTTGAGCGGCAGGTAGATTCGCCAGTACGGGTCGCCGGAGAAGTCGTGGCCGTTCCACCGGGTGATCTCCCCGCCGGTCCCCGCCAAGAATAGTTCAAGATCAAGCTCCCCGATGAATTTCTGCCACGGGGAATCGGTTTCTTCCCAGGCGATCCAGTCCATGTATATTTTCCTGAAATGACAAAAAGTGCATATTGTTAGAATAATAAATCCATTCTCATTGAAATGCAAATCGGCTATAATAAAAACAGTGAGAAAAAGATGGAAAAAGTTGAACATGAAATAAAGCCTGGATTCGTAGACCTGTTTTCGTAGAAACCCACTTCAATAAGGAAGGAACCGGAAAATGAAACCCCGTTTTACGTTGATTGAACTGCTGGTTGTAATCGCCATCATCGCCATCCTTGCCGCCATGCTGTTGCCTGCATTGAATCAGGCGCGTGAAAGGGCGCGTGCCGCCAATTGTCTCAATAACCTCAAACAGTGCTTTCTGGCCGATTACAATTATCAGGACGCTTATAATGGTTGGAGCTGCAACGCGTATGGATATGTAGATTTTTCGGATTACGAACACAGTTGGGGCGTGGTTTACAAGTATTTAAACCTCGGTTTGACCGACGAAACGGCGTTTTGTCCTTCCCTGGAATCCTACATCAAGCCGAAACTGGAGAAGGGCGCAGGAGATGCCATCTATGCGACTTACGGAGCACATGGCAGCATTTGGAAAAACGAAGAAGCCCAGGCTCCCGGTTCCGAAAAAATCTATTTCAACGGACCGGTGAAAGCCGGCAGAAACTCCAAATACACACGGGTTGCTTCTCATCCACGCCCGGAGAAATATGTCCTGTTCGGGGATTCCGCGACCATTCGCCCCGACGGAACCATTCGTCAAAACAGCGTCATCAAAGAAACGAGCAGTGATACGGAGTACGCCCTGCATCTGCGTCATGCCGGACGCGGCAACATCGTTACCGCCGCCGGTTCGGCTTTCGCCCGGAGCGGAGCACAGCTTGCCGCCGATTATTTCCTTTCCGACGAAGTTTTCATCTACAACCCAAACCTGATTCGTGAAAAATATTAATTGGAAAGGAGCGATTCCGAGATGAAACCGGAAACCATCCGCGAGTTCCGTCGCCGGAAATTCGGCATGTTTTTGCACTGGGGACTCTACTCGATTCCTGGCGGCCGCTGGAAAGGGCGGAGCATGGACTACATCGGTGAGTGGATTCAGTCGAAATTCCGCATCCCGAACGCGGAATATGCGCAACTGGCGCGGGAATTCAATCCCGTCCACTTCAACGCGGAAGAGTGGGTGAAGAAAGCCGCCGCCGCAGGGATGACATACCTCGTCTATACAGCCAAGCATCACGACGGTTTCGCTATGTACCGTTCGCAGGCGAGTGATTTTAACATCGTCGCCGCGACGCCGTTCGGACGCGATCCGCTGGCGGAACTGGCGGAGGCGTGCCGGAAGAGCGGAATCGGACTGGGAGTTTATTACTCGCACTGTCTTGACTGGAGCGACCCCGACGGCGGCGACCCCGGTCCTCGGGGGCCGTGCAATCTCGACGGCATGTCGTGGGGGAACGATTGGGATTTTCCGGATTGTAAGGAGAAGAATTTTGAAGCCTATTTTCGGCGCAAAGCGGTTCCGCAGCTGACTGAGCTTCTGACCGGATACGGGCCGTTGACCCAGCTTTGGTTTGACTGTCCGGTCGCCATTGAACCGCGTTTTTGCCGCGAACTGTACGAACTGGTCCGTCGGCTTCAGCCGGAGTGCCTGATCAACAGCCGGATCGGACACGGATTCGGTGATTATGAGAGTCTTGGGGACAACCTTACGCCCGGCGGTCGGGTTCCCGTTGCGGTTGAAGCGCCGGTAACGCTGAACGACACCTGGGGGTTCAAGCATGATGATCACAACTGGAAAAGTCACGAAGCGGTGATCGAACTTCTGGTTTCGCTTGCCGAAAAAGATGCGAACTGCCTGTTGAATATCGGGCCACAGGCGGATGGGACCTTTCCGGAGGAGGCGGATCGCGTTCTCGCCGCCGTCGGTGATTGGTTCCGGGAGAACGGCGGCGGCGTCTCCGGGTCGTCGGGAACGCCGTTCCCGCAGGCGCTCGATTTCGCTTATTCGACCGTGACCGGGAACCGGCTCAATCTGTTTGTCAAGAAACCATTGCGGACGGCGGTGTTGCGCGGGGTGCGTACCCCGCTGCTCCGGGCGGATGTGCCGTTTCGACAGTGTGACGAAGAGGTGACGCTGGAGTTCCCGGATTTCACCGGTTGTTTTTTGCCGCGTGTGGCGCTGGAATTCGCTTCTCCCCCGGAGGTCGATGCGCGGCTTTGCCCGCAGGAGGGAGTTTTGACGCTCTCCCCCGGCAATGCGCGGCTGGTGCACGGCTCCGTCGCCGCCGATTCGGGCGGTACGGGAACGGCGGTCAGCGTGGCCGGGGAGACACTGACGGATGGAACCGCCTGTCGAGTGGAGGCGGACGGTACGCTGGCGGACTGGCATGTTTTCGGCGACCGCGTGGAGTGGAGGCTCTTTTTCCCGGAGAAAGGCATCTACCGCGTTACGGCGATGACGCGGAATCGGGTGCACTCCGCGCCGTGGATCGGGGATCGGGAAGTCGAAGTGGATTGGTGCGGCAGGCGAATTGCCGGCGAACTCCAGCCGGATCGCCTCCTGCCGGATATCTGTTACGCTGCTGCCGAAACCGAACTCGGCGAACTGGACGTTTCCAGCGGCGAATCAGGAACGCTGTCGCTGCGTACTGTCGCGCTGAAGTCGGCGGACGCAGTCTGGATGAATTTGATTGCGTTGCGGCTTTGCAGAAAATAGAACCCCGTGTATTATTTATGGATAGGAGGATTGTATGGAATTCAAATTAGGATTGGGCGTGGGATTGGCCGTCATGGGATTTTCCCTTGCGGCGGCCCCCGCGGTGACGGATACACCCTACGGCGTCTGCGCCCATGTCAGTCGTTCCGAGGAACTGTCGATTGCGACGCAGGAATTCGCCCGGATGCGCGAGGCGAAGATCAATTGGGTGCGCACCGATTTTGACTGGAGCGGGGTGGAGAAGGGGGGGGAATGGAACTTCGCCCGGCTCGATCAATTGCAGGAACTGGCCAGACGTGACGGCATCAATATTCTGCCGATTCTCGGCTATAACCTTGAAGGAGCGCATCCAGCTTGGGAGCATCTTGATCGTTGGGCCGAATATGTCCGGCGTACCGTTGGCCGCTATGCCGGAGATTTACGCGCCTGGGAGGTCTGGAACGAGCCGAATCATCCCGGTTTCTGGGACGTGCCGGACGGGAAAAGTTATGCTGCATTCTTGAAACGCACTTGCGAAGAAATCAAAAAGGTCGATCCCGGTTTGACTGTGCTTTACGGCGGAACCGCAGGGGTTCCGCTTGACTACATTGAAAACTCCTTCAAGGCGGGAGCTGGAAAATACTTCGATGTAATGAACATTCATCCCTATCACTGGGATGGAATCCCGGAAGAGATCATTCCCCGGATTAAGACATTGAAACGCACGATGGAAAAATACGGCATCGGCGACAAGCCGATCTGGATCACCGAAGTCGGCTGGTCGACGGCTCGGATTGAGCCGCCTGTCCTCGACGTGCTTCCGGGTGATATGACGGCGGCGGTTCTCCGGCGAGCCGGAATTGATCCGGCGAATGCGACGGTCGCGCTGGTTTCCGACCCGGACTCCGGATTCCGGGGGTGTTTCAGTTTCGATGTCAGTCGACACCTTCCCATGTTCCGCAATGTCGAATGGATTACGCTTGCCGCCCTGAAGGGACTTGATGTCAAACGTTGTCCGGTGTTGATTCCGGCGGTGGGTCAAGTGTTCCCGTCCTCCAGTATTCCGGCGTTGGTCGATTACGTCCGCCGAGGCGGCACTTTGCTGCTGCCCTCCGGGCTGCCGTTCTACTACGACCGCCGCCCCGATGGCACCATCGGTCAGGTCAACGACAAATTCATGAAAGATTTTCACATCGGCTGGGACGCCTGGTGGACGAATGGGAACGTGCCGAAAAAGGAAACCTTCTGGAAACCAGCCTCGGAATTCGCATATCCCTTTTCGATCAAATTCAGGCCGGCCGGCCGCTTCCTTCACGCCCGAAACCTCAAACCCGGTGACGAATTCATTCCGGTCGTCGAAGCAGGGACCGACCAATACAAAGGGGTTGTCGTTGCACTCTACAAGCTGAACAGCGATCTCAAAGGCAACGTCATTACTTTTCTTCCGCAGTTGAACATGGCGGAATCGGTTTCGGAGGAAACGCAGGCGAAATACCTGCCGCGCACCTATCTTGCCGCCCTTTCTCACGGAGTGGAGCGTATTTTCTGGTACAACTTCCGGGCAGGCGAGAAAGATCCGCATGAACGGGAGGAGCATTTCGGCATTGTAAAGAAGGATCTTTCGCCGAAATCCAGTTTTCAAGCGTACAAGACATTGTCGGAACTCTGTCCCTCCGGCTCCACCATTCCGCGGTTTCTCCGGATCGGCGGCGGTGTCTGCACGGCGAGCTGGGTTCGCCCTGATGGTGTTAAGATATGGGCAATCTGGACAGAAGTCGAACCGAGGGCGGTCCGCTTGGTCGTTACAGGAAAAATCACTGAAGCCCGCGATTATCTCGGATCGCCGCAACCGCTTCCTGGCGCAGAGTATACAGCGAATTCTGAACTCCTCTATCTCATCGGTCCCGAATCGGTGAACATCATCCCCCGGTGATCTGTGGAGTTGTTGTGACCTATTAACAACTCTTTCAGCCTGTGGTGAATTCGCGTGATTTTGCCACAGGCTGAAGGTTGAAGCGCACTATGAAACTGATGTATAATGCTGGAGGGTGTTTTTATTCCATAACTCGAAATCACAATCAAGCGGCTGCCACTGTTCAGCCTGATGGTGAACGCCCGGTGTGAAAACTTATCCGTGTTCTGAAAACGGAATGTCTGGACAAGATCATATTCAGGACGCGGGAGCAGATCCGCCTTGCAACCACGGAGTTTCTGAAATGCAGGAGCCGTTGCAGGTCGAATTAAGGGCTTGGCGGTAAAATTGTTATGCCATACCAAAGCGATCCAGACAGCGACCCCGTCGAGGTATCATTCCTCGGCGATCTGCTTCATGGGGTCATAAGACGAAAAAACGTGCCGCATGACAGGGAAGAAGGAATTCCCCCCGTATGACACGAAGTTTTCGCAGCCATTGGGAGCTTTTTACGAGTGGGGAAATATCCGTTTGGGACAAAAGCAAAGTAGTCGCAGTCTGATTTTCAAGCTCAGCTCTTAAAGCCATCGACCCTTATTTCGCATCATGTGAATCAAGGGCATTTCTTTCTGCAAAAATCTAGGACCTGTCCCATAACCAATTAATCATCAGGACGAAAGATTTTCAAAGTAAAGTTCGTATCTTTAAAAGCAACCTCTACGACTTGTCATTAGCAACCGTATCCTGTTTTTGTTACCTGCTGGTGGCTCTCGTTTCAATGTGCCGGGGCGCATCATCCTCCCGGAAATTTCACATAAAAAATGCCCTCTCAAAGGCTGATTCAGCCTGGAGGAGGGCGTTGTGCGTAACCGGGAGCAATTCCCGGTTGGCGTCAGCGGAGAGCGTTTTTGGCGTTCTCGACCAACTGCATAAAGCGGCGACCGTATTCGACGTAGTTATCGAACTTCTCTTTGTCGCGGTTTTCGGCACTGACGCTTTCATGGAAGACGTTTTTCATATGCGGCTCCATGGAGAACCCGCCATCGTAGCCATTCTTCAACAGATCGGTGACGATGCGAACCACATCACCCTGTCCCTCTCCGGCAAAGGTGAACTCGGCTTTGTTGAAGCCGCCTTCGGGATTGGCCCCAAGAAAAATCGCGTCCTTGATGTGAACGTAGTGGATGAATTCTTTGACGTTGTCGTAGAATTCCCAGGCGCTTTGTACCTTGTTCAACTCGTCTCCTTCACTACGGTCGAAGTTCAGTACCGGATTTCCGGTGTCAAAGACCAGTTTGAAGCTCGGGGAGTCGATGCTTTCGATCAGTTTGAGAGTGTGCTTCCAGGACATGCCGCCGTAGTTGTTGCAGTTCTCGTGCAGATAGCAGACCCCCGCGTCCTCGCACATTTCGACGAGGAATTTCACCTTGCGGAACACGTGCGCTTCGATTTCAGGGTCCCATGCCGGGCGGTTCCATTGCGCTTTGAAGCTCATGGCGCGAATCATCTTGCAGTTCAGCTTCTCCATGCGCACCAGTGCCCGCTTGAGTTGTTCGACGGTTGCCGTGAAATCCTCTTCCTTGATCGGATCCCAGCCCCAGTTGGCGACCGCGCTGCCGAAGCAATTGACGCCGACGCCGGAAGCGTTCAGTTCCGCGGCGACCGCTTCAAATTTTTCTTCCGGGAGATCGTGGAGATTGGTGCCGTCAACGGCGCGTGACTCGATCCACTTCCAGCCCAGCTCCTTGGTCGCCTTGATCTGGCCGGTGATGCCCTGTGCCGCTTCGTCCGCAAATCCGGTGTAATACATCTGCAATCAGCTCCTTGTCTACTTTGTTAAGTCGGTTAACAATATTAATGTAACGTCTTCAATGAAATAATCAAACTTTGAAGGAGCAAAAAAGGAAAAAATCTCTTGCTTTTTCTGTCGGAAAGCCGTACATTAATAGACATTATGAAAATCATTGACGCACATATTCATTATGCCGGCTGGGAAGGGTTCAATGCCACTGCCGCAGAGTCCGGCCAGACCAATACGGTAGCAGGTACGACGGAGAATTTTCGGCGGAGTTCCGTCGTCATGGCGATTGCCATGGGGGCGGGGCGCGACGAAGGGGGCGAGGAATTTTGCCGCCCGATGACGCCGAACCTTGCCGGAACGGTTACGCCGGAGCATTACGGGCAACCCGATTGGGTGGCTTATTGTGCCGGAGTCGATTCCGGTGCGATCACGCCGGAGAACACCGGGCGAACGTTGGAAGAGTTTGAAAAATATTTGAAGACACCGCAATGCGTTGGTCTGAAGTTTTATCCGGGTTACCATCATCTTTATCTTTCCGATCCGCGCCATTTTCCGTTTTTCGAGCTGGCGGCGGCGTATGATGTTCCGGTGGTGATCCACACCGGAGACACCGCGGGAACGCGCGGGCATGTCAAATATGCGCATCCGCTCACGGTGGACGAGGTGGCGGTGAATTTTCCGCAGACGCGGTTTGTGCTGGCGCATTATGGGAATCCGTGGTTTGTCGATGCGACCGAGGTGATGGCGAAAAACGAAAACGTGTTCGCCGATCTCTCCGGCCTGGCGGCGGGACGGATCGAGTTTACTGATTTTCTGCGACGCTTCCGGGGGTACCTGGATCATATGCGGGTCTGGATGGATTATCTGGACAACTGGGATCGCTTTTTGTATGGTACCGATTACCCGCTGGTCAACATCGACACCTATCAGGAGGTGATGAAGGCGGTGATTCCGGAAGAGCATCACCAAAAGGTTTTTTACGGCAACGCGCTTCGGGTGTTTCCGAAATTACGTGATCTTCTGGCGAAACAAGAGGCAAGATTATGATCCGGATCGGGCAGGGGTACGATGTTCATTCGCTGGTCGAGGGGCGTAAGCTCATTCTCTGCGGTGTCCCGGTTCCGCATAAAACAGGATTGCTGGGGCACAGTGACGCTGACGTCGCCGCTCACGCGGTGATGGACGCAGTGATCGGAGCGCTGGCGCTTGGCGATATCGGGCAATTCTTTCCGGATACCGACGCGGCCTACAAGGATGCCGACAGCATGAAGTTGCTGGCAGCAGTGATGCGCGACCCCCGGGTGGCGGAGTGGAAGGTCGTCAATATCGATTTGACCATCATCGCCCAGAAGCCGAAACTGCTTGCCTTCAATCTTGCGATGCGAACCAATCTGGCTCGGGTGTTGACCATCCCGGTCGAGGCGGTTTCCGTCAAGGCGACGACGACGGAAAAACTCGGCTTTGCCGGGCGCGAAGAGGGGATCGCCGCGATGTGCGTGGTGCTGCTTGAGCGCTCTATTCGTCTTTGATGAAATATTTGTTGAAACGCCACTCCAACTTATCCCAACGCTTGTCGATCTCATTCCGGCTTAATACTTCCACATGTCCGTCGAAAAAAGCGCCGTTTGCTGAATTATGATGGCGGTAGGCGAGCTTTCCGGCCGGCGGCATGGTGGCGGCGATGAGAGTTTCTTCCTGATAAGCCGTCGTATTGGTCACGCGGGCGGCGATTGCGTCCAGCCACGCGACAGAGCCGGAAGGGGAGCGCAATTGCGTCAGCAAAAAGACTGGTAACCCGGATTCCCCGAGCGGAACCCCGTAGGAGTAGTAAGGCAGCGGAAATGCGGAGCGCGCCGCGATCGAGTCGGGACAGAGCAGTTTGACGGGCATTGCATCCTCTTCGATTTCGGCTCCGAGAAGATGGCGAAATATTGGCTCGGAGTACCAATTTTTCAGAGGAACCCAAAGTCCAGCGCACTCGTCCGCATAGAGCATTCCGGCGCGGACATACCCTTTCAACATGTTGGCGCATTGGGTGCGCGTGGCCATTGAGCGGGCGCGCGATAGGGCTGGCAATAGCATGGCGCATAAAATGCTTATGATGACAATAACGACTAAAAGTTCGATTAATGTGAAATTGCGGTTGCTGTTTTTATTGTTTGTCATTCGTTTTTTTTAATTGCATTCTTATTTTTTTGCTAAGGGGAAATTCACATTTCGCCAGTGCGACGATGTGCGCCTGACTGCGAGAAACTGCTGTCAGTAAGGCGTTTCCCACTCTGCTTTGCGGCAGTTGAGTTAAGCCATTCGCTTAAAATATCCCGAGACTTTCCGAAAGCAAGTTCCACTCCGTGAAAAGAAGAAAAAGAGTACCGGACACGGTCGCTGTTATCCGGCACTCTGTCGATTTCAGGTCGTTAGAAGGGGCGGTGGCGCAAGTTTTCCCTATTTCATGCAAAAATTGCATAAAATTAGATAAACTTGCTTTTTGGCTATTGACATTCCTGTGAAAATCTGGTATAATATCATCGTAAGAACAGAGAAAACACGAGAAACGGAGCGAAAACGGATATGGCGGGGAATCGAGTAAAAAGCAACACCAATGCTTCTGGAGTGCTGGCGAAGGTCGCTTTCCGGGCGCAGGTGTCGACGGGGACGGTCAGTCGGGTGTTCAATAACAGTTCCCTGATTCCGTCGGAAACTCGTTGTCGTGTGCTTTCAGCGGCGCGGGAGCTTGGGTTCCGTCCTCGTGTCGGTGTTCGCAGCAAACAGATTGCGATCATCACTGAACCGCCGCACCATACGGTGATGGGTGGTTATGTCAACACTCTGACGCAGCACATCTGCTACGCTCTTTCGCGAGAGGATGCGGGGATTACCATGATCACCGAGGATCGTATCGGCAATCTCGCTGACAGTTGGTTCGACGGAGTGATCGGGATTGCCTGGGAAGAGCGGACGATCGATCTCTTGAAGAGTATCCGCAATATCCCGACCGTCTGGTTCAGTGAAAATCAGTCGTCCTGGTGTCATACGGTGTTTCCGAGTTGCTCCGCAACCGGGAAGCTGGCCGGAGAATATTTGATCGGAAAAGGACATCGCAAAATCGCCGTTATCCATGATATGGATTACACCGGTTGCGAATGTGCCGCGGGTGTCGCCCGTACCATGCAGGCTGCGGGAATTGATCCGGAGCGGAATCTGCTCGACCTCTCCTGCCGCGATCCGCTTCATCTTGCGGTGAAACAGTTGTTCGATTTCGGGTGTACCGCGGTTTGGGTTCCTGGCGAGGATATGCGGGCGCTTGAGGTCAACTGGTTGATTCAGGAGCTGGCCGGGAAACGTATTCCGGAAGATATTTCCCTGCTCGGGTCTGAAAATCCGGGAATTTCCGAATTCCAACGTCCCTCTCTTACTACTATTTCCATGCCGCTTCATGAAATGGCTGAAACCGCGGTCGAGCTTGTGATGCAGGGCGAGTTCGATACCCTTCAAAAAATGGAACTTGTACCTACACTAATCGAACGAAACTCCGTTACCACAATCAAATAAGATTTAGATAAGAAGTTCACTCAAAGACAGTCTATTGTCAAAATTCGGGAGAAATGGTATGCGTTTGATCAATCAATGGGTCTCGGTTGCATTGCTTTTTTGCTCTGCAACTCTGACGGCGGGAGAGTTGCAACTGGCAGCAGATCAAGTGAAAGCACAACATCGCGCCAAAGTGGAAGCGACTGCGGGCGGCTTTTTTCTGAAGAGCAATACCGCGGAGTGGGACGCCGGGGCGAAGATCACTCCGCCGACAGGGAAGCTCTTCGACTTTTCGACCGGTAAATTTCTTGCCGTCGACGTGGAGAATCTCTCAAAAACCCGGCAGATGCGGCTCACCATGCACATCACCAGCGGCGGAAAAGACAAGGTGAGCACGAGTCATGTCGATCTCCCGCTCCGTGAAGTGAATACCGGAATCGGGCTCAACCCCGGCGAAAAGCGCACGATGCGGATTTACCTGCCTCATGCAAATTTGTTTACCGCACCGGAGGGGGGGATGAACCTGCGCCGCCCGCTTGACACCGCGCGGATCAATTCAATTGATCTCAAAATGCAGTGGCCGTTTGAGCCGCACGACCTGCCGGGTCTGGTCAATTGTCGTGTCACCAACCTTCGTCTGGAAGGCGAGACGGAAACGGCAAAAAAAGTGAACGACATGGGAGAAAAGTACTTCCCGTTCTTTGACGCCTATGGGCAATATAAACACGGAGAATGGCCGGAGAAGATTCATTCCGATGCGGATCTGAAGAAGGAACATGCACGGGAATTGGCTGCGATTGCCGCCAATCCGGCTCCGGCGAACTGGAATCACTTCGGTGGCTGGACGGATGGCCCTCTGCTTGAAGCGACCGGCAATTTCCGCACCGAAAAGCACAACGGCAAATGGTTCCTGGTTGATCCGGAAGGGCGGCTTTTCTGGTCGATCGGAATCGACGTGTTGCGCAATCAGACCGACGCCATTAACGGAAAAGGACGCGAGAAATGGTTTTCGCAGCCGATTGCCGCGAATGGAACCGTTCCGTTTAATGATTGGAATCTTCAGAAAAAATATGGTAAAGAAGATTACAAAACTGAATTTTATGAAACACTGACCAAGCGTCTTCGCTCCTGGGGTATCAATACCATCGGCGCCTGGGGTGCTTCCGACCTGATGGAGCTGGAGAAGACGCCTTATACGCTGGTGCTGGGGGAATTGCTCAAAGGGTTCCCGCGGCTTCCCGGAGTGAAGTTCTACGATGTTTTCGATCCTGACTTTGAAGTTATGATGGGGAACGTTTTGCGTGACCGTGCGGAAGAGGATGAGCTGGTGCGTCTTTCGATTGATGACCCGATGTGCATCGGTTACTTCATCGACAACGAACTTTCATTTAACAGCATCATGGGCGGCGTTATCCAGGCTGGAGCCGAACAACCGGCCAAGCAGGAATTTATCAAAGATCTGAAGGCGAAGTATTCCAAGATCGGAGAACTCAATAAATCGTGGGGAAGCAATTTTGCAAGCTGGGATGCGCTTGCCGCGAACAAAGAGACGCCCAAAGGGAACGGGTTCCGCCCGGATGCCGATCTGTTCCGAGCCAAATTTGTTGACCGTTATTTTGAAATCTGTGCGAAAGGAATCAAAAGCGCAGCCCCTCATCGGCTTTACCTCGGATGCCGTCTGGTCGGTTTCCGTCAACCGGAGGATATCCGCAGGAGTGCGGCGAAATACTGCGATGTCATCAGCATCAACACCTATCACAACAGCGTGGCCAACGTGCCGTCGCGGGATTTCTTCGACAAGCCGATTTTGATCGGAGAGTTCCATTTCGGAACCTATGATCGCGGGATGTTCTCCGCCAGCCTTTGCCCTGTGGGGGATCAGCAGGAGCGGGCGACCTCTTTCACCCGTTATGTGCAGGGTGCTCTGGTTCACCCCAATATGGTTGGTGCGCATTGGTTCCAGTTCCGCGACCAGCCGTTGACCGGGCGCTGGGATGGCGAAGGATATCAGATCGGATTTGTCGACGTCGCCGACACCCCGTATCCGGAAATGACAGAGGCGGCGCGCAAAATCGGTGAAAACATGTATTCTTACCGACTTAAAGGGAAACTGGTGAATCCCATGTCAGAAGACTCCGTGAAATAGCGATAGCAGGAATTCGATGACGAGTCATCGATTACGTGAAGGAGGCGACAAATGAATACTCTGGATAACGCAACTCGTTCCTCAATGAGTCGATTGGCACTCATTGGTTCGATCGGGATGGAGGGAATATCGTATCATGAACCATCATTTATGGGTAACCGGATCAATTCCGATCAATTTAGTTCAGGAAAATGCAACGCAAAGGAAGGCATGATAATGAAAAAGACACGTTACCGTTTCACATTGATTGAACTTCTCGTTGTAATTGCGATTATCGCAATTTTGGCGGCGATGCTCTTACCCGCGCTGAATCAGGCACGGGAACGGGCACGGGCAAGCAACTGTTTGAGTAACCTGAAAGGGATCGCTCAGTTCAGCGCCATTTACAGCATGGAGAATGAAGATTACGTTATTTCTGCCCAACTCAGCGGTATATGGATTGCACATCTCAGCAATAACTACAGCGTTGCCGATAAGGCGCTGAGTTGCCCGGGAGCGACAGATGGAGCGCTTTATCGGCAATTTAAGGATAACCCGATTGCCGGAGCCAATAGTAGGTTCATTTATTCGTATGGCGTTCACTATAAAGCGTCGGGAGAGGGCGCGGCCTTTGGTCAAAAGCTATCGGTCTTGCTGGGGCAAAGAGCCTCTTTTTCGCGTTTGATTCATTATGGCGACAGTGAACCTGATATGTTTGGAACCAAAGGTCTGCAAAGCATGGGCGGCAAAATACAGCCGGGAGCCTATTGGGGCGAAGGGAAGGCCGACACTTGGTATCCTGTGGCACTTCGGCATTCAGGCGGCGCTAATTTGGCAATGTTTGACGGACATGTAAAAGCGATGAAGCGGACTGATCTGGAAGCCAATAACCGACAGATCTGGAAGCCGTTTAAGGAAGATTGGGGATGGCAGTTGCCATAAGCTGGATGGCTTCATTTTTCGCGCTGGTTTCCATTCACATGGAATCCGGCGCTTTTTTTCCGAACAAGAATGTGAGGCTACGGGTTGCGAAAAGGGCGGAGGCGCGTTATATTACCTGTTTGATTACCGCCCGTTGCAATTCTTTCGGATAAGGAGCTTAATACTATGGCCAAAGGGACCGTTGTTCAGAAGATCATCGAAGCGCATTATGTGGAAGGCAGCCGCGAAATCGGCAAGCCCGTCGCGATTCGGATCGATCAGACCTTGACGCAGGACGCCACTGGTACGATGGCGTACCTCGAACTCGAAGCGATGGATGTTCCGGCCGTCAAGACCGAGCTTTCCGTTTCCTACGTCGATCACAATATGATGCAGAACGGTCCTGAGAACCGCAACGACCATATGTATTTGCAGAGTGTTGCGGCAGCGAAGGGCGTCCGTTTCTCCGCCCCCGGTAACGGCATCTGCCATCAGGTTCATCTGGAGCGCTTCGGCATTCCGGGGAAAACGTTGACCGGCTCCGACTCGCACACGCCCACCGGTGGCGGTATCGGCATGATGGCGATCGGCGCGGGCGGCCTTGACGTCGCGCTGGCGATGGCGGGCAAACCCTTTCGCATTCCGTACCCGAAGGTGATCGGCGTTAAATTGACCGGAAAACTCCAGCCGTGGTGTGCTGCGAAGGACGTGATCCTCAAGTTGCTGTCGATTCTTTCGACCAAGGGGAACGTCGGCTCCATCGTGGAATATTTCGGCCCCGGCGTGGCTTCGCTCACGGTGCCGCAGCGGGCGACCATCACCAATATGGGGGCGGAGCTTGGGGTTACCACCAGTGTGTTCCCCTCTGACGAATCAACCCGCATTTTCCTGAAGGCGCAGGATCGTGAAAAGGACTACGCTCCGCTTGCGGCCGATGCAGATGCGGAATACGATCAGGTGATTGCAATCGAACTCGACAAGGTCGAGCCGCTTGCGGCTTGTCCCTCCAGCCCGGATAACATCAAAACCGTCCGCGAGTTGGCCGGGACGCCGGTTGCGCAGGTGCTGATCGGCTCCTGTACCAACTCCAGCTATCGCGACCTTGCGATGGTGGCGATGACGCTCAAGAATCGCAAGGTCTGCGACTCGGTGACACTCTCTATCGCTCCCGGAAGCCGTCAGGTGCTGGAAATGCTGGCCCGTAACGGGATGCTTGCCGATATCATCGCCTCCGGCGCGCGGATTCTGGAAACCGGTTGCGGCCCGTGTATCGGGCAGGGGCAGAGCCCGGCGGACGACACCGTTTCGGTGCGTACGTTCAACCGTAACTTCGCCGGACGTACCGGAACCAAGGGCGACCAGGCTTATCTGGTCAGTCCGGAAGTTGCCGTTGCCATCGCATTGACCGGCAAGTTTATCGATCCGCGCGAAACCGGTGTCGAATATCCGAACGTCGTCGAGCCGGAAGTATTTGAGATCAATGACAATATGATTCAGCTCCCCGGTGGAACCAGTGAGATTGTCCGTAAACGCACCATCGGTGCGCCGCCGATCAACAAGGCGTTGCCGGACGAGCTGGACGGCGTGGTGGTCATCAAAACCGGTGACAAAATCACCACTGACCACATCATGCCGGCGGGCGTTCACCTCAAGCACCGCAGCAACATTCCGGTCTACGCGAATGTGGTGTTCGAGTGCTTCAATGAAGAGGGCAAGCCGACCTTCGCCGAACGCGCTTCCGCCGTCCGCGACGCGGGCAAAGCCGGCGTCATCGTTGGTCGTGACAGCTATGGACAGGGTTCCAGCCGCGAACACGCTGCGATCTGCCCGATGTACCTCGGGGTCAAAGTGGTGGCGGCGCTGGCGATCGAGCGGATCCACAGCGCGAATCTGGTCAACTTCGGCATTGTACCGCTCTTTTTCGCGAACGCGGCGGATTACGACGCGATCACGGAATGTGACGCGTTGAAGTTCCACGGTTTGCGCGATCAGCTCAAACCGGGTGCTCCGGTTAAGGGCGAGCTGGTCAAGGCGGATGGAACGAAGAAGGATATCGTCTTCAATCACCGCTTGTCGGATGAGGACATCCGGATCATTCTCGCCGGCGGAATGCTCAATTTGTAAGGAGTCACAACGCATGGAAAAACTGCCGCAAGCATGGCGTGAATTTCTGGGGCGGGAACTCGATTCCGTCGATCTGAAGGCGATTCTCGATCGTGTTGCGGCGGAACGTTCGGCGGGGGCGCAGGTGTTCCCGCCGGAGGGGAAGCTCTTTCATGCGTTGGCGTTGACGCCGCCCGGTGCCGTTCGGGTGGTGTTGCTCGGGCAAGACCCGTACCATGATGACGGCCAGGCGGAGGGGCTGGCGTTTTCGGTTCCGGGAGGAGTGAAATCCCCGCCGAGCCTTCGCAATATTTTCAAAGAATATGCGACCGATCTTGGCCGCGCGGTTCCGGAATCGGGATCGCTGCGAAACTGGGCGGCGGGCGGGGTGTTGCTGCTCAACAGCATGCTTTCGGTTCGCGCCCACGAGGCTGGGAGCCATCGTAAGTTCGGTTGGGAAACATTTACCGATTCGGTGATCCGGGCATTGAATCGCCGGGAGGAACGGATCGTTTTCTTGCTCTGGGGTAACTTCGCGCTGGCGAAACGGCCTCTGATTGATGAAATGCGGCACACGGTGTTGGGCAACGTCCACCCGTCGCCGCTCTCGGCGCATCGCGGTTTTTTCGGCAGCCGCCCGTTTTCGCAGGCTGAACAAATGCTTCCCAACTGGAAATGGCCGGAACTGTAAGGCAAAAAGATCAGTGTCGGCATGGTAAGAGGAATGGCGATGAACTTTGAACCGGTGAAATGGATCGGGATTGCAAATGGGGCGACCGCCCCTTTCTTTCGGCGTGAATTCGATGTTGCGGACGCTGAATGCGCCACGCTTGCCATTTGCGGTCTGGGTTGGTATGAGTGTTATCTGAACGGCCGCCGGGTTGGGGATCATGTCCTTGACCCGATTGTCACCAACTATGACCGTCGTGCGCGCTATGTCGTTTACGATGTTTCCGGATACCTGAAACCGGGGCGGAACACCATGGGGATCGTCCTCGGCAACGGCTGGTACAATCACACTGATAAAGACGTCTGGAACTTCGATCATGCGCCGTGGCTCGACTGCTGTAAATTCGCGCTGCATCTGCAATGTGGCGGACGGGAAATATTGAACAGCGACCCCACCGGGTGGAAGGCGACGCTGGATGGGCCGATCCGCTTCCAGTCGCTCCGACAAGGGGAGGTTTATGATGCGCGGCAGGAGCTGCCCGGCTGGAGTGAGAACGGATTTGATGATGCCGCATGGCAGGAAGTGCTTCAACTGTCTCCGCCGGGGGGAATTCTGGAAGAGCAGACGACGCCCGCGTGCAAGAGAATGCGAAGCATCTCTCCGCGCTCCTTGCGGCGGCTTTCTCCGACCCGGCAGGTGGCGGATTTCGGCGTGAACCTCTCCGGGCATTGCCGGATTCAGGTGCGCGGCAAGGCCGGAAGCGTGGTCGAATTGCGCTACGGCGAACGGCTTTTTGAGGATGGCCGCGTCGACAAAGAGCATATCGGAAAATTTTTGAACGCAGGCGAGAACCAGTGTGACCGTTACACGCTTCGCGGGGATGCGGACGGGGAGGAGTGGTCGCCGCGCTTCACGTTCCACGGTTTTCAATACTGCCAGATTGATGGCGAGGCGGAACTGAAGTCCATCACGGCGGAGTTTATTTACACATCGTTTGCCGACGCCGGGAACTTCGAGTCCTCAAATGGCGACCTCAACGCGCTTCAACTGGCGACGCAGGAGGGATATCGCGGAAACTTCGTCGGAATTCCCTTCGACTGTCCGCACCGGGAGAAAAACGCATGGACAGGCGACACACAGCTTGCCAGCGAAGCCGGGTTATGCAACTTCGATGCCGCGTCGAGCCTGGAACAGTGGGTCGATACGCTGACGGACAACCAGCGTCCGAGCGGTCAGCTCCCCGGAATTGCTCCGAGTTGTGGCTGGGGATATAATTGGGGCGGCGGCCCGGCATGGGACGCGGCGCTCTTTATCGTTCCCGAACTGATTTATCTCTATACCGGCAGCGGTCGTAGTTACGAAAAGCATTTTGATCGGATGCTGCGTTATCTGGAGTACGCTGATTCGATGGCGACCGGGGATCTTGTTCGCTACGGATTGGGCGACTGGAACCATGTGGACGCCTCCCGCATGGCTCCGGTGGAGTTTACGTCCAGCGCTTACATCATGCACTGCAACCGTCTGGCGGCGAAATTCGCCCGGCGGCTCGGCCATGATGGAGCCATGATGCTCGACGCGCGCGCCGACCGGATGCGCGCCGCGCTGAATGCGCGGTACAACAACGGCGACGGCAGCTTTGCGCATGACGAAATGACCGCTCTCGGAATGGCGCTTCATTTTGATATTGCGCCGGAGAAGGATCGCGCCGCGACGGCGGCTCGGCTGGATCGAGTGGTGCGCGAACACAATTTTATCCCTGATTTCGGAATCCTCGGCAGTCGCGCAGTTCCGCGTGCGCTCGCCGACGGCGGATATACGGACACGGCGTTCCGGCTCTTCCTGCAGCCGGAATATCCGGGCTGGGTTCATTGGCTGCGACAGGGAGCGACGACGCTTTGGGGAAATTGGAACGGGCAGGCGTCGCGGAATCACATCATGTTCGGCGATGTCAGCGCGTGGTGTTACCGTTACCTCGGCGGCTTGGTCCCGGACGAGGCATATCCCGGATTCTCCCGCGTGACGCTTCGCCCGCGTTCCGTTCCGCAACTCTCATTTTTCCGGATGTATCATGATACTCCGCACGGACGAATTTCCGTGGAGTGGGAGCGCCGTGATGGAGAAATTCATGTTAACACCTCGGTTCCGGACGGAATCGAATATCATTTGGAGACCGAAGAATCATGAGCCTCTTCCGCCCCTGTATTGATTTACATGACGGCCTGGTGAAACAGATCGTCGGCTCCACGCTGTCCGACGCGAACCCGTCGGTGACCACCAATTTCGTCGCCGAATACGACGCCGCATGGTTTGCCGAACTTTACCGTGAAGACGGTCTTACCGGTGGGCATGTGATTAAACTCGGCCCCGGTAATGACGACGCGGCGAAACGTGCGTTGGGCGCCTGGCCGGGCGGTTTGCAGATCGGCGGCGGAATTACCCTCGATAATGCTGAGGAATGGCTGGAAGCGGGAGCCGGTCAATTGATTGTGACCAGTTATATTTTCTCCGATGGCGAGATTCGCCTGGATCGGTTGGAAAAGTTGTTCGATGTGGTCGGCCGTGATCGGTTGGTACTCGACCTCTCCTGCCGCCTTCGGGAGGACGGGAAATACTATATCGTGACCGACCGCTGGCAGAAATTCACCTCCACGGCGGTCAGTGAAGACACGCTTGACTTCCTGAGTGATTTCGCCTGCGAATTTCTGGTGCATGCCGTTGACGTGGAGGGAAAGCAGGCGGGAATCGACACCGAATTGCTTGCGCTTCTTGCCGCAGAGTGTCCGATTCCCGTGGTCTACGCGGGTGGCATCACCGGCTTCGGCGACATCGGTGTGATTGAGCGTGTCGGGCAGGGGCGTATCTCCTACACGGTCGGCTCCGCGCTCGACTTGTTCGGCGGCTCTTTGCCCTACAGCGCACTGGTGGCGCATGTGACGCAGAAATGGTAAGGAAAAGGAGCGTTTTTTCGTCGGAACAGGATTGCATTTGACGAAAATCCGGATATACTAACGGCAGAGGGTTCCGCCCGGAATTCTTTGCCGTTTCCCATTTCAATTCATGAGTTCCCTGACATTCCATAACAAAGGAGATTCGTTCCATGACTGGTGGTAATTTCAATCGTTCGATTGCTATTTTCGGCTGCGGCATTATTCTTGCGCTCGCTATGGTGGCGTCGTCGTTCGCGCTGAGCCGTTTTATGATCCGAATCCGGCAGCAGGAGGAGAATACCATCAGTGCCAAGGGGTTGGCTGAGCGCAAGATCATGTCCGACGTCGGTACGTTCGGTTGTGTGATCAGCACGACCGGGAAAACGCAGGAGGAGGCGTTCAAGGCGTTGGAGCGAAACTATACGATCCTCAAATTCGCGCTCCAGAAGGCCGGGTTCGAGGCGGGGGAACTGGAAGAAAACGCGCCCGTTTGGGAAAAGGTATATAAAGCGATCCAGACACGCGATGCCGCCGGACGGGAGACTACAACACAGGAATTCAGTCATTTTCGCTATACGCGTTCGCTCCGTGTGGTTTCGACCCAAATCGATCTTGTCCATCAGCAGAGCATGGAGCTGGCCAAACTGGTGTTGAGTGGAATCGACATCGATGTGAATCAGCCGGCATTCTATATCACCGATCTGGAAAAGTATAAACTCGAATTGATCGCAGAGGCTACCGACTCCGCGATGCAGCGCGCCCGGATCACCGCCGAAAAATGCAACAGCCGTCTGGGGCGGTTGATTACCGCCCGGAACGGGGTCATTCAGATTACCCGCCCGGCCTCTTCCGACATGAGCGATTACGGGTATTATGATACCAGTTCCCGCGAGAAAGTGATGAAGATCGTCGTCAGCGCGACTTTTGAAGCCGATTGATCTCGAAGAAACGAAGCAGACTGCCGGGAAAATCACCCGGCAGTTTTTTCTTGCAATTCGCGTCACGACTTCTATATTATATCATTCCGTGCCGGGAACAAACCTGTAATACCGCTGCCGGCTGTCGATCTGTGAGTGCGAGACGGTATTTGAAAAATATGGAGAGATGAATGAAACGCGAATGGATGAAATTTTTGACGCAGATTCATGAAATTCATGATCTCAGCGCCGCGTTGGCGGTGTTGGAGTGGGATATGCAGGTCAATCTTCCGCGTGACGCAGCCGATGGACGGGGGTTTCAGATGGAGGCGCTTGCCGGAGTGATTCACGAGAAGGCGACGGCGAAGTCATTTGCCCGGGCACTGGATAAGGTGGAAACACTTGCCTTTGTCCCGGATTCGTTTGAGGCGACGCTGATTCGCAAGGTCCGCCGTCGGTTTGAGAAAGAGCGGCGGCTTCCGGCGCGGCTGGTTCGGGAATTGAGCGCGGCCTCCTCTGCGGGTTACGGAGCGTGGCTCAAAGCGAAAGAACGAAGCGATTTTTCGCTCTTTGCCCCGCATCTGGAGAAGTTGCTCGAATTGAAGCGTGAAGAGGCCGCCCTGTTTCAGCCGTTCGATCATCCGCTCGATCCTCTGCTGGATGATTATGAGGAGGGGCTGACGGTTGCGGAATTGGATCCATTGTTCGCCATTCTCCGTCGGGAACAGAGCGTGTTGGTACGTGAAATTGCCGCGCGGCAGCAGGAGGACAGGGCGTTTTTGCTGCAAAAATTTTCCGCGCCACAGCAATGGAAGCTGGCGGAATTCGTCGCTCGGGAAATCGGATATGATTTTCATCGCGGCCGCCTGGATGCGACCGAGCACCCGTTTACCACCAGCTTCGGCTTGTCCGATGTGCGTATTACGACGAAGGTGTTCCCCGAATTGCCGCTTTCCTGTTTGTTCAGCACGATCCATGAAGCCGGGCATGCGATTTACGAGCAGGGAATCAACCTGGCGTTCGACCGTACGCCGCTGGCCGACGGCGCCTCGCTCGGCTTCCACGAATCGCAATCGCGGCTATGGGAGAATCAGGTTGGGCGCTCATTGCCGTTCTGGCAGTGGCTCTACCCGGTGCTGCAAAAACGTTTCGGCACGGCGCTCGGCGGTGTCCCGTTGGAGTCGTTCTACCGCGCGGTCAATCATGTGGAGCCGTCACTGGTTCGCATCGAAGCGGATGAGGCGACTTACAATTTGCATATCATTCTGCGCTATGAGCTGGAGAAGCAGATGTTGGACGGTTCCTTGTCCGTCGCGGAGCTTCCGGCTGCGTGGAACGCGAAGATGGAGGAGCTTCTCGGACTCACTCCGCCGAACGACAGTCTTGGCGTGCTTCAGGATGTTCATTGGACAAGCGGCGGCTTTGGTTACTTCCCCACCTATGCGCTCGGTAATTTGATCGCCGCGCAACTATGGGAGCTGGCGCTCCGGGCGAATCCGGGGTTGGAGCAGGAGATCGCCGCCGGAAAATTCCAATCGCTGCGGGGGTTCCTGTGTGAGAACGTTCATCGCTATGGCGCGGCGTTGTCGCCCAAGATGCTCCTGAAGCAGTTGACCGGTTCCGAAGCGGTCGATCCGAATCCGTTTCTCGCTTATCTGCGAAGCAAATTCAACTCCGAACTGTTGACGAGCTAGATGAAATCTCCGCGGGTGACAATCAAAGATGTGGCCGCCGCCGCCGGATGCTCGCCCGGAACGGTTTCATTTGTCATCAACCGGAATCGCCCCATCAGCGCCGCCACGCGAAAACGGGTTCTTGACGCGATTGAGAGGCTGCGCTATCAGCCCTATGGCAAACGCGGGAAACCATTCCGGCGACGGATTCTTCTGCTGGCGGACAGCATGAGCCATGCGACCGTTGTAACCTTTACCCGCGAAATCGCGAAGCAGGGTTTTTTGGCGGAAACTTGTTATGTTTATGGCGGTTATGAGGAAATAAAAGAAGTCCTGTCAGTGGTCGGCAAGGCGGCGGACGTGGCCGGCATCATCAATACGCTGCCGCAGGTGTCCAGCGTCGATCTGTTGAAAATGTGCAAAGGGATTCCGGCGGAGATCTACATCCGCAATGGCAGCATGCTTTCCTCCGTCACCGTGGATTTCAAACATGGCGTGCTTCAGGCGCTGCAACATCTGGCCGGGTTGGGACACCGTAAGGTCGCTTTCCTGTACTACAGGGGCTTTAAAGATCCCTGTATGGTCGACCGGGTCGACTGTTTCCGGAACTGCAAATCCCACCTGGAACGACACGCGGTCCCTTTCGACGAGCAAAATCCGGACGGGGATGAGGAATTCGACGCGTTGTACCGGGAAGGTGTGACCGCCTTTCTTGCTTCGACCATGGAGTATGCGGTGTCGGTTTTGCGGTGGTCGTATCGCCGGAAACGGATGATTCCCGATGATGTTTCGCTGCTTGTGTTTGAGGATTCCGAGATCGTGAATCGGCAGTGTGTGACGTTGACGGCAGTTCAGCTTCCGCTGCAGGAATTGGCGCATCATACGGTCAAAAATCTTCTGGCGCAGATTTGCGACCGGCCGCCGGAACCGTGCCGGCTCAGTACCCGGTTACTGATCGGGGAATCTTCAGGTTCATTAAAAGTTGATTAAATAAAAATAGCTTCCCGCGCTTTTTCCCGGGGGACTCTTGTTTTAAAATTTGAGGGAATATATAATTTACAGGGAAGGGCATTCGCTGTAAAAAAACAATTCCGGAATCATTTTAAAACAAGAGGAACCTGTCAATGAAACAAAAGAATTTTACTTTGATTGAATTGCTTGTGGTAATTGCGATCATCGCGATTCTTGCCGCGATGCTGCTTCCGGCATTGAACAAGGCGCGCGCCCGGGCACAGCAGATCAATTGCCTGAGCCAGTTGAAGCAACTTGGAGGAGTCACGGTGATGTATGTCAATGACAGCAACGATCAGTTGATGGCATCGGTTCGCACCGTGATTCCCGGCGGCGGGGAGGTTCGGTCGATCTCCGAGGGTGCGGACAAGCATATCGGGTTCGGCCTTCTGGTGGCCAATGGTTATTTGAGTGGAAAGGCCGCGTTTGACAAGACCAAACGCATCGATGGGGACAAGCGTCCGATTCTGTTTCAATGCCCGTCCTCCGGGCAGATTACCGAAGGGTGGCTTAAGCACGGTAATTTTATCGATTACGCCTATCCGCGGGATTGTTCCAGCAATACGTTGTGTTTCGGCAAAATTTTCAGCCAGCTGAATCGCCGGGTTCTGACGTATTGTATGACCGCGAATCATGACCTCAGCAACATTGCGCCGTTTCACGCGAACGGCACACAGGTGTTGTTCAGCGATGGTTCGGCTCGCCACGTGGCCCGCGACGTATATAAAAGTGGCAGTGACCTGATTGCGCGATTGACCTTGGTTGAGGAGTCGAATTGATGAAGTTTTTGTTTTTTCTCCCTGTTGCCGCATTTGCGGCGGCGTTGGCTGCCGGACCGGTTGTCGGCAACGGTTCGTTTGAAACGGGTAACCTCGGAGAAGTTCCAGAGGGGTGGACGTTTTCCGCCGGGAAAGCCCAGGCGAAGATGACGGTGGACGATGCGATGGCGACTGATGGAAAGCACTCGCTTCTCATCTCCAACACCAGCGCCAAAGCGTCCAATGTGTTTGGCATGCTTTCCCGCCCGATCCGGTTGCGGCCGGATGTGCGTTACACATTGAGTTGCGATATGATGGGGGTGAATGCGCGGGATATTTCTTTTGCGGTCGGCAACAGCTGGCGGCTGCGCCTGAAGCCCCCCGCGCCGACGGTGGAGTGGAAGCGTTTCAAGCAGGATTTTACGCTTGACGCGAAAGAGCTTGGCGCGAATGGAGAAACCGTGCTGCGGATTCTTACGGAGAACCTAGCCGACGTCGCTCGAATCGATAACCTGAGAATTTACCCTGCGGCTGGCGAAGTACTGAATGCCGTTGATGCCCGGGAACGCAAATTGTTCGCGATTCCCCGGGTTTCCGGGAAGCCGTTGCCGGGAATCCCGCAAGGGTTTCCGACGGTTGTGATTCCGGCGGGAGAGGCGTTTTTCATCGGGGGAGCTTTGCCGCCACGCAATCGGATGTCGGCGGATTTTTCGTTTGGCTTTGATGATGACGGCATCTGGTTCTTTGCCGATGTGAAGGAACAGGGAATCGATCCGGGGCAGGGGCAGACGCTCTGGAACGCCGACTCGATCCAGCTGCGGATCTGCCCGAAAGGCAGTACCGGCGGAGCTTTGAAAAGCGATATGGAATTTGGATTTTCGCCGAAAGAAAACGGCTTCTCCAATTGGTTCTGGGGCGAAAAACGGGAACTTGCCGCAGAGGAGGCGACGCTTATCGGCGGGATTGTTCCGGGTGGTTATCGTTTGGCCGCACATTTGAAATGGGAGCTGTTTCCTGCGGAGATGAAGGAACATCGTGCGTTTTCGTTCAATATGATCGTCAATTCCCTCAAAGACGGCAAGCGGCGCATCGCTTTTTACGCGCCGGGGATTCATGACGGAAAAACCAATGCGAATAATCTTCTGGCACTTTGTGCGGACGCGACTCCGCAGGCGTTTTTCCAGCCTGTTTCATTGAATACGCCACAGCAGATGGAGGGAGTGCTGCTTCTTCATGGCGCAGGAGAAAAAGGCGCCGCCGAAATCACCGATGCCGCAGGTAATCTGCACTCGTTCCCGCTGGCCGATCTACCGAGCAGCGCGCCCGGTGAAATTGTTGTTCGGGAACTTTCATTGCCACTGGCGCGAGTTGCGGAAGGGGCATATGATCTTTGCTTTTATTTCAACGGGACGCGCTCCGGGCAAATTCGGGCGGAAAAAGTCGACCGCCTTGCCCGCCAGCTGCCTGCCCTGAAGCAGGCCCGCCTGCGGTTGGAGCACATGAAAAGTGCAATGCCTGCCGTACCGAGCCGCTATCTGACGCTTGCTGTCGCGGTGCTTGATCGCCAGATCACGCGCCACCAGCGCTACTTGACGCAGGAGCAGTCGCCGGAGGCGCTGGAGCACCATTTACGGCAAGGGGAAATCGTCGTGCCGGAGTTGGAGATCGAATTGGATCGCCTGGAGAAACAGTTGTCGGCAAACGAAACGTTCCCTGCCACCTGGAGCTACCGGACGGGGAAGGTTTCTACCTATCGGCAGGGGATTCCGGTTGTTTCCGCCGTCAATGAGCAAGGGGAAAAGGCGGAGAAGCCGCACTTCTTTGTCGGTTACGGGCACTTCGACAATGCACGGAGCGACATCGAATACTTTCCGTCGATCGCGGCGGATGTTCTTCAGCTCGAAATCGGTCCCCGTGACGTCTTCCCGACGGAAGGAAAAAACGGAGAATTCAGCGAACCGACCGACCGCGTGTTCCGCAGTTGGATCGAACAGGCGATGAAGCGGGCGCATGAGAACAATGTTCAGTTGAGCTTGTTGCTTTCGCCGCACTACCACCCGCAATGGTGGTTGGCGAAATATCCGGAATTGAAAGCCGGAAACGGTATGGCGCGCTATGAAATCAACGCACCGGAAGCGCGGGAGATGGTCGGCGCGTATCTCGATTACATCGTCCCTCTGATTCGCGACAGCCGTTATGTGGATGCTCTCCACAGTATTGTCATCAGCAACGAGCCGGTGTATTTCGGCGCGAATTGGAAAAACGAATTCACCCGCAAGCGGTTCCGTGCCTATCTGGAGAAGCGATTCGACACCATTGCGGCATTCAATGCGTTGGCGGGGACGCACTATGCGTCATTCGACGCGGTGATGGCAAGTTCGCCGGAAGAGGCTCCCGCGATCCGTTTCGCTTTTCACAATTTCCGTTTTGACGAACTGGCGGACTTTCACCGGTTTCTCGCGGATCGAATCCGCAGCCATTTCCCGGAGGTGAAACTCTCCGCAAAAATCATGGTGGGCAGCCAGTTGACGCCGATCGGCGTGGAGTTCGCCTCCGAGCCGGAACGTTTCGCGGAGTTCAGCGATTACAACGGCAACGACAATTATATGAATTACAAATCCGGCCGCTTTATCAGCGATTGGGTGCCGATGGCGATGGGGCATGATTTGCAGTATTCGATGCGCAGGCTCCCGGTGCTGAACACCGAGTGTCATATCATCGCCGATGGGGAGACGGGTGCGATTCCGTCGGATCATATCTATACCGCGATTTTCGAGCAGTTTCTGCAAGGCGTCGGCGGAATCGTCACCTGGGTTTGGGCGGAAAACACGTTCGAGCGTTACCAGAAAGATCATCCGTTGCGCAATAACATCTATCATCGCCCGTCCAACATCATCGCCCATGGCCGCGCGATGCTGGACGGGAACCGTTTGGCGGAGGACATCCTCACGTTTGTCGCCGCCGAGCCGGAGGTCGCGCTTCTGTACTCTACCTCGTCGCAGATTCAGAACGGCGATCGTTACTGCCGGGTGCTCCGGGACAATTATGAAACATTGAGCTTTACCGGGCGAAAGATCGGTTTCATCAGCGAAAAGCAGTTGGCGCGGAACGAATTCGGAAAATATCGACTGATTTTGTTGACCGGTACGACCCACCTTTCCGACGAAGCCGTTGCCGGGTTGGCACGGTTTGCCGAGCAGGGCGGAACGGTTCTGCAAGCTGGTGACGCGCCCGCCTTCAACTCCTATGGGAAGGAAATGACGTTTCCGCGTTATGCGGAGTTCAACGCCACGATGCTTCCGCCGCTTCCGTTTGCGTTGAACGGGAATTTGAATGGCGTACTCTATCGAGCCGTCCCGGCGGGGGAGGGGAGTTATCTGGTGAATATCGTCAATTACAACTTTGCTCCGGTTTCGTTGAGCTTGGCTGGAACATTGTCCCGTTTCGAGTTGATTCGGCAGGTGGATTACCCGGAGTCGTTTTCTCTGCCGCCATTGACTCCTCTGTTCTTGCGTGTCAAGGTTCAGTAACGGAGATTCCGGCGGCGAAATTCGCGGGGAGAAAGACCGCTGACACGGCGAAACTCCGAGGAGAAGTAGAGCGCGTTGTGATATCCGGCGCGCCCGGCAATCTCCTTGATCGGCAATTTGTTTTCCAACAACAGTTGCCGGGCGTGCTTCATTCGCTGGCGGATGACGTATTCCATCGGCGACTGACCGAGGTGAGTGCGGAACAGGCGCGATAGTGTGCTTGCGCTGACGCAGTTTCGCCCGGCCAGTTGCTCCACTGTGAGCGGAACCATGTAGTTGCGATCGATCCAGCCAAGCAAGGCGGTCAGTTGCGCCGGGATTTCGCATCGAGTACGATAGCGGGAGAGTTCGAGCAAAATCCGGTAGCAGAGTGCCGAACTCTCCTGTTCCCAGTGTTCCGGGTGTTGTCGAATCAGCTCGTTCAATCGGTCGAAAAGCGGAGCGATTACGGCCTCCGGAATATCGCGCAGCACGCTTTCTTCCCGCAGGTGAAACGATTCCAGCAAAGAAATCAGTGATGTTCCAGCCATGCAGACCGTTCGCTTGAGTGTGCGCGGCGCCCGGCATTCCATTCGGTTGTCGGCGTTGGGTTGCACTAGAAAAAGATCCCCTTTGGCGCACTCCTCACGTCGCCCGAATTGAGTGAAGGCGAATACTCCGCTCGTCACGTATTCCAACGAGAAAAGGTCGGAATTCTTCCGCTCTCGCCAGCATCCCGTCGTGTTTTCATCATCCCCGGCGAAGACAACTTGTAACGCCCACTCCTCTGCCGGAGGATCGCATACCGTGTAAGTGAAGTGATGGCGCGGAAATGGCCCCACGTCCTCCCCGAACAGACGGCTTTCTTCCATTGTACCGAAATGATTGCTCATGACCGGATTCCTGATGTTTCTGGTTGAATGTCGGATGTTCTTTGCGGAAAAAGATTTGCTTTCTCTTCGCCGCAATGATATAATTTACAGTGAACAACCGAGAAATCAAGGAGGGAAATCATGAAAATCGACGGCTTGCTTCAGCTCTGGGGGAAAGGACAGCTTTTCGCATATTCCGGATTGACTGGATCCACTGACTATGACAACGGTTTGGTGCTGCGCAGTTGCGACCACGCGGCGTTCGATATTTGCCTTCCGGGGGAGGGACGCCTTACTTTCGGCGATGGGCGCCCTGCATCCTGCTTTTTGGCGTCGGACAGTTTTGATGTTGACGGTGTTCGCGGCGCGATGCCCGATTGCCACCATCTGCTGGTGGAGGGGGTGGCGGAGTTGACCCAGAAAGACGGCAAGCTGAAATCGCTTCGCCGGGGCAATCGGCTGCTGATCGGCAGTGCCGCTCATTTCAATGAGAGGCATCTGGATTGCGATCTCGACGCGCTTATGGCGGCGAGCCGGGCATATTTTGCCGCGCTCCCGGATTTCGGCGTTCAAAGCCCGATTCGCCGCGCCGCGCTGGCCAAGGCGTATTCGCAGTTGAAAAGTCAGGTGAATGCTGCGGACGGGCTGATCCCCTGCCGATGGACGACGCCGGATCGCTGGCCGCACCGCAATATGTGGCTCTGGGATACCGTGTTTCATGCCGTGGGTTTGCGTTATGTCAACTCCGATGCGGCGCGGGAGAGCTTGCGTGCGGTGCTTGCACAGCAGCATCCGGACGGGCTGATCCCACATATGATGTCGCCGCGCCAAAGTTCCGCCATTACGCAACCGCCGATTCTGACGCTTGGCGTTGCGTTGCAGGAGGCGGCCGCGCCGGATCGGAAATTTCTGGCGGAAGCGTTTCCGGCGCTGGAACGTTATCTGGAATGGATCTTTCGCAACCGCGATAGTGACGGCGGCGGCTTGGTGGAGTGGGATATTGAGGGAGATCCGTTCTGTCGTAGCGGCGAAAGCGGCATGGATAACTCCTCGCGCTTCGATGCCGCGACGGAGCTGGATGCGCCGGACTTCAACAGCTACCTTTCGCTGGAATGCGAACTTTTGGCGGATATCGCCGCCACGCTCGGCTTGCCGGAACGCGCCGCGTTCTGGCGCGGACGGCACGAGCGTTTGAATCAGCTTATCAACGATCTTCTCTGGAATGAGGAGGAAGGGATTTACATGGATCGTGACGTCAGAACCGGCAAGCTCACCGGGGTTGCGGCTTCGTCCGGTTTTTTGCCGCTGATCAGTGGAGCTCCTTCGTCGGAACAGGCGGAGCGCCTGCTTGCCAACTTGCGTGACCCCCATCGGTTCGGAACCCCTTGCCGTATTCCATCCATCAGTCGGGATAATGAGGCGACTTACTCCAAGGATATGTGGCGCGGCCCGGTGTGGATCAATATCAACTGGTTGATTATTCGCGGACTGGAACGCTATGGATTCACGACAGAAGCGCACGCGCTGTTGAAGGGAACGGTTGAGATGGAGGAGGCGGTGTTTTCGCGTCACGGAACCTTTTTTGAGTTCTACGACGATCGCGGCGAATGTGATCCGCCGGCGTTGTTGCGCAAGGGGAAATGCGCGCCGGAGATCAGCCCGTACCATCAGGTATTCTACGATTACGGCTGGTCGGCGACGCTCTTTATCGATATGGTGCGTCGTCTGGCCGATGCGTGAACCTTCATGCCCCCCGGACGCGGACTCGCTCCGGGGGGGGGAGTCGATTACGAATCCGCTTTTTGCACCAGTTCGCACACCGCCGGGTAGAGGGGGTGATCGGGATTGGCAGAAAAATTGATCCGATTCCCATCGCTGTTCTGAAGCACCAAGCCGAGTTCCAGCAAGTTTTGCAGTTCCCGGTGGATGACCGGGGCGCTCAAACCGGCTTCTCTCGCTAATTTTCGCAGGTAGATCGAAGGAACCCCGGGGGTGAAAAGGCGTTTGAAAATCTCACTTCGGCTCTGGGAACCGATGATCCGTTGCAGTGTGTTCATGAGAAATCTCCCGTTTGTTATTGATAAAGTAACTGTTGTTTGTGAAAAGTAAACAATATGTTGCCGAAAAAATCAATTTTTTTCCGAATGTCCGCGCTGTTTGCGATAAACCATTTCGACCATTTCAGCGAATGTGAGAGAGGCGATTTTTTCCGCTTCCGCATCGGGAACCGAAATGGTGAATTCTTCTTCCATAGCCAACAGAAATTCGATGGACTCCATGGAGTCGTCGGCGATGAAAATCATCAGCGGCATAGGGTCGTTGGGATAACACATCATAGTCGAATCCCGCCCCATCTGCTCGATGGCCAATCGCCGGATTCGCAGGGCGATGTCGGCTTTTTTAGGATTCGACCAATAAGAGCAAAACAGTGTGTCGGACATTTCCGGACGCTCTTTGATTTCACGCAGGAACAATTTCTCGTCCAAAACCTTGCAGTTGCCTTTCTGCATCTCTTCGTGAACATGCGTGAGCTCCCGGGAGAGTGGGGGCGACTCCACCTGTGTTTCAGGAGAAAGCCCGGCGGGAACCCGGTCGCGACATGGGTAGAGGCGTTTGCTGAAGACCTGTGTGGCTTCACCGAATGTCGCCGGAAGGACGTTGACCTTCCAGATTTTCAACTGCTCCTGCAATCGGAAGAAGCGATCACCGGCGACGATGCTGAGAGAGTCTTGCGGGTAGACAAGAAAATCGATTTCGGCGAGTTCTACGAGAATGCAAGCTGTTTCCGCTTCAAGGCTATTGGGATAATAGCGGGCGATCAACTCTCGACTTTGCGCCGGACGCGGATGAGCCGCCAGCCAGGAGTTTCGTTCCTGGCGAAGTTGTTCGGAGTGCCGGGAAAACTGTTGATTTAACTGCGACCTTCTGATTTGTGCAACTAACACCGGAAGGGCGAATGCAGTACACCACAGCACAAATGACAACAGATCAAGCCGAATGGCAAGAAATGGAAGGGCAAGAACTGCGGGTGTGATGACGATCCAGCCCAACATGGTTTTAAATTTCTTTTGTGTCACCGCTTTCGCCTCGGTTCTGGCCAGTGCCTCCGCCAGCTCAGCATTCACAAAGAACGGTTCCTGACCGTAAAGCTGTTTCTGGGCAAAGAGTTCTTCCGGGATTTCCTGGTTGATTGAGGTGACGCGAAGCGCCGCTTTCCTTGCATTCGTTGAACGGATGAAATAAATAAGGAAGGCGATTCCGGCGACGATCACTCCGACCACCCCCAATCCATCCGAGAAAGTGCTGGCTGCTTTCAATAAAATCAGCCAGATTAGAAAAGAGAAAAATAAATTCATAGTATGCCGTCCTTTCCCTGCGATTGTTTCAATGTGCAAAACAGCGGAATGCTTGTTTGTTGTTATTAAGATAACACTTGTTATCATTAAGTCAACGTAAAAGCCGAAAATTATTCGCTTTTTCTGAAATGCTTGAATGGTTGCCGCGAAGATGCACTGCGCTTTCCGCTTCGTTTCACCGAAAGACTGGAAACGTGTTTCCTCAGCGTAAGAAAATCTCATTTTTTTTCCGTCGCCTATTGACATTGCCGGCCAGGTTTGGTATAATATACTCAGGAAACATGTTTCCTTGAATAATTGATCCACCCTAATCAGATTGTGCCAATGACAAAGAAAACGACAATTCGAGATGTTTCGCAGGCGGCAGGAGTGTCGATCAGCACGGTGTCGCGTGTGCTGAATAACCGGGAAAAGGCGAAAACCGTTCCAGCCGAGATCCGGTCAAAGGTGTTGCGGTGCGCGGAAGAGTTGAACTATGTGCCGAATGCCAATGTCCGGCGAGTGTTTTCCCGACGTTCCGGCATCATCGGTCTGGTGGTGCCATCATATTTCAAGATGAAGATGCACGTTTTTGAAGACGGTCACCTGCGGCGGCTGATCAGCGGCATTGAGGCGGGAATCGAGAAAAGCGATTGCCGATTGCTGCTGATTTTCAACGATGACCGGTTTATGGCCAAAAAAGAGTACATGTCGCTGATCCAGTCGCAAAGCGTCGACGGCCTGATCGTCTGGGGGGCGCAGCCGGGTGAAGATTACTGGCGTGAACCGGTGGAAGCGGAGTTGCCGGTGATCTTTGTCGTCACTGTTCCCGGCGCTCCATCGGAATTCAATCATGTCATTAACGCGACCCGGCAAGCGCTGTATGATGCGCTCGACTATCTGGCCGGGCGTGGACACCGCAACATTCTTTACCTTGCCGATCCGCAGCCGCAATTCCTGTTGGACGAGTTGAATGCGGGAGTGAACGAGTACAGGGCAAGGCACCCGGAATTGACGATTCGGACATGTTACATTCCTGATTCCCGGTTCGACACCATCTCCCGAGCTCAGTTCCCGGCGGAAAATCCGCCGACGGCGATCTTTGCGTATAATTACACGATGGCCGAAGGAGTCCATGAGGTCCTGACCCGTGACGGACTCCGGATTCCAGAAGAAGTGGAAATGATCGCCTGCTACAGCTTTACAAGCAAGAAAAATTGGATCAGCACCATGCTGGTCGATGATTTCAACATCGGTCAGGAAGCGGTGGCGCGCTTGCAACAATTGATCGAAGAGCCGTCACAAACAATTGCAGTTGAGATTGCATCAAAATTTTTCCATGGAAAAACAACCCGCTAACAAGGAGCTTTATGAAGAAGAATCTGTTTACGCTGATCGAGCTTTTGGTTGTGATTGCAATTATTGCGATTCTTGCGGCCATGCTTCTCCCGGCTTTGAATCAGGCGCGTTCCCGGGCGTATAGCATCAAGTGCACCTCGAATTTAAAACAAATTGGAACTTACTTGCAGATGTATACCGACATAAACGATGGAGTCGCCGTCGCCTGCGAAGGCAACATCGGGCCGGGCGGCACAGGGAAATGGGCCTCAATGCTGATGTGGCTGGCTATGCCAGGAAAAGCCGCCACGGACTGGGGCTTCCAAAATGGAGAGACGCAGTTGCCATATGGCATTTTTGCCTGTCCCAGCAGTTTTCCAGGCAATCCGTCCAGTGCCGGTTCGCGGCACTATGGGATCAATGAACATTATTCCTCGATTCACTGGTGGAATCTCAAGCGCAATGTGGCGTCAATCAAAAAGCCTTCTGAACGGGCTGTCATCATGGATATCGATCGTGCTTCTGCATGGAGTAGCCCATGCGCTGAAAAACGGGATACGATGACAGCGGGCGATGGCATCTGGTATCGCCATAATAATGGAGCTAATATCAGCATGGCCGACGGTCATGTCGAATTCAGAAAGCGTCCCGACGTTCCCGAATTGTGGAATTCTGATCTGGGACACCCTGGTTACTTTTGGGGAACCAACAAGTATGATGAAAAACAACAATAGATTGAATGATGAGAGAAATCATGAACTGTAAAACAAAACTCCTTTTGTTGCTCTTGTGTGGCGCGATTTCGGTCGGCGCTGAAATAGCCCCTTACATTCCAGCTCCGCACCGTTTCACCCGGGCGGAAGTGATTCGCCCGGAAACCCCGCTTGTCCGGTCGCTGAACGGAGAGTGGAAATTCTCCGGTGTCACCAATTCGACGACGCCGTTCCCGGATGATGTGGATCAAAGTTTCGCACTGCCGGGGTTTGATGATTCCCAATGGGGAACCATTCCTGTCCCGCTCAACTGGTATCAGAAGTTTCCCAAGGCACGCCGGGGGGATGAGCCATATGTGAAAGGTTTTTATCGTGAAATGAATGCGTCGGGGATTCCGTTTGAAATAATCAACCCTGCCGAAAACAATGGAAAATCCTGTCTGGTTCTTTCCGGGACGGAGCGAAAATATTTTCCCGACGCGATCAAACAGATCAAAGTAAATCGCAAACTCTCTCGGCTTTTCTTCCTGCACACTGCCGCGTGGGGAGATCAGCCGGAAGCGGGGAGATACCGGATTCATTACTCTGACGGTAAGGCGATTGACTTTGTACTCAACGGGAAGCGCAACATTGGCGACTGGTGGAACCCCGTACCGTTACCGGAAGCAAAAGAAGGGGTGGCCTTGCGCAACTTGCAGGGAGTTTTTGTTGGGACCTACGTTGCAGAATGGAACAATCCGCGTCCGGAAACGGAGATTTCCGCGATTGATTTTCTTTCGCCGCTCTATCGTGACAAGGCGGACGTTGACTGGATCGTCACACAAACTGCGGTGCCGATCCTGATCGCACTGAGCGGAGAGCTCGCACACCCGTCACCGATTGAAATTACCAGAACGGCATATCGCGGCGTGAGTGGAGCAAAGGAGGGAGGCTCCGTCACGACCGGGAAAATTAGTGAACACCGGGACGGCAACGACGGGAAACGTTGGGATATCCACTTCCCCGCAGTCAGCAGTGGCAACGACATCCCGGCGGCTTTCTTCATCTTCGGCAAGGATGGCAATTCCGGCGATTATCGTTATCTGACGCTTGAAGTCAAAAGTTCAACAGGAGGAATTGTGCAGCTTGTTTTGCCGGATGCAAACTGGAAGCACCGTTACTCCGGGGATTTCATATTGATCGGTGACAATCGTTATCACACCTATCGGTTGCGGATCGGCAAGGAGTTGAAAGGAAGCTATCCATTGAAAGAGATGCGTGGCGAGTTGTTCTTCTTTCATCGCTCCAGCCAGGCATTCACGCCTTCGCGTCCGGAGGCGAAATTCTCGGTAAAACGGGCGGTTCTGGAATAATTTGATCTTCCGGATTTATTTTGGCAGGCATAAATCTACATTATGCCTGCTTTTTTTGTTTTTGCTGAGCGAGAGTTGAAAGATGTTTGGAAAAACGAGTTTCGTGAACTATATTCAACACTGTAATACTTTCATTGGTGGAATTAGTTCAGGAGTTTGTCTATGGCGCGCCGGGTTCGCTTGAGTATTGTGCTGAGTTGCTATACGAAGTCGCCATGGTATCAGGAGGCGCTGGAATCGATTCTGAACGGTCATCACATGCGCGATACGGAAATCATCCTTTGTGACGACGCTTCGCCGCTGGATGGCGGGGAAGGGGTGACCGCGCGGGAATATGCGAAGAAGTATCCCGATCTGATCCGGACGTTCCGGAACGGGGAACGGAATGGGATCGCCAAGTCCTACAGCCGCCTGTTGGCCGAGGCCAAAGGTGAATTCTTTATGCCGTTCGACTCCGACGATATTTTTGTGCCTTTCGATCTTGACGGTTCGATGGATTTTCTGGACGCCAACCGGGATTATGCCGCGACATATGGGAAAAAGCGGCTTTTTAACGCGTCGGACGGGGATCTGTTTTGCTGTTACGGCGGGGACCTGAGCCTTTTTGCCATGCACCTTGATCCGCGCATAACGCATAACGGCATGGTGATCCGAACCGAGGATCTCCGCGACGTGGGCGGCTATCAGGAGACGACGCTCGGAGTCGACACCGCAATGGCGGACATCTATATGTGGACGCGGCTTGCCGCGAGGAAGAAAATCATCTATTTCAATCAGATTCGCGCCTTTTACCGGGTTCATGGTCAACAGTTCAGTCAAACTCGTTTTGAAACGTATCCAAACGAATACAGCTATGTTGCCGGGAAACTTCGGGAGGCTAATTCCGAAATGTACGAAAACATGCGGAACTTTCGTGATATCTGGGTCGATGACTCCAATCGGTCGACTGCCGCGATGTTGTTGGGAGGCATGTTCCGGGAGGAGCAGGACGAAAGCACCAAGCTGGTGATCGCTTCCATCGCTACGCATGTCATCCCGGAGGATTATGGCGTGTATGAACATCGTGCCAATTACCTCCTTCACCTCGGTCGTCCGCAACAGGCGTTGGAGGATGTGGCGCAATTGCTGCTTTGCATTCCGGACAGTCTTTATGTGCGTTCGATAGGCAGTCGGATCGGGGAAGTGGCAATGGAGATGGCTCAGCAGAATAAGAGCCTCTTCACTCTTGCCTTTCAAAGAGCGCTTCATCGCTTCTTCGAGATGAGCCCGGAACAGACGCAGTTGCTCCATCGGACCTTGGCGCATGCCCGGGCGAACTCTTGATCACGCAGTGACGGCATGACGGAGTTCCCTTGCTCCCAATTTAGCGCACGAGTCGCTTGAGCACAACCATACCGAAATTTGTTGGTGTTCTACGATTCCTGTGCGTTGCCACCGCTACTATCGCATCGCCAGCTATTCGGGGCACAAGACGAGATCGTCAGAGCCGTATGGAGATTGACCGGATAAGAAAAAGTGGTAGCGGCTCCAGGATTCGAACCAGGGACCTGCGGATTATGATTCCGACGCTCTAACCAACTGAGCTAAGCCGCCACAGGGAAAATTGGTAGCGGGTTCGTGATTCGAACACGAGACCTGCGGATTATGATTCCGACGCTCTAACCAGCTGAGCTAACCCGCCACGCCCTATTACAATAGTTGTTTTTTACCTTTTTACAAGTTTCGGAGGAGAGAAAAAATGAAAAAACGCATTCGAGGAACTTTTTTTGAAGAAAAGTCAAAAAAAGCATGCTTTGTGCTTGCAATGCGGGCAATCGGTTATATATTAAGCATCGTTTTCCAGACGTCCCCATCGTCTAGAGGCCTAGGACACCGGGTTTTCATCCCGGCAACCGGGGTTCGAATCCCCGTGGGGATGCCATTTCGATGGTATGAGAAACGCCGCTCAAAAAGCGGCGTTTTTTTTGTTTTCGTTTTAAATCTCTCCAAGAGGCGAGGGGGCGAATAAAGAGCGCCGCCGCTTTGCCGACAGGGGCGGAGAATCATACTCCTGTGCTGCTGAAAGCGAACTTTCGGAACTCCCAAGGTAAGTTTTGATGTGTTATTGGCTGATTGTGTTGTTTTTTTAGCTTTTTGTGGTATCCGGTTTCAGTTTCCGGTGATATGCTATGATAAAACACAGGAGGCACAATGAAAACGATTGAAAACGGCCGAATTGCAATCGGGTTTGATGGTGGCGGGAACATCGTGGGGTTCCGCTTTGACCGGGTGGAGTTTGTTTCCGCGGAACGGAAGAGCGATTTGTTCCAGTTTCGCCTCCGTGATTTTTGCGGCAACCCGGAAATGGTTTCCGCAAGCGACTTCCACGAGATCTGCATGACGGATGTGGAGCCGGGAGTGCTTCGATTGACATTTTCCGGGTGCAGTAAGTTTGCCGGCTTGACCGCTTGTGCGGAAGTTCGGCTGGAAGAGGCCGACAGCCGTTGGCGAATCCGTCTGGCCGGATTGCCGGACGGATACGAAACGGAATATATCGCTTATCCGCTTCTGACATTGGCCGCGCACTTTGCTGGCGAGGGTGGTGACGCGCGCTTCTTCTGGCCTGGTTACGAAGGCTGCCTGATCGACAATCTGGCGGAGCGTGAGCAACACGGATTCGGTTGTGAGGCGATTGAGTACCCTATGACTGGGGTCGGCGGATTTTACCCCGGACCTTGCGCGATGCAGTTTCAGGCGTTCTACACGCCGCTGGCGGGGCTTTATTTCGGCTGCCATGATGCCACGCATGCTCCCAAGGGGATTTACGTGCGGACGGTTACTGAAAAGGCGATCGAACCTTCGTTTCAGCACTTCACCGGCGGAGCGCCGGAGATTGCCTACGACACTGTCCTTGCCGGATTCTATGGCGACTGGCAGGATGCTGCGCTAAAATATCGCGATTGGATGACGCGAAATGACCCGACTTTGCCGCCGCCGCTGGCAGAAAACCGCTCCAATCCGGCCTGGCTGACCGATTCACCGGTGGTGGCGATCTATCCGGTGAAAGGGGAGGGGATCGATAACGGCAGTCAGGAGCCGAATGAGTATTTCCCTTATCCTCAGGCATTGCCGTTCCTCGATGCGCTTCGGAAAACGTGGGATGCGCCGGTGATGGCGCTTCTGATGCACTGGGAGGGAACCGCGCCGTGGGCGCCGCCTTATATCTGGCCGCCTTTCGGTGGAGCGGGAATGCTTCGTGAATTTGCCGATGCGCTGCACGAACGCGGTTGCCTGCTCGGCGTCTACGCCTCCGGCATCGGCTGGACGCAGCGGAGCATGATCGAAATCGGCTACAATTGCGAGGCGCAGTTCAAAGAACAGCATCTCGAACACGAAATTTGTGTCGGGCCGCGCAACGAACGCTATTCACTGGTCTGCAACGGTCGTCGCGGCTACAGTCAGCGAATCGGTTACGATCTCTGTCCGGATCGGGAATTCACGGCGGAGACGGTGTGTGCGGAGTTGAAGCAGGTGATTTCCGCTGGAGTCGATTACTTGCAATACTTCGACCAGAACCAGGGGTGTGCCGCGCCGCTTTGCTACAGTCGCGAGCACGGGCACCCGTATCAGCCCGGTGCATGGCATACCGATGCGATGCGGACGTTGCTGGAGCGTTCCCGCGATGCGGTGAAGCACGGAGAGCGCCCGGTGGTGCTCGGGTGCGAAAACGCGGCGGCGGAGCCGTATATCAATGTTTTGCAATTGAATGATCTGCGAAGCCATCTTGCTTTCTTCATCGGGGCATTGCCCGTTCCGGCATATGCGATGCTGTTCCATGAGTATGTCAACAATTTCATCGGGAATGGTGTCGGTTTGGCCGGGATGACCGATGAAGGGAAGTCGCCGGAGTATCTGGCTTACATTACCGCCGCGGGGGTCTCCGCCGGGAACCTGATTTCAGTTGTGTTGAAAGATCAGGGAAAAATTCACTACAGCTGGTGCCGTCTCTGGAATGAGCCGGAACCGGATCAGCCTTCGCTCCATTCTCTGATTGCCAATTTGAACCGTCGCCGCCGCACCGATGCGAAGCCGTTTCTGGTGTATGGCGAGATGCGGAAAGCACCGGAATGTGAATCCGAGCCGTACACGATTCACTTCCGGAACGGGCGTTCGGCGCGGCGCGTGCCGTCGGTACTGGTTTCCCGCTGGCGCTCCGGGGATCGGGAGGCGGTGGTGCTGATCAACTATCGGAAGACCCCCATGCGCGCGGTGCTTCACCTTACGCCGGAGGAGGGGGGACGGAGGGAACTGGAAGTTCCGGCGCTCGATATGGTGCTGCTCAACCTTCCATAAGCGTCGCCTGTGCCCGGAACATCTTCCGGTATTGAAGCGGAGTGATGTTCTGGTACTTCCGGAACGTTCGGATCATATGGTTCGCCGAGCAAAAACCGCAGTTCGCCGCGATTTCCGTCATGGAGCGCTCGCTGTTCTCCAGCTGCATCCGGATTCGTTCGACCCGGAGGCGGATCAGGTACTCGATCGGCGGCAAACCGGTCGCCGCCGCGAATTTGTGCTTGTAGGCGGCCATGCTCATGGCCGCCTCGCGGGCAAGGGTGGTGAGCGTGTGGCGGGATTCCGGCGAACTCTGCATGCGGGCGAGTGTCCGGGCGATTCCCGGCTCGCTGCCGAAGGCATTGCTGCCGTCGATCTGCTTCGCCCGACTGACCAGCAGCAGGAAGTCCGCTAGTGCCAGCCCCGCCGCGAGGCGGAAATTGTTCGGGCGCAACGTCAGCTCCCGGTGCAGTCGCGAGAGGCATTTTTGCGCTTCGTCGCGGGCACTGCCGGAGAAATGAATCTTCTGACGGACTCCGTTTTTCTCACGTAACGGCAGCAGGCCGGCCAATGTAAATTCGCAAGGCAGCAAGCTCTGCTTTTGTTCCAGAACGCTCCGATTCAGGAAGAGGTTGTAAAGGATCAGGCTTCCGGCATGTTCGTACCCGTGCCATTCGCCGGGAGCGACATGGAAGACATCCCCCGGAATCAGACCACAGCACTGTTTCTTGCCATTCTCACCGATGATGGTGTGAACCGCTGAACCTTGCGCGACAAAGACCAGTTCGTCAAACGCATGGTGGTGCAGCGGAACCGTTTTCCACTGTTTCGCATACTGAATTGCAAGCGGCGAATCGGGAATCGGGAAGAAACCGGATTCGTCGTAATACGGCGGTATGTTTGGAATGGCGTCAGGCATGATGTCGATTTTCTGTTTCAAAATAATTTTCTTGAACGAGCCGGTTTCATACGGATTTTAATGTACATCGTTGCTGTTTTTTTGCAAGAAGTCATCGTCCTTTTTTCTGCCACACTTGGCAAGTGCATATAATTGCTGAAATGTTTCAGGAGGATGAGTGACGACGATTCAAAATAGTACGCGGCGAGTTGGAGTCGCATCCTCCATGGTCAAGGGCGGAAGAACAGCCGGAGCATGGGACAGGAGAAGCTCTTTTTCTCTGAAGACGCTGGAGCAGATGGAGTATTTGCGGAGTTTTTGATAGTACAATAATGCGGCAACGTATTTCAATTCCCTGAAACACGTTGCCGCTATTGTGCCGATGTCATCGGCAGATGGTGATGGACTGGATTTGCAGTTCGCCGGTTTGATTCGGGAGCAGGGTAAACTGGTACTCCTGCTTCCGCGGTTCACTGCGGACAACGACGGAGAGGTTCCCCGTTGTGCCTTTCTCCTGCCGGGTGGCGCGGAGTATGGTTGCCGGGCTGAAATCTTTTTCCGCAAAAATTCCGGCAGTGTAATTCGCCTCGAATTTCATGCTGTCCCGGGTCGCCATCATTCGGAAGAGTGCGCTCATATCATTTTTCGCGATATGAGCAAGCGCCGTTTGAACGACTTGCCTGGCCTCTTCGGGAACGGCGGAGAGTTCCTGCTGTTTTTTCAGCGCATTCAGATTCCCGTCCCCACAGCCGGGGAGGAACACGAACACGGCAAGCATCGCCGGAATCATTCCGGCAAAGAGAAGCGTTTTCCACATTGCGGCGGCTCCTTTACGGTTTGACCGGAGAAATCGACGCGATGGCATAGCCGTCCTCCGACTTCACCAGGCTGAACTGGTATAATGTGTCGCGCTTCTGGCTCTTGACGTAGAGAGAGATGTGATCGAAGGAACTGATTTTCAGGCGGGTCGGCGTGCCGGATATTTCCGCCGGGCAAAAATCCTTTTCGCGAAAGATCCCGTTGGAATATTTGCCTTGAAATGCAACGTTGTCATCGGCCGTCATCCGTTGCGCCAGAGCCCTCATGTCATCCTGCTCGATCAGGAGCAGGATGTCGCGAGTGAAGGCTTCGGCCTCTTCGGTGCCGGAGTTCACTGCTTCGATTTCCTTTAGCGCTGCAAGCGGGTCGCGGGTGAAATACCCGAGCCCGATTACGAGCAATAAAATCGCCACGATCAGCAGACTTCCGAGTTTCCAGTGTTTCTGAATTATTTTTTTCATGATATGATCCTGAATTCCGGCCGCCATGGTGGTGGCCGGAAATGGTCGTTTAGAGCCCGGCCGCGTTCAGCTGCGCCGAGGTGAGAAGATACGGAGTATCGTCCTCGCCCAGATAACCGATGTTGTTCTCCTGCTCATACGCGCTGAGTCCCAGTTCCCCAGGGCGCTCTGAACTCACATGCCCATCCGTCCAGGTGACGGCGGAGCGTCCACGATGGCGGAAGTGATTGTTGGCGCCCAGGACGGAAGAGGTTCCGTTGTAGTAGAACGTACGCGAATACAGCCGATAGGTGTATGCCGTCGCCGTTCCCCATTCCTCCATCGTCTCCGCGAACATCACCTTGCCGGAGGGTTGAAGAATGGAACCCGCCTTGACCGGTGGCCCGTAGGCCGAACTGGAGCTCCAGCCGAAGTAGATGTTATACCCGTACCCGCCGCCGCGGCAATATTCCGCGTCGCTGGTCGGTTTAGCCAACTGCGCCATGACAGACTCGGAGATCGAGGGACACATCTTCACCTTGAGGGCGTTCCCCGCATAACCGGTGATCATTCCCGGTTCGCTCATATTCACTCGGCGCGCGCCGATGCCGCCTTTGCCGCACCAGGCGTCGCCGGCGCAACAGGAGGCACCGCTGCTGTTGGGACTCATGGTGTCGTCGTTGTCGCCGGCATATTGCAACGCGGCAAGTCCGAGTTGCTTTACGTTATTGACGCAGGCGGCTGATTTGGCCATCTCCCGCGACTGGTTCAACGCCGGGAGAAGCATTCCGGCAAGGATTGCAATGATTGCGATCACTACAAGAAGTTCAATCAGGGTAAATCTCTGTAGCTTTTTCATAGTTCCACTCACTTTTCCGCGGGGACTTCCGTGTTGGGTTTCTCTTCTTTGGCATCGGCGGCGGCGGGAGTGGTTTCTTCAGTCGCCTTGGCTTTGTCTGTCATCTTACATCCGCCCTTGGCGCCTTTCTTGGCATCCATGTCGCATCCGCCCTTGGCGTCTTTTTTGTCATCCATGTC
>JBEBTY010000024.1:0-46858 GCA_040393525.1 Victivallis vadensis | reverse complement strand
AGGTTTTTCTATTTTTACGCCCCTTTTTTATTCATTTCTTTCACGGACTCAGGTAATTAGAAAATATAGCCTCTCATTCGTCTGCTTTCAAGTTTTTCTAAAGAAAAGTCCGCCCCGGAGTTGCAGGGCGGACTTTGACATATGGACTCGAATTTACTTTGTCTCGAACGTAAGCTCTTTGCCTTTGACGGCAATCACGAGTTTGCTGTTCGGCGGGATTTCGCCGCCGATGATCTTGCGGGAAATGGGGGTCTCCACCATCCGGATGATCGCCCGCTTGAGCGGACGGGCACCGAATGCCGGGTCGTATCCTTCTGCCGCAATCAACGTTTTCGCTTCCGGTGTGACTTCAAGTCCGATTTCCTGATCGGCCAATCGCTTCGTCAGGCGCTTGAGCTGAATATCGACGATTTCACGGATTTCTTCCTGCGAAAGGGCATGGAAGATCAGTGTCTCGTCGATCCGGTTCAGGAACTCTGGCCGGAAGTGATGACGCAGCTCAAGCAGCATATCTTCTTTCAACGCCTCAATATCGCCTTTGGCCGCGAGTATCCGGTCACTGCCGATGTTGCTGGTCATGATAATGATCGTATTCTTGAAGCTCACCGTGCGGCCTTGCGAGTCAGTCACGATTCCGTCTTCCAGAATTTGCAGCAGGATGTTGAATACATCCGGGTGCGCTTTTTCGATTTCATCAAACAGTACCACCGAGTAGGGGCGTCGGCGTACCGCTTCCGACAACTGGCCACCTTCTTCGTAGCCGACGTATCCCGGAGGCGCGCCGATCAGGCGCGACACGCTGAACTTCTCCATATACTCGGACATGTCGATCCGCACCATTGCGCGTTCGTCGTCGAACAGATCCGCTGCAAGTGCGCGGGCCAGTTCGGTTTTGCCGACACCGGTGGGGCCGAGAAAGATGAAACTGGCAATCGGTCGATTCGGATCTTTCAGCCCGGCACGGGCGCGAAGCACCGCATCGGAAACGGCGGCGACCGCTTCTTTCTGCCCGACTACACGTTCATGGAGCCGTGAGCTTAACGCGAGAAGTTTTTCCTTTTCGCTCTGCACCAACTTTGCCACCGGAATATGCGTCCAGCGGCTGATGATGGCGGCGATGTCTTCTTCATCGACCTCTTCCTTGAGAAGCCGGGATTCTCCCGCCTCCTTGATTTTCTTTTCCGCTTCCTCGATCTGCTTCTCAATGCCCGGAATGGTTCCGTGCTGAAGTTTGGCTGCCTCTTCGTAATTGTAGTCGCGCGTTGCTTTGTCCAGTCTGGCGCGGGCAGTGTCTAGCGACTCGCGCAAGGTGCGAAGGTCGGTGATCGCCTTTTTTTCGTTCTCATAACGGGCGCGCAACGCTTTGCCTTCGGCCTTCAGCTCGGCGACTTCGGCTTCGAGATTTTCACGCCGTTTAATGGAGGCGGCGTCTTTTTCATGTTTGAGGCCGGTGATTTCGATCTCAAGCTGCATGACGCGGCGCTCGTTTTCATCCACTTCCTCGGGCGAGCTGTCGATTTCGGTGCGGAGTGCGGCGGCAGCCTCGTCGATCAGGTCGATGGCTTTGTCTGGCAGAAACCGATCCGAAATGTACTTGTCCGAGAGTACGGCGGCGGCGACTAACGCTCCATCCCGCAGCTTTACGCCGTGGTGCAGCTCGTAGCGCTCTTTGAGCCCGCGCAGAATCGAGATGGTGTCTTCGACGCTTGGCGGATTGACCAACACCGACTGGAAGCGTCGCTCCAGCGCCGCGTCTTTCTCGATATACTTACGATATTCATCGAGTGTGGTTGCGCCGATGCAGTGCAGTTCGCCGCGTGCCAGCATCGGTTTGAGCAAGTTTCCCGCGTCCATGGAGCCTTCGGAGGCGCCCGCTCCGACGACGGTGTGAAGCTCGTCAATGAAGAGAATAATTTTCCCCTCGGCGGATGTCACCTCTTTCAGGACGGCCTTTAAGCGTTCTTCAAATTCTCCGCGGTATTTGGCTCCGGCGATCAAGGCGCCCATGTCGAGGGCGACAACCTGTCGATCCTTCAAGTTCTCCGGGACGTCGCCGCGAATGACGCGTCGCGCCAACCCTTCGACGATGGCGGTTTTGCCCACGCCGGGCTCTCCGATCAAAACCGGATTGTTTTTGGTTCGCCGGGAAAGGATCTGAATGACGCGGCGGATCTCCTCGTCACGGCCGATGACCGGGTCGAGCTTATCCTGCATCGCCATCAGTGTGAGGTCGCGCGAATATTTCTTCAGCGCCTCGAAGGTTCCTTCCGGGTCGGCGGATGTCACTCGCTGGTTGCCGCGGACGCTTTGGAGCGCCTGAAGCATTTTATCGGCTGAAAGTCCGGCCTTGGTCAGCAGATCAAGCGCGGTCGAGCCGGTCGCCTGAAACATTGCCAGCAGCAGATGCTCTACACTGATGTATTCGTCCTGCATCGATTCGGCTTGTTTTCCGGCATCGACCAGAAGCATGCTGAATTCCCGCGACTGGTAGACCTGTTGCTCACCGCCTTGAACGGTCGGAAGTTTTGCCAGCGCTTCATCGAGCTGGCGGTTGAACAGTTGTCGGCTGACGCCGAGTTTTTCCAGCAATGATGGAACCAGCCCGTCTTCTTGTCGCATCAACGCGGCGAGAACGTGCAGGTTGCGCAGTTCCGTGTTGCGGTTGCCGACCGCCAGGTTTTGAGCCTCAAGCAAGGCTTCGCGGCTTTTGGTGGTAAGTTTTTCCAAGTTCATATGCGATTTCTCCTTTATCGTGAATGATAGAATAAACAGTCACTTGTCATGTGAGCATGAAATGTGCCAAAAGCTCTTGCAAAACGGGGATTCCGGTGTACGTTATCCCGATAGAGAAAAGCACAGGTTACTTTTGGGACAAATTGTCCCGGCGACTGCGACAAAGTGACACAGGAGGAACTCATTATGCAAGCTGGGGAATCGGTCGGCTGCCCGCACTGCAACGAGAGAACCATTGTTAAAAGCAAGAAGCGGATGGACGGTTTTACCGTTTGCGGCGAATCCTTTGTCTGTGCCCTTTGCGGAGCGGAGCTTGGCGTGCCGGAACCGGAAGGCACGTTTGCGAAACCGGAGCCCCTTGTGACCGACAAACTCGCGGCCCTGTTGGGGGAAGTCGCCCTCGAGGAGAGGGCTGACTTGGCGCCTGATGAAGCATATGGGCGATTTTGCCGAAACTGTGGACATTTTATTGAACACCCGTTTAGAACACTTTGCGGATTGAATGGCAAGGCCGCCGATCCGATGGGCGATTGCGCCCGATTTGAGAGAAAGAAGGAGTAGGTCATTATGGAGAGAGCGCGATTTCGGAGCAGGGAGGAAAAGGACGAGGTTTTCCGCTCTGCGGATATTTATCCGGTGATTTCATCGGAATTCTGCCTCGGCAGATCTCCGTTCGATGTGTTCCGTGCTGTGGCGGAAGGGGGAGCGAAACTGGTTCAGCTCCGTGAAAAGCATTGGGGAAAAAGAGCGCTTTACGATCTTGCCGTCGCCTGCCGGCCGATTGCGAATGAGCATGGCATGCTTCTCATTATCAACGATCATGTTGATGTTGCATTGGCAGCCTGTGCGGACGGGGTGCATCTTGGGCAGGACGACCTGCCTGTGCCTGCCGCCCGGAGCTTGTCGGAAACACTTTGGATCGGGAACTCAACCCATAATCTCGAAGAGGCGTTGCGGGCGCAACAAGAGGGGGCGGACTGTATCAACATCGGCCCATTGTTCCCGACGCAGACCAAGGAGGTCGGCTACGATACGCTTGGCGTCGAGATTATGCAAAGTATTGCAGGGCAAATAGAATTGCCGTTCAGCGTAATGGGCGGAATCAAAGGGCGCCATATCCCGGAACTGGTGAAGGCCGGTGCGCTCCGGATCGCCATGGTGACCGAGATCACACAAGCCTCCGATGTGGTGGCGAAAGTACGGGAGCTTCGCGCTTTGTTCCAATGAAGTTATCTTCTGAAATCGTTCCTCCGTTGCTGCGTTGGTACGATGCGAACAAGCGGACGCTGCCTTGGCGCGACGATCCGACTCCTTACCGGGTCTGGGTTTCAGAGATTATGTTGCAACAAACAAGGGTTGAGGCGGTTCGTCCTTATTACGAACGCTTTATGGCGGAGCTTCCGTCTTTGGAAATGTTGGCCGGGGTTGATGACGAGCGGCTGATGAAGCTCTGGGAAGGGTTGGGGTACTACAGTCGCGCCCGCAATCTTAAGAAAGCGGCTCGGATGGTGCTGGACGAATTTCACGGAGAGCTCCCGCTGACTCGCGACGAATTGCTTCGTCTTCCCGGCGTCGGTGATTATACCGCCGGAGCGATTGCCTCAATCGCGATGAATCAGCCGGAAGCCGCGGTGGACGGTAATGTGTTGCGGGTCATCTCGCGCCTGATCGGGAGTCGCGACGATATCATGGCGCAGAAAACACGCCGTCGTGTAACCGAAGCATTGCAGGCGGTTTATCCCCCGGGACGTTGTGGCGATTTTACGCAATCATTGATGGAGCTTGGCGCGACCGTCTGCCTGCCGAATGGCGAGCCGCTCTGCCTGGCCTGTCCATGGAGTGGAATTTGCATCGCTCGGCGCGAGGGAAGCATCGGAGGAATTCCAGTGAAAGCGGCCAAGAAACCACGGGTGAAGGAATTGCGGACGATTTTTTTGCTTCGTTGCGGGGAGTATGCCGCATTTCACCGTCGTCCGGCCCATGGGCTTCTTGCCGGAATGTGGGAGCTCCCGGGTGTCGATGGCGCGCTTGCCGCGCCGGAGGTGTTGACGTTTCTTGGTCAAGCGGGAATTTCTCCGCTGACGATTTGTTCGGCGACGGCGGCGGTTCATATTTTCACCCACCGCGAATGGCACATGATGGGATTTCGAGTGGAGTGCGCCGTGCCCGGCGGAGATTTCCGTTGGTTGACGCAGGGGGAGTTTGAGCGTGAAATCGCGCTTCCCTCCGCATTCCGGAATTTTCTTCAAGCTCTTTGGTTTTAACCTTTGAAAAGCGCCTCCGGTGTGCTATGTTAATGTGGTTATAACGAAGGGGGCCCATATGCAGGAATTCAATACCCGTCTGCTGACGCTCGGCACCGCCGGGATGCGCGGCGTGGTCGGCCCCGGCCTGACGCCGGCGGCGGCGGGAGATTTCGCCTCCGCTTACGCAACGTTTACCGGCGGCGGGAGAATTCTGATCGGCTCCGATCCGCGTACATCGTCTGAAATGCTCAAAAACGCGGTTTCCGCGGCGCTTTCCGGTGGAGGCTGCGAAGTGGTCGACGGCGGAATTTTGACCGCCGGGCTGATGCACTATCTGATCCCCGCCGGTGGATATACCGGTGGAATTCTGATTACCGGCGCGCATCAGGCCGCCGGGATCAACGGCTTGATTCCACTTGCGGCGGACGGGTCGTACTTTGATCATCTGCGTCGCCGGGAGCTTTTCGACTTCTATCTTGGCAAACACTTCAATATGGTTCCTGCAAGTAAAGTCACTTTGGCACAGAAACTGCCGGCCGAGGCGTTAGAAGGGTATTGGGCGTTTCTCGAAGAGAACATCGACGTCAAGGCCATTCGCAATGCCCGGCTTACGCTGTTGGCCGACTTCTGCAACGGCTCCGGCGCGGTGTTTGCACAGCGCTTCGCGGCCTTGCTCGGCGTTCGACTGATCGCGATTAACGACACCCCCTGTGGAACGATTCCCCGCGATCCGGAACCGCGCCCGCGAAGCGGGTCGCCGATTCGTTCGGTCGTCGGCCCGCTGGGCGCCGTTGCCGGATTGGTGTTCAACAGCGATTTGTCGCGGATGGGGATCGTGACTGATTCCGGTGAGCCGCTGAGTGAAGAAATGACCTATCCGCTTGCGGCGGATTACCTGCTTGCCCGGTTTCCGAAAGGGGCGCGGGTTGTGACCAACGTCTGCACGAGCCGCATGGTTGACGATGTCGCTTCCCGGCACGGTGCGGTTCTGGAAACCGCGAAAGTCGGGCAGGCTTGGGTGATTGACCGGGCCTGTGCGACCCGGGCGGCATTGGCGGGGGAGGGCAGCGGCAGTTTCACCACCGCTGCGCTGCATGGGTTTGACGGTTTTTTGATGGCGGGGCTGTTGTTGGAAGCGATTGCGGTGCGCGGTCCTCTGCGGAATCAATTGGCCGGGCTGTCGCGTTATGCAATGGTCAAACAGGCGGTGGCGACCAATTCGCCCAACGCTTACGCGCAATTGCGGCGGATGGCTCGGGAATTTGGAGACGATGCGGTTATTTCGGAGACGGACGGGTTGCGATTTGATTGGAAGGACGGGTTCTTAAGCCTGCGCCTTTCTGCAACGGAGCCGGTTCTCCGGTTGATATCGGAGGCGAAAACGCGCGAACTTGCCTCGGATCGGGCATGGCAGGCGCGGCTTGCCTGGGAACGATTGTAACACAATTAAGGAGGTGTTGGATATGGGCGCAAAGGATTCCTTTCGGATTCTCGTTGGCAAACTGATTAAATTCGCCCTGCTGATTGCGGTACTTTACGGGATTGGCTGGTGCTATTTCAATTGGGAATATGTGCGGGAACGTTTTGGCGCAAAATATGAGATTGAGCGTTACGGCGTTGTCTGGAGCACGAACTTGAACACAGCCAAGCGTCTGGCGGAGAAACATGACCGAAAGATCATGGTCGTCTATCTCCACTCCAACGCAAAAAATGAAACCTGTGACTATCTGATCGACCGGGTGTTCACCACTTCGCAGTTCCGGCAGGCAGTCGATACTTATATTCCAGTGTTGGCCGATGTCCGGGAAGGGGATGCGGAGGAGAGTGTCCGAGCCAAAACCAACCGGGATGAAATCGTCAACGCCTACGATCTCCGCAACCAGTACGGCCAACTGCTGCTGCTTGACAGGGAGGGCAAAGAGATCGGCCGTGTCAGGTATGCGAAAGAACCGTCTTATGAGCTCCTGAATAAACTGGCCGGCGGGAAGTTTGAACCGCTTCCGCCAATTTCAAAGCCTGACGTCAAAGACCCGTTTACCGAGTCGAAGGAGAAGGCGAAGAATCTTACGAAATCCGTTTCCGGTCCGAAAGAGGACGCACCGAAAGTGGAAGAACGATATGGGATCACAACCGGTTTGTGATAACGGAAAAGGCATTGTAACACGATGGGCGACAGGGCGAACACATTGAAATTTTCCGAGAGCGGCGTGCGCGGCATCGTCGGCGTCGGACTGACAGCCCGGCTGGCGATCGAACTTGGCGCGGCGTTTGGATTCTATCTCGGTGGCGGTCGTGTCGTGGTTGGGCGCGACACCCGTCCGACCGGCGATATGTTTGAACAGGCGGTAACCGCCGGTCTGTTGGCGGCGGGATGCGAAGTAATCCGTGTTGGCGTGATTCCGACCCCGACGCTCCAGTATACCGTCAAAGCGAGCGGAGCTTCCGGCGGTATCGCGATTACAGCCAGCCACAATCCGGCGGAGTGGAACGCGCTGAAATTCATCGGGCCGGCCGGAACGTTTCTCTCCGGAGCCGAAGCAAACGGACTCTTTGAACTTTACAATCAAGGGAACTTGCCGTATCGTACAGAGCGGGATTTCCGTTCCGTACGGGTTCTTGACGACGCCTTTGCCGCCCATGCGAAACGGATCTTTGAAGTGATTGATATCGATGTGATTCGGGAACGGAAGTTCCGGGTCGCGGTCGATTGCGTGAATGGAGTCGGCGCGTTGTTCAGCGTGGATTTTCTGCGCGAACTCGGCTGCGAGGTATTTGGCGTCAACGATTTTCCGGACGGGAATTTTGCCCGTCCGGCGGAGCCGTTGCCGGAAAATCTGGGTGAACTTTGCCGGGTGGTGAAAGAGAACGGTTGCGACATCGGGTTCGGGCAGGATCCGGACGGCGATCGGTTGACGGTGGTGACCGAGGAGGGCGTCGCGCTCTCCAGCCACTATACCGTTGCGCTGGCGGTTGACCAGGTGTTGGATGGCGGCGATCCGGGGCCGGTGGTGACCAACGTGCAGACCTCGCGATTGGTGGAGATGATCGCCGGCAGTTACGGCTGCCAATATTATTCAGCCCCGGTGGGCGAGATCAATGTGGTGGAAAAGATGATCGAGGTGGATGGTGTGATTGGCGGCGAGGGGAACTGCGGCGGCGTGATTTATCGCCGGATCCATCCCGGACGGGACAGTTTCGGTGCGATGGCGCTGATTCTTGAGCGCCTTGCGTATGCGAAGCAGAAACTCTCCGGAATCATCGCCGCTTATCCGCCGATTGCCAATCTCTCCTGCCGCTTCCGCGTACCGCCGATTCAGTCGCGCGCGATTTTGGCCGAACTGGGGCGGCGATATCAGAAATATAATCCACTCACGTTTGACGGGGTGCGGTTTGATTTGCCCGAAGGGCGCGTGCTGATGCGCTCCTCCAACACTGAGCCGATCTTGCGGCTCAATGTCGAATGCACGGAGCAGGGGGCGGCGGAAGCGCTGCTCGCCCGGTTCCAGGCCGAGATTCAACCATTGATAGAGGAAACTCCGAAACAGTGAAAACGCCTTCCGTCTACTTTTTCGACATGGATCATACGCTGATTGACAATGATTGCGACGTGAGTTGGAAGCATTTTGTCGTCCGTCACGGCCTCGCGCCCGCAACCGACCTCGATGAGGCGCAGCGGTATTTCGACGACTACAACGCCGGAGTGCTTGATGTTGAGGAGTTTTATTTGTTTCAGTTTCGGGAATTCATCGGCAGGACGGAGTCGGAAATGTTGGAGCTTGCCCGGCTGCATTTTGAGGAATTTGTAAAGAGCCGCATTTATCCGGATGGGAAGACGCTGGTGCGTTCCTGTACCGACGCGGGACATCCGGTCGCGATTCTGACCAGCACGAATTCGATTGTGGCGCGCCCGGTGGCCGATGCGCTGGGGATTTCGGAAGTTTACGGCACGACGCTGGAGCGGGATGCCGCCGGGCGTTTTACCGGGCGGATCACTGGAGTTTATGGCGCACGCGAAGGGAAAACGGCAATTGCCTCAGCATGGGCGGCGGAGCATGGTGTTACGTTGGGTGAATTCGCTTATTACGGTGACAGCATCAACGATGCGGATATCTTGCAATCGGTCGGGTTCCCGTACGCGGTGAACCCGTCGACGGAGCTTCGAGAGTTGGCGCATGAAAAACAGTGGCCGGTTCTGGCCTGGCGAATGTAAGCAAAAAGCGGAGGCTGTCTATGAGAATTGCGATCGTTTCCAATCCGTGTCACCGGCAGGGAGATATGATCGAATTCCTGCTTCTGCGCGCGGTGCATGCGTTCCAAAAGATCGAGCCGGCCGACCTCCTGATTGTAGAGGGGGAGCTGGGGGATGCGGACGACGGCTTTCTGGATGCGCTTTTCAAATCCATCGAGCGGCGGCAGCTTCCGTTGACTCCCATCTGGCTGGCTCGCAACGGCAATCCGAATTTACCGGAGGCGCCGGAGCGAATTAACGTCAACGGCATCGAAGAGTCTCCGGCATCTCTGGTCGAACGCATCCGTGTTGCCGTCGGCTCTTTCCCCGAGTTCCGCAAAGCGCCGTTTGAAGTGACGCTGGCTGAACTGGCCGCTGATGGTTCGGTTCGCGCCCGACGAATCCCGATGGCGGTGGAAAAAGTTCCCGGTGTTACCGATTTTCATGTTCATACCCGTCTTGCCTATTGCAGCGAAAATATGAATATTCCACAAGCGCTGGAAATGGCGAAACTGTCGAATATTGAACAACTTGCTTTTGTCGAGCATTCCGGACAGCTCTATTTTTCCGGCGATGACTACTGGTCGGGACGCTATGTCTGGCGGACGCGCGGAACAGCGGAGGGGTGCCCTGAGTTCCGGCGGATCGACCAGTACGAAGAGATGATCCGCGAAGGGGAAGCGCACGCGAAGTTCCTGCACGGCTTCGAGCTGGATGTTGATCGCAATGGCTCCGTGGCTCTCAGCCGAAGGGATTACCATCTGGCGCAAGTCCGCCTTGGTGCTTGTCATCATATGGCGGAAAAATACGATCCGCATATTGTAGCGCGGCAATTTATGTTCTGTACCGAGGCGTTGTTGAATTTCGGCGTCCATGTTCTGGCGCATCCGTTCCGAATTTTCCCATGGTCGGGACAGGCAAAGCCGACGGAGTTGTATGAGCCAGTGGCTGAACTTCTGCGGTGCAGTGGAACGGCGGTCGAAATGAATTTTCACCAGAATGATCCCGAACCGGAATTTTTTGAACTCTGTTTGAAAAAAGGGGTGAAGATCGCTCTGAGCAGCGATTCGCACAATCTTTATGAAGTTGGCTTTTTTCTGCCGCATTTCCGTATGCTGGCCGAACTTGACGTTATGGGGAGGCTGGATGAAGTGCTCTATCAATTTTCCGAACACAAGGAATGAAGATGTTTTATAAACCGAATGAGAATCGTTACCGTGACATGAATTACCGCCGCTGCGGCAATACCGGGTTGAAAATTCCGGCTGTTTCGCTTGGACTCTGGCATAATTTCGGCAGTGTCGACGTGTACGACAATGCCCGCGCGATGGCGCAGACCGCCTTTGATCTCGGAATCACCCATTTCGATCTGGCGAACAACTACGGCCCGGAACCCGGTTCGGCGGAGATCACCTTCGGCCGTATTTTGAAGCAGGATTTGCTGCCGTTCCGCGACGAGCTGATCATTTCCAGCAAAGCCGGTTACACGATGTGGCCGGGGCCTTACGGCGATTTCGGTTCGCGTAAATACCTGATCGCCAGCTGCGATCAGAGCTTGAAGCGGATGGGGTTGGAATACGTGGATGTATTTTATCATCATCGCCACGACCCTGAGACGCCGATTGAAGAATCGATGGGGGCGCTTGATTCGCTCGTCCGCTCCGGCAAGGCGCTTTACGCGGGGATCTCAAACTATCCGCCGGAGAAGGCGGCAGAAGCGTTCCGCATTTTACGCGAACTCGGAACTCCGACGGTGTTGCATCAGGTTTGTTACAATATGTTGAATCGCAACCACGAAGACGTGGGTTCGTTCCGATTGCTCGAAAAAGAAAAAATTGGTGGAATTGTATTTTCGCCATTGGCGCAGGGATTGTTGACGGATCGCTATCTTGGCGGAATTCCAAACGATTCTCGTGTGGCGCGCAACGGCTTCCTCAAAAAAGACTCGTTGACACCGGAGCTTCTGGCGAAGATTGAGCAGCTGAATACCATGGCGCAACAACGCGGTGAAACGCTGGCGGAAATGGCGATTGCCTGGGTTTTGGCTCGTCCCGGCGTGACTTCTGCGCTGATCGGCGCCAGTCGGCCGGAACAGATCCGAGATGTGGTTGCCAGCCTTGCCAAGCCTGCGTTGACGGCGGATGACCTTGTGAAAATCGATGATATTTTAAATAACGGAAGATAAAAATACCATGAAAATCATTCTGCTGGGGGATTCTATTCGGATGGGGTATTGCGGATTCGTCCGCGAGCTTCTCATCGGAAAAGCCGAAGTGTTTTATCCCGCCGAAAATGGACGATTCCTGCAATATACATTGCGGCAGCTTCAGGATTGGAAGAATGAATGGAACCTTTCCGGCAATGAAGTGGATATTGTTCACTGGAACAATGGCTTATGGGATCTTTCGCATCTCGGAAATGGCTATTCCGGCGAGGCGGAGGCGGCCACCGCGTCCATAGCGTCGGGCAACCGAACCTATGAGGAGGAAGTGTTCACGCCGCCTGAGATGTATGAATATCTGCTTAAGCGTGTTCATAAACGCATCCGGCAGCTCTTCCCCAGGGCAAAAGTAGTGTTCGCCAGCACGACTCCGGTGCTGGAGGATCAGCCGCCGCCCGCAGTCTGCCGGAACAATGCGGAGATTCGCGCCTACAACGACATCGCCCGCAAAGTGTTGTTGCCGGAAGGTGTGCTGTTCAACGATCTCTATCCCTTTGCCGACAAGGAGTTGAAGCATCTTCATTCCGATTGGGTGCATTATTCCGCGGAAGGTTCCAGCCGTCTTGCGGAAAAAGTAGTGGAGTTTCTGTCGCCGCTGATGTAATGGCGGTCATTTGGACAGGTCGGAGAATTCCGCAGGGAGAAAGGCGGCGAGCGCTTCCGGGTTGATTTCAAGGTTCAGCCCGACGCGGCCGCCGGAGACGAAGATGCGGTCGAAAAGGATCGCGCTCTCATCGAACCAGGTGGGAAGCTGCTTCTTCATTCCGACCGGGGAACAGCCGCCGTGGACATAGCCCGTGAGTGGCAGAAGCTCTTTTGTTTTCAGCATTTCGATGCTCTTTTTTCCTGCCGTTCGAGCCGCCTTTTTCAAATCAAGTTCGGCGTTGCCGGGGATGATAAAGACGAAGTGTTCCCGATCCGGCGAAATTGTCACCAGCGTCTTGAACACCCGCTCCGGCTCCGCACCGAGCTTTTCCGCGACGGATACCGCGTCGGTCCGCCCATCGTCAACAGAGTATTCATGGGGCGTATAAGCAATACTTCCCGCTTCCAACAGTCGGAGAGCATTGGTTTTGGTTGTGCTCATCGCTTTTGCACCATGCTTCGCATGAATTATTCTTCCGGGCGATGGACATCAACGACTTTGCCGCCGAAGAGATCGACGATCTCATAGACTGTCGGGTCGTTGAGAGCCTCTTCCAACGCCTTCGGCTCATCATTGGCGATGCTTTTCCGCTTCTTGCGCCCCGGCTTGGTTTCCGGCCCCAGATCTGCTTTGCCGTTATCGGCGAGCGGAGGGAGAGGCGGCGGTATCGCCGGCGCCTCGGCTGTTTCTGTGTCAAATTCCGGGGACGGCTCTTCATCCGGCATCGAGGGTGCGACCGGTACCTGGTTCATCGGTTCCGGTTCTTCGACTTCCTCTTCTTCTTGCGGTTCCGGCGTGTCCGGCACTTTCGCTGCCGGCGTCGGCTCCCATGGAGGAATGTCGGCCGGATCCTGTACAGAATGCGAGCTTTTCACTTGTGGGACGGGCTCTGTGTCCGGAGTTTTCGCCGCGACTTCCACAACCGCCGGTTCCGGTGCCTTGGCCGGCTCCGGGGGAGGGGAAGGAAGAACCGGAGCGGATTGTTCCGTCGGCGCCTGAGGCTGTGCCTCCGGCAGTGGCTTGCGGGTTTCGACGATTACCGCTTCGGGTGCTTTCGGCTTGATTTCATTCGGGAGTTGTTCGAGAAACTTCAGCTCTCCTGCCGTGCGTAACTGATTCAGCCGCGCAAGGAGATCGTTGATTCGGACGGCGTGCGCTTCGCGCATCGCCTTGAGCAGAATGGTTTCCAGATAAACCTGTTTGTTCAACGCATCGTGCAATACGCGCCCCACCGGGGCGATTGTTTCCAACAAAATTTGAATTGTGTCGGGTCGGGCCAATTGAGCCAGTTTACGATAATGTTCGATCGTCTCGGCTGATTCGTTCAGGATTTCACCCGGATCCGGCAGGATCGCGCAAAGTTGCACACTGCGCAGTGCGTCGAGTACATCGTCGAACAGCGTTTCCAGATTCTTGCCTTTGCGGGCGAGGCTGCCGATTACTTTTACCACTTCACCCGGCTGGTTCTGCAGCATCCCGAGCAAAATGGTGTCGAGATCGCCGCGGTCGGTCAGGCCGAAAAGTGAGAGCACTTGTTCCCCGGTGATGGCCGAATGGTCGCCTTGTGCAAAGAAGGCGATCATCTGATCCAGCAATGATTGCGCATCGCGCATGCCTCCTTCTGCTGCGCGGGCGATGGCGTTGACGGCCTCGTCGTTGATGGCGACGCCTTCACGGTCGGCAATCAGCCGCAGTCGTTCGGAAATCTGCCGGGTCGGAATCGGCAGCAAGTCGAAGCGTTGACAGCGCGAAATAATGGTTTTCAATACCTTGTGAACTTCGGTCGTGGCGAAAATGAACTTCACGTGCGCGGGCGGTTCTTCCACTGTTTTCAACAGGGCGTTCCAAGCCTGGGCGGTCAGCATATGGACTTCGTCAATGATGTAAATTTTGTAACGTCCGGCCACCGGCTGGTGCATGACGTCTTCGGCCAGTTCGCGCATGTCGGAGGCGGAGTTGCGGCTGGCGGCGTCGATTTCGATCACATCGAGGCTGCTCTCCTCCATAATCGCGCGACAGGAGGCGCATTGGCAACACGGTTCCCCGCTTTGCGGGTCTAGGCAGTTCATCGCTTTGGCGAAAATACGCGCCAGCGTGGTTTTGCCGACGCCGCGCGGGCCGACGAAAAGATAAGCGTGAGCAGTCCGCTGTCCTTGAATCGCGTTTTTCAGTGTCTGAACGACATGTTCTTGCCCGACCACATCGGAAAAACACTGCGGTCGCCACTTACGGGCAATGACCTGATATTCACTCATAACGGAACCCCTCGAAAAGTTCCCCGGTCGCTTCCGCGGCCGTCAATGGCTGCGTCACGGCGTGGATGATGTCGTGTTGGAGTTGGAAGATTTGCTTCAGTCCATGTTCGGCCAGATCGATCAGTTCGTTCAGCTGCTTGCGCGAAAAGGGCGCCCCCTCGGCAGTTCCCTGTACTTCCACCAATTTGCCGGATTCGGTCATCACCACATTCATATCCACTTCGGCTCGTGAATCTTCCTCATAGCAGAGATCCAGCATTGGAACTCCGTCGACGATTCCGACGCTGATTGCCGCAACTTGTTCGTTGAGCGGACAACCGGGGAAGTTGGCGCGTCCCCAATCGCTGCGGCAGGCCAGTGCCAAAGCAACTGCGGCTCCGGTAATGCTGGCGGTGCGGGTTCCGCCGTCGGCATCGATGACGTCGCAGTCGATGCTCGCCGTGTTTTCCCCCATCTGATTCAGATCCACCACCGCGCGGAGCGAGCGGCCGATCAGTCGTTGAATCTCCATGGTGCGGCCGCCTTGTTTGCCGGAAGAGGCTTCGCGCCGCATCCGGTCGTGGGTCGACGCCGGGAGCATGCCGTATTCACAGGTGACCCAGCCGCCCGGAACCTTTTGCGCTTTCATCCATGGCGGAACCCTGGCTTCGACGCTCACCGCGCAAATCACTTTAGTCCCGCCGCATTCGATCAGCACCGAGGAAAGCGGGTGAGCCAGGAATTTGGGGCGTATCACAATCTTGCGAAGTTCATCCGGAGCGCGGCCGTCGATGCGTGTCATAAGAAAAAAGTCCTTCTTGTCGTGAACAAATCAATTCGTCATGGTAATATAACCAGCCCCGACTGTTTTTACAAACAAACCCGAACCGAAAAAGCGGGGCAATTTCCGAAACAAAAAAAGAGCCGGATCAGATGACCCGTGGCTTGTCGAATTTTTGTATTGAGCTGCTTGGTTCCCCACCTGACTCGGTATACCCATTCAACAACGCACGGGGTCCAACCCGGCAACTGGAAATCGTATCAACTTTTATAGTATACTCCGCTCTTAGAAAATTTCAAGCAGGAGTTCAAGTTCTTTTCGCAGATTTTTCCGTTCCACTACTCGGTCGACCAGCCCCTTTTCGAGCAGAAACTCCGCGGTCTGGAATCCTTCCGGGAGCTTTGAATTGGTCGTTTCCTGAATCACGCGCGGCCCGGCGAAACCGATCATCGCGCCCGGCTCGGCCAGAATCACGTCGCCGACCGCCGCAAAGCTGGCTGTCACGCCGCCGTAAGTCGGGTTGGTCAGCACCGCGAAGTAGGGCAGGCCCGCCTCGCTGTGTCGCGAGAGCGCACCGCAGGTTTTGGGCATCTGCATCAGACTGAGGATGCCTTCCTGCATACGGGCGCCGCCCGACGCGGTAATCAGAACGACCGGAACTTTCGCCTCGGTCGCCGCTTCCACCAGTCGTGCAATCTTTTCTCCGACCACGGAGCCCATCGAGGCGCCCATGAAGCGGAAGTCCATCACTCCGAGCATAAACGGACGCTCGTTGAGCGTGGCGGAGCCACAGAGGATGGCGTCGGCCAACCCGGTCTTTTTTTCGCTTTCCGTCAACCGTTCGTCATAGGAGCGGCTGTCTACGAAATGGAGCGGATTAACGCTGCGCAGATTGGCGTCGATTTCCTGAAAGCTATCCGGATCGGTCAGGGATTTGATCCGTTCCGGCGCATTCATCGGCAGATGGCAGTTGCAATACCAGCAGACCTGAAGATTGTCGCCGAGACGGTCGGTATAGAGTGTTTGGTTGCAACTTTTGCACTTTACCCAGGAACCGTCCGGAATGATCATTTTTCGTTCTCCGTTGGAGGGCATCCGCAAGGTGGAATATTTTCCGCTGCTGAATAACGACATAGGATTTTTTTAACTCCGGTTAACCATAATACAAAAGAGCCCGAGATTTCGGCTGCCGATTCTTAAAATCATAACAACATTTCGATTAATATATGCCCTCTTGTTGCAAATTTCAATCGGGTTCGGTAAAATGATTGTTGAATCTTTGCAAAACAAAACACTCGGTCAGTTTACAGTGAGCTTATATATGCCATCCTTCAACTCGAAAGAGAGTGCCCGAATCAGTTCATCGCTGAGTTTGCGCGCCTTGCCGCGCTCGGCGCCGAAATATTCCGCGAGAAAGGTGGACATATCCGGAATCGTCAACTGTACAGGCAGCGGTTCCGGCGGCTGAAGAGCGTCGTTGATGGTTTTGCGCGCCTGTTCCAGAATCCGGCTTATTTGAAAGAGCAATGGTTCCACTTCCATTTCGGTTACCGGGGCGCATAAACGAAATTTCCGGGCGAACGGCTCCATCCGAAAAAAGAAGCGGGTACGCGGAAAAATCTCCCCCACCTCGCCAACTCGCAAAATACCTTCCGTGATCAGGGCACGTACCTCGGGCGGAAGAATCGCCGCGATTTCGTCACTGGTGGCGGACGTTCGGTTGCGCGAGCGCTTGATGGGGGCGCCTACGATTCCTTCGATGGCGAACTTTCGCTCATAATGGCGCGCCAGCTCCAAATAAAGATGCGGTTCCGCTTCGGGAATGCCCAATACCTCAATGGCACGCGACACTTCGCGCGCCACCCGATCGAAAATCTCCTCTGAGCAAGCCAGGAATTTTTGCAGAAACACCGTGACCGCCTCCGGCGTCGCGTCGATGGAAACGCGCTGTTCGCCGCCGTCCTGTCGAAACAGTGCGGCAACTTCAGGGAATCCGGTTTCTTCCAGCATCCGGATCACGGCCGCGATCAGCTCGCCCTGTCCGAACACGGGGTCCGGCCGGCCGCTGGTAAGCAGGGTGTATTCGACCGCGAGTGCGATGTCTTCGGCCAGATAACTGCTCTCACGCAGTCCGGCGGTCAGAAAACAGTTGATGAGCCGCGTCTGAAGTTCGACCGCATCGAACGGGGTGCGCTCGCCTTCGTGATTCTGGATAAAGATGATTTTTTCCGTTGGTTTTACCATGATAAGGACATAGTATATCATCTTCCATGCCTCCCGGCAAGCGGACGGCGGAGTTTTTTTGGGAAAAAGCCGAAGGGCAGGGGTTGCTATTTGGGTGTGCCGCGATATATTATCATATTTTCGTACTATGTTTGGATATGGAGCCAATAGCAACGCTGGTTCTGGGGTCGTGACGCGATCACGATGAGCGTTTTGCGCGAATGGGCGGCTTCGGGTTGCGGCGTTTCTGCCGCTCCGGAAACCGCCCGAAACGTCGAAAAACGCCCCGAAAGTGGCTTTGCAACTGGCTCATGTTGAAAGCAACCATAAGAGGGGAGTCGAGACTGTGAGTTATACCGTACTCGTGTTCGTCAAACAGGTTCCGGATACCCAAAATATTTCCGGTGACGCCATGACGCCGGAGGGAACCGTGAACCGGGCAGCGCTCCCGGCGATTTTCAATCCGGAGGATTTGAATGCGCTGGAGCTCGCTCTTGAGCTGAAAGACCGTTACGGCGCTCGCGTCGTAGTCGGTACGATGGGGATGCCGGCGGCAGCCGAAGTGCTGCGCCAATCTCTCTACCGTGGAGCCGATGAGGCTGTTCTGGTTACTGACCGCGCGCTGGCCGGCGCCGATACGCTGGCGACGAGCTACACGCTCTCCTGCTGTGCGAAAAAGCTCGGTAAATTTGACCTGATTCTCTGCGGCCGCCAGGCGATTGACGGCGACACCGCGCAGGTTGGTCCGCAGTTGGCCGAAAAGCTTGCGATTCCGCAGCTTTGCTACGTCGAAGAAGTCAAGAAACTTGAGAAGAACAAAATTACCGTTCGCCGCGCGATTGAAGGCGGTCATGAAGTTCTCGAATCCCCGCTTCCTGCGCTGCTTACCGTGATCGACGCCAACGAACCGCGCCCGATGAACGCCAAGCGGTTGATGAAGTATAAACGCGCCCGGACCGCTTCGGAAGTGGCGAAGTCCTACGCGAATTCCAACTATACCGACGCGGAAGCGCTTGCCGAACAACAGGCGAAGCTCGAAAAGAGCGGGCTTCTGATTAAAGAGTACAGCGCCGCCGACATCGGAGCCGACCCGGAGCGCATCGGGTTCCCCGGTTCACCGACCAAAGTGAAAAGCGTCATGAGCGTGGTGCTCACCGCCAGCGAGGCCAAGAGTGTCCCCGCGACCGAGGAGGGCATCGGCCTTCTGATTCATGAACTCATCACCGATCATACTCTGGGGTAAGCATTATCATGGCAGAAAAAATTGGAAACGTCTGGATTTTTATCGAGCAGGAAGCCGGCAAGATTGCCGATGTGAGCCTCGAACTTGTTTGCAAGGGGCGTGAACTGGCCACCAAGCTCGGCGTCAAAACCGAAGCTCTGCTGTTGGGCGACAAGGTCGAGCATTGCGTCGATACGCTCTACAGCTACGGTTGCGACACGGTTTACCTTGTCGAAGACTCCCGGTTGGAGCCGTTCACGGTGCTGCCCTATTCACGGGCGATCGTCGATCTGGTTCGCGAGCATAAGCCGAATATCCTTCTCTTTGGCGCGACGCTGAAGGGACGCGAGTTGGCTCCGCGCGTGGCTTCCGAGAAGCTCGGCGGCCTTACCGCCGATTGTACCGAACTCAAGATTGATGATTTTGAGGACAAGAAGAACAATAAGAGCTACTCCAACAAGCTCATGCAGATTCGTCCCGCCTTTGGTGGTAACATCATCGCCACGATCGTCAACACCTGGGAAGACCCCCAGATGGTGACCGTCCGCGAAGGCGTGATGAAGATGGATGCTCCCGATTCGTCCCGCAAGGGCAAGGTCGTGAAAATCAAACCGGCGCTCACAGATGCCGAAACCCTGGTCAAAGTGATCGAACGCGTTCGCGCCGACAAGGAAGTCGACCTCAAGGGCGCCCAGATCATTGTTGCAGGTGGCTATGGCGTCGGCAGCAAGGATAATTTCAAACTGATCTATCAGCTGGCCGAAGCGCTTGGCGGCGAAGTCGGTGCCTCGCGCGCCGCAGTCGACGCCGGGTGGATCGATCACGACCATCAGGTCGGTCAGACCGGTGTGACCGTTCGTCCGCGTCTTTACATCGCCTGTGGCATTTCCGGTTCAATCCAGCATGTCGCCGGTATGAAGGAGTCGAAAAAGATCATTGCGATCAATACCGACCCCGACGCGCCGATCTTCAGTTCCGCCCACTATGCGATTGTAGGCGATCTGAACACCGTTATTCCGCAAATGATTAAAGCCTTCAAGGCCAAAGCGTAAGAGGGGTGGTATCCAATGGCTAACTTTTTCAAGGACAACAGCGACCTGGTTTTTACGCTGAAGAATCTCGATCTGACCGATGTGGCCGCGTTGCGCGAACACAATTACAAATTGGCGGAAGAGTTTGAGAACGCACCTGTTTCACTCGAAGACGCTCTCGACAACTATGCCCGCGTGCTTGACGTTGTCGGTGAAGTCTGCGGCGACCGCATTGAGCCGCGGAGCCGCACCGTCGACTCCGAAGGGCCGCACTTTGCGAATGGCAAGGTGACCTATCATCCGCTCACCGTGCAGAACCTCGAAGACCTCAAAAAGGCCGGGGTGATGGGGGTGATGCTCGAACACCGTTTCGGCGGACTGAACTTCCCGGTTTCGGTTTATACGATGATGACCGAAATGGTGTCCCGCGCCGACGGTTCCCTGCAGAACATCTTCGGTTTGCAGGACATTGCGGAGACGATCAGCTTCTTCGGTTCTGAAGAGCAAAAGCAAAAATATCTTCCGGGTTTCGCCTCTGGTGAATTCGATGGATCGATGGACCTGACCGAGCCGGATTACGGCTCAGACCTTCAGGCCGTACGGCTCCGTGCCTGGCAGGATGAGAAGACCGGGCAGTGGTATCTGAACGGTATGAAGCGCTTCATTACCAACGGTTGCGCTCAGATTCATCTGGTTTTGGCGCGTTCCGAAGAGGGCACGAGCGACGGTCGCGGACTCTCGATGTTCATCGCCGAGAAGTGCCCGCAGCTGATCGTTCGCCGGATCGAGGACAAACTCGGTATCCACGGCGTTGCCACCTGTGAGCTTCAGTATAACGACGTTCCGGCTCAACTTTGCGGCAAGCGCCGATTCGGCCTGATTAAATACGTCATGAGCCTGATGAACGGCGCTCGCGTTGCGATCAGCGGTCAGGCGATTGGTATTGCCGAGGCCGCCTATCGCGAAGCGCGCAAGTATGCTTCCGAGCGTATGCAGTTCAGAAAATCGATCGATCAATTCCCCGCGGTTTACGATATGCTGTCGAATATGAAGGTCAAACTTACCGCCGCTCGTGCGCTGCTGTATGAAACGACCCGCATCGTCGACCTGCGTAACGGCTACACCGAGTTGGTGGAGAAGAATGAAAACGTGTCCGCCGATGACCGCGCGAAGCAGAAATATTACAGCAAGGTTGCTGCGGTATTGACGCCGATGTGTAAGGCGCTGGCAACCGAAATGTCCAATCAGGTGACTTACGACGCGATTCAGATTCACGGCGGCACCGGATTCATGAAGGACTTTAACGTTGAGCGCTTCTACCGCGACGCCCGTATCACCAACATCTACGAAGGCACGACGCAGCTTCAGGTTGTGGCGGCCATCGGCGGTGTGATGCAGCGTGATAACGATGTGCGGATCTTGGAATTGGCCGCGCTCAATTTCACTGGAAAACTTGCCCGGCTGCGGGATAAGTTGATGGCGCTTCGCGAGCGTCAACTCGAAGCGGTGAAGTTTGTCGCGGAGAAGAAAGATCAGGCCTATCATGACCTGATGGCTCGTTGCCTGGTTGATATGGAAACCTATATTTTCGTCGGGTTGCTGCTGCTGCGTGACGCGACGAAGTGCGAAGATCGTGCCGCCATCGCTGAGCGTTGGGTGCTGGACGCGGTTTCCGAGTTCGAGAAGCGTTATATGCGGGTGATGTCCGGTGATGTCACGCTGATCGACAACAACCGCGACATTATTGACTACTAAAAGTCAGAAAATCAGGAACCACCGCGGCGGAACGTCCGTAAAACAGGGCGTTTCGCCTGCGGTATTAAAAGGGAAGAAGAAAAATATGAGCATGAATAACGTTTATCTGACGCGCGCGAAAAAGATGATTCCGGATCCGCAGATCCTGTCCGTCGTTGCCGCGAAGCGTGCCAAACAGCTGGCGCTCGGCGCCCGCCCGATGATCAAATGCGATTCCGAGAACTATCTTGACTGGGCATTGCTTGAGATCGCGGAAGGACTCTTGAGTTATGAGTTCGGAGCGCCGGAAGACGCGTCCAGCGCGCAGCCGAAAATCGTCGAGGGTGCCGGGGCGCAGGAGTAAGCATGACTCAGAACAGCAAAAAACCGATGGTTGCCGTTCTGATGGGCAGCCGGAACGATATGTCGATTGTCGACGGAGCGCTCCGGGTCTTTGATGAATTCGGCGTCCCGTACGAGGCGCACGCGATTTCGGCGCACCGCACTCCGGTCGAAGCGATGGAGTTTGCGGCGGCGGCGGAAGAAAATGGGTTCAAGGTCATCATTTGCGCTGCGGGAATGGCCGCTCATCTGGGCGGGGTGGTCGCTGCGCACACGACGCTTCCGGTCATCGGGATTCCGATTGCGTCGGAGCCGTTCAACGGGCTTGATGCGCTCTTTTCGATCGTACAGATGCCGCCGGGCATTCCCGTGGCGGCGGTGACGGCGGGGAAGGCGGGCGGAAAGAATGCCGCACTTTACGCCATTTCGATTCTCGCACTTTCGGACACGGGATTGGCGGAGCGGTTGAAAGAGTTTCGCCGCACGCAGACGGAACAGGTATTGAAGGCGGACAAAGAACTCCAGAACGAGTTGAAGTCACGCTGAATCCCCGGAGGAGGGGGCTATGTCAGTCAATACATTGATTGAGGTGTTCATCCGGATCTTTTTTCTGCTGACGCCGTTTTTCATCCTTTCTATTTTTGTGACACTGACAAAAGACGAGGAATTTGCAGTTCGGCGAAAGCTGGCGATTCGGACCACGGTGGCGGTTTTCATCATCGTGATGGTGCTGTATTTGTTTGGCGTGACGATTTTCAATTTCCTTGGAATCACACTGGACGCCTTTCAAATCGGCGCGGGGATCGTTCTTTTGCTGAGCGGGATTGAAATTGTGCGCGGCTCCGGGGTGCCCGGCGGCCGGCAGTCGAGCGAAGACGGAGATATTTCGGTGGTTCCGCTGGCCATTCCGTATACGGTAGGGCCGGGAACCGTGGGCGCGTTGTTGGTGATGAGCGCGACCGGGCCGTCGGGAAATGCAAAGCTGATCGAGGTGATCGGGATCACCCTTGCGGTCGGCGCACTCGGCCTTTTGTTGTTTTTTTCGGATACGCTGGAGCGTGTCCTGAAACGCAAGGGGTTGAGCATTTTGAGCAAATTGACCGGATTGTATTTGGCGGCGCTGGCGTCGCAGATTATCTTCCAAGGGATTAAAAATATTTTGTGGGGCGCCGCGTAATACTGCCCACGCGATTCTGAAATCAATCACGAAAGGACGATTGAGTGAATACAGCCGTTGACAGCGGAGTTGTTTGCTTACGCAACCTGGCTGCGAATCTGAAGCGAGATATCAATTTTGATGCGCTTCTGACTCCAGAGCTCCAAAACGAGTTGAACTCGAACCAAAGTGACGGGCTGCTGAAATTAGCGGCCGGTCTCCAACTGCAACCGGAATTCCACAACAATGCGGTGGAACTGGCGGAAACCTACTCCGGGCCGGCGCTGTTGCGTCTTCAGAGCGGAAACTGGGTGCTCTCGATCAATCTGTCGCAATTTCTGCAAGACAAAATTGTTCTGTTCGATCCGATGACCAAGGGCGGCAGCCCGATGATTACGGTGTCGAAAGAGCAGGTGCTCGAACGGATCGAAGGGCCGGTGATGATTTTCCGGATGCTTCAGCCGATTGACAACCGCAAGAACAGTGCGCTTTTTGCCCTGACTGCCATTGGGCGGCATCATAACATTCCGCTTGACATCCGGCGAATGATTCACGATTACGCCGTGGGCGAAGAAGAGGTGGCGTCGCGCCTGTTGATTGAGATTGCCGGCGACCACAATATGAAAGCGAAGCGTGTCCGGTTCAGCTGGAAAGATTTGCAACGTTTGGGAGAAGCGTTTCCGGCGCTGGGATTCAAGAAGGACGGCTCCAGCCATGTGATTTGCGGAATGCGTCACGCGGAAGGAGAAGAAGATCAGGTGGTTCTGGTGGATCCGGTGTTCCAGGCGGAGCACCCGGGACAGCAGTTTCAAATGTTGACACGCGAAGAATTCGAGGCGGTTTCGGCCGGAGACGGCTTGTTGGTCAAACGTGTTTACAAGCTGGCTGACGAGGAGCAACCGTTTGGATTACGTTGGTTTATTCCTGAGTTTTTGAAATTAAAGGGATTGTTCGGGCAGATTGCGCTGGCAGTGCTGATGATTAACGCAATTGCGTTGATTACGCCGCTGTTTTTCCAGATCGTGGTCGACAAGGTGTTGGTCAACCGGACATACCAGACGCTGAATGTGCTGGGGATCGGAATCGTAATGGCGATTTTGTTCAACTCCGGTCTGGAATATTTGCGGAATTATCTTCTGCTCTTCGCCACCAATAAAATCGATATCTCAACCGCGACCAAGACGTTCCGGCATCTGATGCGGTTGCCGATTGAGTTTTTTGAACGGGTGCCGTCCGGGGTGTTGCTCAAGCATATGCAGCAGACCGAGAAGATCCGCGGCTTTCTGTCGGGGAACCTTTTCTTTACCATTCTCGAGCTGTTCAGCCTTGTGGTATTCATTCCGTTTCTGCTGCTGTATAGTGTGGAGTTGACGTTGGTGGTTCTCGGTTATTCGGTGTTGATGGCGATGGTGATTGCCACGCTGGTTAAACCGTTCCAGACCCGGTTGAACGAACTCTATCAAGCGGAAGGAAAGCGGCAGAGCATGCTGGTGGAAGCGATTCACGGTGTGCGTACAGTCAAATCGCTGGCCATTGAGCCGGTGGAGGAGAAGGCGTGGAACGATTCTACGGCCTATGCGATCAAATCCTATTTCCGGGTCGGCAAAATTTCGATGACGGCGCGGACGATCAGTCAGGCGCTGGAAATGCTGATGACTGTCACGGTGATCTGGCTGGGAGCGACGCTGGTATTTGACTACAAGATTACCATCGGTGCGCTGATTGCCTTCCAGATGCTCTCCGGCCGGGTGACCGGTCCGCTGGTTCGCATGGTCGGCTTGATTCATGAGTACCAGCAGGTTGCGCTTTCGGTGCGGATGCTTGGTGTGGTGATGAATACGGCACCGGAGCCGGATGGCGGCGGTGTGCGTAATCCTTTGAAAGGGAACATTTCATTTGAAAATGTCACTTTCCAGTATCGCCCTGATATGCCGCAGGTGATTAAGAATTTCGATCTCGATGTTTCGGTTGGTTCGACCATTGGTATTGTGGGGCGTTCCGGTTCCGGAAAAACCACGCTGACCAAACTGCTTCAGGGGCTTTATCCGGTGCAGTCCGGTCTGATCAAGATCGACGGAATCGACCTGCGTGAAATCGACAAGGCGCATTTGCGTTCCAGCATCGGTGTGGTGTTGCAGGAGAACTACTTCTTCAGCGGAACGGTTCGCAACAACATCTGCCTGACAAAACGAAATGCGAGCATGGAAGAGATCATCTATGCGGCACGCCTGGCGGGGGCGCATGAATTTGTTTCCACCCTGCCGAAGGGCTATGATACCGTATTGGAAGAAAATGCGTCGAACTTGTCGGGCGGGCAGAAGCAGCGCCTGGCGATTGCCCGTGCATTGCTGACCAATCCGTCAATTTTGATTTTCGACGAGGCGACCAGCGCGCTTGACCCCGAGAGCGAGAATGTGATTCAGGAAAACCTTGCGGCGATTGCCAAGGGGCGGACGGTTCTTATCATTTCGCATCGTCTGAGTATTGTCAGCGGCGCGGACAAAATCCTCGTTTTGGACAAAGGGGAAAAGACCGATTTTGCGCCGCATCGTGAGCTGTTGTCGCACGATGGCATCTATCGCGATTTCTGGCGTCAGCAGATGGAAAGGAACTTGAACAAATGAGCGAAAAAGAAGCAAAATTGAGCTCAAAAGCCATTGAATTTCAGCCGGATGCGTTGGAGATCAAGCATGAGCGTCTGCCGTGGTGGGCGCGGTATGGGGTGTTGAGTGCATTCATTTTCATGGCGGGGGCGATTCTCTGGTCCTGCATTTTCAAGGTTGACGTGATTGTTTCAGCCGAAGGAAAATTGGTGACCGATTCTCCGAATATCGTGATGAAGCCGATGGATCGGACAATGATCAAGAGCATCGACGTGAAAGTCGGGCAAATCGTGGAGAAGGGGCAGGTGCTCTTCACATTCGACCCGGTCATGAATGTGGCGGAATCCGAGCGGATCACCGCGGAGCTCTCGACGCTGGATGCGCAAGTGACCCGACTGTTGGCGGAGTTTCAGAACAAGCCCTATGTGATCCTTGACGATAAGAACAAAGATCAACTCTGGCAATATGCGATCTATGAGCAACGGCAGAAATTCTATGAAGAGAAAATCCGTTACTACGATCAAAGCATCAAGCAAATTCAAGCCTCGCAGAATTCTTTGAAGCAAAGTTTGAAAAATCAGACCGCGCAATTGGAGAAACTCAAACAGATTGAAGCCATGTACATCAAATTGCAGGAAAGCAATGCGGCGTCACTCAAAGATGTGCTTCAAATTCAGATCCAGACCATGGAGCTTGAGGCGTCCATCGATAAGGCCCGGGACTCCTTGATCGAATTGGCGCATCAGGAACAAACTGCGGTGGCAAGCAAGAACTCCTACATTGAAGAGTGGCGGAACAGTGTTTCCACGGAGTTGGTGAAAGTGCAACGCGAGCTGGTCAGCACCCAGAAGCAGTACGATAAGATTCAGGCGCAATTGACGTATGACGCGCTTTATGCGCCGTGTAATGCGATGGTGCATGAAATTGCCAACTTCTCCGTCGGCTCGGCGGTTCGCGAGGCGGAGGCGCTGATTACATTGGTCCCGCTGGACAGCGGGATCGAACTGGAAGCCGAAGTGCAGCCGCAAGACATCGGCAAGGTGCATGTCGGCTCGAAAGTGCGCGTGAAAGTGAACGCGTTCCCGTTCCAGAAATACGGCACGCTGGATGGCGTGGTGCGAAACATTTCCGAGGACTCGTTCCAGAAGCAACAAGGAGAACCGGGGGCGGCGCGTACTTATTACCGGACGCGTATCACGCTTTCGGGTCAGTTGCGCAACGTGGATGACGAGTACCGATTGATTCCGGGAATGGAGTGTCAGTCAGAGATTCACGTGGGCGACCGCCGGATCATCGAATATCTGGTTCATCCGTTGATTAAATCGCTGGATGAAACGATGCGGGAACCGTAAACACGGTGAACTCGGAGGTGTAAATGGAAAAGCGGGAACGACGGCTTTACTTGGCCGATTATCTGGTGACACCCGATCGTCGGATCGACAATGGCGCGGTGCTTTGCGAAGGCGAGTGGATTCTTGCCGTCGGAGGCGTTTCCGCTTTTACCCGGGAACCGGGGTTGAAGGTGTTGGAGTTTCCCGACGCCTATATGGCGCCCGGATTCATCGACACTCATATTCACGGAGCCGGAGGCTTTGACGCTTCTTCCGTCGCCATTTCTCCGAATTCCATCGACGCCATGAGCCGTGTTCTGGCTCGCTGCGGCGTCACGTCTTTTTTCCCGACCGTGGTTGCCGCGGAGCGGGAAGAGATGTTGGCAAATTTACGGTTGCTGGCTGCCGAGATGCTTCGGCCGCTGCCGGGTGCGGATGCGACAGGCATCAACATCGAAGGTCCGTTCATCAACCCGTTTAAGCGTGGCGCACAGCAGGAGAGCGCGATTGTGCCGATCGATCTTGGCTTTGCCCGCGAATTGCTTGATGCGGGGCGAGGGCTGGTGAGAGTGATGACGTTTGCACCGGAGCTGGAAAATGCGGTCGCGTTGATTGAGTTCCTTTTGGAGAACGGTGTGAAACCTTCCATGGGACACAGTGTTGCAAATGAGGAGCAGACATTGCGCGCCATCAATGCGGGCGCATCGCATTGTACTCATCTTTTCAACGGAATGCCGCCATTGCATCAGCGTGAAATGGGATTGTCCACCATCGCCTTGACTGACGACCGGGTAACGGTGGAGTTGATTATCGATGGTCGCCATGTCCATCCGCGAATGGTTGACTTGGCGCGCCGTTGTAAGAATTCATCAAAGTTGATCGGTATCAGTGACTGTACGATGGCGGCGGGAATGCCGAATGGTGAGTATCGGATCGGTCCGTCGAGGATTTTGGTAAAAGACGGCTATTCCCAGAACGAGCTGGGGGCGCTGGCGGGAACTACGACGCTGCTCGATACCGGCTGGCAAAGCATGATAAACGGCGGGCATCTGAATGAATTTCAGGCCGCCGCCGCCATAACGGCGAATCCTGCCGATATATTTGGATTGGACGACCGGGGACAGCTTCAGCCGAACCGCCGTGCCGATCTGGTGATTTATGAACGAGAAACCAACCGCCCGCTCCTCACTCTCCGTGGAGGAGAGGAAGTGTACCGTGCCGGAGAAAAATGAAATACGAACTTTTAGATAGCGGCTCCCTGCAAAAACTGGAGCAGGTGGGGGAATTCCGTCTTGTGCGCCCGGCGCTGAACGCATTCTGGCGCCCGGTGTTGCCGGAGAAGGAGTGGAGCAGTGCAGACGCGGTGTTTACCCGCGACAGTTCCGGCGGCGGACGCTGGGAGTTCCGGCGGAAGTTGCCGGAATCATGGTTGACGGAGTGGGGTGGTTTTACGTTAAAAGTCAAGCCGACCGGTTTCGGACATCTCGGCTTTTTTGCTGAGCAGTACCGGAATTGGGATTTCTTCCGTTCCGCCGCCTCTGGATTGAAAGAGGGGGCAAAGGCATTGAATCTGTTTGGTTATTCCGGCGTGGGGTCGATGGCGATGGCGGCGACCGGCGCTTCGGTCTGCCACCTTGACGCGTCGCGCGGAATGATTGAGTGGGGGCAGGAAAATTTGACCTGCAATTCCCATGTGCCGAATACGATCCGTTGGATTGCGGATGATGTGAATAAGTTCACCCAGCGCGAGTTGAGGCGCGGGAGTTTGTACAATCTGATTGCTCTGGATCCGCCGACATTCGGCCGTGGTTCGAGCGGTCAGGTCTGGAAGATCGAAGATGATCTCCCGAAACTCCTGAACGTCTGTAGCCAGCTTCGGGAACCGGGCAAACCGTTTACGGTGATTCTCTCCTGCCATTCGCCCGGATTTTCCTGTCATGTGATGGAGCGGCTTCTGGAAGAAGCATGCGGCCGTGGCGGGCAGTACGAATCGTTTGAGATGACGATTCCGGAATCGACCGGCCGGATTCTTCCTGCCGGAATCTCGGTTCGCTACACGGTGGGTTGACGATGTCCGGCGCGGAACGGAAGGAATCGTTTCCGCCGGTGGTTGGAACTTTCCCTCGGGTTTTGATCCTTGGTTCGCTGCCGGGCGAGGAGTCGTTACGGCAGCAGAAATACTATGCGCATCCCCGCAACGCATTCTGGCCGATTATGGCGGAGTTGTGCGGGTTTGATGTTGCCCTTCCTTATCCCGAACGGCTTGAGCGGTTGAAGTCCTCCGGTGTCGCGCTTTGGGATACCATTGGAGCCGGGCGGCGCAAAGGCAGTCTGGACGCCAGCATCCGCGAGATCGAATTGAATCCGGTTGCCGGGTTGTTGGCAGTGCATCCGGGGATTGCTCTCATTGCGTGCAATGGCGGCAAATCGTTTACGGAGCTGAGGCGGAGCGCACCGGAATTGTTCGAGCGTGCCGGATTGAAAATTGTACGACTTCCCTCCACCAGTCCCGCTGCGGCGATGTTTCGTTATGAGGAAAAGCTGGCCGCATGGCGGATTGTCGCCGAATTCCTGCTTCGGTAGTTGAAAAAGCAGCTTCGCTCCGGTATATTCCTTATGTTGCAATGAGGAGCATAATGCGATTTTTTCTTTACACCGGAAATAAACTGGAGCGGTTGGCGGAAAAGTTCGGCGAATTGATCTTTTCTTCGCCGCCCGCTGACGTATTTGCGCCGGAAACGGTTGTTGTACAGACGCAAGGCATGGCAGCCTGGCTGAAACTTCACCTTGGCGGAGATGGACGCATCGCCGCGAATTTCGATACCCCATTTCCGGTTCACTTCATCGACCGGACGCTGGAAGCGTTGTTTCCGGCATTTCGTGCGGATCGAGAACGCTTTGCATCGGAACAGCTTCCATGGCGCATCTGCCAGATTCTCGGTGAGGCGGTGGAGCGCTATCCGGAACTGAGTTCGTACTTGACGCCACCTCAACCGGAGGTGAAACGCTGGCAGCTGGCCTGTCGCATTGCCGAATTGTTCGATCAATATCGTATTTACCGGCCGGAGATGCTGGAGCGCTGGCGCTCCGGCGATCGGGTGGAGTGGGCCGATGCTGATTGGCAGAAACGGCTTTATCTGGAATTGTGCGACAGCGGACGGTTTCGGCCGCGGGAAGCGTTTTTCAGTGAATATTTCCGCCTGGTGTCTCCGCCGCCTGGAGCTGTGTTGCCGGAACGAGTGACGGTGTTTGGAGTCGGTACGCTGCCGCCGCTCTTTCTCAATTTCTTTCTGAAGCTATCGGAATTTTTACCTGTTTACTTTTTCTACCTGAACCCGAGCCGGGAGTATTGGAGTGAGCAGTACTCCGATGTGGAGGTGGCGCGGTTAATTGCGCGTGACGGCGGGGTGTTGTCGATGTTTCACGACGGGAACCCGTTACTGGCAAGTTTCGGTGCGCAGGGGCGTGAGTTCTTCCGTCTGGTGGCAGGTGCGCCTGATGTCGTGCATCCGGAAGACGGGGAACTGTTTGAACCGTTTGTTGCGACCGACGGTGACGGACCGGATGATTATGTGAATCCGACCCGGCTCGGTGCGCTTCAACAGGATATCTACGCCATGTTCCGGCGCGGGCCGGAGGCGGACGGGGAGATCGTCGGGCATCCGTTCGAGTTCCCGCCGGAGGATCGTACGATTCGCGTTCACAATTGTCACAGCGCGCGGCGAGAGGTGGAGGTTCTTCACGATCAATTGCTTGAGTTATTGGAGGATCCGGCAAATCAGCCGCGTGATGTTATTGTCATGGCTCCTGATATCAATTGTTATCTTCCTTACATTCATGCGGTGTTTGGGCAGGGGGCATTGCGGAGCGTGTATGCGGTTTCGGATCGCAGCATCCGCCATTCCAGCCGGATCGCCGATGCGTTCTTTGAGTTGTTGCAATTGCGACACGGGCGTTTCGAGGCGTCGAAAATTTTAGAATTGTTGCAGGTTCCGGCGCTTCGTGGTCGCTTCGGCATCTCCGCCGGAGAGTTGGAAACGGTTGCGGATTGGATTGAACGAGTGGGGATTCGCTGGGGATTCGACCGGGAAGAGCGTCAGGCGGAATGTGGGGTCGCGTTCGATGAATACTCTTGGCGGCAAGGGCTCGATCGATTGCTGCTGGGGTTTGCACGGGAAGCCGTCCCGGAAGATTTTCACTCCGACGGCCTGTTGCCGTTTGAAGCGGTGGAAGGGAGCGAGGCGCTGCTTCTCGGACGCTTTATCGCGGCGGTGGAGCGCATGGAGGCATTGCGCAGGGATTGTGCGACGAAACGCTCTCCAGGGGCGTGGAGCGAGCTTTTATTGAAAGCGTTGGATGATCTGTTTCTTCCGGCGGACGAGGAGTTTGACGAGTTTTCTTCGCTTCGCCGCGCGGTTCAGCTTCCCGGTCGGCAGGCCAATGCGGCAGGGGTCGACGAGGCGTTCCCGGTGGATGTGATTGAGGAGGTCGTTTCTTCGGCGCTCGCGGTTTCCGGGCGGAATGATCCGTTTTTACGCGGCAAGATCACGTTTTGTTCCCTGGTGCCGATGCGCAGTATCCCGATGAATGTAGTGGCGATTTTAGGGCTGAATGATGGGGAGTTTCCGCGCCGTGATCGTAAGCTGGGCTTCAATTTGATCCACCGGCGGATTGCGCCGTGCGATCGCTCGCGTCAGGCGGAAGATCGCTATTTATTTCTTGAGGCGCTTCTGTCGGCGCGACGAAATCTTTTGCTTTTTTTTCAGGGACAGACTGCGCGCGGCAACGAGGAGTTTCCCCCCGCCATTCCACTGGGCGAGCTGGTTGATTATCTGAAGAAAAGCGCCCCGTTTGAGGTGACACGCCATCGGTTGCAGCCGTTTGAGTTCAGCTATTTCGATCGGAATAACGCAAACCCGGATCGACGCTCCCGTTCCCGTGGGAATTTTGAGGCGGCACAATCGTTGCTGGAAACGTTGCGTGGCGAAAACGATTCGATGCCGGAGGCGGTTCCGCTGGAGGAGGCGATTGCGTTGTCAACGGTTTCGGTACAAGAGCTGGAACGCTTTTTCGTCAATCCATGTCGCTGGTTTTTGAGCAACCGCGCGAACGTATTTTTGCGCGAGGAAGAGCGGGGGGAGGGGGATGAAGAGCCGATCCCGGAGACCATCGACCGCCTTGGACTTTATCTTTTGAAAACCGAAATCGGCGGATTGACGCTTGATAACGTGGATCGCAATACGCAATATGGCTTGTTGCGTCGAAGCAACCGGCTTCCGATTGGGCGTGGTGGCGAACGGGTGTTTGAGGAAGTGCATGAGATGATTCGCCGGATTCCTGAGTTTTGGCGACAGGCGTTGCGTCGCCAGGAACCGTTGGCGATCCATTGCGAAGCTGCCGGATTGCGTGTGGCCGGAACGGTGGAGGCTTCCGCGGATGGGGCGGAGCAGTACTTGCTTGTCTACTCCGGTTTTAAGGCAAAATACGCAATACGCGCCAATTTACGGCATCTGTTGCTTTCACAAAACGCTTCGGTGACCACCCGGATGCTGACTTTTGAAAAAGGTTCTCCGGTAGAGCGTTTTCTGGAGCCGATGACGGTGGAACGCGCAAACAGTATTCTTGACGAATGGATCGCACTTTTTTGTGAGGGTACGGCGGCGCCGTTGCCGTTCTTTGAAAAGGCGTCTTGGGCGTGGACGGAGCGAGGGATCGATGCTGCCAGAAAAGCGTTTTCGCAGGACTATAAACCGGATGGCGTTTTTGACGATCTTGATGACCCTGCGATCCGGCGTTGTTACCGCCTTTCGGCGTTTGACGATCCGGCGTTTGTCGCTGTATTTGAGCGCTGTGCCGCGCTCTTGCTGGGAGCGCTGGAGTGGAAGGTGGTGAACGCATGACAACATTGCGCCCCGCGTGGCTCGACTATCGCCTTTTGGGCTGGAATTTGATCGAGGCCGCTGCCGGAACCGGGAAAACCTATACGATTCAGAATCTGGTGGTGCGTTTTCTGTTGGAACGGCGCTTGCCGATTCGTTCGCTTCTGGTTGTCACCTTTACCGAAGCCGCCGCCGCAGAGTTGCGTGACCGGATTCGTGCTGTCCTTACTGCGACGCTTGAGGCCGCGCAAGGGCAGGCGGCGCAGGAGCGCGAGCTGTTGCTGTTGCAACAGGCGGAGGAGGCGGGTGTTTCCCGCGAGGAGTGTGTGGAATTGCTTCGCCATGCCTTGCTCGGTTTTGACGAGGCGCCGATTTCTACCATTCACGGGTTTTGTGCAAAAATACTGGAGGAGAACGCGTTTGAAAGCGGCGTCCTGTTCCGAAGTGAATTGGTGAAAGACGTTTCCGGTATTCTGGCTGAACTGGGGATGGATTTTTACCGGCGCACGTTCTACGGACCGGGGCCGGAGTTGCGCTCGGCGATGGCCGTTGCTGCCGAAGTTACGCCGGAAAAGCTGTTGCATCTTGCGAACCTTCGTTTTGCCCACCCCGAACTGGTTGTGCAAAGCAATGTATCTGGAGAGCCGGAACTCTTTTTGCAGGAAGCACAAACGCTGTTGCTTGAGATTCGCGAATCGGGCTTGCCGGAGGCACTTGAGGAATTTGCGCCATATCTGAATAAACTTCACGATATTCATGCCGTGGATGCGCCTGCAATTGCGGTGTCCGCATTGAACTCAAACGATGTGAAGTCCTTGTTGCGGTTCTCTTTGTCTGCTCTTGCCGATAAGGTGAAAAAGAAGCCGAAAGGAACTACGGCTGAAGCGGTGTTGGCGCGTCTGGAGAAGGGGCCGTTTGTTTTGCTTGACCGTCTGGACGAGGTGGTGCGCAATTATGGTGTTGCGCTTCGCCTGGCTGCCGCCGATTTCATCCGGCGCGAATTCGCCGCTCGATGTGGGCGTGAGAATTTCATGACGTTCCATGATCTGCTCAACCGGGTGCATGAGGCATTGCATCGTCCGGGCGGCGTGCTGCGCTCTGTCCTTTGCTCACGCTACCCGGTCGGGATCGTCGATGAATTTCAGGATACTGATCCGATTCAGTACGAAATCTTTCGAGTTATGTTTCAGCACTCAGGGGGCACGCTTTATATGGTGGGCGATCCACGACAGGCGATCTATTCGTTTCGCGGCGGAGATGTTGCCACCTATCGTCGGGCGGTGCGCGAGCTTCAGGCATCCGGCGGCGAGAAATATGAGCTTGCCGTCAACTACCGTTCCGCTGCGGCGATGATTGCGGATGTCAATACCTTGTTTCACGAACACCCCGATCCGTTTGACGATGACTCCATCCACTTCCCGAAAGTCGCTGCGCCGCAGGATTCGCCTGCTTTCATTCGAGATGGCGTTGCCGAGACGCATCCGTTGCGGATTCTTAAACTACCGGAAGCCGGCGAGGCCGAATGCCGCCGTCGAACGGTGCAGGTGGTTCGGGAGTTGTTGACCGATCCGGCGTTGCAAATTCCCGGACAGGAAACGCCGGGTGTGCGTCCGTGCGATATCGCAATTCTGGTTTTGCGTGGATATGAGGCGGAATTGCTTGCGGATGATCTGCACGCTTGTCACATCCCGGCGGTATTCACCCGTACCGGGAATGTGTTTGCTTCGGAGGATGCGCGAGAGCTTTTGATCGTGTTGCGTGCCGCTTCTTCCGGCAGTGTTCGACTGTTGGCGAATATTCTGGCTACCCCGATTGGCGGAATGTCGCTTTCGGAGTTGGTGGTATTGGGGACCGAGCGCGGCGAACGCCGTTTGGCGGAGGAGCAGGAAAAATTACGTAAATTGCAGACGCTTTGGGATTCTGCGAGTTTCATTGAATTCATTCATGCGCTTCTGGGCGCTTACGATGTGCACCGACGCTATCCCACGCTCCCGCGCGGTGAGCGGAAGTTGACTAATTTGCTTCAGCTTGGAGATTTATTGGAGCAGGAATCGTCGCGTCGCGGACTTTCGCCCACCGGTGTGGCCGATTTTCTCGCGGAGCGGATCGCCGCTCCCGACAAGGGAGATTCCGAGGAGTATCAGCAGTTGCTGGAAACCGATCGCGAAGCGGTGACGCTGATGACCGTTCATGGCAGCAAGGGGCTGGAGTTTCCGATCGTATTGTTGCCCGGCCTTCATCTGGTCGATGCGCGAAAACGGGCGGAATTGTTTCACAACTCCGATGGCGAATTGGTGTATGATCTCACCGCGTCGGCGGACGGACAGAAAATTGCGGAAAAGGAACGCCTTCAAGAACTTTTGCGTCTTGCTTATGTTGCAGTCACCCGGGCGAAATATCATTGCCGGATTATTTGGGGGAAGGGACCGGAAAGGTCGGCGCTCACCTGGCTGTTGGCCACGCGCGGCGCTGCGGCACTCCCGGAAGCGTTGTTGGAACAGGACGACTTTTCGCCGCCGGAACGGCACTATCGGTATATTCCGGAAGAACGGGTGGAGCTGGAGCTTTTACCGCTCCAACTCGCAGTTGACCCGGCGTGGCAGTTTGTCAGTTATTCCAGCTTGAGCCCGCAGGGACGGCACGATTCGCCCTATGATTACGACCATGACAGTGAAAAAGAGTTGCCGGAGATGGAGGCTCCTCCGGAGAGTGGAATCTTTTCCATCCGCGGTGGTGCGGCGGCCGGTAATGCCTGGCACCGGATTTTTGAATTGGCCGATTTTTCCGCTGATGAGGAAACGCTTCGCGCGTTGGCTCTTCCGCCGCTTTCGGATTTTGGTGTTCTGCGCGGCGGCGAAGACCCGGAAGAGAAACTTTCCCTCACGGTTCGGATGGTTCAGGATGTCTTTCTTGCGCCGCTGCACGGTGCGGGGGGGGAATGCTTCCGGCTTGCCGACGTCCCTCGTGCCGACCGTCTGACGGAGTTGGAGTTTGCTTATCGCTTTCGCTCCGGCTTCACTACCGGTGCATTGCGGGACGCACTTGCCTCTTACGCCGCCGGGCGTTTCGGGTTGACGGAATGGCCGTTGTGGAACCGAACCGTTTCCGGCGGATGCCTGAATGGATTTATCGACCTCTTTTTTCGGCACAATGGCCGCTATTATCTGTTGGACTGGAAGTCGAACCGGCTGGAAGGGCGGAGTGCCAATTTTTCACCGGAGCGTTTGCCATCCGCGATGGTGGATAGCTTCTATTTCCTTCAATATCTGATCTATACGGTGGCGGCGGTAAAGTATTTGCGAATGCGGCTCGGACAGTTTGGCGCCGAGGAGTACGAGAAATTGTTCGGCGGAGTTTTTTATCTTTTTGTTCGTGGCGTGACTCCGGAGCACCCCGGGCGCGGCGTATTTTTCGATAAGCCGCCTTTTGAATTGATTCACCGGTTGGAGGAGTTGATCGGATGAAACGGCTTCGCTTTTCTGCAATCGAAGGATTTGAGGCGATCGATTCGGCTTTTGCCGGATTTCTGGAACGCCTGCACGGTGGTGTGCTTCCGCCCGAGTTTCTTGTCGCCGGGGCGCTTGTGTCGCGTGCCGTGCGCGAGGGACACAGTTGCTGCCGCCTTGACCGCTTGAGCCACGAATATCTGGGGGAGGGGGATGATGCGGTTCGTCTGCCCGGATTCACGGAGTGGCGGACGCTGCTTTCACGCCCGGAGTTCCATGCGTTGATTGCCGCCCCGACCTCTCCGCTGGCTCTGGATTCTGCCGGCCGGCTCTATCTTCGGCGTTATTATGAGTGTGAACGCCGTGTCGCCGCCGACATTCGTGGACGTTTGGCTCGTACGGTGCCGCCGCCTGAATTTCCCCCAGAAACTTTGGCCTCGTTATTGCCCTATTTTGCTGGAAATGCCGGGCGGAAGGGAATCGACCATCAGCAGTTGGCGATTTACTCCGCCATGTCGAATTCGTTCTCAATCATTTCCGGTGGACCCGGAACCGGAAAAACCACGGTTGTCGCCGCGTTGTTGGCGCTGGAGCTGAGGCGAAATCCGACGCTCTCCATCGCTCTTTGCGCCCCGACCGGAAAGGCGCAGGCGCGATTGTCGGAATCGCTGGCAAGCGGGGTGGAAATGTTGAACCTCTCGCCGGAAATTCGTGCTTCACTGCTGGAACTCTCCGGTTCCACTATTCACAAACTGCTTGGAATCGGCCCGCGCGGAACGATCCGTTACGATTGCAAAAATCCGCTCCCCTGCGATCTTTTGATTGTGGATGAGTGTTCCATGGTTCCGCTGTTGTTGATGGGGCGGTTGCTGAATGCGTTGCCGCCGACAGGGCGCATTGTTCTTCTGGGGGACAAGGACCAATTGGCTTCGGTGGAGGCAGGAGCGGTGTTCTCTGACCTTTGCGATACGGCGGTGCTGAATGCCTTGCGCCCGGAGGTCGCAGAGGCGTTTCGCATCCAGACCGGGTGGAGCCCCTCGGTGATGGATGCCCTTCCGCTCTCCGGCGCGGTTGCCGAATTGACCGAAAATCATCGATTTGCGCAAGCCGCCCGGATCGGCGAATACGCTTTGTCGATGAAATCACTTGATATGGAAGAGATTGCACCTCTTGTGTCACAGATGTCTACGCAGGAATATCCGGATTGGCGGATGCGTGATGTTTCGTTGCGTGAAATAGATCCGCAACTGGATCGATTGCTGCATCAAGCTGTGTATCATGACTTTTCGTTTGCCGATTTAAAACGCCTTGCCTCCGCCGGTGACGAGGAATCGATAAAAAACGCATTTCAGGTATTGGGATCGTTTCGGATTCTTGCCGCCATGCGAAGCGGAAAACGCGGAGTGGATGCGTTGAATTTGTCGGCGCGTAAAATATTGGGGCTATCCGAGCTGTATGCACCGGGAGTCCCGTTGATGATTACACGGAATGATTCCCGGACGGAGCTGTACAACGGCGACGTCGGACTGGTAATTGCCGATCCTGATGCGTCGGGCGGTGTGCGGATTCGCTTCCCGAATCGAAGCCGGGGATTTCTCCCGGTGGAACTGCCGGAGCATGAAACGGTTTATGCCATGACGGTGCATAAGTCCCAGGGGTCCGGTTTTCGGAACGTGCTTTTTGTGCTTCCGGACGAGATGAATCCGGTGTTGACCCGCGAGCTGGTTTATACCGCTGTCACCCGAGCGGAAGCACGGGTTGAATTATGGGGAAGGGAAGAAATCTTGACGGAAGCGCTGCGGAAGAAGACTGTCCGCCTCTCCGGATTGTCCGACCGTTTGCTTGAATTGTAAGAAAATGAAGATATATTGAGAGAACCACAGAAAGGACCCGAACATGTCGCTCTCCAAGTTTTTCCCGTTGGCTTCGGCCATGCTCCTGACCGGTGCAGGGCTGAGCCAGGCGCCGGCCAATCTCGCGCCGACCTTTTGGAAAGGTGTGATTCCCGATGCGCTCGTCAACCGCGAAGGTCGTAAAACCGAGAACAGCGACGACTGGATGCAACTTCGGCGGCCGGAGTTGCTGCAGATGTTTTCTCAATTGGTGTACGGCAATCCGCTGCCGCCGCCTGAAGGAATTGAATTCGAAATTCTGGAACGGGATGACAATGCGCTTGGCGGCAAAGCGATCCGTATTCAAGGCGATATTGTTTGCAAAGGGGTGAAGCAGCCGAACCCCTTTCGCATTTTGATCTATTTGCCCAAAAATGCAACGAAACCGGTCCCGATCTTTCTGGGGCTCAATTTCGCCGGGAATTACTCCATCTCCGAAGATCCCGGAATCCTGATTCCGGAATGGGTCGAAAAGCCACGCCCGCGCGGAGGACGAGCCGACCGTTATGACATCGATCGGGTTCTGGCCGCTGGTTACGGGATCGCCACGATTCATAACGCCGACATCGAGCCGGATCGTCCGGACGCCTGGAAGACCGGGGTGCGCCGCTCGTTCTTCCCCGATGGTGTTCAAGGTGGCGAAGATGCCGCGACGCTGACCACCTGGGCCTGGGGGATGTCGCGGGGACTTGACGCGCTGTTGCAGATTCCTGAAGTGGATTCGACGCGCATCATCGCCTGGGGGCATTCGCGCCTCGGTAAGACCGCGCTTTGGGCCACGGCGAACGATATGCGCTTTGCCGCCGCCATCTCCAACAACTCCGGTTGCGGCGGTGCGTCGATGACACGTCATATTGTGGAGGATGGCAAGAGCGAAACCTTGGAGGAGATCATCAAACGTTTCCCGCATTGGTTTGCGCTCAATCTTAACGATTATATCAATGAGGAAGATATGCTTCCCGTTGATCAGCATGAGCTTATTGCACTGATTGCTCCGCGCCCTGTCTATGTGGCGAGCGCCGAGAACGACGTGTGGGCCGATCCGGAAGGCGAATTCATCGCCGCACGTGAAGCGTCGAAGATCTGGCGGTTATTTGGCCAGAAGGGAATTGCAGAAACAACCCCAATGCCGAATCTTCACCAGCCGGTCGGAGGCGAGGGTGTGGGGTACCACATCCGCGCCGGCGAGCATACGGTGACGAGTTATGACTGGGCGGCCTTTGTTGACTTTATGAACGCCAATCTGTCGAAAAAGTAACCGTCTTCGCTTATTTCGCGGCCAATGCCCTGGCCAGTCTGCCAGGGTAAGTTTCGGCGTCGGGGGAGGCGGTTCCCGCACCCTTGACGCCGGAGCCGAAGGTGATGCTGTCACCCAGGCAAAGGATTTTCTTCGGACTCCACTGCTCGCTTTGAATCCGTTTGGAGATCGCGTCGGCAAGGCGGAAATAACCGTTGGGCGTCGGGTGTACGCCGTCGTCGTTGCCGGAGTTGGCACGGTTTTTAAAGAGGCTTGCCGCTTCCGTTGTCGCTTTGCCCAGCACTTCGGTGGTTTTGAGCAGCGGGATACTGTATTGTTCGGCCACTTCAGCGACAATGGTATTGGCGCGTCGGACTTTCTCATCGGCACTCTCTTTCAGGAAAAAGTCCGGTTTGTGCCGTTTCTTCATCAATTCCTCGCAGGCGTTCGGAATTTCGCAGAGAAGCAATTTCGCGCCGGAGCCTTGAATCGCCTTTACCATTGTTTCGAGATTCTCCTTGTATTTCTCCGGCGGAACCAGATTATGGCTGTTCAAATTATCGTTGGTTCCGACCATCAAGATCACCAGATCCGGCTTATGTTTCGCCAGTTCTTCCGCACAGATACCATTGACCTGGCGTGAATTCCAGCCGGAGTGGCCGGAGTTGATCACTTCAAGCGCGGAAACAAAGAGTGAAGTGAGAAACAGTACGGCGGCTGACAGAATTTTCATCAATTTCATAAATTCATTGCTCCTGTGATATTAGCGTGATATGGGATTGGGCCGGAGGAACGGAGAGGCTGGCAATGTGCTGCGTCCCGGACGCTCCGGTGTTAAAACAGGGGAAGGTCTGTTGGGGCGGAGCTCCGCCGGATTGGGGCGCGGCACCACTTTGGGCGCCTGAGCCGCAGGTTTGATCATCACGGGTTTCCCCGTGGAATCATGGACGAATTGTGGCGAACGGTTTTTGTTGCTTGTGGTAACCGTGTAGCTGTAGCCATCTCGATAGAGAAACGAATTACCGTCTTCCAGCAGGACGATTGTTTTACCGCCGGGAAAAAAGCGGATGGTCATATTGCCGATCATCACAGATCCGTTCGGGAAGGGCGTTTGAGGCGGCGGCATAGAGTGTTGCACGCTCTCTTCGGCGTTGGAGCTGACGGAGAGAACGCACAATAGAAACCAGAATATTTGTTTCATCGTTCGCCTCCTTTTGCTTCGTTTGTTGCTCTAATATAAGTTCTGCCGCCGCCGAAATCAACCGAGATTCAAGGAAAGACGCAAATATCGCAGAGGCCTTGGCTTGACTTCATTGATAGACGGACTATATTTCAGATATCATTATACTGTAAAAAATGAGGAGGATATCGTATATGGAACATAATATTGACGGCCCCAAGGTGAAAAATAGTTTCTGCAATCATGACTTTATTCCGGCTGATTCGTGGCGAATCTTGCGTATCATGTCCGAGTTTGTGGAGTCGTTTGATACGATGAGCCAGATTCCGGAGCGTTTGGTTGCGGTATTCGGTTCCGCGCGAACCCAGGAAGAGTCGGTCGAATATGAAGAGGCCAGAAAACTCGGCCGCCTTCTGGTCGGTAATGGTTATGGAGTGATTACCGGCGGCGGTCCTGGTGCGATGGCTGCGGCTTCGCAAGGCGCGTTTGAAGGTGAGGGACGGTCGGTCGGGCTCAACATTGAATTGCCGATGGAACAGCATCCGAATCAGTACCAGACCACGTCGCTTTTTTTCCACTACTTCTTCGTCCGCAAGGTTTGCTTTTTGAAGTATTCAACGGCGATCATTGTGTTCCCCGGCGGTTTCGGTACGCTGGATGAGTTGTGCGAGGTGCTTACCATGATTCAGACCAACAAAATCAACCGCATTCCGATCATTCTGGTTGACAAGGGTTTCTGGACCGGTCTGGTGAATTGGTTCAAAAACACGCTTGTCAAGACCAAAGTGATTTCTCCGGAAGATATGGATCTGTTTCATCTGGTTGATTCTGCCGAAGATGCGGTCAGCTATCTACAGTCCTGCCATCGCTTCGGCTTCCGCACCAGCGTGAAGTGACTTTGGCTTTCCAGGATCGCCTCTCCGTTCCGCATCGCTTGCGGAGGAGAGGCTTTTTTATCGGGCGAGACGGGCGGGAATGCCGCCCGCTTCACGGGTTCTCTCCATGTGCGCCTGTGAAAGCATGGTGATCGCGAGAAGGAGCAGGTGTGGTTCTCCTTCCAACACGTTGTACTTCAGTTGCGCCCACAGTTTGAGCTGGATGGTGAAATTGATGGCAAGGTCGTCATTCCCGTTCAGGATAGCGTCACGCATCCGTCCACCGGGGGAGAAGCGTTCGCCGATGAGTTCTTCGTCGGATTGTTTCGTCCCTTCCGGCACAATCAGAAAGAGCTTCAACTTCGCAGCGATCAACATTCCCGCAGCTTCCAGAAATTTTTCCCGGTCGCAAAGCTCCAGAACGTGATTGATTTCCGGTTTCCACGGTGCGGTCGCGGGCCAAAGTGGAGAGGCGATGAGCGTCTTCAGGTTGCGTTCCAATTCGGAGCCGGGGCGCTTCTCTTCTGCCTCAAAGCTCGGATAAACCTTGCCGCCATCCGGTAACGTCAGGCGAACCAGCGCAATCAGGCATTGCAGGCGCGTGACGCGGAAGTTCTCCTGTTCAAAGGCGCTCAGAACGAGTATGGCATCTTGCTTTTCGCCCAGTTTCCCCAACGTTTCCGCCGCTGGAGGCCAGAATTCACGGCGCTTGGCATCCTGCATCAGCGCCCGAAGCGGTTCTACCGCATCGGTGTTGCGGATAACGCCCAATGCGAAGATGGAGGCTTGAACCAGTGCGGTGTCTTCGGCATTCAGCTTGGCGATCAGCGCCGGTACGGCCTGAACGCAGCCGATTCGTCCCAGCGTTCGCGCTGCCATGGCCTGCATTCCAAGTTCCGGGACATCGAGCAGGCGAATCACTTCACTGATCAATTCCGGGTCGGCGGCTTCACTGTTTCGCAGAAGCGACAGCAGCGCTCCGTCCCGCACCCGGCTGGAGGGGCTCCAGAGCGATTGGATCACTTCGCCGGATACCAGATTTCCGGTCGAACGGTTCAGCAGCTCCACCCGGTGATTCTCCGTCATCGGCTGCGAAAGAATGTTGGCCTGATAGACCGAGCGAATCGGATTCTGGGACAAAAGCGTCCGTACCATGTCACCGGTCGGAGCCGCTCCGTCCTCATGAAATTTCCGCAGCATGAAAATGCTGCTGAAAAAACCAAACGCCGAACCGAGTGCCAGTACGTTGAACGGATTGAGTGGGCTCTTTTGAATGATGGAAAGCTCGGAGAGAAAATTGTAGAGATAGCCGGAAATAGACCCGGTTGCAATCCCGCAAATTCCGACGATGGAAAAAAAGACTCCGATGGCAATGCTTTGAATGCGTTTGTTTCCAAGCGACGTCAGCAACGACGACTGCGCGGACGCAATTCCCATATTGACGAAACCGCCGAGGAGAAACACCGGCAGCGCCCCGAAAATTCCAGGTGGAAAATCAATCGGTCCGGCTCCCGCCAGAGCGGCAAGACGGTTGCCCACCCAATGCCCCACGGCGTCGAGAATCCCGTTGAGCGGCAGAAGAATTCCCCAGAGAATGAATTCAATTCCTTTGAGCAAACTGCATAAGATCAATACTGGCTTTCGGCCGTATTTCGCTCCGACAATTCGGAAAAAATAACCGGAGAGGAACGCAACCAACGCCGACAGTGCCAGCATGATCTGAATGACCATCATGGAGAAATTCATTCCTGATTTGTCTTGAAGGTAGACGAAGATGAATCCGGTGGAGAGCCACGCGAACAGCGATTGCCAACTGAAGAATGCGGTCAGGAAACGGTATTCCCGGTTTTGCAGCGTTTCCCGGATCAGAGCAGGCAGGCTTGCTCCGGGGCGAGGTTCCGGGTCCGGGTCTGCCGCGCCGGCGAAGACAAAGGTGGAGAGCAGGCCGAAGAATACTCCGACTAAAAGCACCATCACATACGTACCGGAATTATCCCGTCCAAGGTAGTCCACCAATCTGCCGAGTACGATGCCGCCGATCATGGTGGTGATTCCGGCGAACCCGGTGCGGCGACTCCAGAACGACGCGCTCTCTCGGCGCGGAACCAGCTCGCCGATCCACGAAAGATTGGTCGATGCCGGCAATTGCGTGAATGTCTGAACCAGCGCATACACCAGAAAAAACAGCGGAAAAAGCGCCGCGTGCGCCAGTTTGAGTCGAATCGATACCAACGCGATCAGCAGAACAAAGAGAAGATAAGTGATCACCGAACAGGTGAACCAGAAATGCTTTCGGTGAAAATAGCGCCGTTGCAGAAACGCCCCCAAAATTTGAATTGGAGGGAACAGCAACGGCAAAGAAACAATCAAGCCGATTTGCGGATTGGTCAGCTCAATGGCACGGAGCAGTCCGGTGAAAATCGCTCCGGCGCTGGTGATCGTGAAAATGCTGAGCAACACTGCTGACAGCACTGAGAGATTCATCCCATGCCGTACAATCCGCGGCGGCAACAACGACGACTCTTCCATGCCATGACTCTTTCTGATAGAATTTCTTGCCTTGTTGAGAATATAAACCGCTTCGCGCCGAATACAAGGCGACATTGCAATCAAAAGAGTTCGAGATGCTCCAGCAAAATTTTCGCGCCAATCAGAACGATCGCCGAACCGCCGACAATCATCATGACCCGTTCTCCGGCCAGCACGCCGAGTTTGCGCCCCAGCAATACCCCGAAGGCCGAGGCGATGGCGGTGACGACTCCCATTGCGATGGCGGGTACCCAGATTTCATTCTGGGCGAATGCAAGGCTTGCTCCGACTGCAAGTGCGTCCAGGCTGGTTGCCACGGCGGGGATAAACAACGCTTTGAGAGCGAAAAAATCAGGAGGACAATTTTGGCACTCCTCTTCCGGGAGTTCCGTTTTCAGCCGAACCCCTTCGGTAATCATTTTGCCGCCGACGAATCCGAGCAATAGAAAGGCCAACCAGTGATCGATCGCCGCCAGCGGCTCTGCCAGCAACCATGCGGCATAGTAACCGACCACAGGCATGATGATCTGGAAGCCACCAAAAAAGAGCGCCGCGTTTGTCGCGTTGCGGAAACGGCGACCGGTTCGGTCGCAAAGAGCCCCCCCGACCGATACTGCAAATGCGTCGATGGATACGCCTACGGCAAGAATCAAAATTGCAAAAAAGGACATGAGTTCTCCGAAAAGAAAGAAAGCGGCCGAAGCCGCTTTCTGTGTGAGGTCACTTCATCAGAAGCGACATGACCGCCTTCTGGACATGAAGTCGGTTTTCTGCTTCATCAAAGACGATGGATTTCTTCACGTCATCCATCACTCCGGCCGACACTTCCTCGCCGCGGTGCGCGGGGAGGCAATGCAGGAATTTCGCATCTGGCTTGGCCACCGAGAAAAGTTTTTCATTGATCTGATATGGCTTGAACACTTTCATCCGCTGTTCCCGCTCATCCTCAAATCCCATGCTGACCCAGACGTCGGTGTAGAAGTAGTCCACCTCTTTTGCCGCCTTCATCGGATCCACTTCCCAGCGGATATTGGAGCACCCGGCATAAAGTCCTTCAATCGGCTTCACCTCTTCCGGCGACGAGAGCACCAGCTCCATTCCGGTCAACCGCGCGGCGAGCACCAGCGAATTCGCAATATTGCTGCGCGCATCGCCATAGAATGCCATTTTGATCGAACTGTCCACCCGACCGGAATATTCCAGCACCGTGAACAAATCAGCCAGAATCTGGCACGGGTGATAATCGTCCGTCAGCGCATTGATGACCGGAATGTTCGCTTCACGCGCCAGTTCTTCCACTTCCGCGTGCGAGAACGTCCGGATCACAATCCCATGCAGGTACCGGCTCAATACTTTGGCCGTGTCCGCCACGGTTTCACCCCGGCCGACCTGCATTTTTCCCTGATCGAGATAAAGCGGCTGCCCGCCCAGCTCTCCGACGCCGACCTCGAACGAAACGCGGGTACGGGTAGAAGACTTGGCGAAAATCAATCCGATGCTTTTCCCGGCCAAGGGGCGGAATTCCACTTTGCCGCGATCGGCTTTCAATTTTGTTGTAAGTTCAAAAATATTCGACAGGTCTTCCTGTGTGATATCTCCGAGCGTCAATAGGTCTTTTTCCATGACGACTACTCCTTTTGTGTGGCGAGGTGCAGTTCTTCCAGTGCCTCGCCGATTTTCCGGACGCCTTCTTCGGCTTCCGCGCGGGTCAAATTCAATGGCGGCAACAACCGCAACACGGTTTCTCCTGCGGTCAGAACCACCAATTGCCGTTTCAGGCACAACCCGGCCAGTGTTGCCGCTTCGCGGTCAAGCACGACGCCGATCATCAACCCCATTCCACGGACTTGTTTGACGAACGGATACTTTTTTCCGATTTCGGAAAGCTGCGTCCGAATGAACTCCCCTTGCTCACGGCAGTTCTCCAACACGTTTTCGTTGTCAAACGCCTCCTGCACTGCGAGAGCCGCCGCCGAAACCAGCGGTGTGCCGCCGAATGTGCTGGCGTGAGTACCCACGGTCATGGTTCCCGCATATTTGCGTTTGGTGATGAACGCACCCATCGGCAGGCCGTTGGCGATCCCTTTGGCCATAGAGAAGGCGTCCGGCTCAACGCCGAAGCTCTGCCAGGCGTAACGGGTTCCGATCCGGCCCATGCCGGCTTGAACTTCGTCGAACAGCAGCAGGATTCCTTCTTGATCGCAAAGCTCCCGCACCTGTTTCAGGTATTCGCGGTCGGCGGGCAGAATTCCGCCTTCGCCTTGCACCGGTTCCAGAATAATTGCGCAGGTTTTTTCATTGACGGCGCTCCGCAGCGCCTGAATGTCGTTGAAGGGGACTTGCCGGAATCCCGGCATGTCAGGCTCAAATCCCTTGCGGTATTTGGCCCGCCCGGTGGCCGCCAGCGTCGCCAGCGTCCGTCCATGGAACGAATCCTCCATTGAGATGATTTCGTTTCGGCCTCTCTGGTTGCCGATCTTGCGGGCGAGCTTGAACATTCCTTCGTTGGCTTCGGCGCCGGAGTTGGCGAAGAAAACCACGCCGTCAAAGCAGTTTTCAATCAGCTTTTCAGCGAGGCACGGCATCACCTCGTTCATATAGAGATTCGAGACATGCACGAGTGTTTCCGCCTGCTTTTGAACCGCGGCGGTAACTCCCGGATGGCAATGCCCGAGGTTGCATACGGAAATTCCGGTGGCGAAGTCGAGATATTCATGGCCGTCCGCGTCCCAAAGGCGCGCGCCGCGGCCTCGCACGAAGAGAATCTTCGGTGCATAGGTGGGCATCACGTACTTCTGGTACCGCTCGACGGTGGCCTCATACAGGTTCTTCATGATTTTACGACTCCTTGGTTTGGAAACTATTCACTCAAAATAAAGTGAATGAAAGCCGTTACTATAGCATAAAACCGGAAGATTTCAAGTGAAATCATTCACTTTCACGCTCCCGGTTATGGAAAAATGCAGTTTTACTGTTTTTCTGCCGATACGATGCTATGCGGGGTGTTGACCATCAATTCGTCAAACACCTTGAATCTTTGTATTGATCTTTATCATGCACATGCAACGAGCGAACAATTCCACAGTGAA
>JBEBTY010000023.1:0-49339 GCA_040393525.1 Victivallis vadensis | reverse complement strand
ATAGCATAATAACAATAATGAGAGAAACACGGTGTTTCTTTCACGGATTCAGGATTATAATAAAACAGCGGAAAAACAAACTTGGTTTTGAGAGATGAATAGTAAAAGGGAAGAATCGCATGGCGCTCGGAGTCACTGTCCCACCATACCGGCCCCCAGATCCCGGAGGAGGCGTCCTCATCCCAGCTCATTCCGCCAAGCGGAGTAATCAGTTGTCGGTAGAGGCCATGGTTCCGGTACCAGACGGGGAGAACATATTTAACTTCCGGGCCGATGTGAAACAGTGGGAATGCTCCGAAACTTTGCTTGCGCCAGTAGGCAAAGGCGCTCCAGCCGTCCCCCTGAGCCGGGTTCCAGGCCATCAGAGGGAAGAGGATGGAGTAGTCATCCCCCTCCCGATTGAAGAACGGGCGGATTGCCAGACCGTAACGGTCGTAGTCGAACATCGGCCAGAAAGCGGAGGTGTAATCGTTGTTTCGATAGTAGATCGGCCACAAATTCACCAGATCGGAATCGAGCCGCAACGGGCGGGTGATCTGCCCTGGCGAATTCCATTTGGCGGCAGAGAGGCGTGTTGACTTCGGAGGTGCAGCGACGCTGCCGGAGAGCCGGAGCATCCGCTCCGACGATGCGCAAGAGCAGAGCAAAAGCAACAGAAGCGGAAGGAAGACGAAACGGTATCTGGCAAAATATTTCATGGCGTTCCCAGTCGGATTGTATTGATTCCCTCTTGAGTATACCACACGGAGAATGAAAAAGCAAATCGGTACCAGCCGGAATCAGGTGGGAGCAATGCTGCAAAAGAAGGAGGGATGGAAAATTTTCAAATAAAATTAGCTAAATCTAATTTAATGGGTTGCAATCCGTTTTTCCGGTGATATAGTAGTGGTGTTCTCCGGAAAAGAAACGGGCACTCTTTTCCTAAGCCTCTCCGACGCGTTTCTGCATTTTCAGCGTCGGGGAGGTTTCTTTTTCAGTTTTTCAGCTAAAAAAATCCCCCGAGATCGGCCGTTTGGCGGAATCCGGGGGGAGAGAGTACCGGGTGCTTTCCTGGCAAGCCGATCGAAGCGCTTCGACCGACAAGGGCAGCAGATCCGGTTACTTGCCGAGCGCTTGCAGAGCTTTGTCGTAGTTCGGTTCATTGACGATGTCGGAGACCATCTCGGAATAGATGATCGTTCCGGCTTCGTCAATGACCACGATGGAGCGAGCCAGCAGGCCGCTGAGTGGGCCGTCAGTCATCAGGACACCATAGTCATTGCCGAATTTTGAGGTGTAGTGAAAGTCCGACAGCGTAACGACGTTTTTGATCCCTTCCGCGGCGCAAAAGCGGCTCTGAGCGAAGGGAAGGTCTTTAGAGATGCACAATACAAGCGTATTGTCTATGTTCGCCGCCAGCTCATTGAATTTGCGTACCGACATCGAACAAACGGGAGTGTCGATGCTCGGGAAGATGTTGAGCAGCAGCTTTTTGCCCTTGGCGTCGGCCATGGAGAAGCGGCTCAGGTCTTCTTTGGTCAGGCTGAAATCTGCGGCTTTTGCTCCGACCTTGGCGAAGGTTCCGGCGATGTTTACAGGGGACCCCTTGAATTGTGTCTTGTTGCTCATTGCAGTATATCTCCTCTTCCTTGTGGTTCAAATCGACTCGGAACCATTTTCCGATCTGCTCTTGCTGTTTAATTTACAATGCGACTGCGGTAAAGTCAAATGGCATCGATTGTAAAATGGATCACGCTGCGTGCGACGCGGAGAAGTTGCTTTCTCTTTTTCCTATGCTATATTCAGGAAAATCAATGGTAGAACGAGAGGGATTCAAATGGAGGAAGTCTGGGAGCGTCTTTGGGAGGCCGCGCGGGAGAAACTGATGCCGCGCAGGGTTTCTCCGCTGATTGAGGTCGGTGGCGTTTCGGCGGCGATTTTGACTGAGAGCGGGAGTATCTATACCGGAGTTTGCATTGACGCCTCTTGTTCCCTTGGAATGTGTGCCGAGCGCAATGCGGTGGCGAATATGCTGACCAACGGCGAGAGCAAAGTGATGAAACTGCTTTGCATTGATTGGGATGGACGATTTCTGCCGCCCTGCGGCGCCTGTCGCGAGCTACTGCTGGAACTTGGGGATGCCAGTGGTGAGATGGAAGTGATTCTTGCCCCGGAGCGAATCGTCAAGTTGCGGACGCTTCTGCCCGATTGGTGGGGCGTCAAGTATATGTCGCCGGGAGCACAAGCAGCATCTGTACAAAAAGAAACCTCCCCGAGCGCCGAAAATGCAGAAAAGGCGTTCGGGGAGGCTTAGGAAAAGAGTGCCCGTTTCTTTTCCGGAGAACACCATTACTATATCATCGGAAAAGTAGAATGCAAGACGAAAATTAGCTCCATCTAATTATTTTCATGAAAAAAACTCTTCTCCCTCGGAAAATTTGCTTGTGCCGCTTGATTTCGGCTTGTAATCTGAGGGCTTTTCGATATAGTAATGAGTGGATTCCGGCATCGGGTCGGATTCGCTTGAGGGAAACAGGAGGTTATCATATGAATGGTATTGTGAAGATGGCGGCGGTGTTTGCCGTGTTTTGCGGTGTTTCGTTGGGAGTAAGTGCGCTTGAAATCGTCAAGGCGGTGTATGGCGCAGGTGATGCAACGGCGGACGTGACGGAAATTGTGAAGGCCAAAGCACTCAATGTTCTTGGCAGTTGTTTTGTCATTACGCCTGACAACGCGTTTTTCGGTAGTGATCCGGCGCGCGGCAAGGCGAAGACTCTTGTTCTCACCTATAAGCAGGATGGAGCAGAGAAAACCGCGACGATCCCGGAACGAAGCACGTTCGTTCTATTGGATGGCGCGGTCCCGGCGAAAGAGTTCCAGATTCTGAAAGCCTTCTATGGCGCGGAAGATAAATGGAACGACGTGACGGACAAAGTGGCGACCGCAGTCAAAGAGGGAAACACCCTGATCGTCGGTCGGGAAACATTTGCCGACCCGAATCGCGGCAAAGTCAAACGGCTGATCGTCGTGTATACGGTCAACGAAAAACTCATTCCGGTGATTGTTGCCGAGCGTGAGGAGCTGAAGGCGGAGCTTTTCAACAAATAGTACCGCCCGGCATTATAAAAATGGAGGCACTCCCATCGGGGCGCCTCCATTTTTCATCTCGCCAAACGCCTTGAATCAGGGGTATTCGATCAACATCGCGGTTTCGTCGCAACAGTCGTTCTTCGGGCATTTGGCGCAGTCACTCCAGATTTTTTCCGGGAAAAGATCGCGATCAACGATCAAAAATCCGAGCGCTTTGAAAAATTCGACTTGATATGTCAGGGCGAACAAGCGGAAGTGCTGCCGTTTGATGCGAAGCCCGGAAACCAGTGCCTCGACCATGGCGCGGCCAATTCCTTTCCCCTGGAACCCCGGCTCCACCACCATCGAACGAACTTCCAGCAGATCGTTGCCGAAATCGCGCACGGCGGCGCAACCGCGTACGACGCCATCGACTTCCGCGACCAGAAAATTCCCGAGATAAAAACGGATGTCATCCCGGTTGCGGGCGAGAACGATCGCTTTCTGCGCGTAAACGTCCAGAAGGTCATGAATTTTCCCGACGTCGGCTTCGGTTGCTTCGCGGACAGTCAGGAGAGTCTTCACTCGGCGGCCTCGGCGGTTGCGACTGCAGGCGCGGAAGCCTCTTCGGAGAAACGACCCATGGCGCGGAATTTCTCGTAACGCTGTTCTTTGAGTTTGGTGGGAGAGAGTTTTTTCAGCTCAGCGAGTTGCTTGCCGATCACTTCTCCGACCAGCTTGGCTGCTTCATCATGGTTGCGCTGGGCGCCGCCGAAGGGTTCCGGGATGATGCCGTCGGCGATCCCCAGCTCCATCAATTTTTCGGCAGTCAACTGGAGTGCATCGGCGGCCTGGGGTGCGAACTTGCGATCTTTCCAGAGAATCGCCGCGCAGCCCTCGGGAGTGATGACCGAGTAATAGGAGTTCTCCATAATCAGAATCCGGTTGCCGACGCCGATGCCGATTGCTCCGCCGGAACCGCCTTCCCCGATGATGATTGAAATCACCGGAACACGGAGGGCGAACATGTCACGCAGGTTGACCGCAATCGCTTCCGCAATGTGGCGCTCTTCGCTGGAGATTCCCGGAAAAGCTCCCGGCGTGTCGACGAATGTGATGATCGGCACGCCCGCGCGGTCGGCCAGCTGCATCAGCCGCATCGCTTTGCGGTAGCCTTCGGGGCTGGGCCAGCCGAAGTTGCGGTAGACGTTCGACTTCATGTCGCGTCCTTTTTGCGTGCCGATGATCATGACCGGCTGCTTATCCATGAATTTCGCAAAACCGCCGACAATTGCCTTGTCATCGTGGAATCGGCGGTCGCCGGAGAGCTCGATGAAATTCGTGAACAGACGGTCGATATAATCCATCGTGTACGGGCGCTCCGGGTGACGGGCAAGTTGAACCCGCTGCCACGGCGTCAGCGTGCTGTAGATCTCTTTCATGGTCTGATTCATTCGCGTGGTGAGCGAATTGATCTCGGAAGAGAGGTCGAGCTGGTTGTTTTCGGAGAGCTCCTGAAGTTCCAGCAGTTTCTTCCGCAGTTCGACGATCGGTTTTTCAAATTCCAGATGGATTTCCGCCATGATGGTTTGCACTCCCTTTGGGTGGTGACTATCTTTATTTTTTTATTCTGTAATTTCGACCGGAGTCAGCCCCGGAACGATGATGTACAACGTTTCAACATCGGCGTTGCGCATACGGATGCAGCCGTTGCTGAGTGATCGGGTGATGTTCGCGTCGTCCTTCGTGCCATGGATGCCGTAGCCGAGCAACGGGCGATCCGGCGTGCCGGTCGGAGCGAGTTTGAGGAACCGCGTGCCGAGTGGGTTGTCCGGGTCGCCATAACGGACGAGTTTGCCGTCCGGAGAGTACCAGTCCGGGTTCCGCAGTTTGGTGGAGATGACGAATTCCGCCGTCGGGGTTTTGCCGAGACGGCCGATGCCGATGTCGAACACCGCGAAACGTTTGTCGCGATGGTAAAGCTCAAGCACCCGGGCGTTTTTGTGAACGGTGATTTTCCACGGGCCGGGATAGATCAGCAATTTCTGGGAGATACGGAGGTTGTTGTCCTTTTCGGCGATCCGGTTATAATGTTTGATCGCTTCGATGGTGGTGTTGTATTTTGCCGCGATGCGGCTGTAGCTGTCGCCGGGTTTCGCCACGTGGAGAACGGTCGTGCCTTCGATCGCGGCGCGCTCGTCAAACGCATTCAAGTTCGCCTCGGTCAGCAATGTGGCGGCCTGTCGCCACTCGGTAGAGAAGGGAATCACGGATTGGGCTGCGAGGATTGTCCCCGCGGCGTCAGCGGCTTCGCGGTACTTCTTGTCACTCAGCGCCTGCTCCGCACGATTGAATTCCGCGTCGAGCGAGGGTCGAACGTCGGTCGGGATGTTTGTTACGGGTACGTCGGGGCGGTCGATGATCGGATCTCCGATCCACGGTTTCCCTTTTTCCGGCTCAAGAGTCGGTGTCGTATCGGCCGGGATCGGCTCAGGGACGACCGGCTCCACCGGTTCCGTCTGCGGAGGCTCGATCGTCGTCGTCGGAGTGGTTTCCGGCAATTGCGTCGTCCCCGGCGGCGTGGTATGGGTTCCGTTCGCGGTTCCGTCGGTCGTTGCGGTTTCGTTCTCTGCGGGGTCCTGCGGTTCGACCAGTTCGGTCGGTTCCTGCGGTTTGGTACCGGTGTTTTCATCTTCAGATTTCGGAATCAGAAACCAGACGATGGCGGCCGTCAGAGCGGCAACCACAAGAAAGATGGCAACAAGACGGAGATAGATCCCCGTCTTGTCCGGTTTTTTATTTTCCAGATCAAATTCGTAATCGATCTTTGCCATTCCGGCTTACCTCAAGATAAGTTCATTAAGAATGAAACGCTATAGCTAAACAGGAGTTAATATAGTCCAATATCCCTGTTTTTCAATGAGATAATTTGATTTTTGCCGGAAAGAGGGAGACAATTTTGCGGACGGAGGCGGTTCCTCCGTCCGCGACAAGGCGGCAAGCGGATTCTTGAAACGGCTTGCGCCTGTTTCGGGTTACTGGAAGACGATCAATGGATATCGGGTCGGGTTTTTATTTTCACCGATTCCGGGAGCGATTTGAATCCAGCCTTCACGCCCCTCGCCGTCGTCGTCATTCACCAGCGCGTTGAAGCGTATTCCCGCCGCCAGATCCGCGGCTTTTACACCCAGAAGCGTCAATGGAATCTCCGCCTGGTACCGGGTCAGCGTACCTTCGCGTCCGGTATTGAGCTTGATTTGCCGGGCGGCATTGATGAGATCAACCCCGGACGGAGCGCTCCAGAGGTAGACTTCCGACTCACCGGAGTCAAGCCGTGTCAGCCCGATTTCCCAGGTCATATCCTGTTTCGGCAAAAGGATACCCATTTGCACGTTGTCGCCGCGCCAGACGCCGACGCCGCGGTGGGGTTGCACATGTTTGTCATCTGTCACGTCGAAACGGATTTGCAGCGTTTCACCCGTGAGGCGCAGCCAGGTGAGCGCCGAGCGATCCTCCGGCCCCTGCCAGAGGAGATGAATTTTGCTTGGATCGGCTTCAAAGAGCGATACCGCCTGCTCTCGGCGCTCCAGCCGAAAATCCGGCGCGTCGTCGCGCATTGCCCCTGCGGGAATCTGGCGTGCCGCAATCAACGGCAGGCGCACTTCGCCGGAGAGATTGCCGACAGATGCGGTGTAGTGAATCCGTAGATGTTGCGAACTTTCCGGAGGCTGAATGAAGTCGTCGTCGATTTTCATGGTGGTGCTCCAGGCGGTGTCTTTGCCCGGCGGAAGGGCGACGCTGCCGGTGGTCGGCGTGACGGAGATTCCGGCTGGGGCCTCCAGCCAGAACTGGAACTCCCGTGTTTCCGGAAACGCGTTGCGAATCTGAATGGTCAGCGGCAGGGTGTGTCCCGCGAGGAGAGGCGGAAGCGGCTCGACTTCCAACAGCGTTCCGACGACTTCGCACTGCGTTCCTCCGATCAGTCGCAGCGTTACCGGGTCGCGGCCGAGTTCCAGCAGTGCGATATTGTTTGATATGGGTGAAACTTTGCGATTCCCCATCAAATCGATGATCTCGGCGTTGGTGGCGTCGGTTTTGAGCAGAAGCGGTACGCTGGAGCCTTGGAGTGTGTCGTTCCAGCCGGCGATGAGAAGTTCATTTTCTCCGGCGAAGAGGTAGGCGCGCAGGTCGTAGTCCCCGCCGTCAAGACGGCGCAGAAAACGCGCGTTGCTGTAAAGCCCGGTTAGAGTATTGAATGCGACGTAGACGGCTTTGGGATAGAAGTCATTGGAGATCATCCCGTAATTGTGTTCCCCGTTTTTGGCGTCGAATCCGTCGTTGCGCAGATTGTACCAGTTGTAACCGATGGCTCCGGTGGCCCAGCTGTAAATGAGCTTTTGAAATAATGTTGCCGCCTGGAGGTGCTCGTTGCCGCCGAGGGAGTTGATTGCGGTTTCATTGGGCCACCATGGCACGGTGGTGCCGGTACGTTCCCGCATTGGGAAGAAGCGCAGTTCCAGCGCCGCCCGGTAGGTGGAGAACCGGCCGTGTTCGTGATATGCGTGAATGTCGAAATAGCCGCGCCCTTTGACCAACGCTTCTTCGTGAAAGTTTCCTTTCCGAGAGGGATGGTCTTTGACGGTGGCGAATCCACCGCTCTGGATGATCGCTTCGGGATCGGCCTCTTTGGCGGCGCGGTAAGCGCGCTTCATCATTTCGGCGTATTCGTCGGAGTTGAATTTCGAGCCGCTGAAGTCCGGTTCGTTCCAGATTTCCCAGAAGCGGATCTTGCCGCGATAACGAGCGGTGATTGTCCGGACGAAATTCTCCCACGCATCGTAATCGGGCAGGGTGCGGAACCAGTCGCGTCCTTTGTCGCGGGTTTCCGGCGGCGCGGCCCAGCGGGCGGTGTAGGCCCAGATCGGCGCAAGCTCGATGTGGTGACGGTCGAAGAGTTCGAGTTTTCGATCCATACTGGAGAAGTTCCAGCTGCCGGGCGTTGGTTCGATATTGTTCCAACCGATGTCGTTACGCAGTACTTTTGCGCCGCACCATGCCATCGCCTGCGCCTCCAGTTCCTGATCGAGCCAGCTCCACCGTTGTGGATGGGAGCAGATCCCGAAGAGAAATCCCTTCGCGCGCCCCGGCGTGGGGCCGGAGGGCTTCATCCAGGCGAACGCACGGCGTGTGAGTGCGGTATCGCTGTGCTTGCCGGTGGTGCTCAGGCGGTTGGTGACGTACCAGATTCCGCGCGCTGGCAGCACTTGAGAGAGTTGTCGCTGTTCGACGGCTCCCGGTGCGAGTTCCAGATCGAATGTTTCCGTGACCGTGCGGTCGTAATAGTCGCGAAACTCCAGTTCCGCCCGTGCCGTCAACGCTTCTCGGGAGCGGTTGTGGAAGGTGAACGCGAGTTTCGCTTCTTCTCCCTCCGGAAGAACGTGCAGCAAATTCCCGGTTTCCACGTCGAATGCGATCGCTTCGGCGGCGGTGCGGCGGACAATGCGCTCGGAGCCCGTCAATCGTAGCCGGAAATCTCCGGTTTCCGGCTCGATTTCCATCGATTGCATATGCCCGCTTGGAGCTTTGCTGTCCGGGAACGGGAACACAAGCTCCCGGCTTTCCGGCGTATACGTTTGGTGTGCGCGTTGTATGGTGCCTTGAGAATCGCGAAAGCTCATGCGGATGGTGCCGCGCCCCTGCACATCAGCGAGTTTCAATATCACTTTGTGTGCCGGAGCCAGCGGCGTCAATGCGAACTTCCGTTCGGTCAGTGTCAGTTTGCCTTTATTGTCCGCCCGGCCGGAAACGGTCAGCCCGTCTGCCCCTGGAGTCAGCGTTGCGTTACCGTAGGAGATCCGATATGTATAAAGTTCGGAGGAGTCGAAACGCAGATAATCCTCCCGGCTCTCCAGCAACGCGCCGTCAGATGCGGTCAGCTTCAATGTGTCGAAAAACAGTGTTCCGGCATTGGCTTGCGGCGGGAAGTTGACGGCAAGACCGGTCAACCGCAGGTCTCGATCGATTTTCTTGTCGTTGTTTCCGCCCCAGCTGCCGTTGGCGTCGGCTTCGGTCAGGCGAAACGAAAGCGTGGTCCAGCCGCCGGGTTTGACGGTTGCGCTCAGCGGATAAAATTGAAATGTTTCCCCTGAGCGATCCGTCAATCGCAGGGCGATCCGCCCCACTCGTGAGCCTTCCGGCAGGAAGACGCGCAGTTCGGCGATCCCGCTTTCCACCGGGGGCAGGGAATTGATCGGAACCTTGAATTCGGCATAGCGGAACCGATCCTTTTGCCAAGCGAATTTCAGCCGTTCCGGTTCTCCGGGGGCGGGGGACGCGAGCTCCTGCATCTGGTGGCGTTCCTCGCCGCGCAACAGTGTTGCGTGGTCGAGTTTGTCGAAAATCAAATCTCCCGCCCAGGAAGACAGGGTGGAGAGGATCGCAATTGCGGCAATCAGAAATCTCATAGAATTTTTCCTTTATCGTAAAGCCATGGCGTCATCAATATCATGAATCCGCACGGATGCGACATGCCCGTCCAGCCAGAGAACATTTTTGGATTGCGAATGGCGGAAGGCGTATTCCGCACCGCCCGCCACGTTGTTGAGGTGTGTCGCCTCTTTACCGGAGAACGACGAGATGTCCGGCTGCTGTTTCAGCGTCGCAACCCCGGACGGGTTCAGTCCCAGTTCCGCCACCCAGACGATGCCGGAGTTCGAGACTGCGGCGTGCGCGGCGCTTCCGCGGGCGCTGGTTCCCGGCTTGATGTAGAATGAGTTGTCGTCACCCGGCACTTTCCCGGCGATGGCCGAGACGAACTGCGTCATGCCGAGCTTCTGAATGGACTGGCTGAACTGGTTCATCGAGTAACTGCAGGTATCGTTCTGGACAACGGTGATCTCCGGACAGCGCAATGCGGCTTTGTTGCGGTATGCCGCCGCTTCGGCCCAGGTGCTGGCAGTCTTGGGCACCGGCATGCCGAGATACGGACCTACCCGGAAGTACCACCAATGGAAATTTCTTCCCCAGGCCTGGGCGTCCGGCGGGCGGGCGGCGGGGTAGATGTCGTAATCGGTTCCGTAAAGTTCGAGTCCGGTTCCCACTTGCTTCAAATTGCTGGTGCATTGCGTTTTTCTTGCCCTCGCCCGGGCCTGGTTCAGCGCCGGCAGCAACATGGCGGCGAGGATCGCAATGATTGCAATCACAACCAAAAGCTCAATTAATGTAAACGCTTTCCTGTTCATGGCGATCCTTTTCATTTGGTAGGGTTGAGGTTTTTGACGGAATGTCGTTCGTACAGTTCGAGGGGTAAGGTATGTTGTTGTTCGTGTTCCGTTCCCTGGAGAATTGTCCGGGCGGTTTCGACGACCTTCCGGGCGTAGCGATTCACATTGTGGCCGACGGTGGTGAGGAATGGATGAGCGGGAGTGTTGCCGAAGGCGACGATGCTCAAGTCGTCCGGGACGGTGAGCTTCAGTTTCGTCAACTCTTCCTGAAGCAAAGTCGCCCCCGCCTGACTGATGACGAAGAGCGCGGAAAAATCATAGCGGCCGTCGGCGATGTCGCGGGCGACCCATGGAATTTTCGGCTCAAAGTGTTCCCCGCGTTCAATTCGGAGATCGATCACTTCCACGCCACATCCTTGCGCCTGTGCCATGCCGAGAAAACTTTGTGCCCGGCTCTCGCTTTTCTGGGTATGCGGTTCGTTGAACAGCAAGCCGAGTTTTCGATGCCCCATTCGATGCAGGTACCCTGCTGCGAGAGAACCGGAATTATTCAGGTTGTGCCCGACGTAATGGATGCCCTGTAACGGAATCTCAAAACGCGACAGCAGGACAGGGATCGGTGAATCATAAATCCGACGGGCTTGCTCATGGCTCAACGTGTTGTTGGAGATGGAGTCGATGACGATGATATCCGCCTCCAGCTCCGCCAGTTTGAGTGTGATATCCTCGGTATGTGGGTAAACCAGCTCCGCTGCTTCAAATCCGGCTTCCCGCGCGGCCGCCAGAATTGCCATCGCGTTGCTCGTCAGCGCGAGGCTCGGCCAGTAGGGGTAAAGCAGCAGGAATTTAGGCTGCGAAGAATTTCGCTGGCGGAGAAACGTTCCGCGCCCGACAAACGATTCGAGCAACCCCTGCTCTTTCAACTGATTGATCGCAATGACGACGGTGGCCTGGCTGACTTGATATTCCGCCATCAGCTGACGGATGGGGGGAAACATCTCGCCTTCGCGCATGCCGTGAATCCGCTGCCGGAGGCGGCGGTACAGGATGTCGCTTTTATTTTCAAGATTCATAACGGAACCGATCGTGATTGTTTGCTTGAGTTGTATCGGCATTTGATGCAAAGTGTATCAGTCGCTGATACATTAATTATACCCAAAAATATCTCGAAAGCAAATGAATTCGACGGAAAAAAGCAAAGAAATGAGAAATTCTCCTCGATACGACGCCTGTTTTGTACGGTTGCCCTTTGTTTTCCAATGAGATAATTTGATTTTTTCCGAAAGGAGATATATATTTATCCTCTGGCTGCACCGGAGAGAAGGGGGGCGCTTCACAAGCGGGCTCCCCTTTTGTATCCATCGGCAGGAGAAATCATTACAGATGAAGGAATGAGAAAATGGACAAGCAGACGACCAACCTTTTGAAAGGCAGCGAAATTACCATCAAGAGCCTGGAGCTCCTTGGGGTTGACGTCGTATTTGCGTATCCCGGCGGACAGGCGATCGAATTGCATCAGGCGCTCTCGAAATCGAATTTGCGCGTGGTGTTGCCGCGCCATGAGCAGGGTGGCGCTTTCGCCGCCGGCGGTTACGCTCGGGCGACCGGCAAAGTCGGCGTCTGCATGGCGACCAGCGGCCCCGGCGCGACCAACCTTGTTTCGGGAATCGCCGACGCTTATATGGATTCCGTGCCCACGGTGTTTATCACCGGACAGGTGCCCAGCTCAATGATCGGGAAGAACGTGTTTCAGGAAACCGATATCATCGGCGTCACCCGCCCGATTGTGAAGCACAGTTTTCTGGTGCTCGACGCGCAGGAAATTCCGCGTGTGCTGAAAGAGGCGTTCCATATCGCCGGAACCGGTCGTCCCGGCCCGGTGGTGGTGGATATTCCGAAAAACATCCAGCAGCAGCGTATCGAATTTTCGTTTGATGCGCCGATGGAGCTGAATTATTATTGCCCGAATCCGCCGCTCGACCCGGCCGACGTGAAGAAGGTGCGCGCGATGATCGCCGCGTCGAAATGTCCGTGCGTCTACGCCGGCGGTGGAATCATCACCGCGGAAGCGTCGAGCGAGCTGCTTCGCTTCGCCGAGAGCTACAACATTCCGGTGGTGACCACATTGATGGGAATCGGCGCGATTCCGGAGAAGCACCCGCTTTCGCTGCGCTGGCTCGGCATGCACGGTTCGGTGTATGGCAATTATGCCGCCAACGAATGCGATCTGCTGCTTGCGTTTGGTGCGCGGTTTGACGACCGTGTGACCGGAAATCCGGAGCGCTTTGCGACCCGGGCGAAGATTGTCCATGTCGACATCGATGACTCCGAGATCAACAAGAACAAACCGGCCGACCTCGGAATCATTGCGAATATCAAAGATATGCTTCAGGCGCTGAATGCGAAGCCGCTCCGGCAGGAATACGCCGAGTGGCACGCCCGCATCGCGGAGTGGCGGAAAAAATTCCCCTACAATCAATATAAGTCGAAACCGAACCGAGTGCAGCCGCAGTTCGTCATCCAGACGCTTTCGCGCCTGACCGATGGCAAGGCGGTGATTGTTCCCGGCGTGGGGCAGCACCAGATGTGGGCGGCGCAGTATTATGACTACAGCTTTCCTCGGCAGCTGTTGACGTCGGGCGGGCTCGGCGCGATGGGGTTTGGGCTCCCCGCGGCGATGGGCGCCAAAGTCGCCTGCCCGGAGAAGACGGTCATCAATATCGACGGGGACGGCAGCTTCCAGATGAACATTCAGGAACTGGGCACGTTGTTTGTGGAAGAGATTGGCGTCAAGATGATCATCCTCAACAATCAACATCTCGGTATGGTGGCGCAGTGGGAGGATCGTTTTTACAATCACAATCGCGGCAACACCGTGCTCGGGCGCTGCAAGGGCGGCGTCCGTGCGGCCGGACAAAACTGCGATGGCTGTGACGGAATGGGGTGCAACGGTGGAAAACCGTACCCGGATTTCGTCGCCATTGCATCAGGCTATGGAATCCCCGGTCGCCAGGTGTTCTCGCGGGAAGAGTTGATCCCCGCATTGGAGGAGATGCTCGCCTGTGACGGCCCGTATCTGCTTGATGTGTACACCGGCTATGACGAGCACGTGCTGCCCATGATTCCGCCGGGCGGCGATTACACCGCAATCATCATGGAATAAAATTATGAAACTTTTGGTCAGACCCTCCCGACTCCGTGGCGAAATCGCGGTGACCGGCTCAAAATCGCATACGATTCGCGGAGTGACCGCTGCTTTGGCGGCGATCGGGACGAGCACGCTCGTCGCCCCGCTGGAATCGGCAGACACCCGCTCGACGCTGGAAGCCGCGAAACGGCTCGGCGCCAAAGTTACCGAACAGAGCGGCAGCTGGGTGATCACCGGTACCGGCGGGGTGTTCACAGATCCCGGTCAGGTGCTTGATCTCGGGAATTCCGGAACCGGTATGCGGATGCTGACTTCATTCTGCGCGAACCAGAACTTCTCGATTCGGGTTGACGGCGACGCGAGTTTGCGAACCCGGCTGATGGCCGGATTGTTCGACGCGCTGAAGCCGCTTGGCGCCGCTGTTGAATCAGCCAACGGCAAGTGCCCGTTCACGGTTCACGGCCCGCTCAAGGGCGGCGCGACGAAAGTGGACGGGACGACGTCGCAATTTCTGACCTCTCTGCTCTTTTTGTTGCCGACTTTGAACGGGGATTCGACGGTCGATTTGAGCTTTTTGAACGAGAAACCGTATATCGGAATCACACTGGCTTGGCTCGACATGCTGGGGGTTCGTTATGAAAAAAGCGACGATATGTTGCACTGGCGAATCCCGGGCGGGCAGTCGATCCCGGCATTTGAACGGGTGATTCCGGCGGATTTTTCGACGGCGGCGTTTCCGCTTTGTGCGGCGGCGCTGGCCGGTGACGGCGTGGTGATCCGCAACCTCGATTTTTCGGATGCGCAGGGAGATAAAAAAGTGTTCTCCTATCTGGAACAAATGGGCGCGAATATCGAGTACGGTGCAGAGCTGAAGGTGAAAACCACCAACGGCAGACTTCAGGGACGCACCATCGATCTGAACGAAACTCCGGACGCGCTCCCGGCGATGGCTGTGACTGCCGCGCTGGCACAAGGCGAAACGCGCCTGGTCAACGTGCCGCAGGCACGGGTCAAGGAGACCGACCGGATCGCAGTGATGGCCGCCGAGCTGACGAAGATGGGCGCCGATATCGAAGAGCTGCCCGATGGCATGATCATCCGGGGCGGTGCGCTTCATGGCGCTTGTGTTTCCAGTCACGCCGACCATCGGATTGCGATGGCGCTTGCGGTGGCGGGGCTTGCGGCGAGCGGTGAAACGCTGATTGATGAGGCGGAAGCGGCCTCCGTTACTTATCCGGATTTTATCCGTGATTTCCAACGGATCGGCGCGGATTTCTCGATCCTGTAACAAGTTACGAAAAATGGAATGCCGCCGGATTTTTCCGGCGGCATTTTTTGTTTCGTTGATTGTCGATTTCTGCCGCTCCCGGCGCATGCGCCGAGGGCGGCTGCGATGTTGTCTACGCCAGCATGCCGAGGCTTCCGGGTGTATCTTCCTGATTGGTGAGATTTGTTGCCGCGAAATGACTGTACGCATCGTCCAAGTCGAATCCCGGGTAGAAATTCAGTTGGAGATTGTAGTCCGTTCCACCGCCCTTTTTCGCTGTCGTCGACTCGATGCCGAGATAGTAGGTCCCCGCCTGGACTTCCCAGTCGTCGATTTCCCGGCTCTTTACCGTTTCGCTGTCGAGTCTGCGTAGTTTTCCGTTTTTCTGCTGATAGAGCGTCAGCTTCACAGTGTCTTCCAGACCGCTGATCTGGAAGATACAAGTGCCGTCCGCCGCGAAGGTGATTTCGCGATAGTCGACCGCGTCGCCGAAGCCGACCCAGTCGCTGAATTTCACTTCTCCTCCATGATCCAACCTGAGCTTGTAGGCGTCGCTCAGCTGTGTGTAATCATCGTCAGCGTTTTTGCCGCTGCTGTAGAAAATGCTGTTGCTGTTGACGGAAAGATCGTAGTTGACGCTGCCTCCCCTTTTGGCGGTGTTGGTGGTGACTTCGATGTAATAATCGCCTGCCTCCAGCAGTCTGGTCAGATCCCTCGACGGCGTGTTTGTGTTGACCGAAACGTTGCGGATCGCCTTCAGCCGGAAGGTGCCGTTTCTGTTTTCAATCAGTTGATAAATGGTGCATTTCGCCTGTCCGGTTGCGGTGAGGGTGAGCGAGAGGTTCGCCCCGTTCTTCAGCGTGAATTTGCGGTAATCCACCGCGTCGCCGAAGCCGATCCAATCGGAGAACAGTTCTTTGGCGGCGGTGACTTCCCCGAGGTTGTGATCCGCCGAAAGCCCCGCCGCGCCCACTGTTTTCATATTGGTCCAGTCATCGGTGTTATCGCCTTCCGTATAGAATGTGGTCGTTTCCATTTCGACGGTAATGGTATAGGAAACGTCCCCGCCTTTCTTTGCGGTGTTGGTGGAGATGCCCATGTAATAATCCCCCGCTTCCAGCAACCGGGTCAGGGTTTTCGACGGGTTCTTCGCGTTGACCGAAACGTTGCGGATCGCCTTCAACCGGAAGGAGCCGTTTCTGTTTTCGATCAGCTGATAGATGGTGAGTTTCGCCTGATCATCTGCGAAGAGATTGAGCGAGAGGTTCGCCCCGCTCTCCAAGGTGAACTTGCGATAATCCACCGCGTCGCCGAAACCGACCCATTCGGTCAGCACGGGTCCGGTGGCGGTGATGCTGCCAAGCGAATAGTCCGCGTGAAGCCCTGCGGCTCCGAGCGTCTTTACGTTGGTCCAGTCGTCGCCGTTGTCGCCTTCGGTATAGAGAGCGCCATTTAAGGTCAGGGTGAAATCGCCGCCGGTTCTCCCTCTGTCCGAACTTTCAAAGACGATGGTGTAGTTTCCAGCTTCGATGAGCTTCTCTTTGAACTTCACCACGCCCTTTCTCACGGTGCCGGAGGCGATTTTTTTGCCGGCTTCGCTTACGATGGAGAAGCGGGCGTTCATTTCGCCGAAGTTTCCGGCGATTGTGTAGCGGCCGTCGGCAAGCGCCTCGGAGCCGAATGTCAACTTGTAGTTCTCCGCCGTAATGTTGCCGGAGAAATCATTGGAGTAAACCGGCGGAATCACGTTGGAAACCTGCAATGCAAGGTTGCCGTGTGCGCTGATCAGCTTGTAGACATGAGAACCGGCCGTCACGCCGGCTCCGCCGGGTTGGAGCATGCCGTACTTGATGCCGTTCACGTTCCTGATGCTGATGCTTCCGGTAAATTTCGCCGCGTTGCCGGCGAGGCTGTAGATTCCGGGCGCCAGATCGGAATTTACGCTGATCACCAGATTTGCTCCCGATACGTTTGCAAGTGAATCGATCATCACCGGTTCTCCCGGAGAGTGCCCATTGACTGCCAGCGTGATTGTTGTGTCGGAGGCTAAGGTGACCGCACCGGTCGTGACCAGGGTTCCGCCGATGGAAATTTCTCCGCTGAGAATCCCACCGCGTTCCACCGAGAGGATGCCGCCGGAGGAGATGATTGAGGCATGTGCGCTCGCGCCGCTGGCGAGATGTTGCGTCCCGCCGGATCTCACAACCGTGTTTTTCGCAATGCCGCCGGCTTCGATGTGCTGTGTGCCGCCGGCGGAAGCGAACGTTGTGCTTGTGATTCCAGCGCCGGATACATGCTGGAGGCCGCCCAGTTTTACGATCGTATCCACTGCTACACCGCCGGAATGGACGGCCTGGGTTCCGTAGGTGGTGACGACTGTCGCACTCGCTCTTGCGTTGTCGAGAACCCGTTGTATTCCGTTGGATTTCACGATCGTGTTCTGCGCCACGCCGCCGGAGCGGAGTGTTTGCATTCCCCCGATGATTTCCGCATGGATTGCCGTTCCTCCTGCGCTGACGACCTGATTGCCGTTTTTCATGACAAGTCCGCTGGTGGCGATTCCGCCGGAGGAGATGTGTTGTACAGCGTTGGCGGAGATCACCGTAAGGTGTGCGCTCGCGCCGCTGGAGATGATTTGCATCCCGCCGGATTCTACAATCGTGTTTTTTGCCACTCCGCCTTCGGAAACATGCTGCCTCCCATCGGAATGCACCACCGTTTGTTCCGCTGTTCCATTGGAGGCGATGGTCTGTGTCCCTCCGCTGAGGAGCGTATTGGAGGCCACCCCGCCGCTGATGATCTGTGTCCCCCCGCTGAGGAGCGTATTGGAGGCCACCCCGCCGCTGACGATCTGGGTTCCGCCGTTCATGATTCCATCGGTTACGCCGCCGCCGGAATGGATGATTTGTGTCCCGCCGCTGCTGACAATGCTGCCGGAGGCATTGCCGCCGCTGTACACGTCCTGTGCCCCGCCGGAGTTGATTTGCGTGCCGCTTGCCATCCCGCCGTTGCCGACTGTCATATGCGGGGATTCGGAGTTGTTAATAATATCTCCGGTTGAGGTTTCTCCGTTGCCGAGAATGATGTCTTTGTTCACCCATTCCATGACTAAAACCCCGTCTTTAATCGAGAGGGAGTACTCATTCCAGCTTTTTTTCAGCAGATTGTAAGTGCCATCTATGGAATTGTAGCGGAACTCTCCCAGGTTCTCCCCGCCGACACAGAGGGTGATATTCTCCGAAAATCCGGCCGCTCCGCCGATCAGCCGGTAATTGCCTTGCGGTATGGAGTCATCCATTGCAATTGTCAAGGCCGCCACTGAGGAAATATTTGCCCATTGATCGATCCGCACCGGGGCGTTTGCGTCCTGCGGTTTCAACTCCATGGTGAGCGACGCGCCGGAGGCGTTGACCACTCCGTCAGTCGTGATGATTCCGGCGAGGGCGAAGTTGCCTGTCAACGTCACGTCATCGGCAAGGTTCAACACCGCTCCCGAGTGAATCGTCGCATTGTGGAGGCTCAATTTCTGGAGAGTCAGGTTCTCCGTGTTCTCCACGATGAGCGCTGCATCTCCCTGCCCCCGGATGATGGTTTGCTCCGCGCCGTTGCCGAGAAGCGTGAGTTCTTCTATTCCCAGATGCAGGTTTTGTGACAGAACGATTTCAAAACCGTTCAGCTGCGAATCAAAAGTGACCGGCAGATTTCTTTCGGAGAAGACGCGGTAGCGTATCGCTTCGCGCAACGAGTATTGGAAGTCGTTGCCGGATGTGGTGTCCGTCTTCAGCGTCACACAGGTGCTTTGCTCCTCTTCGGTATGGATTTGGAGAGAGAGAAGCTGGTTGTCATCCAACGCCAGCTGATACTTCCGTTCGTTGCAGACCAGGCTGTTGTTGAGGCTCATTTCCCCGAAGTTGACCCCGTCGATGACGAGGTGAATCGGAACGTCGAATCCTCCAGCGCCGCCCGCCAGAACATAATGGCCGCCCTGCGAGGCTTTGACGGAAACGGTATACGAAGCGACATTCACCAGATTGGCGAGGTTGTCGATTAAGATGAATTTTGCGGTTTGCGGCTGGGTAAGATTGTAAACAATCGAACCGTTGTTGACGTCGGTATTGGCTTGGGATACCACCATCACGCCTCCCAACGTGGTAACTCCGGTAAGCATGCCGCCATTGACCGTGAGAGTTCCACCTGCCATTACGGTGGTTCCGTTTGCGACTCCGCCTTGCTTCACAAGTTGGTTGCCGCCGGAGGAGATCAGGGTTTCGTTTGCGACTCCGTCTTGCTCCACAAGTTGGTTGCCGCCGGAGGAGATCAGGGTTTCGTTTGCGACTCCGCCTTGTTGTACAAGCTGGTTGCCGCCGGAGGAGATCAGGGTTTCGCTGGTGATCCCGCCATTCTGTACCAGTTGGTTGCCTTGATCTAAGATGTTCGTGCTGTTTGTGACACCGTTTTCAAGCACAACTTGAACCCCTCCGTGCAGGACGGTGGAATTCGCTGTAGCATTGAGAATGCCCTGGGTTCCCAGGGTGTGAATCAGGGTATTGTTTGCGATGCCACCGCCTGAAACCCCGTGTAATCCGTAAGCGAAGATTTCGGTTGCATTCATCATTCCGCCGGATGCCACAACAACCCCGCCGGAAGAGATGACGGTTGAATTCGCTACTCCGCCGGATTCCATGTACAGTCCGCCACCCTGATAGATAGCGAAGTTGTTGGCGACGCCATCCTTCAGGGAAAATTCTTTCCCGAGGGCATTGGTTCCGGAGATCAGTGTGCGTCTGTTGTTGCCGGTGATATAACAGAACAACGCGGCATTGACTTCTTGAATCACGTGTAAGGCCGAGCCGCCGTTGCCCACCATCATTATAGAACCGGAGGAAATCAGGGTGCTGACTACAAGCCCCCCTTCAAACACCTCCAGATCACCGCCGGCGACCAGTGTGTTGCTCGCCACTCCGAGGACTCGTTGCCTGCCCTCTTGCAAATTCGTGTAGTTTGCGATTCCGCCTATGTTGACTGTTTGCAGGCCGCCGGCGATGGTTGTGCTATTTGCGATTCCGCCTATGTCGACTGTTTGTATGCCGCCGGAAATCGTGGTATGCTCTGCGGTTCCTCCACTGGAGATGGTCTGTGTGGCAAGGCGTGGGGCGTCGAAGATGGTGGTGTTGCTTGCGATTCCTCCGTCGAAAACAGTCTGGTTGCCGATGATGATTTTGGTGCCTTTTGCGACGCCGCCGCTGGAAATTTCTTGCTTTCCTATGCCGTCACGGATTGTGGAGGCGCTGATTGTGGTATCGTTTGCGAGTCCTCCGTCAAGAACCAGTTGTTTCCCTTCTGCGTCAATGATGGTATCGTTTGTGATTCCACCGGCAGAAACCCGTTGCATGCCGCTCAGAAGCAGTTTCGTGAAATTTGCCGTTCCGCTGGAAATCACATCTTGGCAGCCGTTGTTTATTGCAGATGTGTGATTTGTGATTCCGCCGCTGGAAACCAGTTGGTAGCCTCTGTCAATTTTTGTATTGTTTGCGATTCCCCCATTGAAGACAAATTGGCTGCCGCCTTCGTTCAGGGTGAAGTTGTCCGCATGGCCATTACGCAGCGAGAATTCGTCTTGGGAGGATTCGTCTTGGGAGAAGACGCTTCCTGTTACGACTGTTTTGTTGTCATTTCCGTCAACGTGGGTGATGATACCCCCGATTCCCTGCGTGATTCCGATCGCTGATCCACCGGATTTGACGGTCAGAGTACCAACGCTGAGGTGCGTACCGGATGCTACCCCTCCGGCCAGTACGATTTGTTCCCCGCCGCTTTGAATAATTGCTTCGGTCGCAAGCCCCCCTGCTTCGACGACCTGGGTACCGGACGCATTGATCGTGGCGTTGCTCGCAAGCCCCCCTGCTTCGACGACCTGGGTACCGGACGCATTGATCTTGGCGTCGTTCGCCACCCCGCCGCTTGAAATTTGTTGAGTGCCTCCATTGATTTGGGCGTCGTTCGTCACCCCGCCGCTTTTTATATGCTGAATTCCCTGGGAAAGAACGGCCGTTATTGCACTGCCACCGCTTGAAATCGTCTGGATGCCTCCGCGAATGTTTGTTGAGTAAGCACGTCCTCCATCGAAGATCACTTGATTGCCGCCGGAGGAAATAAATGTTGAGTCTGTAGTGGCATCTCTGAAAACGTTCTGTACTCCTCCGCTCAACGTGGTGGAGAGTACCGTAAAAAACACATTCTGGGTTCCGTTGTAAATGACGGTGGAATTTGCGCTTCCGCCAGAGGAAACGATTTGCACGCCTCCGCGGATGAAGCTGTTGCTTGCAATCCCGTTGTCAAACACCACTTGTTTCCCTCCGGCGAAGATCGTCGTGCCGTCGGTGGCTCCGCCGGATACATTCTGTATACCTCCGTTGGAAATGACGGTTTTGCTGGCGGTTCCATTGGCAAACACCTCCTGCTTCCCTTCGCCGAGAATCGTCGTGTCTTTAGCAAGTCCGCCGCGTACATTCTGTATGCCCTCGTTGGAGATCACGGTGCTTTTTGCCACCCCGCCGGGTAGGATTTCCATTTTGATATATTGGTCATTTTGCTGGAGCCAAGCACCATTGTGCTCCGGAGTTTCGCCGGAGAGGATCAACGTTTGGTTAATAGGGGCGGCGGGTGTTGGAGTTTCGCCAGGGTTGGGCTCGGGAGGGAGTTCAGGCTCGTCGATCGGTTGGGACTCAAATACATTGTTGCTGTCGACAAAGATGGTGGAATATTCTTCCTCCGGCAGCTGATTTGTGGCGGAGAATGTGATATCGGCGGAAAAGCGGGAGTTCTGCTCGGCAATCTGTTTTTCAATCAGGTTCGCTCCTCCAACGTTGAATCCGGAGATTTCCGACAGTTCGCCGTGATAGTTGACGTGATTGCCCTCATCGAAGTCAAGGTAAAAAAACTGCGATTTCATAATCCTCCGCCCTCTTTGTGATTGCCGAATTTTCGTTCCATTATCAGCAGTGCAAGTTGCACGGTTATGGTCTGTGAGGAACCATGAAACATGTTCCCTCTAGGATATAATGGATCGACTTTAGACGTTTGTCAAGTGATGCGTTGCCTAAATTAATGAAATAAATCATTAATTATCGAATAAAAGTAATTGTTATCGTTGCCCTTTCCTCTAATATGCGTAGCTGTACTGGATTAATTAATTTCAAACTTCTTTTGTTCGGATCCGGAACGCATTTCATTATTTTACTCGCTGACGACGCAAGCAAGGTTCGTTCTGTGCAAGGGGGAAAGTGACTTGCGACAGAGGCAAAGGGAGTGCGGTTATTGAAAAAGTTAGCGGATTCTATCTTGAAAAAGCGTTATGGCGCATTATATTATATCGTTGTGGATTTTTCCACGCGATTCCTGACTGCTCCCTCGGCTTGCGTATGCCGGAAGGGTTGTTTTTTTACAAATAATATTAGGGTGGGCTAATTGCAAGAGAGGAATTCAGCCATGAAAAATGACGCTTCGTGCTCCTGTGGGTGTGAAGCCGGCGAGACGCGCCGGGCTTCGAGTGGAAACGCGCCCTTGACTTTGGCAAATCTGCCGGTCGGGGTGACGGCGACGATCGTAAAGGTATTGCCGGAACTGCGCGGGCGGAAAAAATTCGCCGACGTCGGTCTGGTTGCCGGAACCGAGCTGACGGTGGAGGCGCGCGCCCCCTTCGGCGGTTTGATCCGTGTGAAATTTCTTGATACCAACATGGCGCTGCACCGCGACGACGCGGATGGCATTTTGCTGCAAGCCGGAGTCGCCGCCAAATGAAAAACAAATTCCGAATTGCGCTGGCGGGTAATCCGAACTGTGGAAAGACCTGTATTTTCAACGCGCTGACCGGTACGCGTCAGCATGTGGGCAACTATCCGGGCGTGACGGTGGAGAGCAAGACCGGGCGGCTCACGCTGAACGGCATGGAGATCGAACTGGTCGACTTGCCGGGCGTCTATTCGCTCTCCTCCAGCTCACCTGAAGAAGATGTGGTGTTTCAGGAGCTGACCACGCCGGGGATCGACTTGATCTTGAACGTGGTGGACTCCACCATCCCGCGCCGCAGTTTCTACCTGACCACGCAGCTTGCGGAACTCCATATCCCGATGATGATCGCCTTCAATATGAGCGACGAGGCGGATCGCAAGGGGTTGAAGTACGATATTCCGAAGTTGGAAAAGTATTTTGGTTCCCCCATCGTCCGCACGATCGGGTGTCAGGCGGGCGGTGTCCGTTCGTTGTTGGAAGTACTGTCCGATACGCTGAAAAAACTTGATGAACATGGAATGCCGATGCTCACGTACGGCGCGGATATCGACGACGCCATTCAGGCGGTAGCGACGAAAATCGATGCGCTGCACGTGACGCGTTACTCGCACATTCCGGCGCGCTTTTTTGCGGTCAAGCTGTTGGAACACGACAACTGTGCGATGCGTCTTCCCGAATTCCAGGCGGTTCACGCGGAAGTCGAGACCCAGATTCAACACCTCCGAAACAAACATGCGATCACGGCCGATACGTTTATGGCCGACTGCCGTTATGCGATGCTGGCCGGAGCCTGCCGTGATGCAACTTCGATTACCGGAGAGCGCCGCCGCGAGATTTCCGACAAGATTGACGTGGTGATGACCAATAAGTATTTTGGGCTGCCGCTGTTCTTCCTGATCATTTACCTGACGTTCTGGTTTACCTTCACCTGTGCAGACCCGTTTATGGGATATATCGAAGACGGTTTCGCCGCGCTCTCCGACTTGATTCGTTCGGGTTGGCCGGATACGAGCGCGCCTTACCTGCGCAAATTGATTACCGACGGAGTGATCGGCGGCGTGGGCGGGGTGCTGGTGTTCCTGCCGAACATCGTGTTCCTCTTTTTCGCGATTGCGATTCTGGAGGAATCCGGCTACATGGCGCGCGCGGCTTTTGTGATGGACGGCGTGATGCGCCGATTCGGGTTGCAGGGGCGCTCATTCGTTCCGCTGGTTCTCGGCTTCGGCTGTACGGTTCCGGCGATCATGGCGACGCGCTGCATCGAATCCGAGCGCGACCGCAAGACGACGATCATGATCCTGCCGCTGATGAGTTGCGGGGCGCGGTTGCCGATTTACGCACTGATTATCCCCGCGTTTTTCGTAGTGAAATACCAGGCGCTGATGATGTGGATCATCTACATGATCGGTGTGGTGGTGGCCCTGATTGCCGCCCGGTTGCTCAAATCGACGCTCTTCAAGGGCGAAGGCGAAGTTTACCTGATGGAACTGCCGCCTTACCGGATGCCGGTGTTGCGGAGTTTGCTGTTGCATATGTGGGATCGCGCCAAGATGTACGTTCACAAGGCTGGTACGATCATCCTTCTCACCTCGATTCTGCTTTTCTTTGCGAATACGCTTCCGGAGCGAGGCGAATTCACGCAGGATTACGATGCGGCCATCGAACAGGTTCAAGGTGAAAAATCCCTGACCGAAGCGCAACTTGCGGTGCTGAAGACCGCGGGCGTAATTTCCGAGGAGGAGTTCGCTGACGCCAAGGTTTCGGGCGCACTCTCCGATGAAACGCTGGAAGCGCTTGCTGAGGTCGAACTGACCGAGGCGCAACAGGTCGTGGTCAATGCCGCGCAGGAGTTGAACGATTCCGTGGCCGCGTTGGAAAACGCGAAAAATGCGGAAGAGTTGGAATTTACGATTTCCGGCCGGGTGGGGAAATTTCTGGAACCGGTGTTCCGCCCCATCGGCTTCGACTGGAAGTTGACGACGGCGAGCATTGGCGGTCTGGCGGCGAAGGAGGTCTTTGTCTCTCAGCTCGGCATCCTCTATGCGGAAGGCGAGGCGGACGAGGAATCGGTGCCGTTGCGCGAACGACTGCTTGAGAATTACACTCCGCTTCAGGCGTTCTGTATCATGCTGTTCAGCCTGCTGTCGATCCCGTGTCTGGCGACGCTGGCGATCATGAAGCGTGAAATGAACTCCTGGAGGATGGCGCTGTTGGAAGCGGGTGGACTTTTCTCCCTGGCTTACCTTGCCACCTTCATTGTCTACCAATTGGGTACATTGCTGAAAATCGGCACGAACCTGATTGGCAGTTGAATGACACTGTGTCCCGGTCCGAAACCGGCGGTTCGCCGGTTTGAGGGAGGGGCGAGGTTCGACAGGCGCCGCCGCCCGATGCGTTTGCAGGAAAAGGGATGAGCGGCGCTTTTTATGACTGAATTTCGCCTGATTTTCTCCTGCCTGCCAGTTGCACTTCGACGAAAATGGATTATAGTAAAGTCTTTATCCCCGCCAGGTGACGGGGCAATTGTTTAAACGGAACAAAAGAGACGATGAACATTTTCCAGGAACTCAAGGCACGCGGCTTCTGTTACCAGCAGACCGATGAAGAAGCGATCGAAAAACTTCTCAACACCGAGCGGGTCAAGTTCTATGTAGGATTCGATCCGACTGGGAACAGCCTGCATGTCGGCCACTTGCTGCCGGTCATGGCGATGCGCCTGCTGCAGAAGGCAGGGCACATTCCGATCGTATTGGTTGGCGGAGCCACTGCACGGATCGGGGACCCTTCCGGCAAAAAGAGTGCCCGCCCGATGATGACGCTGGAAATCATTGCGGATAACGTCGCCTGCCTCCAAAAGCAGCTTTCGCGGTTCATCCGCACCGAAAACGGCGAGGCGTGTTTCGTCAACAACGCCGACTGGCTCTGCTCGATCGGTTACATCGATATGCTTCGTGAAGTCGGAACCATTTTCAGCATCAACCGCATGATGGCGCAGGAATCGGTCAAATCCCGCCTCGAAGACGGATTGACGTTTCTGGAATTCAACTACTCGATTCTTCAGGCCTATGACTTCATGGTGCTTCGTCGTGATCATGGCTGTAAACTTGAGATGGGTGGCCAGGATCAATGGGGCAATATGGTCGCGGGAACTGAGCTGGTGCGTCGCAAACTGGGCGAAGAGGTTCATTGCATGACCATTCCGCTTCTGATGGACAGCAACGGCGAAAAGTTCGGCAAAACCGCCGGCGGCAACAATGTTTGGCTTGATCCGAACCGGACCAGTGTGTTTGATTACTATCAATTCTGGCGCAACTCCGACGATACGCAGGTCGAGAAACTGATGCTCTATTTCAGTTCCTTGCCGGTCGAAGAGATCAAACGGATCTGTGACCCCGCCGGAAATATCAACCGGGCCAAGGAAATTCTCGCCTATGAGGCCACTTGTCTGGCGCATGGCGCAGAGGCCGCACGGGAAGCGTTTGTCGCCGCCGGCAGCCGATTCGGTTTCGCCGATCCCGATTGTAAGGTGGAGACTACCAGCGCAATCACTTCCATTAAAGCCGAAGCGGTGCAGGCCGAGCTGCCGACTGCGACGGTTACCGCCGCCGATCTCGCCGATCCGTTCGGGCTGACTGTGCCGAAGTTGCTGGTGATCGCCGGCTTTTGCAAGAGCAACAGCGACGGCCGCCGCCTGATTCAGGGCGGAGCGGTTTCGATTGATGATGTGAAGGTCACTGATGTCAACGAGCAGATCACGCGGGAGTGTTTCGCGGACGGCGGGTTTACGCTCCGTTCCGGGAAGAAAAATTTCCGACGCATCGTTCTCGAATCGTAAAGCGATAGATAAGGAACTGTTATCATGATGCCTCAATTTTACATCGCCGCAATGTCGCCGGATAAGCCGGAGGGAGGAATCTACCGCTACGAAATGCGGGAGAATGCGCCCCCGAAACAACTTGGTTTTACGCCGATGACGAGCGTGAATTACCTCGCGTTTTCGCCGGATCGCAAGTTCATGTATTCGACTTGTTCCGTCAACGGCGAAGCCGGCGTGGCCTCCTTTGCGGTGGGCGCTGATGGTTCTTTGACATTTTTGAGCAGCATGGTTTCCGGCGGGAAGGCGGCGTGTTACGTCATCACCGACCCGACCGGGAAGTTCCTTTATTGCGCGAATTACCTGACTGGCGACTTCTCCGAATTCCGGGTGGAAAACGGGAAGATCGTTGAAAAGACACAGCAGGTTCGCCATTCCGGCAAAGGGCCGAATGCCGCTCGTCAGGAAGGGCCGCACACCCATTTCACCAGCATTACGCCGGATGGGAAGTTCCTGATCGTCATTGATCTTGGAATCGACTCGGTGTTCACCTATCCGCTTGATCCGGTGAAAGGGGTCGATGCGGCGAACCCGAACGTTTACAGGACCGAGCCGGGTGATGGCCCGCGCCATCTGATATTCGACAAAACCGGAAAAATCGCTTATCTGGCGAATGAACTCGGCAACAGCGTGACGGCGCTTTCATATCGTGACGGCGTGTTTACGAAGATCGCCAAGGAAACGACACTTCCCTGTTTCTGGGAGGGAGACACCAAAGTTGCGGCGATCCGTTTGTCGGAAGACGAGCGTTATTTGTTCGTCTCAAATCGCGGTTTCGATTCGATTGCGGTTTATGAACTGGATGGCAAGGGCGGCATGACGATGACGGATATGGTACTTGCCGGTGGCTCCAGCCCGCGCGACATCAACTTTCTGCCGGGGGGCAAGTGGTTCGGGGCGACCAATGAATTCTCCGATCTCGTGGTCTTTTACGACTACAACGGGGCAGGGAAGCTGACGCCAAACGGTTTTACTCTGAAATTGGTGCGGCCATTGCACATTTTCTGGTAACCCATTTGCCATTCAGATAAAAGAGAGCGTGAAAAGACGCTCTCTTTTTTTGTCTTGGCATTTAGCGGCGGCGGAGTACGCCGGCCAGTTCCGTCAATTCCGGGGCGCGGAGTATGCGGTTCCCGATCAAGTAGAGAATTACGAATAACCCGCCGAGTACGGCGAGCGCCGGGAATTCCCCGATATGCCGAAGCGTCAGATGTGTCTGGAGGAATGGATAGAGCAGATAGAGTGCTCCACCGGCAACCAGCGCAACGGCGAGCGAGCGACCGACCGTTTTGAAAATCTCCTGCCTGCCGAGCGAAATGCCCTCTTTGTGGAGCAACCATAGCAATAATCCATTGTTCACCATGGAGGAAAGCACCGTCGCCAGCGCAATTCCCCCCTGCTGTAGCGGCCACATCAAAATCAGGTTGAATACGATGTTGCAACCGATGGCGATCAGCGAACAGCGCAGCGTGGTCATCATCATCTTGCGTGCATAAAAGGGGGCGAGGAGAACTTTGATCGAACAGAACGCCGGAATTCCCGCGCCGCAGAAGATGGCGACCATGCGAGCGGCCATCAGATCATCCTGGGTGTAATTTCCGCCGAGGCAGAGAATACGCAGCACCGGCTCCCAGAAGAAAATCACGCCGACCGCCATGGGAATGCAGAAAAAATAGACGTGACGCAGGCTGAACACCAGATCGTGTGCCATCCCGTCGAGGTCGCCGCGCGCCGCCGCCCGGGACATGGTGGCCGTGAGAACCGAACCGAGTGCGATGGCGTAAATTCCGATGGGCAGATCGATGATGCGATCCACATACGTCAGCGCCGGAACCGCCTTGGGGCCAAGATACATCGCGAGCATCCGGTCGACCAGAAAACTGATTTGAAGTGCCGATCCGCCGATCAAACCGGGCAGTACGAGTTTCCAGAGGCGCTGAAGGATGTCGCTTTCGCGAAACATGTTGCGTGAAAGCGTCGGGAATCGTCCGGTTTTCCAGAGCAATAGCGACATCAACAGCAGCTGAATCGCTCCGGAAGCCAGCACCAGCAGCGAAAGCGTTTCGAGGAATCCGATCAATTCATTCCCCGCGAATCCGCGTCGGAAGGCGAAAAAGAGCCCGCCGATCAGGAATATGTTCAGCAACAGTGCGCCAAGCGCGGGCAGTACGAATACACGTCGGGTATTGAGTACCGCCGTGATCACTCCGACCAGGCAGATGAAAAAGGAGTACGGCATCAACAACGGCAATAGAAGCAAGGTCAAACGGATGCGGTCGCTGGTGAGCAGTGGGAATGTTTCGGGAGAAAGCGGGAGATGGTAGATCAGGAGTGCGCCGCCGGAAACCGTCACCACCACGCCCGCGAGAATCAGCGAGAGTACGGTAAACACGATTCCGAGTTCCTTGCGTACCTGTGCCGGCCCCTTTTGTTCGTCGGTTTCGGAAATCAGCGGAATCAACGCGGTGCCGAGCGCGCCTTCTCCCAGCATGCGCCGGAACGTATTGGGAATCGCAAATGCGAGCGCCCACGCGCTGGCGATGGTGTCGCCGCCGAGTACGCGCGCCTCAAGCATCACGCGAACCAGCCCGAGGAGCCGCGACAGAAATGTCGCGGCCGATACTCCGAGCGAGCTTTTCAGAATTCCGTGCCTGCCGCCGTTGCTCATTTTATCCTTGAGTGTAAGCGCGCATGGCTTCGATCATCTCACGCACGGCCTGCTCCATACCGACCATGACGGCGCGGGCCACGATCGAGTGCCCGATATTCAGCTCCGAAAGATGCGGAATTTCGAGAATCCCGTTGATGTTCTGATAGTCGATGCCATGCCCGGCGTTGACAGCCAGCCCGATTCCGTGGGCGTGCGTCGCCGCGGCGACCAGGCGATCAAGCTCCTTGCGCTGTGCGTCGCCGGAGGTGTTGGAATAGGTTCCGGTGTGAAGTTCCACATAATCGGCTCCGGTTTCCGCCGCCGCGTCAAGCTGGTGAAATTCGGGATCGATGAAGAGGCTCACGAGAATGCCGTCGGCCTTCAGTTCTTTCACCGCCGCGGCGACTTTGCTCTTTTGGCCGACGACGTCGAGCCCGCCTTCGGTGGTCAGTTCCTGCCGCTTTTCTGGTACAAGGCAGCTGCTGTGCGGGTGAATCCGTCGGGCGATTTTTACCATTTCCCCGGTGACGGCCATCTCCATATTCAGATTTTTCACCCGGGCAGCCAGTTGGTCAATGTCGGAATCCTGAATGTGACGACGATCCTCGCGGAGATGGGCGGTGATCCCCCATGCCCCTGCCTTTTCCGCCAGAAGCGCCCCTTCCAGTGGGCAGGGAACCTGCGCCAGCCGCGCTTGGCGGACGGTGGCGATGTGGTCGATGTTGACTCCAAGTTTCAGCATGATGATTTTTCTCCCTCGGTTTCAAGACGTCTGTATTCACTGGCCAGTGCTGCTGCGGTTTGCGCGTCTTCGCTCACGATGCCAATGCGGCGTGGGGAGGTGCAAAGCCCGCCCGCCGTTTCGATTAAAATTTTAATGTCTTCGGCGCTCCAGCTTTCTCCGGTCACCGGATCAGGGTGAAGCACGAAGGTGTCGCTGTAAAATCGCAACGCGTGAAGCGTTTCGGCGCCGATTCCGCCGGGATAACACTCCAGCGAGAGCGCGACGCCCGGGTACAGCAGTTCGCGGATCAGCCGCACATATTCCGCCGCGTCGCCCGGAAGGCGGACCGCGAGGCGCAGCTTGAGCTTGTTCTCCGCCAGAATTCCGAAGCTCCCGCGCAGCAACAGTAACAGTGCGTCACGGTGAGCCGGTTCCTGCGCCATCCGCTCCCAGTCGAACCGCAGTCCGACTTCGGTACTGCGCTGCTCGATGGCGCGCTTGCATCTTGCACGGAAAAAGCGGGCGAATTCGACTCGGAGCGCCATATTCTGCTCCGGAAGCAGCGAGGCGATCTCGTAGGCAACCAGTTCGCGCGGAACAATTCCGACTTTTCCCGAAGCGATTTTATGCAGCTTCATTCGCAGAGCGGAATTGTCGAATACTTCGCCAGGCACCGCCAGAAAACCAAGCCCTTTCGGGTAAGGCTCCGGCATCCGTGCAAAGTTTTCCTCCGAAGAGAATACCGCGCCGAATTCCACCGGAATCTTTTTCACAGGAATCCCGCCTCCCGCAATGTATCCATCGTAATATCCGACTGCCGGACGGCGCTTTGCGCCGCTCCGGAACGAAGCTCGAGTTGTCGGCGGACGTATTTGCCGAGAATGTCACCCTCCAGATTAACCAGCGTACCCGGCACGCGTTCCGCCAACGCGGTATCGGTGCGGGTGACCGGAATCAAGCGGACCGCGAAGAAATCGCGCCCGACTTCGGTGACGGTCAGCGATACGCCGTCGATGGCGATGCTGCCCTTCTCCACCAACTCCGGCGCGAGCGTTTCCGGGAGCACGATGCGAAGTTCCCAGTCGCCATCCGGCATCTGCCGGTAGTCCAGCACCTCCGCCGCCGCGTCGATGTGACCGGACACAATGTGCCCGCCCAGGCGGTCGCCCACTCGGAGCGCGCGCTCCATGTTGAGTTGCGCCCCGGTCTTCAATTTGCCGAGGTTGGTGCGGCACTGGGTTTCGGCCAGGGTGAAAAATTCCAGTACGCCGCCGGGGAGCTCCCGTTCCAGCGTGAGGCAGCAACCGTTAATCGCCACGCTCTCGCCGTAAACCGGGTTCTCGAATTTCCTCGACGGCTTCAGCGCGAGGTGTTCCCCTTGCAGCCGGATCAGGGATCCAGTCATTTCCACCAGGCCGGTAAACATTCTATTCCTCCAGATATCCGGATATGGCGATGTCTTCGCCGTAATGTTCCACTTTGACTTTGTGCAGTTTCCGGGCGAATTCCATCGAATCGGGATTGTTTCCGCCGAGTACCGGACGGCTGTCGCGCCCTCCGAGCAGTTTCGGTGCGATATGAAATTCCACCATATCGACCGCTCCGGCGTCGATTGCCGCCGCCGCCAGCTCGCCGCCGCCTTCGATCAGAAGGGCGGTGATTCCGCGCGCTCCGAGGCGAATCAGCATGCTGTGCCACTCTTCGTTCGTCTCCAGCTCGACCCTCTCGAAATTTTCGTCTGGGAAAAATTTCAGCAATTCGTCGTCATCCATGCTGCGGCTGGCGATGACCCGCAACGGCTGCCGCGGCCAGGTATCCGGTTCGCGCACGGTCAATTTGGGTTCATCCTGTCGGACGGTTTCGCCGCCGATCATGATCGCGTCGGCCCAGCGGCGGAGCGTCTGCACCCGACGCCGTGCTTCGATTCCGGTGATCCATTTGGAATCTCCCGACTCGGTGGCGATTTTTCCATCAAGCGTCATAGCCATTTTCAATACCACAAACGGCTTTCCGGTGGCGATCCATTTAAAGAACGCGCGGTTGAGTTCGCTGCATTCACTCTGTTCCACCCCGGTCGTCGTTTGGATTCCGGCGGCTTCCAGCAATTCGACGCCGCGCCCGGTGTGATTCGGGTTCGGGTCGAGGGAACCGATCACCACACGCCCGATTCCGGCCGCGATGATCGCGTCGGTACAGGGGGGCGTCCGCCCGGTGGTGCAGCATGGCTCCAGCGTCACATAAAGCGTCGCGTTTTTCAGCTCGCTGCCGTGACGGGCCGCATCGGCCAGCGCATTGATTTCGGCGTGCGCTTCCCCCGCCTTGAAGTGATAGCCGCGCCCGATGACTTCACCGTCGCGGACGATTACCGCGCCGACCATCGGATTCGGGCTGGTCAAGCCCCATCCCATACGAGCAAGGCCAATGGCCTCGCGCATATATAATCGATCCTGACTCGCTTCTTTGCTGTTCATCTCTTACGTCTTCTCCTATTCTTCATGCAGAGCATTTTTGCCGAACAGGGCGTCGGCGTAATATTCGGGGCTGAACGGCTGGAGATCTTCCGGCTGTTCACCGAGCCCGATAAAAAAGGTCGGCAACTCGAATTCCTGATGCAATGCGACAATCATGCCGCCTTTTCCGGTTCCATCGAGTTTCGTTAAAACCAATCCGGTGACTCCGGTGGTTTTGGAAAATTCGCGTGCTTGATGCAGCACATTCCCGCCGAGGCTCGCATCTACGGTCAGCCACACTTCATGCGGCGCATCGGGATACACTTTTTCGATGGAGCGGCGGATTTTCGCCAGCTCGTCCATCAGCCCCTTCTGGTTGTGCTGCCGTCCGGCGGTGTCGATCAGAAGGTAGTCCGCATTGCGGGCGAGGGCGGCCTGCGTCGCATCAAAAGCGACACTGGCCGGGTCCGCCCCTGCTTTGGCGGAGATTACCTGCGAATCGGTGCGCCCGCCCCAGAGCTGGAGCTGCTCGACCGCCGCGGCACGGAACGTGTCGCAGGCTGCCAACACTACGCGCTTATTGTCGGCGCGAAACCGCGCTGCCAGTTTGCCGATGGTGGTGGTTTTTCCGCTGCCGTTTACACCGACCATCAGGATCACAGTCGGTTTGCCTGCTTCGGCGATTTGCATCGGTCGCATGCGCTGGTTTAAAATCAGCTTGACCGTCTCCGCCGCAACCTCGGTAAGGTCGGCGTCGGTGGAGATGGTGCCGCGCTCGTAGCGGTCACGGATTTCTCCAACGATGCGGAGAGACGCGGGTACGCCGAAGTCCGCCGCGATCAACTGTTCTTCAAGCTCTTCAAAACTCGAAGCGCCGTGCGCTTTGATTCCGGTGAAAATCGACCCGATGCTTCGGGCGACCCGGGTGGTGGTTTTTTCCAGCCCCCGCTTGAAGATGGAGAAAATCGATTTCATGCCTTATTCGCCTTTCGGTTCCTTCCCGCCGCGCGGATCCCGTTTGAGGGTGTCCTTTACGCCGTTCAGAACGCCGTTGATGAAATTACCTGCTTCGATTCCCGAATAGTCGCGTGCGATGCCGACCGCTTCGTCGATGCTGACCACCGGCGGTACGTCGTCGAGGTAGAGCATTTCGGCGACGGCGACACGCATGATGTTGCGGTCGACCAGCGAAATGCGATCCATCTCCCAGTTCTCCGTCCGTTGGCGGATCGTCACGTCGATCTCCTCGGCGTTTAATGCGACGAGGAGGTAAAGTTTTTCCGCGTACTCACGCGCTTTGCGCCCGAGCCGGTTTTCTTTGAGATTGTGTTCCTGCTTCATCTGGTCGTAAAACAGCTCGAACGTCGTTGCGTCCGGCAGTTCCTGCCGCATGTCACAGCGGAACAGGTACTGCATGGACAGTTCGCGCCCCACCCGCTTCGCGTGCGGCACGCCCTGCTTGTCGTTGCAATCTTCGTCGCTGAACATTTAACGGATCGCCCTGGAGAGGTTCACCATTTCCACCGCCGCCAGCGCCGCGTCGACACCCTTGTTGCCGGCCTTGGTTCCGCTGCGTTCGATCGCCTGTTCGAGGTTATCGGCGGTGATCATGCCGTAGGTCACCGGAATGCCGCTCTCCAGTCCGAGCTGGGCAAGGCATTTGGAGACTTCGGCGTTGATGTATCCGGCATGCTGCGTCGCGCCCTGAATCACCACGCCGAGCGCGAGAACTGCATCGTATTTGCCGGTCTGGATCAGTTTCTTCACCGCGAACGGGATCTCATACGAGCCCGGTACGTAGGCTACCGACACATCCGCCGCGCTGCCGCCGTGGCGGACGATCGCGTCCATCGCGCCGTCCAGCAGCTTGCTGACAAAAAAGTCATTGAATCGCGCGCAGACGATTCCGAACTTGATGCCCTTTGCGTCGAGATTTCCCTCGAAGACCGTTCCGGCACATTTGTTGTTGCTCATTTCATCGACCCTTTCAGGTTGCGTTTATCGTAATTCTACTTTGAGTTCATTTTGCAATTTCTCACGCAGCTTCTCAAACCGCGTGTTGACTTCGGCGTCGGTCAGCGTTCGCTCCGCGTTGCGGAACGTCAGCTGGTAGGCCATGCTCTTCTTGCCTTCCTTCTCGAAGATGTCGAAGAGGCGCACCGATTCCAGATCCGCCGGTTTCGCCTTGCGGATGAATTCCAGCACTTCCGCATGCGTCAGCTCCGCCGGGGCGATGAACGCCACGTCGCGGCTGGTCGCCGGGAAGAACGAGAACGGCGTGTAATAACCTGCGCCGCGATCCGCCGCCAACAGCGGAGACACTTCCAATTGCGCCGCGAACACCGGGTGTGTGGTACGCCAACCCTTGGTCAGTTTCTCCGAGAGTTCGCCGAACGTTCCGACCGTCTTCCCCTCGACTTGGATTTCGGCGGCGCGCCCTGCATGGTAGCGCGCGTCCTCCACCGGAACGAAGCGGTAGCGAGTGATGTGCAGCAGCTCGAACATCGACTCCAACGCCCCTTTCAGGTCGTAGATGTCGTAAGTGAGCTTGAGTTCGTCGGAATAGCGCTCCGGCATCCGCTGTCCGGTGAGCGCGAAGCAAAGTTCGTTGCGCTCCTCCGGGAACAGTTCCGGTCTGGCGCAGAAGGCGGTGCCGATTTCAAACAGCCGCAGATTCAAGTTCCGGCGCGAAATGTTGCGCTCGATCGTACCGAGCATTTCACCGAGCAGGCTCGGACGCATGACCGCGAGTTCCTGACTGATCGGGTTGGACAGTTCCACCAGGTCTTCTTTGGCGAACCGGCTGTCGGAGAGCGCCGAAACATGGCTCACTGTGCTATAATGCTTGCACTCGAAAAATCCGAGCGAAATGATCTTGTCGCGGAGCGTCTGAAGCGGCAGGTAGGCGTCGTCGCGGACCGAGCCGCAAAGTTTGCCCTGTACCGGCAGCTCCGGAACCTTGTCCAGTCCGTCGATGCGCGCCACCTCTTCGGCAAGGTCGGCCTCGCGTTCGAGGTCGAGCCGGAAGAGCGGCGCGGTCACCGTGCAGCTTTCGGTGGTGACATCGGTCACCGCGAGGTGCAGCGTCCTGAAGATTTCCACAATACGCTCGTTCGTCACCCCGGTGCCGATCAGGCTCCGGATTCGCTCGAAGCGGCACGGAATCACTTTTTCTTCGGGGCGTTTTTCGTAAATGTCAACAAGTTCGCTGGCGAGTTCTCCGCCGGCGACTTCAAGAATCAGTTGGGCGGCACGCAGTGAGGCCGTTTCCGCCATGTCCCAGTCCACCCCGCGCTCGAAACGATAACTCGAATCACTCGAGATGCCCAGTTCGCGGCTGGTGGCGCGGATGTTGGAGGAGAAGAACACGGCGCTCTCCAGCAGCACTTCGGTCGTGCCGTTCTCAACGCCGGAATATTCGCCGCCCATCACACCTGCCAGCGCCATCGGCTTCTCCGCGTCGGCGATGACGAGATGGCGCGGTTCCAGCTTCACGGTGTTGCCGTCGAGCGTGGTGATGGTTTCACCAGCCTTGGCGCGGCGGGCGACGATGCGCCCCCCTGCGAGTTTGGCGCGGTCGAAGGCGTGGAGCGGTTGCCCCAGCTCCATCATCACAAAATTGGTAACGTCTACCACGTTGTTGATCGGGCGCAGGCCGATGCTCTCCAACGCTTCCTGCAACCATGCGGGCGAAGGACCGACTTTGACGTTGCGGATGATTCGCCCGGTGTAACGAGTACAGAGGTCGGTCGCCTCGATCGTAACCAGATCCGGTGCTTTCGCATTGCATTCCGGTACGCGGATCACCGGCAGTTTCGCTTCGGTTTTGAGCTGGCAGGAGACGTCGCGGGCGACGCCCCACATCGAGAGCCAGTCAGGACGGTTCGGCGTCACTTCGATTTCGATCTTCGTATCGCCGGGATAAAGCTGATCGACCGGAGTTCCGAGCTTGAGCGACGGCTCCAGCAGGAACAGTCCGTCGTGATTTTCGGAAAGCCCCAGCTCCTGTTCGCTGCACATCATTCCGAAGGACTCCACGCCGCGCAGTTTCGATTTCTTGATCTTGAAATCGCCTTCCGGGTTGTGGAATACCGTTCCGATGGTTGCCACCGGAACCACATTGCCCGCATCGCAGTTGGGCGCGCCACAGACGATCTGGAGCGTTTCGCCACCGATGTCCACCTGACAGACCGACATGTGATCGGAGTCCGGGTGTTGCTTGCGTTCGAGAATTTTGCCCACCACGATTCCTGTGGGAACTCCGCCGGCCGATTCCAGGCCTTCCACTTCGATTCCGGCCATGGTCAGTTTTTCGCAGAGCGTCGGCAGGTCGCAGTCGATCGTAACGTATTTTGCCAGCCAGTTGCGTGAGATATTCATTTGAGTTTCACCTTACTCCAAGCGCTTCAGAATTGTTCGAGAAAACGGACGTCGTTCTCATAGAGATACCGCAAATCCGGAATCCGGTAACGCAGCATCGCCAGACGCTCCAGCCCCAGCCCGAATGCGTAACCGCTCCAGACCTCCGGATCGTAACCGACGGTACGGAGCACGTTCGGATCGACCATCCCCGCGCCGGCGATTTCCAGCCAGCCGGAGTTTTTGCAGACCTGACACCCCTTGCCGCCGCAGATGATGCACGAAAAATCGTATTCGACCGACGGCTCGGTGAATGGGAAAAAGTGCGGGCGCAATCGGATCTTCACCTTCGGCCCGTACATTTCGGTGGCGAACGTCTTGAGCACACTTTTGAGGTCAGCCAGGGATACATTGCGGTCGATGTACAGCCCTTCCAGCTGGTGAAAGTTCATGCCGTGCGTTGCATCCGGCGTATCGCGGCGGAACACGCGGCCCGGCGCGACGATGCGGATCGGCGGCTCCTGCGATAGCATGGTGCGAATCTGTACCGGGCTGGTCTGTGAGCGTAGAATCCGGCCATCGGCGAAGTAAAAGGTGTCCTGCGGATCACGCGATGGGTGATCCTGCGGCGTATTGAGCGCGTCGAAGTTGTTGAATACGGTTTCGATCTCCGGCCCTTCCGCCACGATGAAACCCATCCGGCGGAACAGTGCGACGCATTCGTCGGTGAGAATCGTGATCGGGTGCTTGTGCCCGCCGTTCCAGCGTCGTCCGGGAAGCGAAAGATCCAGCGCGTCGGCGCCGGAGGCGTTCCCGGCGGAAAGACGTTCCGTCGCCGTGTCGATCAGAGCTTGCACGCGGTTGCGGCCTTCGTTGAAGGCGCGCCCGGTGTCTTTGCGCTCTTCGGGAGCAACCCCGCCCATCTCTTTTGACAGTGCCGGAAAAAGCCCGTTGCGGCCAAGGTAGTCGATTCGGATCTGCTCGACATCGGCGGAAGTCGCCGCCGCCACGGCTTTCGCCTCGGCTTCGCTCAACGCCCGGTTGATTTTTTCAATGATCGCGTTCATAAGAAAAATTTTATTCCTGTAAGATCGTCTTTTCGTCGCGGGATATCCCGCATTTTTCAAACATCCTTTGAAACCGTTGCCCGTCGCCGGATCTGCCGGATTCATCGTGCCAGTCGATGCTTCCGGCAGATCCGACGACGGCGGCGAAATCGCTTGTCATTCATTCGGACCCTCCTTGGAAAAAAAGCAAAACAGCTTGAAGCCGGTGAAAAAAGCCACCACCTTCAAGCTGTTTGTACATTGAGCCCACTGCCGGACTATTCCGCTGGAATCGTTGTTGTCGGGCAATCGGCTCCACTGCGTCGCAAGCCTCAGGCCTGGGTGACTTTTTCCACCAGGGCCTTGAACTCCGCGGGTTCGTTGACCGCGAGATCAGCCAGAACCTTGCGGTTCAGCTCGATGTTCGCCTTGCGCAGCCCGTTCATGAACATGCTGTAATTGACGTCCAGAGCGCGGCAGGCCGCGTTGATACGGACGATCCAGAGAGCGCGATACTGCTGCTTCTTCTGCTTACGGCCTTTGTACGCATGGACGCCGGCTTTGTCGACGGCATCGTATACGGTACGGATGTTCTTGCTCGAGTTTCCGTAGAAACCTTTGGCGCGCTCCAACGTGCGTTTGCGGCGCTTGCGCGACGGCACAGCATAAGTGACTCTAGCCATGATTCAAATTCCTTCTGTCGTTTCAGATTAGAGGCCGTAGGGGAGCGCAGCTTTGATACGCTTGAGCTCGGTCGATTTGACCGCTCCGTACTGACGGAGACGACGACGACGCTTGGCATTCTTGGACGACATCAGGTGACGGGCACCCGCCTTGTGGTGACGGAACTTGCCCGTACCGGTCTGTTTGAGCCGCTTGGCGGCGCATTTTCTGGTCTTCAACTTCGGCATTGTTCGTTTCCTTTTATTGGATAATGTTTCACCGGGCCGGTCAATGCACTACCGGCCGCAGCGTTCGTCTTCCCGCTTATTTCGGTGCGAAATTGACGGAAATATTTCTCCCCAGCAGCTTCGGTTTGCCGTCAGCGTCCGCATGCGGAGCCAACTCGGTCATCACCTGATCCATCAGCTGGTAAGCCAGATCCTGATGAGCCATTTCGCGACCGCGAAGAGCCAGAGTGACTTTTAATCTACACCCTTTTTCGAGAAAGTCAAGCGCGCGCTTGATCTTTGTCTCATAATCGTGGCTGTCGATGTTGATGTGGAATTTGACTTCCTTCAACTTCTGAACCGCGGAGTTTTTACGTTGTGCCTTCAGATTTTTCTTCTGCTCGTACTGAAGTTTTCCGAAGTTCATGATACGAACCACCGGAGGCGTCGCCCGGTCCGATACCAGAACCAGATCCAGCCCGGAATCAAGAGCCATCTCGCGCGCCTTCGACAGCGTCACAACATCCAACTGCTCCCCGTCCGGCCCGATCAGGCGGACTTCTTCTGCAGTGAATGTACGATCATTGGGTTTCAACAACTTGGCAATAGCAACACCCTCCTTCCAACTGTTTCTGTTTTGCTATGCGCCCGCATGGGAAAACGTCCTGTGCGGGTTGTTTGTCATTCTGCTTAAAATACTGTCAGATAACCTTATTTTCAACCTCGGAACGCATTTTTTCCGCAAGTTGCGTGAGCGTGAGCGTTCCAAGCTCCCCTTCGCGGCGGTTTCGAGCGGTGACGGTGCCCTCTTCGGCTTCACGTTCTCCGACCACCAGCAGATAGGGAATGCGTTCGTTGCGACCGTCTTTGATCTTCGCGCCGAGGCTCGATGCCCGCACGTCGGTTTCGACGCGGAACCCTTGCTGACGCAGTTCCTGCTCGACTTTTTTCGCGTAATCCAGCAGTTTTTCCGAAACCGGGAGGATGCGCGCCTGCTCCGGCGCCAGCCACAAGGGGAACGCTCCCGCATACTGTTCGACCAGAATGCCGAAGAATCGCTCCAGCGACCCCATCAGCGCCCGGTGAATCATGTAGGGGCGGTGACGGCGACCGTCGTCGCCGACATAGGTCATGTCGAACCGTTCCGGCAGATTGAAGTCGAACTGAATTGTCGCAGTCTGCCATTCGCGGCCGATCGCGTCTTTGACTTTGATGTCGATCTTGGGGCCGTAAAACGCGCCGCCGCCTTCATCCACTTCACACGCAAGGCCGAGCTGGTCTACCGCTTTCCGGAGCGAGGTGATCGCTTTCTCCCAGCGCTCCGGCTCTCCCACCGCCTTTTCGGGGCGGGTCGAGAGGTAGGGCTTGACCTCGGTGAAGCCGAAGCTCTTCCAGATATACAAGCTGAAGCGGATCGCTTCGGCGATTTCGTCCTCGACTTGCTCCGGCGTACAAATGATGTGTGCGTCGTCCTGCGTGAAGCCGCGCACGCGCAGCAATCCGTGGAGCGCCCCGGATTTTTCGTAGCGGTAAACCGTTCCCAGCTCCGCCCAGCGCAGCGGGAGCTCACGGTAAGAGCGCAGCCGCGCTTGATATACTTCGATGTGGAACGGGCAGTTCATCGGCTTGACGTAGTAGTCCTTCTCGTCGATCTCCATCGCGGAATACATCCCTTCGCGATAGAAGCCGAGGTGGCCACTGGTCTCCCAGAGTACGCTCTGCCCGATGTGCGGGGTGTAGAGCAGCTGGTAGCCGTTCTTGTAATGCTCCTCTTTCCAGAACGTTTCAAACGTATGGCGGATGAACGCGCCTTTCGGATGCCAGAGCACCAGACCGGGTCCGACGTTTTCGGAGAAGCTGAAGAGATCCAACTCCTGTCCGAGCTTCCGGTGGTCGCGTTTGGCGGCCTCTTCCTGCAAACGGATGTGTTCTTTCAGATCGGCTTCAGACGCGAACGCGGTTCCGTAGATGCGTTGAAGCATCTTGTTCTTTTCATCGCCACGGAAATAGCTACCGGCGATGGAGAGCAATTTTACTGCTCCGATGTCGCCAGTATTTTCCACATGCGGCCCGCGGCAGAGGTCGACGAAGTCGCCGGTGCGGTAGAACCCGATTGCGGCTCCCGCCGGAATATCCGCGAGACGTTCGAGTTTATAGGTTTGGCTCGCTTCTTTCAGCATCGCTTCGGCTTCGGTGCGCGACAGTTCAAAGTGCTCGAACGGCAGTTTGCGCCCGATCAGCTTCTTCATCTGCTTTTCGATCTCCTTGAGATCTTCGTTGACCAGACGGTGTTCCATGTCGAAATCATAGTAGAAGCCGCCTTCGGTCGCGGGGCCGATGTCGAATTTCGCGTCCGGGTAAAGTTTTTGAACCGCCGCGGCCATCACGTGGGCTGCGCTGTGGCGGATCGTCTCCAGCGGGTAGTTGCTCATTTTCTAAAATCCTTCTTTGATAAAACCAGGCAAAACAAACGGAACGGAAACCGGAGGACGCGTAGTCACGCCCGCGTCGGTGACGCGGGGAAATCCTCTCTTGGCTGTGATGTTCAGTTTCATTTCCGTTCCTTTGAATTCTGCGGGCGGTTCGATCAGTACCGGTAAGTATCCGGCTTGTACGGGCCATCCACCGGGACGCCGATGTAATCCGCCTGTTCCTTCGTCAGCGTGGTCAGTTTCGCGCCGAGCTTTTCGAGGTGAAGCCGGGCGACTTCTTCGTCGAGCTTCTTCTCGATCAGGTAAACACCGGGTGCGCGATCCGGATTGTGCGCAATGTCGATCTGCGCCAGCGTCTGGTTGGTGAAGCTGTTGGACATCACAAATGACGGGTGACCGGTCGCGCAGCCGAGGTTCACCAAGCGCCCTTCGGCCAGCAGATAGATGCTGTTGCCGTTTGCAAACGTAAAGCGGCTGACCGGGCATTCACTGCCCTTGATGACCGTCTTGCTGACGCCGGAAAGTTTTTCCAGCTCGCTGACTTCAATCTCGTTGTCGAAGTGGCCGATGTTGCAGACGATCGCCTGATCCTTCATCTTCGACATGTGCTCGGCGGTGATGATCCGGCAGTTTCCGGTGGTCGTGACATAGAGGTCGGCGTGCGGAAGTGCGTCTTCGACCGTGCAGACCTGAAACCCGGCCATGCAGGCCTGAAGCGCGCAGATCGGGTCGACTTCGCTGACCAGCACGCGGGCGCGTTCATTGTGGAGCGCTTCGGCGCACCCTTTGCCCACGTCGCCGTAACCGCAGACCATGACCGTCTTGCCGGAGAGCATTACGTCGAGCGCACGCTTGATTCCGTCGGTCAGGCTGTGGCGACAGCCGTAAATGTTGTCAAACTTGCTCTTGGTGACCGAGTCGTTGACGTTGATTGCCTGGAACAGCAGCTCGCCTTTCGCGTGCATCTGATAGAGGCGGTGAACTCCTGTGGTGGTTTCTTCGGAGACGCCCTTCATCGATTTGGCGACTTGATGCCAGTGTTTCGGGGCCTCTTTCAACACTTTTTTGAGCAACTGGTTGACGATGGCGAGCTCCGCCGAGTCGGTCGGCTCGTCGAGGATTGCCGCGTTGTCTTCCGCCGCGAAACCGCGGTGGATCAGCAGCGTGGCGTCGCCGCCGTCGTCAACGATCTGATCCGGGCCGGAGCCATCCGGCCATGTCAGTGCTTTCCAGGTGCATTCCCAGTATTCTTCGAGTGTTTCGCCCTTCCAGGCAAACACCGGAACTCCCGCCGCCGCGATCGCTGCCGCCGCGTGATCCTGTGTCGAAAAGATATTGCAGCTCGCCCAGCGGACACTCGCACCGAGCGCCACCAGCGTTTCAATCAAAACCGCGGTCTGAACCGTCATATGAAGGCTACCCATGATTTTGAGCCCCTTGAGCGGCTGGAGCGGGCCGTATTTTGCCCGCGTTGCCATCAGGCCCGGCATTTCGTGCTCGGCGATTTCAATTTCTTTCCGGCCGAAGTCGGCAAGGCTGATGTCTTTTACTTTGTAATCCATGCTCTTTTCCATTTCCTTAGTTCATCTTGCTTCTGATATGGGCCCAACGTTCCTCCGGAATTTCGGAGCCGACTACCTTGACCACTTCGGAGCTGGTCAATGAGCCGTAGTACGCGGCCTCAGCGAGCGGTTTTCCGCAATATAATCCATAGAGGAATCCGGCGGCCCAGAGGTCACCGGCGGCGGTGGTGTCGGCGGGGCTCTCCACCAATTCCGCCGGGGTACGGGCGATTTCCGCGCCCGATTTCACCAGAGCCCCTTTGCGGCCGAGTTTGACCGCCGCGATATCGCACCAGGACGCCAATTCGTCCAAATGTTTCTCCGGTTCGCCGCTTCCGAGCAATGCGGCGGCCTCTTCTTCGTTGGCCACGATGAGATCCACATACTCCTGCAACGTTTCCGGCAATTGCGCCTTGAAGTCGCGGACGACTTCAAAACTGGCGAGATCCAGCCCGATCCGGCAACCCGCGTCTTTCGCGCGCCGCAGCACCGTCGGCATCACCGCCGAATAAAGCATATATCCTTCGATATAGACAAAATCGTATCCGGAAAAGTCGAATTTCTCCGCCTCTTCCTTTTTCAACAGCAACGACGCCGCCAGCGAGGTGCGCATGGTTCGCTCCGCGTCGGGCGTAATCATCGAAAGGCAACTTCCGGTCGGCATTTCGTCCGTCACCAGAAATGCGGAATCGTGTCCGCCCAGCTCGCGGAGGCGGGAGCGGTAAAAATCCCCATTCCCGTCATTGCCGAGCTTGCCGAACATCGCGGACGGAACCCCTAGCCGGGCCAGCGCAAAAACCGTGTTCCCGGCGGAACCGCCCGGAACCAGTCGGCGCGATCCCGGCAAGCGGTCGAGCACCGATTGCTGGAACTCTGCGTCCACCATCACCATTCCGCCCTTTTCGCCGGGAACGGTCGACAGAAATTCGTCGTCCACCCGAACCAGAATGTCCAGCAAAGGCGACCCGACGCCGAGCAGGCGGAAATCTCCGCCGCCAGCGGAATTGCGTCCGTGAAGAATACTCATTCGATTACTTCTTGGCTCCCGTGGCGGCCGCCTTGAGCGCGTCCACCCTGTCGAGCTTTTCCCACGGGAACTGCGGGCGACCGAAGTGGCCGTACGCCGCCGTATCCGCATAGCACCAGTCTTTGCCCGGGTGTTTCAGCCCGAGTTCCTTGACGATCTCTGCCGGCTTCAGGCAGAAGACCTTGCGAATGACCTTTTCCAGATCCTGGTCGTTCTCCAGCTTGCCGGTTCCATAGGTGTCGACGTTGACCGAGAGCGGCTCGGCGATGCCGATTGCGTAGGCTACCTGAACTTCGCATTTCTCCGCCAGTCCCGCCGCGACGATGTTCTTCGCGATATAACGGCACATGTAAGCCGCCGAACGGTCGACTTTGGAGGGGTCCTTGCCCGAGAACGCGCCACCGCCGTGGCTGCCGACGCCGCCGTAGGTGTCGACGATGATCTTGCGCCCGGTCAGCCCGGTGTCGCCATGCGGTCCGCCGATTTCAAAACGCCCGGTCGGGTTTACGTAATAGGTGATCTCTTCCTTGCGGAGTTCCGCCGGAATGACTTTCGCCACCACATCCTTCACCAGCGCTTCCAGCCACTCCCGCTTCATGTCAGGGGTGTGCTGGTGTGAAACGACGATGGCGGTAACTGCCACCGGCTTGCCGTTCTCGTAGCGGATCGAAACCTGGCTCTTGGAGTCCGGGCGGAGGAAATGATACTTTTCCGGTTCCGTATGACGCAGGCGAGCGAGTTCTTCCACGATTTTGTGCGCGTAGTAGATCGTCGCCGGCATCAATGCCGGAGTTTCGCTGGAGGCGTAACCGAACATCATGCCCTGGTCGCCCGCGCCCTGTTCGCCGGTCATGCTCTGTCCGGCGGTCACGCCTTGCGAAATGTCGGCGGACTGTTTGTGAATGCAGACCATCACCTTCGCGTCATCGGCACAAAAACCGACGCCGTGCTGGTTGTAGCCGATTTTGCGGACGGCGTTGAGTGCGACTTCCTGCCAGTTCACTTTGGCATTGGTGGTGATTTCGCCGGAGATGACGACGAGGTTTGTGGTGGTCAGCGTTTCGCAGGCGACGCGGCTCTCGGGGTCCTGCTGCAGGCAGGCGTCGAGAAGGGCGTCGGAAATCTGGTCGCAAACCTTATCCGGGTGACCTTCCGAAACCGATTCGGAAGTGAAAATGTGATCGACGTGAATCTTGCTCATGGTATGTTGGCTCCTCTTGGATTGATGAAAGTATAAATGACATAAAAAGCCCGACCGGCATCGTGCCGGGCGAGCAGTTTAGTGTAATTTCAAGGGAAATTGAGAAAAATCATTTTATCAGGGAAAGCGTCAGCGCTGCGGCATCCGCATCGGAACCGGAACGCCGCGGCGATTCTGACTCCATGCGGTTTCACCAGAGCCATCGACGGCAGGCTTGTCCTTGCCATAGCTGAGGGTTTTCATACGATTGTCGGTAAGTCCGCGACCGGCCAGATAGGCGCGGATGGCGTTGGCGCGGCGTTCACCGAGCGCACGGTTGTATTCTTCGGTACCACGCTGGTCGCAATGACCTTCGATCAACAGTCCGAGCGACTGATTCTGCTGGAGATATTCCGCGATGCGATCGAGGTTGGCGCGTTCGGAAGGAACGAGCACATCCGAGTCATAGGCGAAATAAATGATCGGCATATTGAGGCGCTGGCCGCTCGGATCAGCTTCGACCCAACCGTCTTTGTCTTTGGAGGCGATGTTGTCATTGGCGCCATCTTCAAATGCGCCGGGGCCGGTGACAAGACCATTGTCGTAGAACGAATTGCCGCCTGTGCCGTTGAGGCCGGTGGTATTGCTGTTGAAATCAGGATCCTGGAATGCTTCTTCCACCTGGCTGGTGTTTTCCGACGGGGTATCGTTGCTGAACAGGCCGCAGCCGGCTCCGCCCAACCCGAGCAACGCAACAATGACTGCCGAACCCAAAAAATTCTTCATCATAATCCTCTACCTCCTGCACTACGGATCCTGTGATCGAAAAACGGATGATTGTTATTGTTATTAACATAGACTTGAAATAAGAAAAATCCAATGAATTTCTGATAAAAGCAGTTTTTTTTTATGTTTCCTTGCCCGGTATGGCGATCGAGGGAAGATTCCGGCTTGATATTGTGGCTTAACTCTGCTATATTTCCTTTGCACAAAACATGAAAATGCAGAGCAGGAAGGGCATTGGGATCATGAACATCGATTGGGAGAATCTCGGGTTTCAATTCATGCCGACCCGGAGCAACATCCGGTTCCATTACGCAAATGGGAAATGGGATGACGGTCGCCTCACGGGATCTTATGACATTACGCTGAACGTCGCCGCCAACGCGCTCCATTACGGCCAGGCGATTTTTGAGGGCGGCAAGGCTTTTTGCTGCAAAGACGGCAAGGTTCGTATCTTCCGCCCCGAAGAGAACGGCAAGCGCCTTAACCGTTCCGCTGCCCATTTGTTGATGCCCGAATTTCCGGTTGATAAATTCGTCGAAGCGGTCAAGGCCGTGGTGCGCGATAATATTGATTTTGTCCCTCCGTACGGCACCGGTGGCGCGCTCTATATCCGCCCGGTCATGTTTGGCACGTCGCCGCAGATCGGCGTCGGCGCCAGCCTCGAGTACGAACTTGTCATCATGGTCGTTCCGGTTGGCGCTTATTACAAGGGTGGAATCAAGCCGGTCGATGCGATGATCTCCAAGGATCACGACCGTGCGGCGCCGCATGGAACCGGGCACATCAAGACCGCCGGCAACTACGCGGCCAGCCTCATCTCTGGTCATCAGGCGAAGGAGCATGACTGTTCGGTGGTGTTGTTTCTCGATCCGGCTTCGCATACTTTTGTGGATGAGTTCGGCACGAGCAATTTCATCGCGATCACGAAGGACGGCAAGTACGTCACCAGCGAATCAAGCTCGATCCTCGCGTCGATCACCAACGAATCGTTGATGACCCTTGCGCGCGATCTGGGCATGGCGACCGAACGGCGTAAAGTTCGTGCCGTGGAGCTCCCGGAGTTCACGGAAGTGGCTGCCTGTGGAACCGCAGTGGTGCTCACCCCGATCGGGCGTTTTTTCTACGGCGATCAGGTGATCGATTATAAGTTCACCGAAATCGGTCCGCGTTTGAAGGCTCTTTATGATGAAATGACCGGTATCCAGGTCGGAGAACGCCCCGACCGCCACGGCTGGCTGGTGGAGGCTTGAGAAATGGAACTGTTCCGCACGCCGGAAGAACTTCAGGCGTATGCGCTTCGTCATAAACGTTCCGGCAAGACGATCGCGCTGGTGCCGACGATGGGGTATCTCCATTCCGGGCATCTGACGCTGATCGATATCGCGCGCAGCAAAGCCGATGTGGTGATTGTTTCGATCTTCGTCAACCCGATTCAGTTCGGGCCGACCGAGGATCTGGATAAATATCCACGTGATTTTGAGCGCGATTCGGAACTTTGCCGCGAACACGGCGCCGCCGCGATCTTCGCCCCGGAGCCGGGTGTGATGTATGCAGCGGACGCCTCGACCGTGGTGGAGGAAACCATGTTGTCGCGCCCGCTCTGCGGCGCGCGTCGCCCCGGTCATTTTCGCGGCGTCGCCACCGTGGTGGCAAAACTGTTCAATCTTGCGCTGCCCGATGTTGCGATTTTCGGCATGAAGGACGCGCAGCAATTGATGATCATCAAGCGGATGGTGCGCGATCTGAACTTCCCTGTTCGGATCATCGCCGCTCCGCTGATCCGGGAACAGAGCGGATTGGCGCTTTCGTCGCGGAACGCCTATTTGTCGGAAGACGAAAAAGAGCGCGCAATCGTGCTCTCCCGTGTTCTCGACGCGGCGCACCCCGCGCTGGTTGCCGGTGGAGTCGATGCGATTCCAGCCGTGCTCGACGCCATGAAACAGGAAATTGAAAAAGCCGGCGGAAAAATCGATTATGTGGAGGCGCTCGACGCGTCGACTCTGGAGGTTCCAAATGAGAAAACCGAAGGGCTTCTGGTCGCTCTCGCCGTTTATTTCGGCAAGACCCGCTTGATCGATAATGCGCTGGTATGGGTGGTGAAACGATGAAAAAACTCTATTACGACGCTCCCGGATTTGAAGAGGCGTTGCGCGCTCTGGCCGATCGCCCCGGATACCCGCCGGAAATCGAAGAAAAAGTCGCCGCCATCATCGCCGATGTGCGCAAAGATGGCGACCGTGCGATTACAAAATATGCCGCTATGTTCGATAAGGTCGAATTGACCCCCTCCGCATTCCGGGTTCCGGAGTCGGAGATCGACGAGGCGGAAGCAAAATTGACGGAGCGGGAGAAGGCTTCGATCTGCACTGCGCTCTCACAGGTGCGCGATTTCGCTCTGGCTACCGTCCCACACGCCTGGAGCGCCTCGCCGCGCCCCGGAGTCATGCTTGGTGAAAAATTTACCCCGATGGATCGAGTCGGCGTTTATGTTCCCGGCGGAACCGCTCCGCTGGTTTCCACCGTGATCCACACTGCCGGAATCGCCAGTGCCGCAGGCGTCCGCGAAATCGTCGCTGCAACCCCTGCGAATCGCGAAGGGAAAGTCCACCCCGCCGTGCTGTATGCCATGCGCAAAGCCGGAGTGACTGAAATTTATCGCCTCGGCGGTGTCTACGGCGTCGCGGCTCTTGCCTGTGGTACCGAAACCATCCGCAAGGTAGAGAAAGTCGTCGGCCCTGGTAATGCTTATGTCACCGCAGCCAAAAAACTCCTCTACGGACAGGTCGCTATCGATATGGTCGCTGGTCCGTCGGAGATTCTGGTGATCGCCGACGCCGACGCGAACCCCGATTTTATCGCCGCCGACCTTTTGAGCCAGGCCGAACACGGTTCCGGCTTGGAGCAGGCGGTTCTGGTCACCACCGACTGCGCTATGATCGAAAAAGTAGAGGCGGCGTTCCTTCGCCAGAAAGCAACACTGCCGAAATTGGCCGCCGTCGATAAAGTACAGGAGCATGGCGTGTTCCTGATTCATGTCGCCGATCTGGAGCAAGCCGCCCGGGTCGCCAGCGCCTACGCCCCGGAACATCTGGAGATCCAGACGGCGAACCCGGAGTCCGTCGCAGAAAAAATCACCGCCGCCGGTGCCATCTTCCTCGGTCAATGGACCCCGGAATCCATCGGTGACTTCTGCGCCGGCCCTTCGCATGTACTTCCTACCGCATCCAGCGCCCACTATTTCAATGGCCTCGAAACCTCCGGCTTCTTCCGCCGCACCAGTCTTGTCAAGTATGACGAGGCCGCCCTGCGTCGTGAAGCCGGAATCGTCGAATGTTTCGGCGAAATGGAAGACCTCGCCGCCCATGGTCGTGCCGGCGTCATCCGTCTTGGCAAATAATCTTTTATTCAGTTTGGCGAGGGGGATGCCTCCGGCGGTTGGGGCGCTTCGCCCCCAAACCCCCGACCGGCAGCGTGCCGGTGCGGGCGCATTTGGCGTACCGCCAAATGCTTGAAGGTTTGTTTGAATGGTTCAGAGGTCATGAGGAGCAACGGAATGCTCTGAATTCTCAGAGCCTCCCGTTACAGGAAGTGGAATGTGCAATGGTGCAAGGATATTGCAGAGGAAATTAGTTGTTCTGCTTTTTCGGTGCATTGCATGGCGAATCGTCGTTTTGTTTGACTGCTATAACCACGCGACATCACTCCCCAAAATTCACGGTTTGTTGGTATCAACTTATGGTTTGTTGGTGTCAACTCACGGTTTGTTGGTGTCAACTCACGGTTTGTTGGTGTCAACTCATGGTTTGTTGGTGTTCAACTCATGGTTCGTTGGTGTTCAACTCATGGTTCGTTGGTGTTCAACTCATGGTTCGTTGGTGTTCA
>JBEBTY010000022.1:0-49356 GCA_040393525.1 Victivallis vadensis | reverse complement strand
TCAGGCGCAACAGGGATATAAAATAGCACCCGCTAAAACAATTGCAAGCTCAGAAGAACAAAAAGAAAGAAAGATTTTAGCAGAAACCAAACAGAAAAATGCGTTTCCCATACAGCAACAACCGAACAGTAAGTGAGTTCTGCTTCAGGAGCCAAATCGGGTATTTCTTTCCCGGCGCTTCATGGAGAGCTATAAATTTATCATATTTTTGATAATCATTATTGATTTATGCTTAAAGTGTGTTACTTTAGATGTCAGAGGATTTTGAATTTTTCTTACAAACCGCATCTTAATGGAGGTAGAATTATGTCGCTGGTTACTCAAAAAGCACCTGACTTTGTTGCGAACGCCGTTACAGGAGATAATGTCATCGAACCGCTTTCGCTCGCCAGTTTACGCGGAAAATATGTTGTCCTCTTCTTTTACCCGATGGACTTCACGTTTGTCTGCCCCACCGAACTGATCGCATTTGACAATGCGGTTTCCGGCTTTGAGGAGCTCAATACACAGTTGGTCGCCGTGTCAGTGGACTCGGTCTACAGCCATTTCGCCTGGAAAGAAACCGAGCGCAACAAGGGCGGAGTAGGAAAGCTGCGCTATCCGATGGTTTCAGACCTCTCCAAGCAGATTTCACGTGACTACGGGGTTCTGATAGGCGAAGAGGTCGCGCTTCGAGGTCTCTTTCTTATTGATAAGGAAGGCATCGTCCGCCATGAAACCATTAATGACCTGCCGCTCGGCCGCAATGTTGAGGAAGTTCTCCGGATCGTCAAGGCACTTCAGTTTACGGAAAAACATGGCGAAGTCTGTCCGGCCAACTGGCACGACGGAGCAGAAGGGCTCAAGCCCACCGCCGACGGCATTGCATCATACTTGAGCAAACAGGAGAAGTAACCCCTGCCCCAACCGGCAAAACCCGACGCCGTCAAATCTGTTTGAAACGTCTTTAGAGGCGCGACAGGGAACTTGCGGAAACCAATCGGGTGCATCGTCTTTCATCCATGGCTTTACACGATCAGCGTGTGAAGCCATTTTTTATCGCTGTTTCCGGTAGGCATTCGGTGTGCAGCCGGTGGCATCCCGGATTACTTTTGCAAAGTAACCGGAGTCGCGAATTCCCGCCTGATGCGCAATTTCTTGAATCGGCAATGCGGTACTCCGAAGCAGGTGGAGTGCATGCTGAATCCGCAATAGTTGCAAGTGCCGTCCGGGAGAAACCTTCATTCGAGGCGTGAAAACACGGGTCAAGGTTGCACGATGAATATTCAATTCATCGCAGAGAGTATTCAAATTAACGGCGGAGTCGCAAAAACGCTCTCTCGCCAATCGCAAAAACGATTCAATCAATCGCCCTTCCCTGCTTCCGTCGCAATGTGAGCCACCCGCCGCGGCCAGGATGCGGCACAACAGGGAGAGATTTTGCCGCATCGCCACTACGGTGTGTTCACGAATAAGCAATTCAAACTCTCGAAACAGCTCTTCCGGACAAGACCCCGCAGCAGAAAGCAGGCGCGGATAGCCGTACCCTTCGCAAAATCTCCACGCGTCCGCACCGTCAAACGTCACCCAACGGATCACCCATTCCGGCGACAGAGAGCACTTCAAATTACGCTCTCCGGGCGGAGTGAACAAAACACTCCCGGCTTCGACTTCGACCGTTCGCCCCTCTTCCGCAAGCATCGTTCCCTTCCCTTTGACGCACCAGTTGAGTTGCACAAAAGGGCGCGGTCCGGAATCCTCCTCTTCCTCCATCCGAAACATGGTTCGCCCGACAGAGCGCGGGTAAACCGGCAATTTCCAAGCGGGAGGATTCTGCCAGTCCGTGCGTGGAATAATGATATTGGTTTCTGGAGCGCGCGACATATTTCACCTTTCCGCAACAAAAACAGCGTTGCCAAACCTGTGATACTCAATTATACTATATTACATATTTCCAATTCATTCAAATGGAGGTTGCCATGAAACGAGCCATCGAAATCGGAAACCGCGAAATCCGGATCGACGGAGAAGTGGTACAAATTCTCTCTGGAGCAATACACTATTTCAGAATTCACCCCGACTATTGGCGCGATCGGATCGTCAAGCTCCGTCAATGCGGGTTGAATACTCTGGAAACGTATATGGCATGGAACATCCATGAACCTCAAGAGGGAAAGTTCCATTTTTCCGAAAACGCCGACTTCCGCCGTTTTATCGAGATCGCTCAGGAAGAAGGTTTGATGGTGATTCTTCGCCCCGGCCCATACATCTGTTCGGAATGGGATCTTGGCGGCCTCCCGGCTTGGCTGCTGACAAAACCGGGAATTCGCTTCCGCTGCACGAATCAACCGTATCTGGAGGCGGTCGACCGTTACTTGGAGGCGATCATGCCAGCGCTCCGTGCTCTTCAATGCACCGAAGGAGGCCCAGTCATCGCCATTCAACTGGAAAACGAATACGGTTGTTACGGCAACGATCATGAGTATCTGGAACATCTCCGGAAAAAATATCTTGACGGAGGGATCTCCATTCCATTATTCACCTCCGACGGCTCCGACCCGAATCTGCTGCGCAACGGAACGTTGCCGGATATTTTCGCGACCATCAACTTCCGCAATCACCCTGCCCGAAACCTGCGGCTGATAGAAGAGTTGCATCCGGAGTGGCCGCCGTTCGTCATGGAGCTGTGGAACGGCGGCGCGCACCATTGGGGGCGCATGTTTCCGGAGCATAGTGTAGAAGCGGTGCGGCAAGACATTCGGGAAATTCTGGAAAAGCAGTTCCACATGAACCTCTATATGTTTCATGGCGGCAGCAATCCCGGTTTTATGAATGGAGCGAACTACAACGATGGGGAATACCTGGGAATGCTCTCGACTTACGACGTCGATTCACCGCTCTCGGAAGAGGGCGACCCCACGCCGAAATATTTTGCGATCCAACAAGAGATCAAACGCTTCAAACCTGATGCAAAAACCGGCGTACCTCACATCCTGCCCAAGCGCGCTTATGGGGAAATCAATTTGACGGAGGCGCTTACATTAAATGAAGCGTTGCCGCTTCTGACCACGCCTGTCCGGCGTTCCATGCCGGAAACCATGGAGGAATTCGGTCAGTCATACGGTTTCATCCACTATCGGACGCACTGGACGGCCGCGCCCGGCGTACGGTTTTTGAAACTGGAAAACCTGAAGGATCGCGCAGTCGTTCTGGCCGGAGGGCGGATTGCCGGGGTATTCGACCGCAACTCACGTCAGCAAGGCTGCATGATTTCGGTTCCGTCGGAAGGCATCTCGATCGAAATCCTCGTCGAAAATATGGGACGGATCAATTTCGGCTCGCAGATGGAGAAAGAACGCAAGGGAATCACCGGAGTTCTCGACGGGGTCTCCTTTGTCATGGGCTGGGAAATCCGCCCTCTGCCGCTTGACTGTCTTCCCGATTTCGACTTCCACCCGCTCAATTCGGCAGCGCTGCCGGAAATCCCCGCGTTTTATCGCGGTGCTTTCGAGGTGGATGAACCGTGTGACACCTTTCTTAAAATCCCGGAAGGAAGTCGCGGATGCCTGTTTCTCAACGGAACGAATCTCGGCCGCTACTGTCGCCAGGGCCCGCAGCGTACCCTCTATGTTCCGGCACCTTTGCTGAAGCGGGGGCAGAATGAGCTGATCGTATTCGACCAGCAGGGGATCGGCGCCCCTATCGTTCTGTCGCTGGATCGCCGGGACTTCGGTCCCCGTGCGATGATGCAGATCTGACGCGTCTTCCACGGCAACCGTATCGTCTGCTCAATCGGATTTGCGGCGACGGGCACGCGGATGAGTTTCGTCGTAGACGTCTTTCATCCGCTCGGCGCTTACGTGGGTATAAATCTGTGTAGTGCTGAGGTTTTGGTGCCCCAGAAGCTCCTGAACGCTTCGCAGGTCGGCGCCATTATCCAGCAGATGCGTGGCGAAGGAGTGGCGTAATTTGTGCGGGGTAAAATCAGGCGGCAAGCCGCCTTCCAGCAAATAACTCTTTAAATTACGCTGAAAAGAGCGGGCGGTCAGCCGTTCCCCGAAACGGTTCAGAAAGACCGGGTCATCCTCTTTGCGCGGCAACCCCTGCTCACGGCAAAGTTGGAAATAACTCTGTAATGCCTCTTTGGCGTAACGGCCGACCATGGCGAAGCGTTCCTTCTTCCCCTTCCCCCGGACTTTTGCCACGCCGGAACCGAGGTCGAGATCCCCGTGATTCAAGCCGATCGCTTCGCTGATGCGCAGTCCGCCGGAGTAAATCACCTCAATGAGCGCCGCATCGCGGGCGCAGGCAAAATCCGCGCCTTCCGGGGTCTTCGCCTGCCCGGTTTCCACCGCCCCCCGCCAATAAGCGGGAACTGCCGCCAGAAGCTGATCGATCTGTCGCTGATTCATCACTTTGGGAAGCGGTTTATCGACTTTGAGCGGCGGCATCCGACTGAAGGGATTCGAGTCCAGCTGGCCGGTTTTCTGGAGAAAACGAAAAAACGACCGCAACGCGGATATCTTCCGCCGTTGCGATCGTTTGCAATCCCCGGATTCAAACAGTTTCAACTGAAAAGTGCGCGCCTGATCGAAATCAACGCTCTTCCAGTCGTCGAATCCTTCATCGGCATCCCGTACCAGTGCCGCGAATTCAACAATATCGCGGACATAGGCGCTCACCGTGTGTTCACTGGCGTTGCGTTCTCCGCAAAGATGTTGAACAAAGGACTGGAGCCGGGAACCGAATTTCATTTCTTTTTCTTCACATCATCCGAACCGGCCCGGAATGTGCCGAGCAACTTGCCGTCCGCGTCATAGACCGACAGGATATCGCCGCTGATCGAATATTTACGAACCGCGTTGATCGTTTCCGTGAACTTCTGCTCATAACCCAGATCCGGGCCAGCCATCAACGTCGTGATTCCAGCGGCGAAGGAAAGCTCGCCTTTCTCCTCATCCATGGTCGCCTGCGTCGAGAAACGGTTCACGCCGCTGTTACCGAACACCTTACCGGCATCATAAATTTCAAACCAGGGACTGGTGTCGCCATGCAACGTCACCCCACCTTGATTCGCCAACGTCACGGGAACCCAGACAGTATTCCGGAGCGGGAAGTTGGCGGGAGCTTTCACATTCGCGCCTTCGGTCGCCGCAGCACCTTCCTCGGTAGAGGACATACAGCCGCCGATCAAGACAGCCACTCCCAATGCGATCAGAAAACGGCTCGCTATCGTCAATTTCATACTCTATCCCTTTCTGAAAAACCGGGGCATCCGGTTCCGTTGTTGCTTATTCCGCACCTTGGAAAAACGTTTGCGGACCAACAGCAAAGGTGGCCAGCAGCTCCCCGTTTTTATCGTACAACCGAAGATTTTCGCCTTCGATCTGGTAGGTACGGGTTTCATCCAGAGCCTTCAGGAAGAGGTTTTCGTATTCGAGATTCGGCCCGGCTTTCCGGGTGGTCGCCAGCTTGGCGAAAACCAGCGTGCTCTCCCCAACTTCGGTCGTGGTTCCAAGAATGGAGTTAACGCCGCCATTGCCGGAAATTTTATTTTCTTCGCTGATTCGGAACCAGACGGGACGGTCTTGAATCAGACCGACGCCGCCCTGATTTTCCAGCTTCACCGGGGTCCAGACCGTACTTTTCAGATCCGGGCCGGAAGCACATCCACCGAGCAGAGCCAGTACACCTGCCGCGGCCGCCGCAATACCAAGTTTCGTGAGTTTCATGAAACACCTCCTGCACAAATAAGTCTTCGCCGGATCGTTCCCGTGTCCGGCACCTGACGTTAATATAGCAGAGCAATATAGGATTTTCAAACGAACACTGTAATCAAACAAAGGTGTGCTCAATACGGATCAGCACCCGGATTTTTTCTCCACCCGCACCCAGCTCGTCCTGAAAGCGTTTGCGCAGTTCCGCGGCATTCACGGGGCAGTCGCGCGGAACCAGAAGATCGAAGCGGAGCGATAGCGCATGCGGCCCATGCGACATACGGAAATCGTAGAGATGGAAACGCTCGTCCAGATTCTGCGCCACTTCGGCCGCGGCCAGCCGCCAGCGACGGTATTCGGGATTGTTCTGCGCACAAGGATCACTGTGCAGCGTGAGTTTGACGGGCATGGAACGCGCCACATCCAATTCCGTCCGCTCAAGCGAATCGTGAATCCGAACCGGGTCCGCCTGCGGATCGGTTTCGGCATGGGCAGTGGCGAAATAACGGCCAGGGCCGTAATTGTGCATCATGAGGTCATGAATTCCGCAGATATCCGGGTTCTCCAACATCTTTCGTTCCAGTTCGGAAACCAGTTCCGGCGCAGGAGGTTCGCCCAGAAGCGGATTGATCGTATCGACCACCACGCGGACGCCGCCGAATACCACAATGGCCGCGACAACCACCCCGGCGACGCCATCGACCGGAAAACTGGTCAGAGTTCCCGTCCAAAGCGAAAGCAGCACCACCGTTGTAATCAGAATATCGCTCACGCTGTCAAAGGCCGTTGCCCGCATGACCGGAGAGTCGATTCGCTTTGCAATGACGCGGTAAAAGAAAAACATCCAGAGTTTCACCGGAATCGACATCCCGGCAAGCGCAAAGAGAAGCCACGAAAAACGTAACTCGCACGGATCAAAAATCCGCCCGACGGAGCTCTTTAAGAAATCCAATCCCACCGCGATGATAATCACCGCCACCACCAGCCCGGCGACATACTCCATCCTGCCATGGCCGAACGGGTGTCGCTCGTCGGCGGGCTTTGCCGCGAAACGCGCCCCGAAAAGCGCCACCAGCGACGAACCGGCGTCCGAGAGATTGTTCACCGCATCGACCGAAACGGCGATGCTCCCGGTCAGGATTCCCACCACCAGTTTCACCAGAAACAGCGTAAGATTGCACAACAACCCCACGGCGCCGCCGAGCACACCGTAGGCCTCACGCACCTGCTGATCGGAAGTCCGGGAGGAGTTCCGAACAAAAAGACGAATCAAAAATCCGGTCACGTCACAACACCTCACTCATCATTGCGAACATCACCGATGCGCGGAACAAGGCGCACCAATCACGCATCTTGATCCGGGCCGGTTATATACCACTCGGGAGTGATTCCAAGCCGGTTGATTTTATAATGAATCACGCGGGGCGAAAGACCTAGGTCGCGAGCCGCTGCCGACATGTTGCCGCGATTCCGCTTCAGCGCCTCCACGATCAACTCACGCTCGTACGAATTCACCAGAATATTAAATGACGCTTTCCCGTCCGGCAGCAGCTCCGAACCGGATTCTTTGCCGGTCTGAAGCGACGGCGGTAGATTGTATCCGTGAATGCAATCGTCCGACGCGGTCAAAATAGCGCACTCGATACAGTTCTCCAACTCGCGCACGTTGCCCGGCCAATGGTAGCTCATCAACATATTGATCGCCGGAGTCGAAAGGCGCTTCACCGCCTTCCCGTATTTCACGTTCATCTTCTTGATGAAATGTTCCGCCAGCAACAGAATATCGCTTCGGCGTTTGCTCAAGTCCGGCACCACAATCGGGAAAATATTGAGCCGGTAATACAAGTCCTCGCGAAACAAGCGATGACGCATCAGCTCTTCCAAATTCCGGCTGGTCGCGGCGATAAAGCGCACATTGGAATGCAATTCCGTGTTGCTGCCCACCCGCGAAAACGTGCGTTCCTGAAGGAACCGGAGCAATTTCACCTGCGTCTGTAACGTCAAATCTCCGATTTCGTCCAAAAACAGCGTCCCGCCGTCCGCGGCTTCCGCCCGGCCGATCCGGCGGCTGGTCGCCCCGGTGAACGAGCCTTTTTCGTGACCGAACAATTCGCTCTCCACCAACTCCTCCGGCAGTGCGGCGCAGTTGAAGGCGACAAACGGTTTGTCTTTCCGGTTGGAGAGGTTCAGGATCGCCCGCGCCACCAGTTCTTTTCCGGTTCCCGAGCTTCCGCGAATCAGCACCGTCGCGTCCGACGCGGCAACTTGCCGGATCGAAGCATAGACCTGCTGCATCGCACGGCAATTGCCGATCAACTCCCCCGGATTCTCCGTCAGCAAGGAGCGAAGTTTCCGGTTTTCTTCCAGAAGATTTTCCCGTTCTTCGTGTTCCTTGTGCCGAACCGCGACAGCTTCAGCCGTGATATTGCCGACGATCTCCAGCAACTGTAGATCCTGGTTCAAATCGACGTCGGCGCTGCTTCCCACCAGGCGGTCAATGCTCAGCGTGCCGATCACCTGATCGCAATGAAAGATCGGAACACAGAGAAATGCTACGCGCTGATCGTAAGTGTGCATCCCGGTACGGTTGAGAAAACGGCGATCTTTGGAGATATCGGGGACCACATGGGGGCGACCGGTTTCGGCGACATGGCCGGTAATACCTTCGCCAAGCTGATAGCGTCCACGCTTCTTCTCTTCCGCATCCAAACCATGAGAGGCTTCGATCTCCAACATTCCGTTGGAAAGCAGCGTGAACGTACCGCGAAGCATCCCCATGCGATGATGCAGTACATCGAGCACTTTGTTGAGCAACATCTCAACATTCTGCTCGTGAACGATGGCGGCGCTGATTTCCTGCAACACCACCAATTCCACTTCACGATCCCTTGTCATAGCTCTCACCTGAATAGTTGTGCGTGCCGAATTCGTTCGACAGCCAGTTTCGTTCGTTCCCGATCGCCAAACGCGGTAAGCCGGAAGTATCCTTCTCCACAGGGACCGAAGCCAATTCCGGGGGTTCCCACCACCCGGCATTGCTCCAGTAATATATCAGTAAATGCCATCGAGTCAAGCCCCTCCGGCAGTTTCCACCAGATATAAGGAGCGTTTTCGCCGCCGAAAACGGTGAACCATGCCGTCGTAAGCCCTTCTCGGATAATCCGGGCATTCTCCATGTAATAATCGATCTGTTCCGCAATTTGCGCCTGTCCGATCGGAGAGTAAACCGCCGCCGCCGCACGCTGCGTGACATAACAGACCCCGTTGAACTTCGTACAATGCCGCCGCCGCCAGAGCTGATTCAATTGCTGCGGCAACGCTTTCGGCACAACCGTAAACGCACAGCGAACTCCGGTGAAACCGGCGGTCTTGGAGAACGACTTGAATTCGATCGCCACTTCCTTCGCACCCGGAATCTCGTAGATGCTTTTCGGAATCCCCGGCGTGCGGATATAGGCGCTGTAAGCGCTGTCGTACAGAATGATCGACCCGTTTTTTCGAGCGTATTCGACCCAGCGGGTGAGCGCCTCGCGGTCAAGTACGGTTCCGGTCGGATTGTTCGGACTGCAAAGATAGATCAGATCGACCGGCTCCTCCGGAAGCGCCGGGGAAAAACCGTTCTCCGAAGTGCAATCGAGATAGACGATGTTCCCGAAACGACCATCGCCCCCCTGAACTCCCGTCCGCCCCGCCATCACGTTGGTGTCGAGATAAACCGGATAAACCGGGTCGCAGATCGCCACGCGGCAGTCGGTGGAAAAAATCTCCTGAATGTTGGCGACGTCGCACTTGGAGCCGTCACTTACAAAAACCTCATCCGAATCAAGATAAATTCCCCGGTTCCGATATTCGCCGTTCAGGATCGCTTCGATCAAAAAGTCGTATCCCTGTTCCGGGCCGTAACCGCGAAATGTGTCCGCCTGTCCCATCTCATCGACCGCTCTGTGCATCGCCTCCAGAACGGCGGGCGCCAGCGGCTGCGTCACATCCCCAATCCCGAGGCGAATGATGTCCGCATCGGGATTCGCGGTTTTGTAAGCGGACACCTTCTTTGCAATCGTGGAAAAAAGATAGCTGCCCGGAAGTTTCTGATAGTTTGGATTTACTTTCACCATTCTCATATCTCCCTCAATTCACCATGAAACACTTCGACCGCGGGCCCGGTCATATACACGTGATTATCCACTTCAGAATATTCGATCCGAAGTTCGCCGCCATCAAGCTGAATGGCGACATTTCGCTTCCCCCGGCCGGTCAGAACACCGGCCACCGCTGTCGCGCAGCTGCCGGTGCCACAGGCCATGGTGACGCCGCAACCGCGTTCCCAGACCCGCATCCGGAACTGCTCCGGGCTTTGCACCTCGACGAATTCCACATTGGTTTTGTTCGGAAACTGCGGATCGCGCTCGAATGCGGCGCCCCATTTCTCCAATTCAATCGCCTTGATATCGGAGACAAAGATCACCGCATGCGGGTTCCCCATCGACACCCGTTGGGCAGTAAACTCCCGTTCGTCATAGCGAAGCGTCACCGAGCCGGAAACCACCGGTTCGCCCATATCGACCCGCACGGAGCCATCCGCCAACACCGACGGCCTAATCACCCCGGCTTTGGTATGAAGGGCAAATTCACTCCGTTCCGGTTCGACATAACGCCGGAGATATTTCCCGACGCAGCGAGTGGCATTACCGCACATCTCCGTCTCCGAACCATCGGAGTTGAAGATCCGCATCTCGCAGGCTCCCCGTTCAAGCGGACGGATGGTCACCACACCGTCCGCTCCGATCCCCATACGACGGTCGCACAGGAATTCCGCCGCATTGCGTGCATGGAACGCCGGGTTTGCCGGAAGCCAGACCAGAATGAAGTCATTCCCAAGTCCATGCCATTTGGAAAATATGAGTCCCGGCATTGTTCTATTCTCCTTTGAAAAGCTGATCGACCTCTTCGGCCACTTTCTTGCCATCCGCAATCGCGCGAACCACCAGCGACGCTCCAAGCGCGCTGTCCCCGGCGACAAACACCTTGCCGGCCGGATCGGACAGTGCCCGACCGCGTTCGTCCACCTTCAACCCCAGCTCTTCCGCAACTCCCTGCTGCGAAACGCCGGTAAAGCCCATGGCCAGCAGAACAAGATCGGCCGGGATCACCTCTTTCGTGCCCGGAACCTCTTCAAAACGAAGCGGCTTGCCCAGGAACGACAGCTCCCACTTCACCTGCACCGTTTCGATTCCGGCCACATGACCGTTTTCGCCGAGAAACGCCTTGGTCGCCACGTTCCATCTCCGCTCTCCGCCCTCTTTATGGCTGGAGCTGGTACGAAGCATGTACGGCCACTCCGGCCACGGTGTGGAAAGCGAACGATTCTCCGGCGGCATCGGCATGATCTCGACTTGAAGCACACTTTGCGCGCCATGCCGGATCGACGTCCCGACGCAGTCGCTTCCGGTATCACCGCCGCCGATGACTACCACACGCTTGCCTTCGGCGGAGATTGGCGGTTTTTCACGCTCACGTCCGATCACCTGATTCTGCCCCTGAAGAAACTCCAGCGCAAAATGAATTCCGCCAAGTTCCCGGCCGGGCACCGCAATATTGCGCGGCTGAGGAGTCCCCACCGCCAGAACAACCGCATCGTAATGCCGCCGGAGATAACCGCCGGAAACGTCGCGACCGACCAGCGTGTCGCATTCAAAAATGATTCCGGCGGCCTCCATCAGCTCCCGGCGGCGCTCGATCACCCGTTTATCCAGCTTAAAGTCCGGAATCCCGTAGCGGAGCAAGCCCCCGATATGTTTCTGCGCCTCGTAAACCGTCACCGTGTACCCGAGGAGGTTGAGCGCGGTAGCAGCGGCCAATCCGCCGGGGCCGCCGCCGATCACGGCGACCCGCTTCCCATTGCGTTCTTTGAGCGGGAGCGGCGGGCGGACGAGATTCAACTCGAAGGCCTTCTCCACCACCGCCTTTTCCAATTGACGGATCATCACCGGGTCGCTGTCGATCCCGTCGGTGCAGGAGCCTTCGCAAAGCGCAGGGCAGACCCGCGAGGTGAATTCGGGAAAGAAACTCGTGGAACTCAACACCTCCCACGCCTCTTCCCAGCAACCTGCCGCCGCCGCCGCGTTGATCTCCGGAACCACGTTCCCGAGCGGGCAACCGGTGCCATGGCAGAACGGAATCCCGCAACGCATACAGCGCTCGGCTTGCTCCTTCAGCTCGGCGGAGGAAAGATCACGCTCAACTTCTTCAAAATCCCGCTTCCGTTGGCTGACCGGGCGGTAGATGTCATTGATTCTGTTTTTCATAATAGCAACCCTTTCTTCATTCCCGTCCGGTTCCTCAATTATCCTGCTTGCGCCGGTCGATGGCTTTCGCATCTTCGAGTGCCATACGCCCCAGTGCCAGACGGTATTCCACCGGAAACACTTTGACGAACCGCGGACGGCTGTTAACCCAGTCGGCGAGAATCGCTCCAGCTTTCGGGCTGTCCGTCAGTGCGGCATGTTCCTTCAAAAGCGAGAGAAGTTCTTCTTCGTCTTCGCTGCCCTCCTCGACGTTTTCGAGGTCGACGCTTTCAACGTTGCACCGAAGGTCGAAATCACCGGATTCGTCGTAAACGTAGGCAAGTCCGCCAGTCATGCCGGCCGCGAAATTGATCCCCGTTTCTCCCAGAACCACAACAAGGCCGCCGGTCATGTATTCGCAACCATGGTCGCCCACGCCTTCCGCTACCAGCGTCGCGCCGGAGTTGCGGATCGCGAAACGTTCTCCCGCCTGACCGTTCAGGAAGATCTTCCCGGAAGTCGCGCCATAACCGATCACGTTGCCGGCAACCACGTTGCGGGAAGGATCGAACTCCTTGCCGCCCTGGCCACGAATGACGATCTTACCGCCCGAGATTCCCTTGCCGACAAAGTCATTGGCCTCACCGGTCAGCTCAAATGTGATTCCGGGAGCGAGGAACGCGCCAAAGCTCTGCCCCGCGCAACCGGCGAAATGAACCTGAAACGAATCTTCCGGCAATCCGGCCGCGCCGAATTTTTCGACGATTTCGCCGGAGAGCTCAGTACCGACCGTGCGGTCGACATTGCGAATCGTGCAATGCAGTTTGTGTGTCTTCTTCTGTTTCCGGAATTCGGGCAGAAGCTCGCGACGGTCGAAATTCTCCAGCGTATACCCCGGAGCGGATGCGTTGAAACGCACCGCCGCGCCTTCAGCCACCCGGAAAACACTCGAAAAATCCAGATTCTTCGTCTTATAGAAATCCACCGCATGATTGACGCTGAGCAGATCGCTGCGTCCGCACGCCTCATCCAGACTGTGCAATCCCAGCGCCGCCAGATATTCGCGCACCTCTTCCGCCAGGAAGCGGAGGAAATTGACGATGTATTCCGGCTTGCCGGCAAAACGCTTACGAAGCTCCGCATCCTGCGTCGCAATCCCCGCGGGGCAGCTGTTTTCATGACATTTACGCATCATCACACAGCCGAGACAAACCAGAACGGTCGTTGCGAAACCGAACTCTTCCGCACCCAGCAGCGCACCGACCACAACGTCGCGGCCGGTCTTGAGCTGACCATCAACTTGAATCTTGACGCGATCGCGCAAATGATTCAGCACCAGAGTCTGCTGCGTTTCCGCCAGCCCCAGTTCCCATGGCACGCCCGCGTGCTTGATACTGGTGAGCGGAGAGGCCCCCGTTCCGCCGTCATGTCCGGCGATCAGCACCACGTCGGCATGCGCCTTGGCAACGCCCGCGGCGACGGTTCCAACGCCGACTTCCGAAACCAGCTTCACCGAAACACGAGCCTTCGGGTTGGCGTTGCGGAGGTCGTAGATCAACTGCGCCAGATCCTCGATCGAATAGATGTCGTGATGCGGCGGCGGGGAGATCAGCGTCACGTTCGGCATCGAGTGCCGCAATTTCGCGATAAACTGATCCACCTTATGACCGGGGAGCTGCCCGCCCTCGCCCGGCTTGGCTCCCTGCGCGATTTTAATCTGCAAATCCCGTGCATGGCGGAGATAGTCGATGGTGACGCCGAAGCGCCCCGACGCAATCTGACGAATCGCGCTGGAACGATCCTCGCCATGCGCACCCGGCACACAACGCGACGCATCTTCGCCGCCCTCCCCGCAGTTGCTCATCCCGCCGATCTGGTTCAGAGCGATGGCGATGGCTTCGTGCGCTTCAGGGCTGAGCGATCCGAGCGACATGGCGCCCGAAACAAACCGCTTCAGGATGCTCTCTACGCTTTCGACCTTTTCCAACGGAATCGGCTTGCATTGGGCAAACTCAAAAAGTCCGCGCAACGTACAAAGCCCTTTCGCCTGATTGTCGATCAGCTTGGAGTATTCTTTGAATTTCTTGTAGTCTCCGCCTTGTACCGCGGCGCGGAACGCCGACAGCGATTCCGGCGTCCAAAGGTGGTTCGCGCCCTCTTTGCGGTAAGCGTATTCGCCCCCCTCGGCGAGCAGCATCGAGTGCGATGTCTTAGCCGCCTCGTGCCGCTGATTGGCTTCGTCGGCGATTTCGGCAAGGCCGATGCCGCCGATCCGGCTGGCGGTTCCCGGCAGGAATTCATCGATGAATTCCCGCGACAAACCGATCGCCTCGAACACCTGCCCGGAACGATAGCTGCGGAGCGTGGAGATGCCCATCTTGGACATGATCTTCAACAACCCCTTATCCACCGCCGCGATGTAGTTGCCGACCGCGGTAATCACTTCGCTCGTGATCCGACCGGAGGCGACCAATTCGCTCACCGTTTCCAACGCGAGGTAGGGGTGAATCGCCGTCGCACCGTAGCCGATCAATAACGCAAAGTGCATCACTTCGCGCGCTTCGCCGGATTGAATGATGATTCCGCTCCCGGCGCGCTTTCCGGCCGCGACCAGTGCGCGGTTCACCGCCGCCGTCGCCAGAAGGGACGGAATCGGCACCATTCCGGGCGTGAGATCACGGTCGGAAAGAATGATGATCCGACAATTCTCTTCCGCTGCCGCGACCGCGTCGGTAGCGAGCCGCCTCAACGCGCGCTCCAACTGCCGCCCGTCGCCTCCGGCCGGAAACTCCATGTTGAGCACCCGGGCACGGAAGTCACGATGCGAAATCCGAAGCAGGCGATCAACCTCATCGCCGGTCAACACCGGACGGGTGAGCTTCACCAACCGGGCATGCTGCGGCGTCTCCGCAAGAATGTTCCCCTGATTGCCGATGTAAGTACGCAGGCTCATCACCAACTCTTCGCGGATCGGATCGATCGGCGGATTGGTTACCTGCGCGAACAGCTGCTTGAAATAGTTGAACAGCAATTGCGGACGATCGGAAAGCACGGCAAGCGCCGTGTCGTTCCCCATCGAGCCGATCGGCTCATGGCCGCTGGCCGCCATCGGTTTCAGGATGACTTCAACGTCCTCCCGGGTATAACCGAACAATTTCTGGCGGGGGTGCAGGTCATCAGCGACCTTGTCCGGAGTGATTTCCGAAAAAAGCCCGTGAACCGGAATCGCATTCTCCTCCACCCAACGTCGATAGGGCTGCCGACGAGCAACGCGGTTCTTGATTTCTCCGTCACTGAGCAACCGGTGATTTTCGAGGTCGAGGAAAATCATCCCGCCGGGACGCAGACGCCCCTTCTTCACCACATTGGCCGGATCGATGTCCAGCACGCCGGTTTCGGAAGCGAGAACGAAAAGCCCGTCCTTGCACAGCGTATAACGCGCCGGGCGCAGGCCGTTCCGGTCGAGAATCGCACAGGCGTTGACGCCGTCGCTTGCGGCGACGGCCGCAGGGCCGTCCCACGGCTCCATCAGTGCCGAATGATATTCAAAGAATGCGCGCACGTCGCGACCGAGATGGTATTTCTTGCCCCACGCCTGCGGAATGAGCATCAACATCGCATGTGCAAGATCGCGTCCGGCAGCGACCAGAAGTTCAAACATATTGTCGAGCGAAGCCGAGTCGCTCTGCCCCGGAGCAATCAGCGGCAGCAGCTTTTCGACGTCATCGCCGAACAGCGGGCTGGCCAGATGCGGCTCCCGGCTCTTCAGGTGGTTCAAGTTTCCTTTGAGCGTATTGATCTCTCCGTTATGCGCCAGAAAGCGGAACGGATGAGCCAGATCCCAGGACGGGAACGTATTGGTACTGTACCGCTGATGCACCAGCGCCAGCGGAGAAGCGAATTCGGGGTCGTTGAGATCCCGATAAAATTTGGAGAGCTGGGGAGCGAGCAACAGCCCCTTGTAAACGATGCTGCGGCTCGACATGCTGCAAAAATACGCTTCCGGAACGGCTTTCTCCATCCGGCGGCGCATGATGAAGAGTTTGCGCTCGAACTCACCCTGCTCCGTGAATGCGGAACCATCCACGAACAGTTGACGAATCCGGGGACAGCTCTCCCGGGCAACCTGCCCGATCACCGCCGGATCGACCGGAACGTCGCGCCAGCGAAAGACCGAGGCTCCCTCTTCTTTTACAATTTTTTCCAACTCTTCTTCTTTGTCTTCTCCGCCAAAGATCATCGCGACGCCATATTTACCGCGTGCGGGCAGTTTCTTCAGTTCTTTTCGGAAGAAGGCGTCAGGGAGCGCCATCAGGAGCCCCGCGCCATCGCCGGTATCGGCATCTCCCCCCACCGCACCACGGTGCTGGAGGTTTTCAAGGACGGTCAATCCCATCGTTACAATTTTGTGTGAGGGCACATTATTCAGGTCAGCGACCATACCCACACCACAGGCATCATGCTCATTTGCAAAGCTGTAAAGCCCGCGATCGGAAACGGGAGGGCGATCGTAACGCCGTCCCTGCCGTTGTTGTTGAACTTGCTTTCTCATAAGTATCATACTCCTTTCTGATAACTCGCCGTTGAAATAGAAGCAGATTCCATGCCAAGCCCGGTTTTGAGCATAAAAACCCCGTCCCACACCTCCGCCCATTACAATTTTGTAACAAAATACATTTCTGCCATTACAATTTTTGTAAAAAAATCGCCACCCGGCACGGCCTTCACGCTCAAAACCAGTTTGGCACGTATTATGCTTCACCTACATAGCAGCACATGTTAATTGTCCGTGAAACTCACTTTTTTACATGAGGTCCTACTATGAGCAATCTCAATCGGGTCAAAGCAGTCAATGCTATCGCGGAACTTCATCCGGAAGCCCCGATGCCGGCCACACCGGCTGACATCGGTTACTATGCCGAGGATGTCTTCCACTTTGAAGTCATGCGCGAGTACCTCTCGCAGACCAGCTATGACAAACTTCGCAACACCATTTATCACGGGAAAGAGCTCGACCCGGCCATCGCCGGCGACGTCGCCCATGCCATGAAGCACTGGGCGCTCGAACGCGGAGCGACTCATTTCACGCACTGGTTCCAACCGCTCACCGGTTCGACGGCGGAGAAACACGACTCGTTCCTTGAGCTCAAGGACGGCAAGGCCATCATGGCGTTCTCCGGCAAAAACCTGATTGTCAGCGAACCGGATGCTTCCAGCTTCCCGTCCGGCGGACTTCGCTCGACGTTCGAGGCGCGCGGTTATACGGCGTGGGACCCGACCAGCCCCGCGTTCATCAAGCGGCACGCCAATGGCGCGACGCTCTGCATTCCGACCGCGTTCTGCAGCTACACCGGGGAAGCGCTGGACAAAAAGACGCCGTTGCTGCGCTCTATCCAGGCCCTGACCGCCGCGACCAAGCGCCTGATGAAGAATTTTAACCTGCCGGAAGAGCGCGTGACCGTCACGCTCGGACCGGAGCAGGAGTACTTCTTGATCGACAAGCACTTTTATCTCCAGCGCCCCGACCTGGTTCAGACCGGACGCACCGTCTTCGGCGCACCGCCGCCGAAGCATCAGCAGCTGGAGGATCATTACTTCGGCACGATCAAGTTGCGCGTACTCAACTTCATGAGCGAAGTCGAGCATGAACTCTGGCGCCTCGGAATCCCGGCCAAAACCCGACACAACGAAGTAGCCCCTGCTCAGTTCGAGCTTGCGCCGATGTTTGAGGACGTCAACCTCGCGTGCGACCATAACATGTTGGTGATGGAAGTTTTGCGCCAGACCGCAGACCGCCATGGATTCGTCTGCCTGCTGCACGAGAAGCCCTTCGCGGGTATCAACGGCTCGGGCAAACACAACAACTGGGCGATCGCATACGGCAATCGGAACTTGCTTAACCCGGGCAATGATCCGCATCAGAACGCGATTTTCCTCGCGGTTCTGGTATCGATCATCGAGGCGGTGGATCTTCACAGCGATCTGCTCCGCGTCGTAGTCACCGGGGCGGGGAACGATCACCGGCTCGGAGCCAATGAGGCTCCTCCGGCAATCATCTCCATCTATCTCGGCGATCAGTTGATCGACGTGATCGAACAGTTGGAAAAGGGCGCCGCGGTTTCCAGCCGCAAGGGTGGAGAACTGAAGATCGGTGTGGACATGCTCCCGCCGCTCCCCCGCGATACGACCGACCGCAACCGTACGAGCCCGTTCGCCTTTACCGGCAACAAGTTCGAGTTCCGTGCGCCCGGTGCGAGCCAGTCCTGCTCCGGCCCCAACACGATCCTGAATACCATCGTCGCCGATGCGTTCGACCGGTTGAGCGATCAGCTGGAAAAGCTCAAGAAGGCGGATTTCAACACCGGTTTGCAGAAGATCCTCACCAAGACGATCAAAGCGCATAAGCGGATCATCTTCAACGGAGACGGCTATACCGACGAGTGGGTTCGGGAAGCGGAACGGCGCGGATTGCCCAACTGCCACACCACGATGGAAGCGCTGCGCGCCATCACACTGCCCGGCAACGTGGCGCTCTGTGAAAAGTACGGCGTTTACACCCGGCGCGAGCTGGAGTCCCGCTTTGAAGTGTTCCTGGAGGAATACCATCGCCGGATCCGTATCGAAGGCCTGATCGCCCTTGAGATTGCGAGCAGCATGATCGCCCCCGTGATCGCCTCGGAGTACAGCAAGAGCGCGCAGACGCTCTCCTGTGCCAAAGAGGCGGGGCTGACCGCCGGAATCGCCGCGCTGACCAAAAACGCGACGGCACTCGGCAAAGCCTACGAAGAGCTTCTGGAGCGTATCGCCAAGTTGGAAGATGCACTCAAGGGGCTGCACGAAGAGATCATCGGTGCGATGAATGCGCTCCGGGAAACGGTCGACCGGCTCGAACGCATGATCGCGGACGAATGCTGGCCGTTGCCGAAATATCGCGAAATGCTGTTCCTCTATTGATGCGAAAGGTGAGTGTTCCATGTCGGACCCGATCAAACATGAATGTGCGGTAAGCATGGTGCGGCTGCGCCGCGATCCGGACTACTACATCCGTAAGTACGGCACGCCGTACTACGGATACCGGAAACTGGCGCTGCTGCTGGAGAAACAGCACAACCGGGGACAGGATGGCGCGGGCATGGCCTGCGTCCGCCTCGACCCGGAGCCGGGAGAACCATGCTACTCGCTGGAGAAATCCAGCCGCAACATGCCGCTTGCGGACCTGTTGGAACGCATCGGGCAACGGATGCCTCCGCTGCCCGACACCCCGGTCACGGGGCATTACGCTAAGCGCAACCTCCCTTTCTGCGGGGAACTTTATCTCGGACATCTCCGTTACGGGACGTTCGGGAAGCAGGGCGAAGAGTGCTGCCATCCGTTCGTTCGGTTCAACACGTTTCTGAACCGGACGCTGCTGCTGGCGGGCAACTTCAACCTGACCGATACCGGAGAACTGTTCCGACGGCTGGTTGAAACCGGTCACCACCCCGCCAGCCGGGCGGACGGTTACCTGATGCTCCAGCACATCGGGCACACGCTCGAGAAAAAACTGGAACAGCCGGAGCACCGCGCCGACCTGGTGGAGGTGCTCCGGGAATCGACCCAGCAATGGGACGGCGCATTCACGCTTTGCGGATTGATCGGCGACGGCCATGCCTTCGCCATCCGCGATGCCGCCGGGATCCGTCCCGGCTTTTTTTACATCGATGATGAAGTCGTGGCGGTCAGTTCCGAGCGCCCGGCGATTCAGGCGGCGTTCAACTGCCCGACGGCGGAGGTGAAGGAGCTTCCGGCCGGACATGCGCTGATCATTCCGCCGAATGGAAATCCGGAGCTGCATCCCTGCCTTCCGGAGCGGGAAATACGGCGCTGCGTATTTGAGCGGATCTATTTCTCCCGAGCCAACGACGCCGAGATCCATCGGGAACGGCGGGCACTCGGTGAAAAATTGCTTCCGGGAATTTTAAAGGAAACCGGGAACGATTTCGAGAACACACTGTTCTCGTACATTCCCAATACGGCTCAAGTCAGTTTTCATGGTCTGCTCGATTCACTGAACCACCTTGCCTGCACCAGCGGTCAAGCGGTTCGGTTCGGACAGATCGCGGTGAAGGACACCAAATTCCGTACGTTCATCGCAGACGCGGCAAGCCGCAAAGAGTTGAGCATGCACGTCTATGACGTCACTTACGGACTGATCCGAAGCGGCACGGATACGCTGGTGGTGTTGGACGACTCGATCGTACGCGGAACCACGCTCCGCGATGCGGTTCTGCCGATCCTCGACCGATTGCGGCCGCGCAAAATCGTTGTCGGCTCTGCCGCGCCGCCGATCAAGTATCCGGATTGCTACGGAATCGATATGGCAAGTTTGAAAGAGTTGGTCGCCTTCACCGCGGCGGTCGACATTCTGGAGGAGCGAAAACAAACCGGGCTATTGCGTCAGTGTTACCAGGAGGCAAAGCGACAGCTTGCCTGCCCATCAGGAACGATGACCAACTGCGTCCGCCCGATTTACGATACGATCACCGAGGAGGAATTGTGGCGGGCAATCACCAATCGTCTGCGTCCGAAAGAGATGCAGTCAGAACTGGCCATTGTGTTCCAACGCTGCGAAGACTTGCGAAAATGCTGCCCCGAACATACGGGGGACTGGTATTTCACAGGAAATTATCCAACCCCGGGCGGATTCCGGGTGGTGAATCGTGCACTGGTGAATTATATTGAGAACATCGACGAACGTGCATACTGAGGAGGCAGAATTATGTATCATTGGAAAGAACGGCGGGAGCGCGCCGCTTTTCTCGCGCTGGCCAACGGTGCGATTTTTCGGGGCTGGAGTTTCGGCGCCCCGGTCGACGCCACCGGCGAAGCGGTATTCAACACCGGCATGTCCGGCTATCAGGAGATCATCAGCGACCCCTCTTATGCCGGGCAATTCGTCACGCTGACCGCGCCGGAAATCGGCAACTACGGGTGCAACTGTGCGGACGCCGAATCGCGTGCGCTGTTCCTGAACGGTCTGGTCATCCACGAACTCAACGAACCCTCCAACTATCGCTCGGAGGAAGCGCTTTCGGAACTGCTGAAACGCAGCGGCAAACCGGGCATCGCCGGAATCGACACCCGGCAACTGACCGTCATGCTGCGCGAACAGGGCAGCCAGAAAGCATATCTTCACGCAGACGGCTCCGCCCTCACGCCCGAGGAGGCCGTCGCGCGCGCAAGGAGTTGGGAGGGGTTGGACAATCAGGATTACGCCGCGAAAGTGACCGCCGGCAAGGTCTATGAATGGAACACGGCCGGCGAGTTCCACGTCGCCGCCCTCGACTTCGGCATCAAATACAACATTCTCCGTAATCTGGAGCACAGCGGCATGCGTGTCACCGTGTTCCCCGCGACGACGACCGCGGCGGCGATTCTGGCGGCGAAACCGGACGGAGTGTTTCTCTCCAACGGTCCCGCCGATCCTTCGGCGCTCGGTTACGCCATTCAGACCGTCCGGGAGCTGATCGGAAAAGTTCCGCTCTTCGGCATCTGCCTCGGGCATCAGCTCTTCGGGCTTGCCTCCGGCGCGGAGTGCAAGCGCCTCAAATTCGGGCACCACGGCTGCAACCACCCGGTGAAAAACCTGCTGACCGGAAAGGTCGAAATCACCTCACAGAACCACAACTACGCGCTGACGGAAGCAACACTTCCCGCCGCGCTTGAGGTGACGCACCTCAACTTAACCGATCACACTGTGGAAGGGATCCGGCACAAAACCGAACCGGCCTTCAGCGTACAATACCACCCGGAAGCCGCGCCGGGACCGCATGACTCGAATTACCTGTTTCAGAATTTCCGCAAACTCATGGAGCGTTGACCCATATGACAAAGCATATCTTCATCACCGGAGGCGTGGTTTCCAGCCTCGGCAAAGGGATCACCGGCGCGGCACTGGCCATGCTGCTGGCGCGACGCGGATACCGGGTCGCGATGCAGAAGCTCGACCCGTACCTCAATGTCGACCCCGGCACCATGAGCCCGTATCAGCATGGCGAAGTCTTCGTCACCGACGACGGTGCGGAAACCGACCTCGACCTTGGTCATTATGAACGAATTGCAGGTGTCCGCTGCTCCAAAGCGAGTAATTTCACCAGCGGAAAGATATATCAGAACGTCATTAACCGCGAACGCGCCGGGGAGTATCTCGGCGGGACGGTACAGGTCATTCCGCACATCACCGATGAGATCAAGCGGGCGATGCAACAACTGCATCAGCCCCAAGTTGATATCGCGATCACTGAAGTGGGGGGGACGGCAGGCGACATCGAGAGTCTTCCGTTTCTCGAAGCGGCGCGCCAGTTTAAGCTCTCCTCGCGGCGTGACGACTGCCTGTTCATTCACCTTGTGCTCGTTCCCTACATCCGGGCGGCAAAAGAGCTGAAGACCAAACCGGCACAGCACTCGGTGTCCACCCTTCAGAGCATCGGGATCGCGCCGGACATTCTGATCTGCCGCACCGAAATACCGATGGAGCCGGAACACTTCCGCAAGCTCTCGCTCTTCTGCAACGTCGCCGCCGACTACGTGATCGAGGAACGCGACGTCAAACACTCGATCTACGAGGTTCCGCCAGAGTTGGCTGCGCAGAAGCTGGATCAGAAAGTACTTGATCTCCTGCATCTTGAACCGGGGACGCTCGATCTTTCCGATTACAACGCATGGCTCAAAAACGTGCTTCACCCGAAACAGGAGTGCACCATCGCGCTGATCGGCAAATACATCAAGCATCAGGATGCGTACAAAAGCATCTACGAAGCGCTTTCCCATGCCGGAATCGAGCAGAACGCCCGCGTCAACCTCCTCAAAATCGACGCGGAAGAGCTGGAGAACGGCGATGCGGCCAAACTGCTGGCCAAAGCGGACGGCATCCTTGTTCCCGGCGGATTCGGGAACCGGGGTGTGCCCGGCAAAATCAAGGGAATCGAATACGCCCGCGTCCATCGCATTCCATTGCTCGGAATCTGCCTCGGCATGCAGTGCGCCGTCATCGAATACGCCCGCAACGTCCTCGGTTATCAGGATGCCGACAGCACCGAGTTCAACCCGGAAACCACCCATCCGGTGATCGACCTCATGGAGGAACAGCGTACCATCACCCGGAAAGGCGGCACCATGCGTCTCGGCGCCTACGACTGCAAACTCTCCGCGGAGAGCCGCAGCGCAGAACTCTACGGAACAACTTCGATCAGCGAGCGTCACCGTCACCGTTATGAATTCAATCCGCAATTCCGGAAGGAACTGGAAGCTGCCGGCCTGTCCGTCGCCGGGGTTCACCCCGAACTTGGACTGGTCGAAGTGGTGGAACTGAAAGACCACCCCTACTTCGTCTGTTGCCAGTATCACCCCGAATTCAAATCCCGCCCGCAGCAGCCGCATCCGCTCTTTCACGGACTCGTCGCCGCCGCACTTCAAATGAAGGGAGAAACCAATCATGCCAAAGCGTAACGACCTCAACAAGATCATGTTGATCGGCTCCGGCCCGATCATCATCGGCCAGGGGTGTGAATTCGATTACTCCGGCGTACAAGCCTGTAAAGTGCTGAAAAGCGAAGGCTACGAAGTTACACTGGTCAACAGCAATCCGGCAACCGTCATGACCGACCCCGAACTGGCGGATCGCACTTATATTGAACCGCTCACGGTGGATATTCTCCATGAGATCATCCGGCGGGAGCGCCCCGACGCGCTTCTGCCGACACTGGGCGGACAGACCGCACTCAACCTCGCGATGGAACTTCACAAACGGGGAATTCTTGAGCGCTACCGGGTCGAACTGATCGGCGCGAACGCCGAAGCGATCAACAAAGCAGAAGACCGCCAGCTCTTTAAGCAGGCAATGATTGAAATCGGGCTGGATCTCCCCCGCTCCGGCTCGGCCCATACGCTTTCCGAAGCGCTGGCGGTCGCCTCCACCATCGGCAGCTGGCCACTGATCATTCGCCCCGGATTCACCCTCGGCGGAACCGGCGGCGGCATCGCCCATGACCCGGAGGAGTTCGAGGCGATCGTCACCCGCGGGCTGGAAGCAAGCCTCAACACCGAAGTACTGATCGAAGAATCCCTTCTCGGCTGGAAAGAGTTCGAGATGGAGGTGATGTGCGACAAAAACCGCAACGCGGTCATTGTCTGCTCCATTGAAAACCTCGATCCGATGGGCGTCCACACCGGGGATTCAATCACCATCGCCCCGATTCAGACGCTGACCGACAGCGAATACCAACAGATGCGCGACGACTCGCTCGCCGTCATGGCCGCAATCGGCATCGAAACCGGCGGCTCCAACGTGCAATGGGCCATCGAGCCAAACACCGGACGGCGGATCATCATCGAAATGAATCCGCGCGTTTCGCGCTCCTCCGCACTCGCGTCCAAAGCGACCGGGTTCCCAATCGCCAAAATCGCGGCGCTGCTGGCGGTCGGCTACACGCTTGATGAGCTGAAAAACGACATCACAGGCTCCACCCCCTGTTGCTTCGAGCCGTCGCTCGACTACGTAGTCACCAAGATTCCGCGCTTCACCTTCGAGAAGTTTCCGAAAGCAGACTCCACGCTGGGTACTCAGATGAAGTCCGTCGGTGAAGCGATGGCCATCGGCCGCAATATCAAGCAGTCGATCCAAAAAGCGCTCCGCTCACTTGAAACCGGGCGCGCAGGGTTCGGTGCCGACGGCAAAGACGGCAAATATGAGTCGATGGACGACACGACACTCTCCGCCGAACTCGTTCGCCCCAATGCCGAACGAATCTTCGTCCTCCGCGCCGCAATGAAACGCGGCTGGACCGAGGATCGGCTCTATGAATTGACCCGGATCGACCGCTACTTCCTCCGCCACCTCGCCGAACTCGCGGCGTTTGAAGAAGAGATCAAATCCGCTGGAACCCTGGCGAAACTGGAAGCGGATCAACCGCTTTTCTACCAAGCCAAGGAGTTCGGCTACAGCGACCGCCAGATCGCCTTCCTGCTGGGAGCTACCGAGCTGGAAGTTCGCGCCGCACGCCGCCGAATCAACCTCGAACCGATCTACGGTACGGTCGATACCTGCGCCGGAGAGTTCACGGCGATCACCCCTTACTACTACTCCGCCTACGGCGACAGCTCGGAGCCGGTGCGAGACCACAAAGGCAAAAAGCCGATCATGATCCTCGGCGGCGGCCCCAACCGCATCGGCCAAGGTATCGAGTTCGACTACTGCTGCTGCCATGCCGCCTTCGCCCTCCGCGACGCCGGATATGAAGTGGTCATGGTCAACAGCAACCCGGAAACCGTCTCGACCGACTACGACACCAGCGACAAGCTCTACTTTGAGCCGCTGACGCTCGAAGACGTCATGCACATCTACGAGCGCGAACAGTGCGCCGGCGTGATTGTGCAGTTCGGAGGTCAAACCCCGCTCAACCTCGCCCAGCAACTCAAAGCCGCCGGAGCGAACGTGATCGGTACCACTCCCGACGACATCGATGCCGCCGAAGATCGCGATATATTCAAAAAACTCACCGGCAGGGTCGGCATCCGCCAGCCGGAGAGCGGCATCGCCCACAACGTCGACGAAGCACTCGAGATCGCTGAAAAACTAGGGTATCCCCTCCTCGTTCGCCCCTCCTTCGTCCTCGGCGGACGCGGAATGGTGATCGTTTACAAGGAGAAATACCTCCGCCAGTTCGTCGCGGAAGCCGCCGCCGTCGCGGAAGGCAAACCCATCCTCCTCGACCGTTTCCTCGAAGACGCGGTCGAACTGGACGTCGACTGCATCTCCGACGGCAAAACCGTCGTGATCGGCGCAATCATCGAACACGTGGAGCCAACCGGAATCCACTCCGGCGACTCCGCCAGCGTGATCCCCCCGATGACACTCTCGCCGGAAATCCAGAAGAAAGTGCGCGACTACGCCCGCCGCTACGCAAAAGAACTTAACGTATGCGGACTTATGAACATGCAGCTCGCAGTCAAAGACGGCGAAATCTACATCATCGAAGTCAATCCGCGCGCCTCACGCACCGTCCCCTTCGTCAGCAAAACCATCGGCGTCCCCCTTGCCGGGCTTGCCGCCCGCTGCATGGTGGGCGAATCGCTCGATTCTCTCGGATTCACCCGCGAAATCACAGTGCCATACACCGCAGTCAAAGAGGCAGTGTTCCCCTTCATTAAATTCCCCGGCGTCGATATCGTGCTCTCGCCCGAAATGAAGTCGACCGGAGAAGTGATGAGCCTCGACCCGGATCGCGGATTGGCGTACCTCAAGAGCCAGGTGGCCGCCGGAAACAAACTCCCGGCGCTCGGCAACGTCTTTCTCTCAGTGCGCGATGAAGATAAGTCGAAAATCATCCCCCTCGCCCAACAACTGGTGAAACTCGGATTCCGACTTTACGCAACCTGCGGAACCGCGACGCTGCTCTACGAGAACGGTCTCAAATGCAACGCCGTATTCCGGATTTCACAAGGACGCCCGAATCTGCTCGACCTCATCAGAGCAAAAGAGATCCAGTGGGTCATCAATACCACGGAAGCCGGAGCACAAGCCATGGTCGACGAAATCCAGATGCGCTCACAATCCGTCATCTCAGGAATCCCGATCACAACCACCCTCTCCGGAGTCACCGCCGCCATCGAAGGCCTCACCGATAAACTCAAGTTCGGTAACTTTGAAGTCTGCAGCCTCCAGGAATACCACCGTCACGTCCGCTCCCGCAAAAAATCGCGCGAAGCAGCGGTTTAAGGCGAAAAAAGGGATGCCTCCGGCGGTCGGAGGGGCGCGTCGCCCCCTCCAAACCTCCCCAGACCGGCAAGGTGCCGGAGCCGGGTAGCGCAAACTCCTTTTTGTCATCGACAAAAAGGAATTTGCGGAACGTGTTGGAAAACAAACGGTATCGTTGGGCAAGGGAAAACAAAACGGCGGTTAAAATGCCTCCGGCGGTCGGAGGGGCGCGTCGCCCCCTCCAAACCTCCCCAGACCGGCAAGGTGCCGGAGCCGAGTAGCGCAAACTCCTTTTTGTCGACGACAAAAAGGAGTTTGCGGAACGTGTTGGGAAACAGACGGTATCACTGGGCGAGTATCATCATTGGGCGAGGAAAAACAGAGCGTATCGCTGGGCAAGTATCATCATTACGACAACACGCCACGCAGAAGACGGTTCCTTCGCACGGCTCCACCGGTCAAACAAAACCATTCATCCCCATGCAATGCACCCAAAGAGCGAAACCGCCCATCACCATACCCCACTCTTACATTTCTGAACATCCCACTTCCTGCAACGGGAGGCTCTGAGAATTCAGAGCCTTCCGTTGCTCCTCGCGACCTCTGAACCATTCAAACAAACCTTCAAGCATCTGGCGGAACGCCAGATGCGCCCGCACCGGCACGCTGCCGGTCGGGGGTCTGGGGGCGAAGCGCCCCAGCCGCCGGAGGCATCTCTTCCCGCTATTGAACGATAATGAAACCGTGAGGCGGAAGATTCAAACAGGTCGCGCCGGAACTGCCGAAGAGGATATTTCCCTTGAGCTGAATCGCTTGAGGAGAGTTGCTGAAATTGATTGCGATATGAATGGTTTCTTCGGGGGATTCACGTTGAAACAGAATGAGTTCGTCACTGGGGGAATCTTGCCATGCCAATTTGCCGGAGTGAAGAGCGGGGTGGCTACGGCGGAGGGCGATCAGTTCTCTGACGAAATTCAGACGTTGGACGCCTTGCGGGGTTTGGGAGTTCGACCAGTCGATCACCAGATTTTTCCCGTAAAAGCGGTTGCCGAAGATGCTGTGCTTGCGGGAGTCGGCAATTTCCTGCCCATTATAGAGAAAGGGGATGCCGTCATAGGCGAAGGTCATGGCGAGCGCGGATTCGATTCGTTCCGGGACCATTTTCTCGGCGCGTTCGTCATACTGGTCGTTGGCAACATCGTGATTGTCGAAACCGCCCAGCAGACGAGCGCCTGCAAGTAGTTTTGCCTGTTCCTTTTCCCACTCTTCCCGGATGGCGGAAAAGGGGCGTTTGCCTAGCAACGCATCGCCGAAGACCCAATGAAGCGCGCCATAGCTGATGTCGAATGCCGCCACTTGTTCCTGCGGTTCCGGGCGAAGGGTTTCTGAAAGCATGATGAAGTCCGGGCGGACGGCTTCGATCCTGCGGCGGGCCTCTTCCCAGAGATCGAGCGGGACGGCTCCGGCCACATCACATCGATAACCATCGATGTCGAATTCCCGGACAAAGTACTCCATATTTTCCAGCAGATAGTTGCGAAGTCCCTGCGACTCGAAGTTGAGTTCCGGGAAGTGGTAGGTTCCATTTTTCACGGAGCCATCCGCTTCACGTTTTACGAAGTCCGGATGCGTGTCGATGAACACCGCCGTCGGGCCGCAATGATAATAGACCAGATCGAGCATCACCCGTAAATGAAGCGAATGAGCGCAGGCGATGAATGATTTCAGATCATCAACGGTGCCGTACTCCGGATCGATGGCGAAATAATCGGAGATCCGGTAAGGATTGTTGGGATTTTCCAGCCCGGAACGGTTCTGCCGATCGCTCCAGAATTCGCGACGCGAATCATCGTCGGATTTCACAACCGGGCAGAGATAGACAATGTCTGCGCCGAGCGAGGCGATATGCGGCAGCATCCGCTCCGCCGCCTTCAACGTGCCGTCAAGCGTGAATGCCCGCAGGTGGATTTGATAGATCACGGAATGCGCCAAAAAACCAGGAACCTTCTTTGCTGTAACTTTCATCACTTTTATCCTTTATTGTGATTGACGAACCGGAGCTTTCGATTATAGTATACATTAAGACGCTCAAAACGACAATGACCGGAACGATTATCTTTTTAACCGATGTGATTATTCATGAAATCAAGCCTGCTGGAACTCGTCAAGCGCCTCCCGGAACCGGAGAGTTTTTTCCGGGGCCGGGAAGTGGAAAATGACTTTCGCCTTCCGTCAAGTATTTTACTTTACTGGCATGACTACCCGCATGAGCGAACGATCATCAGCACTCGATACATGCTGATTCTCCCGGCGGTGCCGATGGAGTACTGCGTCAATGGCAAGACGATCGAACTTCGCCCTGGACACGCTTTGCTGGTGAAACCGTATCTTCAGCGCAGCGTCCCGGGCGGGCGACCACGCTACGACCGCCTGATCGTGTCGTTTGAAGCGGAGGAAACGCAGCGCTACCTCCCTCATGAACCATTGATGGAGATGGACGCCGAAGCGGAAGCCGCAGCGGAGCGGCTGACCGCGGCATATTTGCGAAACGACATACTGTGCGCGATATTTGAGCTGGTGCAACTGCTCCGCGAACTCTCCCGCCGTCCGCTTTCACAGAATGAGCCAGCGCTGTCACATGCTGTCAAGGCGGTTCTCGGGCGGATCAATCAGGATCTCACCCGTCCGCTCTCCATCAAGGAGTTGGCTGATTCAGCCGAGTTATCCCCGAGCCATCTGCGACGAAAATTTCGCGAGGAGATCGGCCTTTCCCTCGGCGACTATCTGGCGGAACGGCGAATCAGCGCGGCCAAGCGGCTGCTGGAAGAAACCACCGACCCGATCGGCGTGATCGCCGGACAATGCGGCTACGACACGATCTACGCCTTTTGCCGCTTTTTTCGCAAACGCACCGGCGTATCGCCGGGCACATGGAGAAAAACGGGGCACAACACATTTTCCTCGATCCGGAACCATGTGAAATAAGCAGAAATTCAGCATTTTCACCATCTTCGCAAGGAAAAGGAAAGGATTTCTTCTGTTTTTCGTGCCCTTTTTTTGCATCACATGTGCACATATCCTATAATTACGAATATAGCGATCAATCAACGAGGTCATTCATGCTGTTAAAAGAGCGGGCCAGAATCCTGTGCGGAGAGTTGCAAAAGGAACTGAGCCATTTTCGCACCGGAGATAAATTTTACGGAATTCGGGAAATTCTCGCCCGATACCGTATCAGCCGACGCGTCGTGGATCGAGCGTTGCAGACGCTGACCGACGACGGCCTGCTCGAACACCGCAAGCAGTACGGTTACTATGTGCGTAATTTTCACAAACGCCGCAACATCGTCTTTTATCATAACCAATGGGTAAACGAAGAATTGCGCGAGGTTTCCCATTGGCTGAAAGAGGAATTCGAGGCATTGGCCGACTACTATGAAGTCGGCTCGGTTTCTTACGATTACCGCAGCGATCTGGTTCCGTTGCTCAGCGGTTCTTCGGCCGATGTGCTGGTAGTCTGCCCACCGGCGCGGCCCCTGACGCAGGAAGAGATTATTTACGCAACGCAAAGCCAACGTCCGATTATTTTTATGGATCGCAACCTGACCGATGCCATGCTGCACTGCACGTTCCGTAAGTTTGAATACGGCGTGATGGAGCTGGTCGACTATCTGACCGGGCTCGGTCACCAAAATCTGGCGATGCTCGTGGCCGAACCGCCGGTGGGCGGAAACCGGCTTGAAATGGAGGCGTTCCCGGAATTCGCCCGCCGACGCGGCTGCCGGGTGGTGGAGATTCCTTGCGTCGCCGAAGTGGGGAACTACTCACCGACTGTCGCGCACGATGTGCTCGATCACCATCTGGAGACACATGAGCTGGATTTCACCGCACTCTTCGTCATCAGTGACTACGCTGCACAAGGGGCGATTCAGGCGCTGGCGGCACACGGCTACCGGATTCCAGAAGACGTCAGCGTAGTTGGCTCCGGCTCCGCGCTTTGCGCCAATTACACGCAACCGCCGCTGACCACGCTCGGCGTCGATCTGCACGAAAGCATCGTCAAGTTGGCGCGGGAGATTCATCGCATGTGGGATCGCTTCAGCGCGGGCGAACGCATCGCCTTGTTTTCGGTTCCTCGAATCACGGAACGCGCCAGCACCCGCGTTCTTTCGCGTTCCAACCGGCGCTCCGCCGTTACAGAATCCATATCAACCGAATTCGCATACCATAAGGAGAAGGAACTATGAAACAATCTGCCCTCCCCGTCGATTTCCGTCCCCGCAGAAATTTCACATTAATCGAGTTGCTGGTCGTAATCGCAATCATCGCGATTCTTGCGGCCATGTTGTTGCCGGCGCTGAATCAGGCGCGGGAAAGGGCGCGGGCAAGCGCCTGCCTGAGCAACTTGAAGCAGATCGGTCAGATGCAGACAGCCTATGCCGGAGATTTCAACGACATCGTTCCCGCCGCCTATCTGCTGGGTGACGGCAATTTCAACGGCGCCTGGGCCTATCAACTCGGCGAACTCGGCTACGGGCCCAAACTTACCGCCGAAACCACTTATAATTCCGTTTACCGCTGTCCGAGCGGACCATTGCAACTGGCTAACTGGACACGCGCGTCTTACGGGATTCCGATGACGCCGATCAAAAAGGAAGCGGGAATCGCCGGGCCGACCGTGGACGGAGACAAACAACATTTCCGCCGCCTCACCAAACTGGGTGCATGGGATATCCTCGCCACGGACAGCGGCCGACGGGTGGAAGGGATCCAGTGGTGCTACGTCCGCAGCGTGGACAACTACCCGGACACGGGAATCCTGAACGAAGGAATCGTGGCCTCATACAAATGTATCCGGGCGCGCCACAATGGAAACACCCGCGCCAATATGGCGGCGGCAGACGGCTCCGCCAAAGCAGCGGCGGGGGCGGAACTGCGCGACAACACCAACTATTACATTTCCCTTTCGGATCAATAACTCGGAGAGTACCATGACCAGAATCGCTTCCATCGCCGCTCTTTTATGCCTTGTCCTCGCCGTTGCGGCGGGCGAACTTCGTCCGTTGCCTTGGTCGACCGGCTTGAATGATCCGGCACGGTTCCGTCCGAACAGTTCCGGAAAATGCGTCATCACCCGCGATACGGGGGAGAATGCCGTAAAAATTCACGCAGAGTTCCAACCGGGGACCGACCTGTGGTGTTACCCGGAACTGACCTTTCAGAAACCGATGGAAAACTTCGAGGATGTCGAAGAATTGCGCTTCGAGATCAAGTTTGACCTGGAACCGAAAGGCTTCCGTTACGTCTATCTCATGCTGGACGGCCACCCGCACTACACGCTCCCGACTCCGGACGGGAATTGGCAGAAGATCGCAGTCAACTTCCGCGACGCCAAGATCAATCCGACCAACGTGATGCGCATCCGTATCGGGTCCAACCCTTGGGGACGTGAACTGACTTTCCGGATTCGCAACATCGAGATGCTGAGCGGCAAACCCTGGCCGACCGAATTCGACACGGCCGCCTCCGTCACCGCCGACGCTCCCGGAACCATGTTCCTCGAAGGAGAAAAGACCACGTTTTCACTTCGCAACGGCGTCAATCGTCCCGCCGCCTACATTTTGCGTGACTGGCAAGGCAACCAACTTCAAACCGGCGAATGGCCGGAAAACGGCAAGGGAAAGCTCCACTTCGATCGCTTGCCGCAAGGATATTACACTCTTAATCTGACCGGAAAAGACGGACTCGCATTCACAGGCCAGAGCAGTTTCGCCGTCGTCGCCGACCCCGCCAAACGAAAACGCAATCCGAACAGCTACTTCGCACTCGACTCGGCGCAAAGTTGGCTGGCGCGTTCCAACCATGCCAACAGCCGCCATCCGCAAGATGGATTTGAGATTGTTTCAGAAATCGCCCGCCGATCCGGCACCGCAATGGTTCGCGAACGGATGAGCTGGGGCGAAATCGAGCAGCAACCGGGCAAGTACCAGTGGAAACAGTACAAAACCAACGCCAATTTGTTACAGAAGCGCGGTATTCCGATTCTCGGCATGTACCACAATTCACCGAATTGGACGCGCTCCGCCACCACCATGACTCCGCTTCCCGAAGACCTGCTCGCCACCTACCGTTATGCAAAGAAGCTCACACAGGAGTTCCAGGGGCAGATGACCGTCTGGGAATTCTGGAACGAGCCGGACATCTATTATACGCTGGAAGGCGCCTGGGACTACGCCTCCGCCCTCAAGGCCGCCTATCTCGGATATAAAGCCGGGAACCCCGAGCTTCCGGTCGCCCTCGGCGGAATCGCGAAAACGATTCTGACGCCCTACAACGACACATTGATGGCAAACGCCGCCGGAGATTACTTTGACATCTACAACATCCACACCTACCATCAATTGGTGGATTACCCCGAACTTTCAAAGGATATTTTCGCGTTCCTCAAGCGCCATGATCTCGACACGCGCCCGGCATGGATGACCGAAAACGGCTGCCGCGCCGAAGGCCCCGGACGACGCTCAAGCTATATGCCCGCATTCAAAGTGCACAACCCGGAACAGGAACTGCTGGTCGCGGAATTTCTGCCCAAAGCGATGATTCAGTTGCAATTCGACGGTTTCGACCGCGACTTCTTCTTCGTCCTCCCGCCCTACAGCGAAGAGGGCGGCAAAAAGGACTGGGGGCTGATGCGCCGCGACTATACGATCAAACCGGGACTGGCCGCCTTCGCCAACCTCGCCGCGAATCTGGAAAATGCGAAACTGGAAGGTGAAATCGACCTCGGCAACCCGGAACTCCGCGGCTTCCTCTACCGCCAGACGGACAACCGCCAGACGCTCGTTTACTGGACGAAGTCAGAGCTGGACACCGATCCGCGAATCGACGACCTGAAACGGGAAGGCGAGAAGCAACAGACCTTCGCCCTGTCCGCCGCTGACGGCACATATTCCGGCCGGAACCTGTTCGGAACTCCATTTGAAACCCGGGCAGCCAACGGCAAGCTGACGCTCACGGCAACCCGGATGCCCGCGTTTCTCCACGGACTTGCCGGACTTCAGCCGACGCACCCCGCGTTGCGCCCCGGAACACGCAAGAACGCGGACGAGAGCGCCTACAACCGTTCCATTGTGTTCCAGACCAGCTTATCAAACGATTTTGCCCTCTCCATCGACAAGGAATCGGCAGACATCAGCCGAAAGACCGTCGCGCTGAAACTTCTGGTTTGGAACCTTTCCAGCCAGGAACAGAGCGGAACAGTGATGGTTTCCGGCGGCAAGGTCATCGGGCTGCCTGTGGAACTCGCGGTTCCCGCGTTCGGCAAACAGGAATATCAATTGAAGTTCACGCCGGAGATCGACGCGGAACGCAAGGGAGAATTCCATGTCACCGGAACCTTCGGCGACAAAGCCGCCAGCCCGTTGGTGATTCCTCTCACACGCTACAACAACCTCGACGATGCGACACGCACCCTTGAATTGACCGACATGCTCACCGCATCAAACTGGCGGAAGAATGCTTCGGGAAGCATGGAGATCGTCTTTGATGAAAAAGAGAATGCGATCCGCTTCACCACTCAGTTCATTCCGGAAACACACGATCGCTGGATCTACCCGGAATACCTGTTGCATCTCCCCGAGGAGTCGCTTGCAGAAGCCATCGGAATTTCGTTTGAAGTCAAAGCCATTCCGGCTTACGGCCTCAAACAGATGCTGGTGATGGCGGTTCCGGATATAAAGCCCGAAGTCGGTGACGCCTATTACTTCAAAGCCGCCAGTCCGGCCACAGAATGGGAAACACGCACGATATCCATCGACCAGCACGACTTTGATCCCGCCACGATCAAGCAACTCCGGTTCGGAATGAACACCACCCAACCCAAGGTCACATTCTTCCTCCGCAACGTAAAAATCCTGTATGGAAAATAATCACAACGAATGATTCATCAGACATGCTCCGATTCCACCGTCGCCACCGGCGGGGAAGCGGAGCATTGTTTTACAAGGATTGGACGGAAAGGATAAGAAAGCGAGAGGGAAAACGCCGGAGAATACAGACGTCGTCTACCGGATCGTTCCTGCCCAAGAAGGCTATCTGCTCAACATTGTCAACTACGAACGAGCCCCGCGTGAAATCACTCTGACCGAAACCGCAGGCAAGTACCTTATCACAACCGAAGACACTCCGTTTGAATTCGAGCTGAAACCGCTGGGCACTCCGCTTTCTGCGCTTCACTCCGAACGCAAAATAAGTCAAATACATTCTCACAAGCGCCTGGGAAGGAACTCCATCCTTCTCAGGCGTTTGTCTGTTTCGATACTTGCAATCGACAAACAAAAGGATACAGTAACTCAAGGGTCTTTACATCGATCTTATAAGGAAAAGTTGCCCAGCACCGGAACGAGCGCAGCGCGTGAATAAAAAAGATGAAAGTCATGAAAATATCTACTGGTCGTTTGATTGTTTTAGGTTGCGCTGTATTCCTATGTTTTCTTTTTACTGGTTGTGCACAATCGTTGAAGGGATTGAGCTTTGAAGATGCAAAAGCTCTGGTGATAAAAAATTGTCCAGTCGGAATGGAACGTCCTGAAATCGAACAGTTTTTGAACGATTACGACGTGAAGTATTCGGTAACGGAAGATGAAAAAACATCTCCAATATATGCCCGAGTTAGTAAAAGATCTTGGATTATCATCATAACAGATTATGTTTTCATATTTTATTTTGATGATTCTGACAAATTGACAAAAATTGAGGCAAAACAATACCATACAGGACCTTGATATCGTGTATTTTAACCGTGCTCAGATTACAATTGCGAGTGCATAACTTTGATTTTTTGCTGAAGCACTGTTTGGGGAGCAGGTTTTAATGACAATGTATATCTTGAATTACGCCTTGCCAATCCCGCATGGGATGGAGAATATCTCCCTATTATTGATGAAGGCGGAAGAATACAGTAACTCAAAATCGGTTATACCGATCATACAAGCGCGAGGCGTTTATGTCGAAGCATCGATTCAGAATCTCTCTTTTATTTATGCTGGTGTGGCTGCTTTCGTCCATCACGGTTTGTGGGGCGGAACAGCAACATGCCATATGGTTTTTTCAGGGAGATCGCATTCCTGCTCCTCCACGAAATCCGCTCTGGCGACTCCCGCAAACGAATATTCCGGCAGAATATACCGACTCGTTCGCTGCGGCGTTTGAGCATATTCTGGCCGACCCGCGCAACTGTGAATATATGGAGGTGGAAGTCCCCGCCGGCGATGACGCTTTTGGAGGATTTTACCGGTTAAAAACGCACGGGTGGTTACTCCCGCGGGATGACGAGCATTCGCAACCGTTCGCAATTCTTTGGAACGGCCTGATTTATCCGGTCATCTCCATCGGTTCCACGGCATCGGTTGACTATGATGTCCGACGACTGATTGCATCTCACACTTTACAGGACGACATCATAGCAATCCCCAAGCAAGAGCGAATGAGGCTCTTTGAGATATTTGTATCGAATTCCTACCATCACGGAACAATATGCGCGTTATTACTGCATCTTGGCAAGACAACGCTCGCAGAAGAACTATACCACTCGGTGAAACAGCAGAACTCACATTCTATCACCAGTGATCTCTCTGAAATTGCAATTTGGTCCTTGTTCAGCCGCGCTTTGGCCGCCCATATGTACGGCGACGATAAATTGGCTCTGTCCTATGCGGAACAGTATGAGCCACTGATTCAAGACGATCTCGAATTCGCCGAAACCGCCAGCCAGTTGCTCGCAGAACAACGCAGACGCAGTCGCAAGCCCTCCGCCAAGAATGCGATGGATGCCCTGATATTGGACTTGGAGAATGTCGATGAACGACAATGGGGGCAACCAGGCGGAGTGGCTTTAGGCAACAGCAAACGCATACAAGCCTTGATTGCAATCGGAGACGCGGCCGTAGAACCTTTGCTGGAATGTTTGGAGAATGACACGCGTTTGACACGTTCCGTAAGTTTCCCACGAAATTTCATCCCTTATCGCACCATCATTACCGTCAGAGAAGCCGCTCTTGCTGCGTTGAGTGGAATCCTGCAACATTCATTTTATGTGGATGACTCACACGATAAATCCAATTCCGAGCTCGCGCAACAAATCCGGGAACATTATCATAAATATAAAAATATGAGCTTTGAAGAAAAATGGTATCGCGTTCTTCAGGATAAGGATGAACCGATAGCAATACGACTTCAGGTTGCCGAAAATATTTGCAGAAAAAGCAATATCAAAAAAATTCCCGGTGCCACCGCTTGGCCAATGTTTACGATCGATACCAATGACCTATCTCCTACACTTACCGGAGAAGCCTTGCGCTCCAAGAAAAATCCATCGATATCAGAGCTACTCTATCAACATACCGTGGAATTTTTGCCCGATGAATCAGCCAACGCTTCGACATGGGCTATCTATAACGCTCAAAAGATGGCTCTGCTCTGTGCGGAATGGGATCTCCCAAGCAGCCTCCCCGCGTTGCAAAAAGTCAGCAACGCCATTTACAAAGAGCTGCCCAACTACGATAACATCAGCATGGAATATCTCCAATTGCTCGCGCCATTGACGATCCGGCAAGTCCAAGCCGGAGATACAGCCGCATTGCAACCGTACTGTGAGATTTTGTCCACCAACCGGGAACATCTCTCCGAAATCGCATGGGAATTATACCTGCAGCCATTGTATACATTTCCCGATGACGCGATCGTCATCGCGACCGCGGAAGCATTGTTCAACACTCACAACAAAAGATTTAACAACATATATATCGCGAAAAGCGACCTGTTTGCAGAGTTCATGCGTCTGGCACCCTATCGAAAGCATGTCCTCAGCGGCCTTCGCGATAAGACTGAAATCATAAAACTTCAAACCACGATTGCCGACAACAATGTTCGTTTTGAATCAGAATTTCTTGATGGCAGTTCCGTTGCCAGCAGCATGGCAAACAGCAGCGATGTAACAAGCGATCCTCGATTCCCCGGAGATCAATCCATACAGATTCTGCGCACATGCGATGTTTACGCCAAAGGACTCTCCATGCTGAAAGAAGGCGGATACCCCGCATTTCAAAATTATTGGAGTAAAGAGGATCGCGATCAAGTGATTGAAGAAATCACGGCCAAGTTATCTCAAATAGAGTAAAGCCTATTCCTTTTGCCAATTATCCAGAACGAGCTTATGCTGGCACCGGGAACAGCGGCCAAAATTCAACAACAATCGGCGATTGGCACCCATGGGACGGGCGCAGTGCGGGCATTTCGATGGAATTCTTGCCCGACGCTTCAGGGCAGAGAAAATCACCAGATATCCGACAAACCAAGCGGCGATGAACCAAATGAACCACCCAATATCCAACATGAATCCAACCCAGAACAACGCCACAAAAAAAATCGGCACAAACACTTCAAATTCACATAGTTGTTTGAGCTTACGCCAATCGATCATATCCGGTGTATCCAACTCATCCGGCATCTCCAAAAGCGTCACTCCGCATTCGGAGCAACAGCCACTTACCCGGGTAAGCACAGGGCGTGGGATCTTACCGCACGTCGGGCAGTAAGCGGAAGCATTTCTCGGCAGAAGATACAAACGTCGAAAGACACGAGCCAGAAATTCAACAGAAATCAGCGGAGCAATACCGGAAATTCCGACAATTCCGCCGCCGATTACAATCAGCATTTTACTCATCATCAATTCAAGATCAAGATCATTCTTCAGCCCGGTCGCGACAATGAGAAAAAGCATCAACGGCATCGCAATCAATGGAATCCGCAAATCGGCGATGCCCTGCATATCCATGGACAACGAATACCCCGTTTTTTTATTCATGGATTCTTCTATCGTCAGCGGCAATTCATAGCCGGGCGAGAATCCGCGGTGGTCACGCAAGATAATTGCATGACAGTGCGGGCAGCGTTTCGAGAGCAATGCAGGGAGAGCTTGATACAATTTCTTTCCGCAAGCGGGGCAACGGGGATAATTTCGGAACAAGCGACCGATTTGCTTGAATAAAATCAACAGAACCGGCCATGCCGCCAGTATCACAAGAAACCATAGCGCCTGTTGCAATAAGGTACCACGCGCTCTCCAATCACACCAATAAAATTCCCCTACGATCAGATAAACGCTACCGAGAATCCATGCGCAAATAATATTTTGCCACCGCACGAGAGCATTGATCCGCTCCATCCGGGCACAAAAATCCGCCAAAGCCATCAGTTCTTCACTGTGACGATAACTCATGGTCTGCCTTTCCCGATTTTATCGACTGGGGAATGAAACGCGCTCTTCAGAAACAGTATTTTACCCATACCGTGTCGCAGCAATGTTCTTGAGAACAATACAGTACCATCGAAAATTTATCATTTCAAGTGTTGACCGCAACAGGGGACAATATTTCGTTATTTCATAATTCGACTTAAATTCTCTGCGGGAGATGTATCTTCGATGAAAGAAGAACGCGATCCGCTTCCCGCCCCGATTCGCCCCGGTTCTTCCCATTGCGTCAATTGTGTTTCCACTATACTTGCTTTTCAATTTTTAGCGGGATATATTCTATAATACCATGGTAAGGGGCCGATAAAAACAATCCGCCATCGTTTCTCTGCTGATCAAACACAGGATAGGAAACAAATGATGAAGTCTGATTTTCAATGGGGAATCTCCACCTTGGGTTGCCCCACCTGTAATCTCACGGAAGCGACTGCGCTCGCCGATCGTTTCGATTTCCCTTTTCTGGAATTACGGGCTCTCGGCGGCTCTATCGATCTACCGGCAGAATTGCTGAAGCCGGAGAATGAGCGGATGATGCAACAACTCGCCGCTCAAAACCGGGTGCGCGTATTTGGCAGCTCCTTCCTGATCTCTTCGAGAGAAAACGATTATGACGGTTTCGCCGCACTCGGCCATCTTGCCGACCATTTCAACGTCGCCTATCTGCGAATCTTTGGCGGCTTTGATTTCAGTCAGGAAGCGGATCGGGAAAAGCATGCCATCGCCCGGGAAAACCTCCAGTGGATACACTCCCTCAATTTGAAAGCGCGTCCTGCTCTGGAAACACATGACGGCTACTCCTCCGCACAGCGTTGTCACGATTTGCAACAGGCGCTCGGGGAAGAGCTGCCGATAATCTGGGATGCACACCACACCTGGCGCTATGCCGCGGAATCCTTGGCGGAAAGCTGGCGACTGCTTGCGTCTCAAGTTGTGGATATCCACCTCAAAGACAGCCGTCGCGACGAAACCGGCAAGGTGTCAGCTTGTGTTCCCGGCGAAGGCGACGTCCCGGTGAAAGACCTCCTCGCCCTGCTCGCCCGGGAAGGGTACTCTGGACTTGTTACCTTTGAATATGAGAAGCTGTGGGAACCGGCATTACCGGATCTTGCAATCGCACTGGACGCCTTCAACCGTTGCTGGCGCTCCTGACAGGGAAACCGCGAATGCAGATTCGCTCGAATTCCCCGATTGCCCGCCGCACCGTCAACCACTTTGTCCGGCATGGGCATCGCATCAATTCGACTGCCCTTCCGCCCCCGGTCATCGGCAGAAAAAATGACGTCATTTCTGTGAAAAGCGAAAGCGGGGAATTGCCGGAGTGTTGCAATTCAACCTCGACAAACGCGCCAAATACAAGCGATTTGTCGTTTTGGATTTCAAAATCCGAGGCGGAGTATCGGCAAATGATTCAGGAGGAGGAGAGTGATCAATAGATCCGTCCCAAACCAAGGCGATCCGACCGGCAGACAAACAACGGTTGCCCGCCTCGAAGCCATTCTGTTAAAATAAAAAAATCCCTGCGAATGAAACACGTCGCAAGGATTTATCTGCCGATGAATCTCGACAAAACAGCTATTTCAAAGAGAGCTGGACTCGCCCTTTACAGCGTTATCCAGCTTTTTGTTTTCGCGGCTTTGTAAATGGCCTCCATCACCACGTTTCGCTCCGCTGCCTCTCTGGCGGAAACAAGCGGAATATCCCCCTTGCCCACAACTGCGTCGAGGAAAAGCGTGAACGCATGCGGCAAATCAGCCGGTAACGCCCACGGCGTGGTACCGTCGGCATCCTCAATCTGCTCGGATTTCACATAGAGTTTTCCGTTGCAGATATAGGCAAATGCGTCGGTTCCGCTGACTTCGCACGTCACCGGGTTCATCCGGTCAACCCAACCGCCCGACAGCGTTCCGACAGCTCCGCCGGGAAACTCCAGAAGCGCGGTTCCGGTTTCGTCGCAAGTTTCCCCATAGCGCCCGGTAACCACCCGAATATCCCCGGTCACCATCTCCGGCTTGCCGAAGATCCACATCAGAATATCCAGCGAATGCGTGCCGAGGTCGCCAAATGCGCCGCAACCCGCCTGCGACGGATCGGCCATCCAACGATAATCGCTGTCGAACCATCCGCCCAGTGAACCATGATGGCAATTCACATGACGCACGCGAGTGATGGTGCCGAATATGCCGGAATCCACCAACTGCTTCAACGCCCGATGCGCCCCAAACCCACGCATGAAATACCCGGTCTGAAACAACACACCCGCTTTTTCAATCGCGGCCGCCATCTCCAAGGCGTCGGAGCCAGAGAAACCGAGCGGTTTCTCAACAAACAGCTGTTTCCCATGCGCAGCCGCACCAGGAACCAGATCTTTATGCAATTTGGTTTCCGAACAGACCACAATCGCGTCAATCGTCGGATCTTGCCAAAGCGCAGCGGCTTCGGAAACAACCTTGGCTCCAGTCTCGGCCGCATACTTGGCGGCGCGTTCCGGTTGCGGGTCCCACAATGCGACGATCTCGAAATCCGAGCGTTCCTTCAGCAACTTTACGAAATGAGGAGCATGGATGTGCGAAACTCCGGCAAAAGCGATTCGTTTCATGTTCAATTCCTGTGTCGTTTGATGGTTTCTATCCGTTCAAGCGCGCACTTGCGCGATGTCGTCTACGCCGCAAAAAAGCATGGTCAACCGATCCAGCCCCATGGCAGAACCGGAACTCTCCGGCAAACCGCGTTCCAGCGCGGCAAAAAACTCCGTCGGCTCCGGATATGCGTGCATTCCCGCTTCCGCCCGAAATTTCAACGCCGCACGAAACCGTTCTTTCTGCTCCACTGCATTCGTCAATTCGCCAAAGGCGTTGGCCAATTCAATCCCGGCGATATACAGTTCCCAGCGCTCGGCGACCGTGGGGTCATCTGCCCGGAGTCGCGCCAACGACGCCCGGTTGGCCGGATAATCGCAGAGAAACGTCAACTTCTCATTCCCCAATTCCGGCTCGATCTTCGTCACCATCAGCTCATCAAACCGGTCGGAGGCATCCGCTTCTTCGGCACTGCACTCGGCATAGCGCAAAAAGGCGTCTTTCACGGAGAGAAACTCGAATTCGCCAAGTTCGATGTCTCGGCCGAAATAGTCGATCCGTGTCCGCCCAAGCAGCTGCCGGGCGGAATCCGCGATGAATCCGGCGGTAAAGCGGGCGAGTTCACGGTAATCCATCGCACGGGCGTAGTATTCGAGCATGGTAAACTCCTCCCGATGCTTTCGTCCGAATTCATTCGCACGAAAGCAGGGGCCGATCTGAAACATTCGCTCCATGCCGTCCACCAACAAAACCTTCATCGCCAACTCGGGACTGGTACGTAAAAAATCCCCCTCGGAACGGACGGATTCGATGTACTCTTCCGGCGCGGGAGCGTGGATTTTCACCGGGGTTTCGACCTCAAGAAATCCAGCGCGGTAAAAACATTCCCGGATCACCCGGAAGAGATCGGACCGGAGCCGGAGATTCTGCAATTTATTTTCACTCATAAAAGCCATTCCCAACAAAAAACCTGCCTGTTACAAGGTAGCACGGTTCCACCGTTTTTCTATCCGGGAAAAAGATATTATTCCGAGAATCGCACTCTTATGCGGTGGGAAGGAATTGGAAGATGTGTTCGATATCCCCCGCCCCGATGACGGCGAGCAGAAGCGGAGCGCTCCCCGCATAGTCGAGCGCGGCTTTGGCAATGCTCTCCCAGTCGCCGTCGAGATAACAGGCGTTGGATCCGGTGGTTGCGGCAAGCTCTGCACTTCCCGCAGGGCCGGCTTCGCACCAGGCGGCGAAAACCGGGGTGACGATCACCGAATCCGCTTTCGCCAATTCCACCGCCAGTTGCGGCAGATACTTCTGCAATCGCGCATAGCGATGCGGCTGAAACACAATCCGCAGATGATGCGTGGGGTAGCCCTGCCGCAATGTTTCAATCGAGCTGGCCAGTTCTGTCGGGTGATGCGCGTAATCCTCCATCACCATCAGGCCGGAGGAAGTGTGGTGTAAACTCATTCGGCGGGCAACTCCTGAAAAACTATCCAGCGCCTGCTCCGCCTCGGCCTCATCCACTCCGAGTAGCGCTGCCGCCCGGATTGCCATCCACGCATTCCATGCCTGAAACCCGATCCAACGCGTTCCGAAACGCCCGATCTCCGGACGTTCCAGACGAATGGCCGACGGGTGGTCGGCAAACAGTTCGTCCGGGCGGGTTCCCGCATAATAAATCAGATGTTTACATTGCGAAGCGAAGCGGCAAAAGTTGGCGAAAAGTTGCGCCTCTCCCCCCACGCTCCAGCTATGGTCGTCTTCGACGTTCGGAATAATCCCAAGATAAGGATGCACAAACACATGCGTTCCGTCCGATTCATCCGCTTCCATCACAAAAAGATCATCGCCCTGCCCTGCCGAAGCAGAAGGCGCGTTGTTGACCGCCGCCCCGATTAAAAATCCCGGATTCCGGTCGGTATGTACCAGGATATGGGTGAGCATCGCCGAAACGCTGGTCTTACCGTGCGAACCGGAAATCGCCGCCGGGCGGCTATATTGATCGGCAAGTCGGGCGAGAAACTCGCCGCGACGAAGTTGTGGAATCCCCAACTCCACCGCCCGCATCCGCTCAGGATTGCTTTCCGGCACGGCGGAAGAGTAGACGACAAGCGACGCATCCGGCGGCAGATTCGCCGCCGCATGCCCTGCGTGAATCGTCGCACCCAACTCCGTAAGATGCCGGGTCTTGCTGTTCAGCTCCTGATCGGAACCGCTGACCACACAGTCACGCGCAAGCATGATTTCAGCAAGCGGCGCCATTCCGGCTCCGCCGATTCCGACGAAATGGATGGCGCGCATGCCGTTATACATCGATCTGAAATTGGGTGTTGTAGAGTTTGCAGTAAATTCCGGAACTGGCCATCAGCTCGTCGTGTGTTCCCGATTCGGCGACCTGACCATCTTTCAGAACGAGAATCGTGTTCGCGTTGCGAATGGTCGAAAGCCGGTGCGCGATGGCGAATACGGTACGATTCTCCATCACTCGCGCCAGTGCTTCCTGCACCAGTTTTTCGGTCACAGTGTCAAGCGCACTGGTGGCCTCGTCAAGAATCAGGATCGGGGGATTCCGGAGAATCGCCCGGGCAATCGCCACACGCTGCTTCTCCCCGCCTGAGAGGCGGAAACCCTTTTCTCCGACTTCTGTATCATACCCTTCCGGATGACGACCATCAACGATAAAACTGTGCGCGTTCGCCAACTGCGCGGCCTGAACAATCTCCTCACGGGTCGCGTTCGGGCAACCGTAAGCGATGTTATTCGCAATCGTGTCGTTAAAAAGAATCGCTTCTTGCGTCACCACGCCGATTACTTTACGAAGCGATTCGATGCTATAATCCCGCACATCAATGCCGTCGATTTTCACTGCACCGCCAGTAACGTCATAGAACCGGGCAATCAGATTCGCAATCGTTGTTTTACCTGAACCGGTTTCACCGACCACGGCGATCATCTGCCCCTTGGGAATGGCAAAGCTGATATTGTTCAAAACCTTGCGTTCTTCATAAGAGAATGTGACGTGATCAATTTCCACCTGACTTTTAAACTCGGCAAGTTTGACCGCATCCGGCTTCTCCGGCAATGAGGTATCGGTATCGATCAACTCAAAATAACGATCCGCCGCCGCCATCGAGCGCTGAATCGATGTGATGACCTTGGAGATGTCCTTGATCGGACGATAAGCCATAAACGCCGGAGCCATCAGCGATGCGATGATCGTCAGCGAAATTCCCTGGCTGTAAGCGTAAAGCAAGAACACCAGCGACGCGGCCACCGCCACCGTTTCCATCACCGGTGTCACCAACAATTGGAGCCGCAACGCACGGATCACCTGCTTGAAATAGCGACGGTTCTCATTGCGGAACCTTGCGCATTCAAGCTCTTCGGTGTTGTATGCCTTGACGACGCGGATTCCAGTAAAAACCTCGTGCATACGGGAGAACACTTCCGCAATCCGGGCAAAACTTTTCTTGAAAACACGCCGAATCCGGCGAACCAGAAACTGAAGCGGCAAGAAGATGATCGGAATTCCGATCAGCAGAATCACCACCAGCGAATAGCTGTTATGCTCCTGACACGCCATCCATAGCGCCGCCATACAGGCGACGATCTGAATCGGCGCACTGGTCAAGTCGGCAATGGAGTTCGACACCGCGTTTTCGATCGCCGCGGTATCGTTGGTGCTGCGACTGATCAAATGACCGATATCGATCTTTCCGTAATAATGGAGCGACTGGTTGACCAGCTTCCGGAACACTTCGTCGCGCATGTCCGCCACGACTTTGGAGCCGACCCAGCGGGTGTAATAGTTGCTGATGAATGTCGCGATGTTTTTAAGCGCCCACGCCAAAACCAGTACGATGATGTAAATCGCAAAAATCTGCCACGCGGGGCGGCCATTTTCTCCGATCGCGTCAAACTGAAACTCAACCGGCCAGCTCACCGAGATTTTGCGCCCTTCAACCGTATACGGCAGATGATAGCGCTTTGCCGTATCGCGAGCCTCGTTCAGAAGTTTGGTCAACTGAGGGTCATCATCCTGCGGATGCAGGATGTCTTGCACTGCCTGTTCCCGCTGTTCACGGGTGAGCTCCGGCTGATCCAGCGCCACGACGATTCGTTGCGTTTCCACCTGATTGGTAGCTTGCTCCACGCCCGGCTCGACCATACCGACCAGACGCGGAATCATAAGCAGAGTGACGAAGAGCGAGCCGCCCACCAACAACCCTGCGACAATTCCAACCGTCAGCCGGAGCCAGTAGGGTTTGGCGTATTTCAGGAGGCGAAAATAGCTTTGCGCTTTGAATTCGCCTTCATTCTTGCTTCTGCGTCCCATTCCGCCCCCTTGTTATGCGAGGAAAGCGGCGATTGCGTCAACGACGGCTTTACGCTGCTCAGTGGTGGATTCCGGGTAGATCGGCAACGCCATAATGGACTTGCTGGCCGCTTCGCTGACCGGGCAATCGCCGATTTTTCCGCCGAGATTCTCGAAACACTTCTGCAGATGCAGCGACAGCGGGTAGTACACCGCGCAGCCGATGCCGATCTCGCGCAGATGAGCGACGAGCGCGTCACGCTTGCCGTCGGCGATCTCGATGCAGTACTGATTGTAGATGTGCCGAACCGGGAACTTGGCCATTTTCGGCAGCGAAACCTTACCATCCAGCTTGGCTTCCGCAAAAAACTGGTTGTATTCGGCCGCATTCCGCTGACGCGCCTTGCTCCAACCGTCCAGATAAGGCAGCTTGATCGAAAGAATACCGGCCTGAAGCGCATCGATGCGGAAGTTGCCTCCGACGTACTCGTGCATATAAGTTCCGCTCTGACCGTGGTTGCGGAAAATCTTGAGCAGCTTCGCTTTCTCCGGGTCGTTGCAGGTGACCAGACCGCCGTCGCCGAAACAGCCGAGGTTTTTGCTCGGGAAAAACGAAAAGCAACCGTAGTCGCCGATCGAACCGACACGACGACCTTTGTATTCCGAGCCGATCGCCTGGCAGGCGTCTTCGATCACAATGAGATTGTGCTTCTTCGCCAGTTCCATAATCGGGTCCATGTCGGCGGACTGTCCGAAAAGGTGAACCGGAATAATCGCTTTGGTGCGCGGGGTGATCTTTTCGGCGATTTTCGCCGGGTCGATGTTGTAGGTTTCCGGATCGATATCCGCAAACACCGGCGTCGCGCCGACGCGGACGATCGCGCCGACCGTCGCAAAAAAAGTGAACGGGGTGGTAATAACCTCGTCGCCGGGGCCGATGCCCTCGACCATCAACGCAATGATGAGTGCATCGGAGCCACTGGTGACGCCGACCGCAAATTTACTGCCGCAGTATTCGGCGGTTTCTTTCTCCAATTTCTCGACTTTCGGGCCGAGGATAAAATATTGTGAATCGGAAATTTCAGCAATTTCCCGAAGGATTTCTTCTTTGATCGATGCGTATTGCGCCTTCAGATCCAGCAACGGAACCGCCATGTTGACCTCTCCTTAACACTTATGAAGATCGAGGAACTCCATCGTGAGGAGTCCCGAAACAAAAACGTCTTGAATAATATAGCTCCATTGTGGCAATCTTTCATCTTTCTTTCGCTATTTTTTCGCATTTTACTTCGACGGGGATATATTATACGGCGAAATGACACGAATGAAAGAAGGGTAAACATGCGGATCGGTACCGAATTCCAGTGCGAAATCGAAACATGTGCGATGGGCGGCGACGGCCTTGCCCGCGTGGACGGCGAAGTGATTTTTATCCCGGGAACGCTTCCGGGAGAAAAATTGATCGGGCGGATCACGGCGGAAAAGTCTAATTTCTCCCGCGCGGAAATCGTTCGATTCGGAGCAAAAAGCCCACACCGGGTCGAACCGTCCTGCCCTTATTTCGGACGTTGCCCCGGCTGCCGCTATCTGCATGTCGAGTATTCGTACGAAACAGAGCTGAAGCTCAGGCAGTTGACCGGAATGATGGATGCAGCGGGAGTAGGATACGATTCCTCCATTCTCCGCAAACCGTTTTCGCCGCTGCCGGAACTGGGTTACCGCAATAAAATCGTATTCCATACGCATAAAGTTCAGAAAGAAACCTTTTTCGGCTACGTGATGGGCGACAATACAACGGTGACCGACATCGCCCAATGCCCGCTCGCCCACCCGGAAATCAACGCCGAACTGGCGAAACTGCGCGAACGCAAAGGATTTATGCACTCACTGCATGAGGGCATGGATGTGACGTTCCGCTATACGGAGCACGACGACGTAACATATTGGCGCAACGTTCCGGCGAAAAACCTGACATGGCTGCGGGAGAACACGCCGTTCGGACCGCTCTCGGTTCCCTGCGGGAGTTTTTCGCAGGTCAACCCGGCAGGCGGTGCGCATCTGGTCGAACGCTTTCTCGAAACCATCGAGCAAATGAAGCCGCTTCGGGTGATTGATCTCTATGCGGGAGCCGGATTGTTCGGCTGCGCGGCGGCCAGCCGTGGCGTCAAAGAAATCCTGGCGGTAGAATCCGACCAGGCGGCAACCGAAGCGGCAAAGTTCAATCTGGCGCAATACGGTGCGGAAAACGCCCGGGTGATCGCCGGTGACGCAGCCGATGCGCTGAAGGCGCTGGAAGGGCAAACTCCGGAGCGGACGCTTCTGGTGGTCGACCCGCCGCGCAATGGACTCTCGTTCCCGGCGATGAAAGCGTTGACCGACAGTCCGCTCTCGCATTTCGTCTATATCTCCTGCAATCCGGCAACCTGGACACGCGATGCGATCCGATTGAAAAAAGGCGGATTCACCCTCCAAAAGCTGGAACTGATCAATATGTTCCCGCGGACGGAACACTTTGAACTCTTCAGCGAATGGGCACGCAACTGAACCTATGCCGGAAGCAGGTAAAAAACACAGCGACGGACATCGCCAACGATTGCGCGAACGGTTTTTGCGCGCTGGGCTGGACGGTCTTCAAGACTATGAAGCGCTGGAGCTTCTGCTGACCTACGCAATCCCGCGTCGCGACGTGAAGCCACTGGCCAAAGTGCTGCTGGAAGAATACGGTTCACTGGAGAAATTGCTCGACGCAGTCCCCGCTGACCTGCTGGATAAGAATGGAATCGGCCCCACCGCGGCGACCCTGATCCTATTGATCAAGGCGCTCTGCGCAAAATATCTGGAACAAAAAGCGCGTGACGTAGACGTGCTGGATTCCACCAATAAGGTAGTGAACTTCCTGCGCATGAAGCTCGGCGGTGGCAAAAAAGAGACGTTCATGGTGCTCTTTCTGAACAGCTGGAACCATCTGCTCGACTTTCAGACTTATCCCGGAACTGTCGACCGTGCGGCCGTCTATCCGCGGGAAGTTGCGGAGAAAACCCTTCTGGTGCGCGCAACCGCAGTCATTATCGCCCACAATCATCCAAGTGGAATCTGCATGCCCTCCGACAGCGATCTCATCACCACGCGCCGGATTCAGGAGGCGCTCTCTACACTTGATGTCCGTCTTGTCGACCACATCATCGTCACCCCCACCGCGCACATCAGCCTGCGCGGCAGCGGCAAGTTGAAATGAGATCGCACTGTTTCCCCGTGCAGTAGAACCCCGAGTATACCGGAAACGCACAAAAAAAACGCCTCCCGGAAGTTACTCCGGGAGGCGTTCCGTTTGAGGTTTTCCTGTCCCTTACGCCAGCATGGCGAGGGTTCTGTTCTCTTCTGCGAGAGTTGTAAGCTCGGTTGTTGCGAGCTTGCTGTAGTCTTCCCAGTCGAGATCGGTTTCGG
>JBEBTY010000021.1:0-53312 GCA_040393525.1 Victivallis vadensis | reverse complement strand
CAGGTTTTTCTATTTTTACGCCCCTTTTTTATTCATTTCTTTCACGGACTCAGGCAGTTGTAACCGATTGCGCCCCTCGCCCAGCTGACCAGCAATTTTTTGATCAGAGTTTGCGATTGCCCGATTTCACTGGACCAGTTGGACGGCACCGCGGTTTCGTTTGCATACCACGGCGCTTCGATGCCGAATTCCTCTCTGGCCGCAAGCATGGCGTTGATGTGGGGGAGATAGGATTCGAGGGAGCCGTGACCGTGAAACGCGATTATATCGTAGCTCTCTTTTCCCTCGCCCAGTACTTTTCGCAAGAAGGCGGTCTGATTTTCCGTTGTCACCATACCGGAGAATCCGCCGGTAAGAACCTTCATTTCCGGGGCGACGGCTTTCATGGTGCGATAGGTATTCTGTATTACGCTCAGGTAAAGATCCGGTTTTTTGGAAAATGTATTGATATCCGGCTCGTTCCAAACTTCCATGTAGCGTACGCGGTCACGATAGCGCTCGCAGAAACGACGGACGAACTCGTTCCACTCCTCCGGACTGCCGCTTTCTTGAAATTTGCTCAGAACCCATCCCGGAACCCAGACGAAAATACCTTGAAGTTCGATGTTGTACTGTCCGTAAAGCCCGATCAGGTAATCGTAGGCGTTCCAGTTCCATTCTCCCTGCTTCGGTTCGACCTTGTACCAGCTGATGTCTTCCCGGAATACTTTGGCGCCGCACCAGGCGGCCGCCTGCGCTTCGCGCTCGGCAATGGAGCGCGAAAAACGCTGACTGTGGACGCACATGCCGAATAGAAACCCTTTTGCCCGTCCCGGTGTCGGTCCGGCTGGATTCATATAAGCGTAGCTCATTCGCTTGCGGATGATTTCTCCGCCATCTTCCTTGAGTTCCGCCTGAATGACGGTGACGCCGAATCGTTTTGGGGGAGAGAGCGAAATTGTGATATCTCGTTCATCAGGGGTAATTTTACGAAGAATTTCTCCGGTCTTCTTCCCCTCTTCGTCGGTGATGACCGCATTCAGCGTGAGTGTTTTCGGTTCTTTGCGGAGATTGCGGATGCGCAATTTCAATAGAGCTTCGTCGCCCGGCATCAGAAGATGCGCCGCATTACCGCGTCCGGTTTCCAGCGTTAACTCAGGAATCCCGGCGGTGATTTCCAGCGAGGCGTTTCCGATTCCCAGATAGCTGTCCGGCGCGTCTGTCTTGAACTCAGAAGCGAGTCCGAGAAATGTTACCGGAAAGTCCGGTATTTTGTTTGCCTTTTTACCGCCTCCCCAGGAGCTGGCTGCCGGCTTCCGGTCAAGCGTAATGACGACATCGCGCCATCCGGCGGCGGAGGCGGCGGGCATCGGAGTGCGATATTGGAGATATTCACCGTCGCGGTCAAGCAGCCGGACATTGAGGTTGCGGGCGGGTGAATTTTCCGGCAAATAGATTGAAAATGTCAGGTTCGCCTCGTCATATTCCGGGAGTTGGATGGGGGTTTTCAGGGCAATTTCCCAGAAATAAGCGGCTTTTGCCTCCCAGTCGATGCGGAGCGCATCGCGCCCGTCCAATTTCTGGAAGGCGATTTTTTGTTTTTTCTTTTCCGGCATGGAGAGCGCCATGGACGGCTGTTCGGCGCCAAAGCGAATGAAATCCTCTCCCGACAATGAGCACATGACAAGGAACATTGCCGAAAATAGTTGAAAATATCGCATCTTTCGGTTCATTTTTTCCCCAATCCGCTGCTGTAGGCAGCTTTGAATTTCATGGGAGAGGCTTTGAGTTCCTCCCAGTTTCGTTGTGCGACATGGCCGTCGCCGAATCCAGCGGTTGCCCGTTCGTTGTGGGCGAGCCATGCGGCGGCTCCGAGCCCGCCGTCATAGTACTCCGAGGGCCAGAAAAAATGACTGCTGGCCATGCTGCCGGAGGCGTTCGGTTTCACATTTTCGATCATCAGTTCGGCGGTCGAGGTGGCCTTCAATCTTTTCAAATTGAGCGCATGACGCTCCGGGGCGGACCAGGAGCTGGCGTTGATGTCGCCGAGTTCATCCTTTTTGGTGTTATAATCCGTATCACCGCCGGCACGGTAGATGCCGTAAGAGTACCAGACGTTCTGCGTCCCCCATGTCGGAGCGGTCCAGAAATCGAGCTGAAGTTTGCTGACTTCATCGCTTGTCATCAGCGGGCAGTTCAGGATTGTAACGTTGGAGATGTAGCTGTTGTAGTGAATCAACCGTCGTCCCCAGGAATCCGGACTGTGATAGGAAAGCATGAAGTCGTTGTTGTCCGAAGCGTAAAACATCTGTGCGGTCATGCACTGTTTGACGTTGTTGACACATTGAATTGATTTGGCCCGGCCGCGTGCCTGGCTCAGTACCGGGAGCAACATGGCGGCCAGAATTGCAATGATTGCAATAACAACCAGAAGCTCGATCAGTGTGAAATGTTTCTTCATAAGAATCCTTCTTCTATGATTGGATGGAATTCACTGTTTGCGTCCGATCAAAAACGCTCTCCCGTTCGGTTAACGTGACATCAATGATAAACGTGCGTGCAGAATGTTTCTCCGGGTCGGCGATCACTTGAAACATCGTTTCGATCAACTGTTCCGGGTTGTCGTTGACGCAGCTCAGTGCCGGGGCGCACATCCGGGTGTAGCTCGTCATCTCCATGGAGGTGATGATGGAGATATCCTCCGGGCAACGGAGATTGCGCTCATAAAGCGCCCGCAGTACACCGAACGCCCCTGGAAAGGTGTCGGCGATTATGGCGGTAACGTCAGGGAAGTGATCCAGCGTCTTCAGTGCCAGGTGGTAACCGGTTTCCACGCCGTCCTGCCATGGAATGGCATGGGCGAAAGGAACGATCAGGTTTTCCCATACCATTCCGTATTCGGCAAATGCGTCACGGATTCCTTCTTTTATCCGCGAGTAGTCGCCTGGTTCATTGGGGAGCAGCGCAATGTTCCGATGCCCCTTCACTAACAATGCTTTTGCCCGCAGATAAGCGGATTTAAAGTGATCGGAGTCAATGGTACGAATGTTCCGATATTTCTCCATGTGCTCCAGATGATGACGGATCAGGCAAGGAACGCCGACTCGATCCAATTTTTGCAGCGTTTGCCCGGATAAGCCGCTTGACGGAGGAATCATAATGATTCCGATCAGGTCGTCGCAGTTTTCGATCAACTCAAAAAGCGCTTTGAAATTGGTTTCCGGCTGCATTTTGAAATTGATCAGGCGTGCCTTGCGCTTCAGCGCGGCCATCTCGATGAGATGCACTTCCTGCCAGAGTGAATAGGCGAAGAAATCAGGATAGGCCAGCACGACCGTACCGACTCCTCGGTAATTCGTTTCGCCGTGTACCGCTTTGTCGCGAGGAGAAACGAACGTTCCTTTGCCCGGTAAACGGCGCACAAAGCCCTCGCGCTCCAATTCCACCATCACCTTATTTACCGTGGCGCGACAGACGTTGAAACGGCGCGCCATCGAGTTCTCGCTCGGCAGCTTCGCGTTTATTTCGCTGTTGATGATAATGTCGAGCAGCATCGTCTTCAATTCCGCGTGCCGCGTCGTAAGATTTTTTCCGGAAATCGGCATGAAGTACCTGAATAAAACAGTTGTTTTGATTGTCTAGACATTATTAATTATAGCGAATCTCTCGAAGAAAGTCAAGAGAGAAAACAAAAAGAATCCAGAAACTTTTCCTTCGGCAGAAAAACGGTGCCTTTGGGCAAGTATTTCAGCAGAGGGGTCAGTAAATTTTAAGTTCGCGCATGTCGCCCTGAAAGGCTCCGCCGGCGACGTATTGGGGAAGGGTGGAGTGCAGATTGGTTTCGTAATTTGCGTGGAGATGCCCGCTCAGGATGGCTTTGAGGTGGCGACACTGTTTGATTTCGCGGATAAAGGCCAGCGTGGTTGGGGTCGGCCGCTGCATCTGCCGGTAATCCGTCGGGTAGCGTTGCAGCAGTTGCTCGGGAGTGCCGGCCAGATAGGCGCACTGGGTCCGGCGCACATCCATCATCTGGGTGAACAGGTCGTCGGTATGAATCGGGTTGTGGATCAACAGAAGAATCGGGTACCCTTTGGCGGCTTCGCAGCGAAACGCCTCCAGCGCGGATTCCCGGAACTGGTAGTTGCAGTTGTCGACCGCCACGAAATTCACTCCGCCGAAAATCCGCGACGCGAAGCGGAGCGGGTTGGGGAAGGCTTCCTGCAACAGGCCGAAATACTTCTGTCGATAGGCGTCGGCGTCGAGTTCCTCTCCGGTGTAGTTGCAAAGTTCGTGGTTCCCGGCGGCGAAGATCCAGTTCACTCCGCTCATATGCGTTTGGATATACTCCAGATTCGCGTGGGAAACGAAGTCGATCAGGTCGCCGGTATGGACCAGCAGATCGAATCCCGGCAGTCGCTCCAGCATGGCCTGAAAGTATTGTTCGGCATGATGGTAGATCGGGGCGCGTTTGCCCGCCTCCCGGCGCGTTCTGCCGGAATCCTGATCGTCCACCCGCGCGATATGAGTGTCGGAGCAATGAAGAAGCCGGATTGGCTGCGGCAAGCCGATCTGCAATGTTGTTCGAGCGATATTCATAAGGATACTGTACGCCCGTTTCAGGAGTTTTTCCACCCCGGATTTGCGAAAGCGGGAATACGGCGATACAGTATGGCCACAGAAAAGGAGAATATGACGTGAAACGACAACCGGCAGACAGTGGTTCTTCCCCGCAATCCGTTACCCTGCGGCAATTGACCGCGGAAGAAATTCCGCCGATCGCCGGATTGATGGAGGCCTTGGCGGAACATCACAATGCGCTCAATCCACTGCCCGGTGTCGTCTACCCGGTCTTCTCCATTCCGGACGCGGTGGAGCGCTATGTCGTCGGCGCATCGTCCGGCGACGGACTGGTCTGCGCTGCGTTTTTGGAGGAGAAAATGATCGGATTTGCCGCAATCGCTTTCTCCGGCTGGAACGGCGACATCGACTATCTTTATCTTTCGCCGGAGTGCCGCGGGTATGGCGTTGGCAAGCGCCTGATTCAGTGGGCGCTGGAGGAATTCAAAACGCGCAACCTTCGCTATGCCCATTTGAAAGTCGTGCTCGGTAACGACGACTCCATCGCGTTCTATGAACATTGTGGATTTGAACCGCGCGCTCTCGCCATGGTGCGGACGCTATAAAAAAAAGCCGACCTGTGAAGATCGGCTTTTGCTTCATGTCGAATTAAACTTAAAGTAAGTTTCCGCTATCGTCGGCGATGGCGGTGAATTCCAGCTTGCCGCCTTTCAGCTCATCTTTGGTGCGGCTTTCGACGTGTCCGTCCGCCATTCCGACGTTGCTGCGGTTGTTGTGGCGAAGCGAAATGCAGATGCTGCTTCCCCCCAATTCATTGACCGGGCTGTACCAATACGCGGATTTTCCTTTGTTGGCACCGGAGGTCGCGGCACTATCCACGCTCACCGGTAATTCGCTCGGATTGCGAAGACCGATCAAGGGAATCGTAACCGCGAAGGCCGATGTGTTGAGAGCGGTTGCCGCGGAGCCGAAATTGGTCTTGTATATCGCGCTGTTGCTGGTAAACAATCCGAGCACGCCATACATGTTGAACCAGGAATCCGCTGTCGGTTTGTCTGACGATGTACTCGGGCAATAAATGGCACTTGACGGGATGTAATTCAGCGGAGCTTGTGCCGGAGCAGGCGCGGCCGCCAGCCCCTCGGTCATATATTGCGCCCAGGAAACGCCTTGCTTTACGAGGATATGGCCGTTGAAATCATCGCTGTACTGGAACTGCGCCAATGTCAGTTGCTTCAGGTTGTTGATGCAGCTTGCGGCACGGGCACGGGCACGGGCTTGATTCAACGCCGGAAGCAGCATGGCGGCCAGAATCGCGATAATCGCGATTACAACAAGAAGTTCAATCAGCGTAAAGAATCGTTTCATGAAAAACTCCTGAAGGGTTTTTAAATTAAATGTTCAAATATGAATAAAAAACAGAGTGTTAATCTATAAACCCTGCCATCTATTATATTATGATATATTTTATGCTGAATGTCAAGCAGCGAAAAGAAAAAACAGAACAACCATCCCGCTGATTGTTCATATTTGAATAGATCAAGGACGCGATTTGAAAAATGATCGATGCGGAAGAGAAAATGGTTCATTGAAATTGAATTCAATAGGAGGTAATTGCGCCCCTCAGAGGTGGCGCAGTTGAAGGCGGCAGGTTCTCGGCGGCGCTCCGTCCGTCGAAGCTCCATTGGATTCGATCCCTCACCTCTCGGAGCGACTCTCAAAAGTTCCGAATTTGTTTTCTGCAATGAGGAAAACAAATTCGACGGCGGCGGCACCTTGCCGGTCGGGGTCCAGGGGCGAAGCGCCCTGATTGCCACGCAGGCGAAATCCCGAAGCTCCTGAAGTGTTTATTCTTTGCCGGTGTGACGGATCAGGACGATGGTCTGGTCGTCACCTTGATCGACTTCGTAATTGGTGACTGCTTCCATCACCCGGTCAATGACCGCCTGCGGGGAGCCGCCAAGCTCGGAAGAATTGCGGAATACTTCTGTAAGGCGTTCGAGGCCGAACTCCTCCTGCTCTTTGTTCAGCGCCTCGGAAAGCCCATCTGAGTACATCATTACCGAGGTCCCCGGCTCAATCGCCAGACAAATGGTGTCGAACCCGGCGAATTCATCCGGCAAAATCCCCAACGCCGAACCCATCGGCGAAAAGGTGCGGATGTGTTCATGCACGTAGCTTACCAGATCGGTGTGCCCCGCCCGCCCGAATTCCAGCAGGGAATTTTTGCGGTCGAGCAGGCAGCAGCCGAGCGTGATGAAGCGATCCGCGTCGGTGTCGCGGTAGAGTTTGCTGTTGATCTGGCGCAGGAATTCGCCCAGTGTTGTAAAGCGGTCGTCTGTGGCGAGGCAACGCGCATAACTGCGCGCCATCGCGGTGAGCAGACATGCCGGGATGCCTTTGCCGCAAGCGTCGCCGACGATGACCAGCAGGCGATCATCGTCGATTTCCACAAAATCGTAGAAGTCGCCGTTGACCTCTTTGGCGGAACGGGTATAGGCAGTCAGCGCGAACTGATCCCAGGCCGGGAATGCCGGCGGGAGCAGCGACAGTTGCAGATGACGGGCGAACTCCAGTTCCTGATCGATCCGGTCGCGCTTGCTGATTTCACCGTAGACCCGCACCAGATTCTGCACCATCTGCACCTGCCCGACCAGCAGTCGGAGGCGCTCGAACTGCGCTTCGGAGAATGAGCTACCCGGCCGCAGACGGTTGGTTGCCGCACAGACTACGCCGGTCAGCGCCCCTTCCCGCAGCAGCGGAATCGCCATGATGCTGCCGAAGTGGGCAAAGTCCGGGTATTCAATGAAGCGGGGGTCCGCTGAGGCGTCGGGAACCAGCTCCGCCTGACGAGAGGCGGCGATTTCGCCAATGAAACCCCGGCCGATCGGAATCTCTTCCCGCCGCAACGCTTCAAACAAATGATGGTGACGCGAGAAGAGCAGTTGATTCGAGCTGTGGATCAGGGAATAAGTGCCGCAAACTCCGCTCACACGGAGTTCGTTGCCGGAGATTTCGTAAATGGCGACCGACTCGGCGTCGGTCTGCTCCGCGACATGGCGCGCGGCGGCGTGCATCGCTCCCTGTACGCCGTCTTCTTCCTGAAGTCCGGTGGAGAAACGGGAGAGGAAGTTGGTGATTTCACGCCGTCGTTCGTTCGCTCGATCCAATGCACGGGCAAGTTCACGGGTACGGCGGAAATAATGCGCCGCCGTCAACATGACCGGCAGAAGCAGAATCACCAGAAAAACGATAATTCCTTCTGTCATCGACTTCCACTGCCCTTCCCGCCTTCCGGCGGATTGATAGCAACGTCGCGGCCCGAGAGCCGCGACGCGATATTATTTGGCGGCCAGATACTCTTGCAGAGACTTCAGCGGAGATTCGCCGCGCTTCGCCTCCCGGATGCCCAGTGCCGTCGCTTTCGCGGCTGCGATCGTGGTCATGTACGGGATTTTGTACTGGATCGCCTTCATACGGATGTAGCTGTCGTCAATCATGGACAGACGGCCGATCGGCGTATTGATAATCAGCGAAACCTGACGGTTTTTAATCAGGTCGGCGATATTCGGGCGGCCCTCGTTGAGCTTATGCACCACGGCGGTTTCGATTCCGTTGGCGTTCAGGAACTTCGCCGTTCCCTCCGTCGCCACGAAGCGGAAGTCGAGGTCGCGCAGCGTCTCCATGATCGGCAGCAGATATTTCCGTTCGCGTTCCGCGACGGAAACCAATACGGTTCCGTCGAGCGGCAGTTTCGACCCGGCCGCCTGTTGCGATTTGTAGTACGCCATGCCGAAGCAGGTCGCCAGACCCATGACTTCGCCGGTGGCGCGCATCTCCGGCCCGAGAACCGGGTCGACTTCCGGGAACATGTTGAACGGGAACACCGCTTCTTTCACGCCGAAGTAGGTCTGCGGGTGCGGTTTGAGTTCTTCTTCAAATTCCGCGAGTTTCCGGCCGAGCATCAGGTTGGTCGCGATGCGAGCCAGCGGAACGCCGGTTACTTTGGAGACGATCGGAACTGTGCGCGAGGCGCGCGGATTCGCTTCGATGATCCAGACGTAATCTTCGCAGACTGCGAACTGAACGTTCAGGATTCCGCGGACACGGAAGTCCTTCGCGATCGCCGACGCGTATTCCGCAATCGTTTCGAGATGCTTTTTCGGCAGCGTCACCGGCGGGATTGAACAGGCCGAGTCGCCGGAATGGATGCCGGCCAGCTCGATGTGCTCCATCACCGAGGCGACGAACGTGTTTTCACCGTCTGAAATCGCGTCGACTTCGCACTCGATGGCGTTGTCGAGGAAACGGTCGATCAGCATCGGGTATTCCGGACTGACCTGAATCGCGTCGACCGCGTAACGAGCCAGCGTCGCTTCGTCGTAAATCACCGCCATGCCGCGTCCGCCAAGGACGAACGACGGGCGAACCATGACCGGGTAACCGATCTTGCGGCCAAGTTCCACCGCTTCTTCCAGCGAGCGGGCGATGCCGCTCTCCGGCTGGCGGATTCCGAGCGCGATCATGCGTTCGCGGAAGTATTCGCGATCCTCAGCCAAGCGGATGCCTTCAGGCTGCGTGCCGATGATCCGGACGCCCGCGTCTTTCAGTTCCTGTGCGATGTTGAGCGGTGTCTGCCCGCCGAACTGGACGATCACGCCCTCCGGCTTTTCTTTGGCGTAAATCGCCAGCACGTCTTCGGTGGTCAGCGGCTCGAAATAGAGTTTGTCACTGGTATCGTAGTCGGTCGATACCGTTTCCGGGTTACAGTTGACCAGTACCGATTCGTAACCGGAGTCACGCAGCGCGAACGCGGCATGGACGCAGGTATAATCGAATTCGATGCCTTGGCCGATCCGGTTCGGGCCGCCGCCCAGAATCATGATTTTGCGGTTGGTGCTGACCGGAACTTCATCCGGCGTGCCGGAATAGGTCGAGTAGTAGTAGTCGGCCTCATCCACGCCGCTCACCGGGACGCGGCAGTAGGTCGCCACACAGCCGAGCTCAGTACGCGTGCTGCGGATCTCCTGCTCGGAGACGCTGAACAGTTTCGCCAGATATTTGTCGGAGAAACCGAATTTTTTGGCCTGAACGAGCAATTCGTCCGGCAGCGCCATCCAGGTGTAGGTGGCGAGTTTCAGTTCAAAATCAGCCAGCTCCTTGATTTCCTCAAGGAAGAAGCGGGTGATGCGGGTCAGCGCGCACGCTTCTTCGACGGTCAGCCCCTTCTTGAAGGCCTCGTAAAGGTGGAAGAAGCGCTCGCTGGAGGGCGAACCGGCCAGCGGACGAAGCTCTTCCAGCGAAAGTTTTTCGATCTTGCGAACCATGCCCGGGCCGGAGCGGCCGATTTCCAGTGAACGGAGCGCTTTCTGGAACGCTTCCTTGAAGTCGCGGCCGATGCTCATGACCTCGCCGACCGCCTTCATCTGGGTGCCGAGCTGATCTTTGGCCTGCGGGAACTTCTCGAACGCCCAGCGGGCGAATTTCACCACGACGTAATCGCCGGACGGCGTATATTTTTCCAGCGATCCATCGCGCCAGTAGGGGAGCTCTTCCAGAGAAATCCCCGTTGCCAGCTTGGTCGAAACACTCGCGATCGGGAAGCCGGTTGCTTTGGACGCCAATGCGCTTGAACGCGAGGTACGCGGATTGATCTCAATGACGATGATCCGTCCGTCTTCGCGGTTGTGGGCGAATTGAACGTTGCAGCCGCCAGTGACGCCTACCGCGTCAATGATGCGGTAAGAGTAATCCTGAAGCTGTTTTTGAACCGATTCCGGCACTGTCAGCATCGGTGCGACGCAGAAGCTGTCGCCGGTGTGAACGCCCATCGGGTCGACGTTTTCGATGTAGCAGACGGTGATTTTGTTGCCTTTTGCGTCGCGGACGACTTCCAGCTCCAGCTCTTCCCAGCCGAGTGCGCACTCTTCGACCAGCACCTGGCCGATCAGGCTTGCCGCCAGCCCGCGGGAAACGACTTCGCGCAGCTCTTCGACGTTATAAACAATTCCGCCGCCGGTGCCGCCCATCGTATAGGCGGGGCGCAACACGACCGGATAGCCGAGGTCTGCGGCGATTTTTTCCGCCTCTTCGATCGAGTAGCAGGGTTCCGATTTCGCCATCGGAACATCGAGGTTGGCCATGGTTTCTTTGAAGATGATGCGGTCTTCGCCGCGCTTGATCGCATCAAGGTCAACGCCGATCACATTGACGGAATACTTATCCAGAATTCCGTTGTCCTGAAGCGAAATCGCCAGATTCAGCGCGGTCTGTCCGCCGAGGTTCGGCAACAGTGCGTCGGGGCGTTCTTTGGCGATGATTTTTTCGATGCTGTCTACGGTGAGCGGTTCGATGTAGGTGTGATCCGCCATGCCCGGGTCGGTCATGATGGTGGCCGGATTCGAGTTGGCCAGAACCACCTCGTACCCGAGCTCGCGTAATGCTTTGCATGCCTGGGTGCCGGAGTAATCGAATTCACACGCCTGCCCGATGACGATCGGCCCGGAGCCGATGATCAACACCTTCTTGATGTCTTCCCGCTTTGCCATATATTCCTTTTATTGTCTGATTTGCGCGGTGCCCCTGCTTTTCCGTCAACGCCGGTTTCGGATCGGCAAAGAAGCGCCTCTCGGCGCTTCTTCCGTAACGAAACGGTGATTTTCTCAGTTCCGCTCCGGGGCTCCGCTTGCATTAAATTTCCATACGCAAACCAGAGATGTAATATAACCCCGGAATCGTGTTCTGTCAAACGGCTTCGGCATCGGATTCGCCGATCATTTTTCTTTCGTGCGACCGAAAACCCCTTCGATGAAATAACGCGGTCTTGCACGTACATCGTTGTAAATACGGGCGATATACTCGCCGATCATGCCGATTCCGACCATCTGAATTCCGGTAAAAATGAACATAACGGCAAAAAGTGTAAAAAGTCCTCCGTTGCCCCAGTCGTTTCCGTCCGCCCAGAGAAAACGCCGGGTGACGATGTAAATGCTGAGTAAAAATCCGCAGAACGCCGCGAACATTCCGAAATAAGTCAGAATGCGCAGCGGCATGGTGGTCATGCACGTCAGCAGATTGAACTGAAGGTTAATCAGTTTCCAGAGCGAGTACTTCGATTCTCCGACCGCTCGCTCGCTGTGAGCGACCGGAATTTCGCAGGTGTTGTGCGCGAAACTGTTCGCCAGCACCGGAATAAAGGTGCTGCGCTCGTTGCACTGAAGCATCGCGTCGATGATGTGCCGTCGATAGCCGCGCAACATGCAGCCATAGTCTTTCATCTTGACGCCGGTTGCCTTCTGAGCCACCCGGTTCACGATTTTCGACGCGAACCGACGGAAAAAGGAGTCCTGCCGGTTCTGGCGGACGGTTCCGACCACGTCGTTGCCCAGTTCCGCTGCGGCGACCAAATTCGGAATCTCCTCCGGCGGATTCTGCAAGTCGGCGTCGAGAGTGATGACAAAATCGCCGCGAACCAGCGACAACCCGGCCATGATTGCGGCGTGCTGCCCATAATTCCGGTTCAAAATGCAGCTGACCACTTCATCCGGGCGCTTGGCGCTGGCGGCTTTCATGATGTCGGGGGACTTGTCGCGGCTTCCGTCATCAACCATGATGAATTCAACACGCCGTTTGCAGCTGTCCAGCGCCGCCAGAGTGCGGTTGATCAATTCCTGAAGGCATCCCTCTTCGTTGTAAACCGGGACGACGACCGAAATGAACTCGATTTTTTCGGTTTCACGCATCATTTTATCTCTTGTGCTCCAAAGTTTTGAGGCAGGTCCAGAATCCATACCGAACGTCTGCGGGATTTATTGGGTCTGACATCGTAGGTGCGCTCCGTGAAATCGGGCGCGTTGACGTCTAGCGACAGATTGAGCGCGGTGACGACACGAGCCAGCGGATTGATGTCCGACTTGCGGTCATAGGAGAGAATCAGAACCCGCTGCCCGGCGTTCCGGGTCAGAAATTCCCGCAACGCGGCGAGTTTATCCAGATAGTGCTCTTCCTGTTTTCGCTCCGGCGACATGGCGTCGATCTGCTCCTGCGTGTAAGCATCGGCCCAGGAACTGATGACGCTTTCCATCATCGGTTGGCGCATATCAAGATAGAACAGCATTTTGGGCGGCGCGTCGTTGTTCCAGGAGAACATTCGCTCCGGCGTGATCCCGAGATCCGCTTCCAAAAGCTCCATATACAACTTCTTTTCCGTCCGGAACTTCGTTGTGGAAGGCAGAACGCAGCAGAATACGCAGACGACCAGAATTGCACAGCCGAGCACCGTGGCCCCCAACTGGCGGGGAAGCCCCATCCAATGCTCGACCGGACTCTCCGGCTGGTTGTCGAGCAGAATCACCGCCAGCGCCAGCGCTCCGGCGACCGGCAGCGAAATGACCATCAAAAGCGGCAGGGAAAAGTCCGCATAATGATCCCAAAGCGGCAGAACCGCCAGGGTGGCCACGCCGAGCGAAGCCGCGATGATGACCAGAAGGCGCATCAGCAGCCAGACCGGGCGGTTCCATTTCGCTTCGCCGAAATTCTGGCAGATCGCCGCCGCCGCGAGAAGCGTACAGAACGGCATCATCGGGAGAATGTAGTACCAGCGGCGCGAAGTGGAGCAACTGAAAAGAATAAACATCAGCAATGTGCCAATCGCCAGCTCGCGAACTTCCATCGGGATCTTTTTCCAGTTCTTCACCATTCCGGCGATGGCGACCCCGATCACCAAAACCCACGGCAGAAGCGTGCGCGGCAGATTGTAGAGGTAACTGTAAAACGGATCTTTGTGGTCGAAGGCGTTGAATACTCGGACGACGTTTTCCTTCCAGACCAGTTCAAGGCCGCTCAGACCGGTTTCCTGAGCTCGGAACGGCGCCTCCAGCGGAATAATTGCCGCCAGGTAGAAGGGCAGGAAATAAATGGCCGCTGCAAAGATGAACGCCACAATGTTCCAGATTTTCAGGTGCTTCTTCCACCGTTTGTTCATCAGCAGATGCGGCGCGATAATCACAAACGGCATCACCAGCGCGGGAAGCCCTTTGGTCAGCGCTCCGAGAAAGCAGATCAGATAGAAAATCAGATAATGATGAAACTTTGCTCGATCCTCGACCCGATAGAAATAAGCCACTGCGAGAATGATCGCCGCCACGTTGGCCATATCCGCCGCCGCAGTTCGCGACCAGAAGAGAAATCCGTAGCAGCTCAGCAGCAACCACCCGGCCAGCAGCGCCGTCCGGCGGTCGAACATCTTTTTACCGAGAATCAGTACCCCCCAGAGCGTGGCCAGCCCGGCCAGTGCGCTCGGAATGCGGGCGACCAGTTCATCTACGCCTCCGCGAAGAAATGCAAACGGCAGAATCACCCAGTACGACAGCGGCGGCTTATCGAAATAGACGTGCCAGTTGATCGCCGGATGCAGCCAGTCGCCGGAGATCAGCATTTCGCGGGCGATCTCCGCCCAGCGATCTTCCGACGCCCAGAGTGCGTTGTGGCCGAGGAAAAGAAAAAGTGCAAATATCGCGAAGCCCCAAAGGAAAAATTCACTGCGACGGCTGGCTTCCGCCGTCTCCTGTTCCAAATGATGTCCCATAAGTCCTCGCTGATTATTTACTGGAAAGCACGGATTTGATTGCTCCGACCACGTCATGCACGTCGTCGAGCGTCATATCCGGGAAGAGCGGCAGCGAACAGATCCGATCGCTGTTGTATTCGGTCGCCGGAAGCATTCCGGGACGGAACCCCATCTCTTCACGATAGTATTTCTGCAGATGGGCGCAACGGAAGTGCAGCCCCGTGCCGATGTTGCGTGCCTTCAGCTCAGTCATGAAGGCGTCGCGACCGATTTTCGGCGTGTCCACCCGGACGATGAAGAGGTGCCACGCATGTTTGAAGTCGTATCCCTGCGGATCGGCCAACGGACGAATCTCCGGAATATTCTCCAACTCTTTGCGGTAAAGCATCGCCAGTTCGCGACGGCGGGTATTGATGTTGACCAGCCGTGACAACTGCGACACGCCGATGGCGGCGCAGATGTCGGTCAAGTTGTACTTGAATCCGGGCTCCAGCACTTCCGCTTGCGGCGAACGTCCGCGATTCTGTCGGTCGAACGCGTCCATGCCGATGCCATGGAATTTCCAACGACGCATGTCGGCGGCGCGCTGCTCGTCGTTAGTGACGAAAAGCCCGCCTTCCCCGGTCGTGATGTTCTTGATCGCGTGAAACGAGTAGATCGCTTCGCCGGTCGCCCCGATATGGCGCCCCTTGTAGTAGGTTCCCAATGCGTGCGCGGCGTCTTCGATCACCGGGATCGATCCGGCCACCCGGTAGATGCCGTCCAGGTCGAGCGCGGCTCCGGCGAAGTGCACCGGAATGATCAGTTTCGTGTGCGGCGTGATGACTGCCGCGATGGATTCCGGCGTCGCCAGCATGGTTTCACGGTCGATTTCACAGAAGACCGGCTTGGCTCCGGCCAGCACGATCATGTTGACGATTGAAACCCAGGTCATTGACGGGGTGATGACCTCGTCGCCCGGGCCGATGTTCATCATTTTCATCAGCAGGTGCATCGCCGCCGTCGCGGACGAGAGTGCGACGCCGTGCCGGTTCCCGGTGATATCGCAGACGCCGGTTTCCAGCGCGGCGTTTTGCGGGCCGTTGGTGATCCAGCCGGAGCGGAGCACTTCGGCGACCGCCTGAATATCCGCTTCGGTAATCGCCGGCTTGGTAAAGGGCAAAAATTCGTTACGCATACTTTTCTGTACTCCTCTGTAACTCATCGTTGTCTGATCATCATAACGGGCGGTTTGTCGCCCGCAGGTTCAGGGCCACTCGGCCCAGACGGATTCCCGCGGCGCAGAGCCTTGGGCCGTCGGAGGCTCCCGCTTGTGCAGAAGACGGAGGCCTTTCTCTTACTATACTCTCTCTTTTCGCACAGTTCAAAAGCCTTATGCTTCCAACTGCTTTGCTTCGCGCCAAAGCGCCTCGAGCTGCTCGGAGCCGGCCTTGTCTAACGGGATGCCCTTTTCCGCCAGCCGCCGTTCGATATGCCGGAACCGGGTCTCGAATTTTCGGTTGGCGGCCCGAAGCAGTTCTTCGGAGGTCATCCGTTTGCGGAACCGTGCCAGATTGGCGACCACAAACAGCAGGTCGCCGAGCTCTTCGTCAATGTGCGCCTCATCGCCTTCGGCCATCGCTTCCTTCAGTTCCGCGAGTTCCTCGTCGATCTTCCCGACGATGCCCTGTTGGTTCGTCCAGTCGAAACCGATTTTTGCGACTTTTTTCTGAATTTTCTCCGCCCGGTTGAGCGCAGTGAGGTAGTGGCCGACACCGTCGAGAATCGAAGTTTCACGCGGTTTCCCGGCGGCGGCTTTTTCCTGTTCCTTGATATTGACCCAGAGCTGCGTGACGTCCTCTGCGGTTTCCGCTTTGGCGTCGCCGAAAATATGAGCGTGGCGGCGAACCATCTTGTCGACGATTCCGCCGACCATGTCGGTGTAGGTGAATTCGTTCTGCTCTGTCGCGACGACCGTCTGAAACAGCACATTCATAAAAAGATCGCCGAGTTCATCGCAGATGTCGGTCGGATTGTTCCGGTCGATCGCATCGAGCAATTCGGCACACTCTTCTGCAAGGCTGCGGCTCAGTGTCTGCCGGGTTTGCTCCCGATCCCACGGACAACCGCCCGGGGCTCGGAGCCGTTCCAGAATCGCCAGCAGCGATTCCGCGGTCGGTTCAAATTGCGTGCTCATCAGAAGGAGAATCCAAGATTGAAGTGGAACCTCAGTTTGCTCGATTCATACTTCTGGTTGTTCACGATCGGGTACGCGAGATCCAAATTGATCGGCGCGTTGATGACCGGCAGGCGTATTCGCAATCCGTAACCGATACCGACATTGAGGTCGGAAAAGTTCATTTCAAAGGAGTTCCGCCAAGCGTTGCCGACGTCGACGAACGCCGCGCCGCGAATCATCCTCCAGATGGGGTGACTCACTTCCGCCGTCAGAAGCATCATCGTCTGACCGCCGTAGTTGTTTCCGTGTCCGAACGTCGGAGAAACCGTGCGGTACTCAAATCCGCGCAGCGAATCGGAACCGCCAAGGAAATAACGTTCAAAAATCGGAACGTCTTTGTTACGGTTGATCGAGGCGACCGTTCCTACTTTACCACCGACCATGGCGACGATCGCCTTGTCCCAGAAACTGTAGTAGTAGCTGCCTTTCGCTTCAAGCCGGTAGTAACTCTCCGAGGACCCCATGAATTTTGGAGTGGCCGAGGCGAACAAATTGACGTTGTACCCTTCGGTCGGGGTCATCAGGCTGTCGCGGGTATCGCGGTCGATCGTGAAAAACGGTTGGCTCAGGAGTTGCCCGTCAGTCTGCTTGTTCTGGCGCATATAATCTTTGAAGCGTCGCGACACTTCGTTGATCTTCACGTATTCGAGCTTGTAGCCGAGCGAAACCGTGGTGAAATCATCAAACACCCGGCGTCCCAGCGAGGTTTTGAAGCCGACCCGGTTTTCGCGCCAGTTCTCGTAATCGGTCATGTTCATGTAAGCGGAAATATCGAAGCGGAGCGGCAGGTCGAACAGCCACGGCTCGACGAAGTCCACGTTGAAGCCTGCGTTGTCGATGCCATACAGCCCCTGGATGCGCATGCGCTGGCCGCCGCCGTAGAACCAGTTGCCCGGATTGGTGATGTCGAAGTTGTCGGTCGAAAGCTCCACCATCCCGAAGATCGGGCTGAAGTCGGATGATCCACCGCCAAGGCGAAGGTTGTAGCGGTTCGGCTTTTCCTGTACCTGAAAGATCACATCTTTCTCGTTGAGCGCGTCGGCGCCGACCGCGGCGGTTTCCACGTTTTCAAGGATTCCCATGCCGAGCAGCCGTTGTTTGCTGATGTCGATGCGCATCGGGTCGAGCAGGTCGCCGTCGTGGATCGCCATTTCGCGGCGGAGCACCTTGTCTTTGGTATCGGTGTTTCCGGTGATGATGACGTTACGGACGAAATATTTGCGGCCTTCTTCGATTTCGTAGCGAATGTCTACGGTCTTGGTTTCAAAATTTTCGTAACGCACCGGACGGCAATTCATGTCCGCATAACCGAGTGCGCCGTACCGGGCGGAAATCGCTTTGGCTGTCGCCGCCTCCACGGAGCTGGAGAAGACGTCGTCGCTCTTTTGCAACAGCAGCTGCGCCAGCTCTTCTTCGGAGAACGCCGTATTGCCGACGATGGTTTGCGTTCCCACTTTATAAGGTTCGCCTTCGGTGATTTTGAAGGTCAGGTTTACGAATTCCGGGTCGTCCGTTTCCGGCGTCATGACCAGTTCGTCGATTTTGAAGTCGAGATAACCTTTGTCGTGATATTTTTCCCGCAACCGGGCGCGGTCGATGTCCAACTCGCGCCGGTCGAGCAATCCGTAATTCAGAAAGTCGTTGACAAAAGGAATCCAGTTGAAATAAGAATACTGGTTGGCGATCGAGTGCTGCAGATCCCACTGGGAAAAGACAGTCGTGTTCTCAAACGCGACATCGTTGACGCGAAGTTTGAGGTTTTCTTCAATCAGAAACGTCAACGTTACCGAGCCGTCTTCGTTCGGCAGAACTTCCGGGGTTACCTTATTGTCGGTATACCCTTTGTCGACGTAGAACGTCCGGAGTTTCTGCGCGCTTTCCCGCAAAGCGACGTCATTCAAAATTCCGCCGGAAACGACCGAAATCTCCTTGCTCAAATCCGCGGTCGAATATTTCACGTTCCCGCGGAAGCGGACTTCCGCGACCCGCGGTCTCATCTTGAGTTTGAATGTCACCCGAACCTTGTCGCCTTCCAGCGGTTCCACTTCCGAAACCACCAGCGCAAAATTTCCGGTGCTGTACAGGCGCTTGACGTCTTCGTCAAGCACATCGCTCCGAAACTCGGAATTGGGTCGCAACTGCACGTTGAACGCGATCTGCTCGTCCGGGAGCCGTGCCGCCCCCTGCTGATCGAACCGGATCTCCGCCACCTGTGCCGCCCAAACTCCCGTGCCGCTCAGGATAAGCAGCGCCAGAGACCGGCTGAAAGTTTTTACAAATCTCACGTTCCTGAACTCCTGTAAGAGTGATCCCGGTCCGGAGGAAACACCCGCTTATTGCGGGCAGTCCTCCTCCTTATACGGTGCGGCCGCGACAAACTCCATCTTCGTCGGGAAAAAGAGGAGTTTCAGAATTCCGGTCCGCCCGTTACGGTTTTTTTCAATGATCCATTCCGCCTCGACGCTCTGGCTGGCGCTGGAAATCTCTTTGGCGTCGTCACGGTTCCGATGCAGAAACGTCACAATGTCCGCATCCTGTTCGATGGTTCCGGATTCGCGCAGGTGCGCGAGCTTCGGCCGCGCCCCGGCTCCGGCGGTTTTGTCCACTTCACGGTTCAGCTGCGCCAGCACGAGAACCGGAATTTTAAGGTCTTTGGCGAGCGTTTTGATCCCGCTCGAAATCTCGGCGACTTCCTGTTGGCGGCTGTCGGTGCGACCGTCGGCGTGCATCAACTGGAGATAGTCGATGACCACGCATTCGATCCCCTCTTTCATCTTGAGCCGCCGCGCTTTGGCGCGAAGCTCGGCGATGGTGAGGCCGCCGGTGTCGTCGATAAAAAGTTTCGCCTTTTGAAAGGCGGAGACCGCGTTGGTCATCTTGGTCAGCTCGGAGTCCTGAAACGATTTGTTCCAGAACACCGACTCCGAAAGTCCCGCTTCAGTGCAGAGGAGGCGTCGCGCAATTTGCGCGGAGGTCATTTCCAAACTGAAAAACGCAACCTTGCGCGGGTTCGGCGTCCGGGTCGGCAATACGAGGTTCCGGATCAGGTTCAGCGCGAGACTGGTTTTGCCGATGGATGGACGCGCGGCGAGAACGAACATCTCCCCCGCCTTGAGTCCGCCGGTGTACCCGTCGAGTTGAGCGTATCCGGTTGAGATGCCGACCTCTTTTTCGCCATTGTAGATCTTCATGAGTTCCATGAATTCATCGGCGATAATGTCCTGCACTTCGACGACTGAGCTTTTCGCCTGGTCGTTGCGGACTTTGTAGATATCGGTTTCAATCTCTTCAACCAATTGGCCGGCATCGGCGTCGCGGTCGTAACATTTGAGAAGCGATTCGCTACAGACGTCGATCATCTTGCGCAGCGTCGCGTATTTTTGCAGAATCAAGCACCACGATTCGATGTTGACCGTGGTTGAAATAGCACCGTCCAGCTCGGCCAGGAAGAGTTCTCCTCCGATGGCTTCGAGTTTGCCGGCGGTCTTGAGGCGGTGAGCCACCGAGATGATGTCCACCTTGAGTTCGGGGTCGCCGTAAAGTTCGGTGATGACCCGGAAAATTTCTCTGTGAACATGCGAATAGAACACTTCCGGATCCCGGAAGTGTTCCGTCACAATGTCCACGCAGGGGCTCGGCTCCCGCAGCATCGCCGCGAGAACGGCCCGTTCTACGGCTGGATCATGCGGCTGCGCCCGATCCGGGAGAATCCCCGGAACCGGACGGGCCGCTTCTGTCCCGTCGAAGGCCATGCGATGTTCAGCTCCGGACAACCCAGACCTTCAGCGTCGCGGTGATGTCGTGCGGAAGTTTGACTTCCACTTCAAACGTTCCGAGCGCCTTGATCGGTTCCATCTTGATCCGGTTGTGATCGATGCTGAAGCCCTGTCCCGCGAGGGTCTCGGAGATGACGCGAGCCGTGACCGAACCGAACAGCTGCTCGTCTTCGGTTGCCTGCATCGGAATCGAAAGCTCGATCCCTGCCAGCTTGACGGCCAGTTCTTTCGCTTCGACTTTTTCCTTTTCGCGGCGCGCCGCGATCTGAACTTTGCGCGACTCGATCAGACGCAGAGCGCCCCGAGTTGCTTTGGCGGCCAATCCGCGCGGAAGCAGGTAGTTGCGGGCATAGCCCGGAGCAACCTGAACTTCTTCGCCGGCGAGGCCGAGGTTCTCGACGTCATCGAGGAGGACCAGTTTCACGTTAGCCATAATATGTTTCCTCCGTCCGTATTAGTAAACAAGAGCGACGATGCGGGCACGCTTGATGGCGGTGGCGAGCATCTTCTGGTGATCGAGACAGGTTCCAGTGATCCGGCGCGGCATGATTTTGCCCTTTTCGGTCTGGAATTTGCTCAGCGTCTCCGCGTCCTTGAAGTCAATGTAGGAAACCTTTGCTTCGCAGAAGCGGCAAACCTTCGGCTTCGCCGGAGAACGGCGACGTCCTTGTCTTTTCGGCTGCATAAATTAGTACCTTTCGTATATGGTTCAAATGCGATTCTTAACTACTACTACTTCTATCGATTAAAACGGAATATCGTCTTCCGCCCCATCGTCGGGGTTAAAGGCGCCATCCGGCATCGGAGGCATCTCCGGCTGCTGGCGCGGCATCCCTCCCTGTTGCGGCTGCTGCGGCGCGCGCGGCATTCCGCCTTGCTGCGGCTGCTGACGCTGCTGCTGTTGGGGCTGGTTGTAACCGCCCCCTTGCTGCTGTCGTCCGTAGCTTTGCTGCTGCTGACCGTATCCGCCGCCCTGTTGTGGCTGCTGCGGCTGCTGGCCGTATCCGTTGTCGTACCCCTGGTTGTCGCCATATCCGCCCTGGCCGTCGCCGGAGGGGCGGCGGCTCATAAACTGGACCTGATCGGCAACGACCCGCAACCGCGAGCGTTTTCCGCCGCCATTACGGTCTTCCCACTGGTCGAACTGGAGACGTCCTTCCACCATCACTTGGGAGCCCTTTTCCAGATACTGCTTGCAATTTTCCGCGCTGCGACCCCAGACCACGATATCGACGAAACACGGTTCATCGACTTCCTGTCCGTTGGCCGCCGTATAGCGGCGATTAACGGCAATGCCGAATTCGCAAACCGAGGTTCCACTCGACAATGCGCGCAAGTCGGGGTCCCGGGTCAGGTTGCCCAACAGAAAAACTTTGTTCAGTGACGCCATTTTCGGCCTCCCGGGTTGATTGTTCCAGAAACAGACTTCCGCAGATGCGGATCTTACTTATTCGAGATTGAGTCTGATCGTTCCTTCGGTCGCCGTTTCGGGGCGATCGTTGAGAATGATCATGTTACGCAGAATGCGGTCGTCGAGTTTGTACTGTTCCTTGATCGCGATGACTTTTTCGGCCTCGAGTTCAAAGAGGAAGTCAAAGTAGATTCCGGCTTTGCGCTTGTTGATTTCATAGGAGAACTGGCGACGGCCCATCGGGGTCGTGCTTTCCAGCTTGCCGCCGAGCGACACGATCAGATCCGCGAATTCCTTGGTGAATACCGCGCCTTCATCATCCGTCTTACGGATATCCAGAATGAATACAGCTTCGTATTTCTTCAAAATAAACCTCATTACTGTGATTGGTTGTTTTCTTCCACATCCTCCGCCGGAAGGGTCCACGCGTTATATTGATTCATCGCGCGATTCATTCCGCCGGTTAACGCTGTGCGGACCGCATCGGCCGCCGCATCAATCGACAAACCGAACTCTTCCGCTTCCTTGCCGTCGAACTTCGACAGCACATAATCGACCGTTCCGCCCGGAGCGGGGCGACCAACGCCGACCCGGAGCCGTCGGAACGACGCGCTACCGAGCTCGGCGATCACGGACTTCAGCCCGTTGTGACCGCCATCCGATCCTCCGATCCGCAGCCGTAACCGGCCGACCGGCAGATCCAGATCGTCGGAGACGACCAGAATCTCTTCCGGTTTGATCCCCTCTTTTCGGGCAAATCCCGCTACCGCCAAACCACTCAGATTCATAAACGTCTGCGGCTTTTGCAAAAACAGCGATTTTCCCCGGAACATTCCGGCATGGACGAAACTTTGTGCCACATGCCTGGTCTCGAACCGCCCGGAGGGCAGGCTCGACAGAAGTCGATCGATTACCATGAATCCGGCGTTGTGGCGGGTTCCTTCGTATTCGGCGCCCGGATTCCCGAGCCCGACGATCAGAAGGATACGCTCGTTCCCGCCTGGATTCATTGTGAAATCTCCCTATGCCGCAAGAGGGCTTACTTGCTCTCCGCCTTCTTTTCCTTGGCGGCTTCCGGCGCAGCAGCGGTATCTTCGGCAGCAGCTTCTTCCACCTTCGGGCGAGTGATGCTGAGAACGATGTGCTCCGGCTCAAGAGTGGCCTGGACGCCCTTCGGCAGAACCAGATCCTTCACATGAACCACGTCGCCGACGTTGAGCGCGGTGATGTCCACTACGATGGCTTCCGGCAGCAGATTCGCCTTGCAGATCACTTCCAGTTCATGCAGGTCGATGTCGAGTACGCCGCCGCGGTTGACGCCAATGGAGTCGCCCTGCGCGTGAACCGGAACCATCGCCGTGATTTCAGCCTTCATGTCGACTTCGAGAAAGTCAATGTGCTGGACGTAGTTCTTGAGACGGTTGTACTGAACTTCTTTGACCAGGGCATTGCTTTTCTTCGAGCCGTTGACCAGCGTGACCATCTGAACGTGGTGTCCGCTGAGAACCTTCCAGGCGTCGACGTCGACAGAGATCGCCTTGGCTTCTCCGCCTTTGCTGTAGACGATCGCCGGGATGATTCCGGCCTTGCGGGAACGACGGGAAGCACCCTTCCCGAAATCTTTGCGCTCCTGCACCGCGATTTCGTTGTTAACTTTGCTCATGGAACCCCTTTCCTGTCTTTATGGTAATTTTATGAGTCAAACACAATCAATGACTGATATAGAACAACGACGAGACCGATTTCCCGTCGTGAATTCGCCGGATCGCCTCGCCGAGAAGCGGAGCGACGGAGATAACCTTGATTCGTCCGCCGAGGTCGTCGGCCACCGGAACCGCGTCGGTCGTGACCAGCTGTTCGATTTCCGGCGTCGCCAGCAGTTTTTCCTTGCCTGAATCGGAAAGCATGCAGTGAGAAACCGCCGCGAATACTTTCGCCGCTCCGTGAGCCTTCAGGATCTTGGCTGCCGCGCAGAGTGTTCCGGCGGTGCTGGTGAGGTCGTCGGTGATGACGCAGACCTTGTCCTTGACGTCGCCGACCAAATGGCTTGAGGCGACCGTCGTGGCGTTGATGCGCCGCTTGGTGACGACCGCGAACCCGGCTTCGAGCATGTCGCCGTAGCTCATCGCCATTTTGGCTGAACCTGAGTCAGGAGCGACGACCACGCCGTTGGAACCGACCAGCTGCTTCAGGTACGGAACCAGAACCGGGCGGGCATAGAGATGGTCCATCGGGATGTCGAAAAAGCCCTGAATCTGCTGTGAATGGAGATCCATGGTGATGATGCGATCCGCCCCGGCTTCGGTGAGCAGGTTCGCCACCAGTTTCGCGGTGATCGGAACACGCGGTTTGTCTTTGCGGTCCTGCCTTGCATAGCCATAATAGGGGAGCACTGCGGTGATCCGGGCGGCGCTTGCCCGTCGGGCGGCGTCGATCATGATCAGAAGTTCCATCAAATTATCATTGGGCGGCTTGCAGGTAGGCTGAATCAGAAATGCGTCGGCGCGTCGGACATTCTCCTCGAACTGGACGAAAATTTCGCCATCGGGGAAATGCGTAAGATGAACCTTGCCCAGACTGACCCCGAGATAGTTCGCGATCTGTTGTGACAACTCCGGGTGCGCGCTGCCGGAGTATACGCAAATGTGCTTTGCCTCTTCCATTTGGATTTTCCATTTTTTCGCAATCTGGAAACCATAGCGCGAGGCGGCGGGATGGGCAGCCGCAGTGACTGCTCCACTCGTAAACCCCACGGTTCAGCGGCTGTTTCTTTATGGAAAGCACACCGCCTTCGATCCCGAAATGGATCGAGGTTTCACAAAAATGCTGGTTTGATTTTGACCAACAAACTCTTTTACTATAGTACCAGCATGAACACTTTACAAGCAACGGTTTCCACTTTTTTCAAAAAATGCCGGTCTAGCATCCGGCGAAATCCCGAAAGGCCAGAACCCGAAAGTTCTCCCGTTTCAGAAAACGCATCTGCTCGACAAACTGTGCCGGAGGCGTATCGACCCACGGGTGTGAAATTTCCGGAACCCCATGATAAACCAATACAGGAACCGCTCCTTCCGCGGCATACGAAAGCGCGCGCTTGAAATTAGAGTCATCGGCGCCATGAACCGCTACCGCCGGAACGAGAAACGGGTCATCGGTCGTTGGGTTCCACGCCCGTTCGGCCACAGTTCTTCCAAAGCGGAAGCGGTGTTGCTTGAGCAGTTTTGGTGCATAATCTGCGGCGGGGCCGCCGGGGTAGGCGAATGAAATGCTGCGCGGCAGCCCGATCTCCCGGAACCGCGCTTCGAGGCGTTCGATTTCGTTTCCGCACGCTTCTGCGGCCATTCCGCTCAGTCCGGCGTGGGTCAGGGTGTGATTGCCGATTTCAAATCCGGAACAGTGAAGCGATCGGATTTGTTCCCATGTCATATACTGCCGCTTATTTAGCGCGAAATCGGGCGGGAACTCACAAACGAAAAAAGTTGCGTAAAATCCCAGTTCCGATAACAGAGGAGCCACAAAAGAGGCATGATTGGAAACCGCATCGTCAAATGTCAAAACCACTGTTTTCATAACCATCCCGCTTCGTTTTTCTTCCTGACTCCTCTAATGCTGTTAATATATCGTGATTTCAGAAAGAATTCAACGACATTCCTGAATCCACAAAAGAAATGCTCCTTCTGGAGCTTTGCCCGATACGAGGATGCGGCTCATCCCCGCAGACGTGGAGAAAACCTTGTACTCAAACGCGGCGCAATCGCGAAAAACGGCTGATCCCCGCAGACGTGGGAAAAACTGGTGGCGGACATCCACCCACTATTATGGCTCATTCCCACGGGTGTGGAAGAAAACAATCCTATTCACCGATCAGCGCGTAGCCCCCCGGCTCATCCTCACGGGCGTGGGAGAAATGTAACAAAATAGATTTTGGGGTAAATTCCCACCAATCGCATTGATGTCTTCTCGACATTTGGGACAAATCGATTATAATGTTATCGTATGTTGCCGCAGTCGTCGAAATAGACCACGACACCCGCAAGGGAGGTCCGGGAGTGTCGCCCCGGCGCGGCGACAGTTCCTTTTCGGCCGCATCTCGGTAGCTGGCTCATCTTCACCTATGGGTAATCTTCCAAGCGATCGGGATGTCGTTCGCATCGCGCTCGACGCGCGGTGAACTGTACGCTATCATGACAGATCAAGTTTTCCGGATAAATGCCATCCAATCGCATTTTGACGTCTTGGCATTTGGGGCAAATCGATTATAATGAATATGAAATTTGCCGGGATTGCAGAAAGACTACTGCGGCTGTCCACTTGGGCTTGATTCAGCAAGTTTGGGAGTGTTATTCCAGTACGGCGGGTCGTTTTTTATTTCACGCACGGCCGCATTTCGGTGGCTTTTGCCCGATGTTTTCCGGCAGTTTATGTGCGGGAACGATGTTCCAATCGTCACTCCGCCCGAGCGTCAGCAACGCACCTCTCCCCGAAGGGCTCCAGTGTTTGCTTCTTTTTGCTGTGTTGGATTACAGTAATTCGTGAACAGCAAAAAAGCAAGCCGCCGTGCTCAAATAAAATTCCGAAATTGCTTTTCGCCGCCGAGTCGGCGAGGCGATTCACTCTGAATTTTATTTCTCCAAGGCCGCGAGGGCGACGCGTAGGCCGTCTACGGCGGCGGACATGATGCCGCCCGCGCAGCCGACTCCTTCTCCGGCCGGATAGAGGCCAGGGAGGTTGGACTCTAATGTCGTTGCGTTGCGGAAAAAACGCAATGGACTGGAAACACAGCTTTCCAGCCCGACCAGCTTTCCGTAACGCAGGAAGCCGGGGTGCGCGCGATCAAACTGTTTCAGCGCGACACGGATTGCGGCGGAGAGTTCCGGCGGAACCAGTTGGTCGAGCCGTCCCGGTACGATTCCGGTCGCGCAGCTGGTACGGGTCTGGGATAATCCGTTTTTTCCTGCGAGGAACGCGGTCGCGTCTTGTGCCGGAAAGGTGTAGTCTTTGCCGCCCGCCTCGAACATCCGCCGCTCCAGTTCGCTCAGGAAACGGTAGGATTCGGCTGGCGATCCAAAACGATCCGGCGACAGAGTGGTGATCAGGCACCCGTTGGCGAATTCGCCGGAACGGGCAAAATCACTCATCCCATTGGTAGCCGATTGCCCGCGCCACGCGGTTGCGTTGAGAATTTCTCCGCCGGGACACATGCAGAAAGAGCTTACGCCGGAAACCCCTTGCGGTGGGCGTGAAACCAGATGGTATTCCGCCGCGCCGAGTGCCACCGGACGGCTGTCGAGCCGATACATCGCACGGTCGATGAACTCTTGCGGGTGTTCGATCCGACAGCCGATCTGAAATGGCTTGCGGGTATGTTCCGCGCCCTGTTCCGTCATTCGGAGCACCAGATCGCGCCCACCCAGTCCGGGGGCCATGACGACGGCAGGAGCTTCGAGTGTTTCGCCGGAATCCAGCACCACTCCGTCGCAGCGTCCGCCGCGTACCAGCAGCTCGGTGACGTTGACGCCGAAGCGGAAGGTTCCGCCGAGCGCCTCGATCCGTTTCCGCAGATTCACCGCCACGACTCGAAGGCGGTCGGAGCCGATGTGCGGACGTTTCAGATAACGGATTTCCGGTGCGGCTCCGGCTTCGACAAAGGCGTGGAGAATAAATGCGGCGCGTCCGTCGCGGGTTCCGGTATAGAGTTTCCCGTCCGAGAATGTTCCCGCGCCGCCTTCGCCCAGCAGCAGATTGCTCGATTCGTCCAGCTCGCGGCCGGCGAGAAATTTGGAGTAGTCGGCGCATCGCTCTTCGATCCGTCGTCCACGATCGAGAATCAGTGGCTTCGCTCCGGCCATGGCCAGCGCGAGTGCGGCGAAGATTCCCGCCGGACCGGTACCCACCACAATCGGATGGAGCAGGCGATGATGTCCCGGCAGTTCCAGCTCAGAGATGCGATGCAGGTCAATGGCGTCGTCGCCCTCATTCACGTCCAGTTCAAGATGGTAGAGCAGCGCGGGTGCGCCGCGCCGGGCATCGATGCTTTTGCCGACGATGCGGAAGTCACGCAGTTTCGCGATGGGGATCCCTTCGGAGTTGGCCGCCATTTCGCCGACCCGCTCGTCGATATCGCGCGGAGCTTTGGTGGAGTCGACTTTGAAGCCGGTGATTTTGCGGATCACAGTGTGCCACCCTCTCCGGTTTGCTCCGCGTTCGCTTGCGGCGCGGCGGCGGCAAAGAAGCCGTCCAGCCGTTCCCGGCAATGCGTGTTGTTGCGGGATTGAAGCGTGAATGCGTTCACCGTTTTCGTCAGCGTCATCACGCCGCTCTGCGACCGTGCCTGCACGGATTCCGGATTGATGCCGAGCGGAAGCTCCGCCCGGAATGGCGTCAGCGAGATTGTCAGACCGAGGAACGACACCAGAATCAATCCGCTTAAAAATCCAAGCAACGCCCCGCCTGTGCGATCCACGATCGCCGGAAACGTATAGTAGCGACGCCGTGGATTCAACGACTGAAACAGAACAATGAGAATACCGCCGGCAATGACTCCGCCTGCGGCAATCGCCACGGCGTAGCGGATGCTTTCCGGTAAAAAGCCCACCAGTGTCGAGAGCCACCCCGCGTTCCAGATTCCGAGGTAAGCCGCGAACGCAGTGCAGACAAACACCGCGAACATGCGGTAAAACATCCGTTGGAGGCCGATGAGGGCGACGATGACGGGGATTCCCCAGAAGATCAGAAGTTCCATGGCGTTATGCCCCCTTTCGCATGACGAATCGCATCACACGGGCAGCTTCTTCCTGCGTGATTTCGCCGTTTTGAACCAGTTGTTCGAGTTGTTCCTCCAGCCCTGTTCCATCGATCTTCGCGCCGATGCTGCCGCGAATCATGTCGATGGTTACGCCGCGGGTGGCGAGCACTGCTTCCAGCATGGCGCGGTCGGGCATGGAGAAGGCGGCGATCAGTCCGCCGCCGTTGTTGCGACGTGCCAGCGCCTGACTTAACATGACGAGCGGCATGCCGCCGAGCATGCGGGGAGTGATTTCCCACTTTTCCAGCTTGGCGAGCGCTTCAAGCGGCGTCGCGCAATCGAGTACGGTGACGACGAGTTTTCCGTTTTTGGCGGAATTGATGGCCAATCGGGCGCTTTCCGGCTCATTCAGGAGGCCGATGCCGAGGGTGTCGGCGCCATCGTTGATAGCCTGGCTCAGCAGTTTCAGCGTGGATTTACCGGCGGCGGGAGCGACTTCAAGCTGCATGCTGCTTTCGATGTTGAGTTCCAGCGGATTTTCGATGGAAACGATGTTCTGTCCGGCAAGTCCGGCGGCTTCCAGAATCGAGTAATAGGTCGTCGTCGTTCCTGAACCGGGTGCGCCGAGCAGCAGAATCAACCCTTTGCCGCCGTCGATCAGCTCTTTTACTCCGATGAGTTCTTCTCCGGGGAGCCCGAGTGCTTCGAGCGGTGGAACCGAGGAAAGCGTCTCCAGGCGGACGATCAACAATTCGCCGTTGCTGGTATTTTGCGTCTGCACGATGCACGGGTGTGCCTTGCGCCCGGATAAGAAGGAAAAGAATCCGTTTTTGTTGCCGCGTCGATCGTCGTGTTCGATTCCTCCGGCGTGCTTGAATGCGGCGACCAGTCCTCCGCCCACCATGGTTTCAAGGCGTGTGACTGATTCCTCCACCCCGTTGATTCGGAAGCTCGCCGCATATTCCCCTTCGTGGTTGGGGCGGACGATGATCCGCGCCGCTTTGCGGCCGATGGCTTTGGCGACCAGTTCGGCAGCGGCCACCGTCGACTTCACCGAGTCGGCGCGGCTGCTGGAGGGAGTGACCGGGTTGCCGTCGCGATCAAGAAAGGCGCTCCCGGCGGCCTCTCGTTCGGCGGCTTTTCGCGCTCGCGGCGATTGAACTTCAGCAATGGGTACGTCACCCTGCGTTTCGTTCTTCTCCGGCTGGTTGCGGGTGGTGAACCAGACGTAAGGCAGCACCAGCGGGCCGAAGAGCAGCGCGGCCAAATTGAGGAGACGCCTTTCCTTGACATTTTCCCCCAGGCGCGCGGCAAGAAAATCAAGCGTGTAAACGCCAGCGAAAATCCACCCCAGTAAAATCAGGATTCCCAACGGATTATATGGCACGGCACCCTCCCATGATTGGAACGAAAGTTGTTTCAATGATCTTATTTTAAGAAAATACCGCACTCGCGGATCTTTTTCAACCGACAGAGATGGAAATCCGTTGGGAAAGGGCGCTCTTTTGCGGGAAATCCATAGGAAAAGGCAAAAAAAACAGATTTTTTTCGTTTCCGAGTGAGCATTTTTCTAAAAGGGGGTTAAATTACTAAGAATATGTACAGAAACGTACGAACTCAAACTAACAAGAGATCATTATGGGCAACCTGAAAAAGAAGCGGCGTCGTAAGATTGCCAAGCACAAGCGGAAAAAGCAGCTGAAATCGCTGCGGCACAAGAAGAAGTAAATCTTTCTTCCATCCGCTGCGCCCGATTCCGGTTGTTTCGTTCTGCGATCTGCTGGTTTCGGGCGTATGTTTTTTCCGGACTTCGATTTTTCCTTCCTGATGTGAGAAATCCAATGCGAAAGGGGCTTCACTTTCATGAAATCATCCTCCCGTTTTTCTATTTTCTGTGCGGTGTTTGGAAGCATTTCGCTTGCCTGCGCCGGATTTGCCGCTGAACTTCCGATCGCTCCCGCTCCGGCGCCAAATTTCTCCAAAGCCGCCGAGCCGCGCGCCCGCAGCCTCGAAAATTTTATGGCCGGAACGGCCAGCCGGAGCCGCGATGAACGCTTTTTGTTGTTCGTAGAAGCGCTTCGCGACGATCCGGGTGCAATCATGCCCCGCAACTATATCATGGCTTTGATCGACACCCGCGCCGACGCCCGTAAGGTCGCGGCGGACGTGCTCGAAATCTCCCGCAACAATCCGCAACAGTTCGGACTGGCCGCCGCCGCCGGCCGGCTCTGCTACATGGCCAACGCGGTTCCTGCGGAGTATCTCGATGTTATGCGCACCGTTCTCGACAGCGTCAAGGACCCCGCATTGCTGCCGGAGCCGGAGAAAAGCGATTATTACGCCGTTGTCGGCGTTTACTCTTCGGCGCTCAAACAGGCGCGTGACTATCGTACCGGGAACAGCTTTCTGGAGCAACAGCTCGACCGGGATGCTTCGACGTACCGGGAGATGATGCTCCGTTTCGCCATTGATTTTGAATATTTCTTCACGCGGTTCGGCAGCCGGGAGAGTCGGTGGCTCGGTCTGGCCGACAGCGACCGGGAAGCTGCGAAGAAGCGCTTTGAGGAACTCTTCGCCGAGTCCGAAACCCGAGAGGTTCCAACCGATGATCTGGAACGCCGTATTGACTTCTGCCTTGCGGTCGGTAAGCCGGAAGTTGCGTTGCGTGTCGCCGAACGGCTCGCAACGGAGCGCCCCAGTCCGCAGAACGCCACCCGTCTGGCGTATGTCGCCATTGCAGCGAAGGCGTTCGATAAGGTTCCTGCGATTGCGGAAAAACTCTCGCAGATCGATGGCTGGAAAGGGGTTTCGCAGCTCATTCTCATCAACAGCTTGATCGCACAGGAGAAGTTTGAAGATACGGTGAAAGAGATTGCCGGGCTTCGCGTTCCGATGGCTCGCGATGAGTACATGTTGCGTCTTTACGCCGCTCGGAACGACTATGCCGGCATGCGCGATCGACTCGAGGAAATGGAGAAAACCCTTTCTCCGGGTGTGCGGGTCGATCTGGCCAATGCCCTGCGCCAGGTGGCCGTTGCGGAGAAGCTCCGTGATGCGGCGCTTCTGAACCGTATCTGGAAGCTGTTGGAGGATACCGAGCAGATTCTGGCCGACGATGCGGCAAACTCGGTCGGCTACGTGGCCGCCGTGTTGAACATCCGTCTGGATGAGGCCGAGAAGTTGTTGCAATACGCCGTAGACGGCGCCCCGGATAATTACGCTTATCTCGACAGCATGGCCTGGCTCCGCTACCGGCAGGGCAAATTGGATGAGGCCGAAAAGTATATGCTTCTCGCGTTGCGCGCGTCGGAGCAGGAAACGGCGCGTGGCGTTCTGTTCGATCATTACGGCGACATTCTGCTGGCGCAAGACCGCAAATCCGAGGCGCTGGCCGCTTATCGCGAGGCGCTTGATTACGACGATGACGACGAACTCGACCGCCCCGGCATCGAAGAGAAATGTCGGAAATTGGAGTAGAACCTTGAGCATCGACCCGAAGCAAAAAATGTTTCTCGCCGGATCGTCGCGAGAAGAGTTGGCCGCCTGGTGCACTCGGGAGTGTATGGCGAAATTCCGCGCCACGCAAATTGCTGAGTGGGTGTTTCGCCACGGCGTACTTGACCCGATGGAAATGAAAAATCTGCCGCTTCCGTTGCGCGGTACGCTCGCCGCGCAATTTCACGCCCCCGGTAGCCGCGTTGCCGAATGCGTCGGCAACGCCGGGCAGACCGAGAAATTGCTTCTTGAGCTTCACGACGGCGAAAGCGTAGAAATGGTGTTGATTCCAGGGAAAGAGGAGCGGCTGACGTTTTGCCTTTCCACGCAGGTCGGCTGCCCGGTGCAGTGCTACTTCTGTGCCAGCGGACGCGACGGACTGACCCGCAATCTCTCTGCCGGAGAAATGGTCGAAGAGTTCCTACTCGGCACCCGGCATGCGGGCCGCCGCCCCGACAATATCGTCTTTATGGGGATCGGGGAAGGGTTGATGAACTTCGACGAGTTGGCAAAGACACTGCACCTGCTGACCAGCCCGGAGTATTTTGGAATGTCGCCACGTCGGATCACCGTATCCACCAGCGGTTTCGTTCCGGGAATTTTGAAGTTTGCCGAATTGGAAAAAGAGTACACGCTGGCGATTTCAATTCATGCCCCGGATGACGAAACTCGCGCGAAAATCATTCCAGCCAAAGTCCGCTATCCGATTGCCGAGATTCTGGCGGCGGCGGATCGCTATCTGGAAAAAGCTGGTCGCATGGTCACGTTTGAGTATACGCTTCTCGGTGGAATCAACGACTCCCCGGAAGCCGCGGCGAAAATGGCCCGCCTGGCACAGAAACATCACGCCAAAATCAATCTGATCCCCTATAACGCCACCGACGCGAAATACCGGAGACCCTCACCCAAGGCGGTTGCAGAGTTTGAAAAGGTGATCGCCGACACCGGTGCGCATGTAACAGTACGAAGCGAACGCGGCAGCGAAAACGCCGCCGCCTGCGGCCAACTCCGCGCCCGTCACAAGAAAAAGTAAAGCACGGGGAGAGCGGGATTTCGCCTTCGATGACCAAGAGTGCTTCGCCCCTGGATCCAGACCGGCAAGGCGCCGGCGCCTTGAACTTGTTTTCTGCATCGCGGAAAACAAGTTCGGAAATTTTGGTGCGGAATAAAGGCGGTTGAAGTAAATCAAGGCGCAGCAGATTGCGAGTTGCTTTTTCTGGTCTATCAATATTGCGGATTGAGTTGCGCGCAGCCATTCTTGAACAGCAATGCTTTGCCGATGGCCTGCTGTCGTGTCGGGATATGACGGAACAGGAACGGAAAAAATCCGGCTTGTCCGGTTCTCGTTGACTTTCGCCATCGGGAACTTTGAACAGCCGGATTCGGTTGAGCAATCAGGTCGTCGGTTGCCGACCTCCGATTGCCAATTTGGCATTATTCGTTACCGCAACACTTTTTGTACTTTTTACCGCTGCCGCAGGGGCAGTCATCGTTACGGCCGATTTTCGGCGCGGTACGGTGAGCCGGAACCTGAGTAGCGTCGCCCTCCTCTACCTCTCCGACCGGGAAGCCGGCGAAGTCCTGCCCCATCATTCCGGGGAGCGGCGGAAGATTTGCCTGCCCGGCGTTCAGGTCGCCGCCGTTGATTGTGATCGAGCCGCCGTCAAACTGGCCGAAGGTCTGGTGAACCAGTTCCTGCGGAAGTGTCGCAAGCAGTTCCTCCAGTGTCGCCAGACGGGTGACCGTCACGCGGAACAGATTGGTCGCAATGTCGCGGTAAATCTGATCCATCAACGTTTTGAAGATCTTGTACGCTTCCTGCTTGTATTCCACCAGCGGATCTTTCTGTGCGTAAACACGGAGCGACATGCTCGAGCGGAGTCCGTCCATCGCATACAGATGTTCCTGCCAGAGTCGGTCAATCGCTTCGAGCACGGTGTGGCGCTCGAGATATTTTACCTGCTCTTCGGGCAAATCCGCGTTACGTTCGCGGTATGCCGCCTTGATCCGGTCAACGATCTGAAGTGTCAGATCGTTGGAGGACGTCAGGCGGCCATTGGTGATGCCCGCGGTCAAATCTTCCGCTTTGAACGAGAGCGGGAAGGCGGTGTTCAGATAGCTCAGCAATGCTCCGCTGTCGAAATCGTTCCCGTTCTCGTCGGTGCTCGGACGGGCGGCGGTCAGCAGGATTTGCGCGTCGACAACCTGTTCGATGATTCCGAACAACACATCGTGCGGATCTTCCGACAACAGCGCCTCTTTGCGCAGGCCATAGATGATCTCACGCTGCTTGTTCATCACATCATCGAAGTCGAGCGTGCGTTTACGGATCGCAAAGTGTTGCTGTTCCACGCGACGCTGTGCGGTTTCGATCGACTTGGAGAGCCACGGGTGCTGAAGCTCTTCGCCTTCATCCAGGCCGAACCGCTCGAAGATCTTCACGATCCGGTCGGAGCCGAACAGGCGCATCAGGTTGTCTTCCAGCGATACATAGAATTTCGACGAACCCGGGTCTCCCTGGCGCGAACAGCGTCCGCGCAACTGACGGTCGATGCGTCGCGAGTCGTGTCGCGAGCTGCCGATCACATGAAGCCCGCCGGCTTCCGCCACTCCGGGGCCGAGTTTGATGTCGGTTCCGCGGCCAGCCATGTTGGTTGCCACCGTCACCGCTCCGAGTTGACCGGCACGGGCGACGATTTCGGCTTCGTGTTGATGGTTTTTGGCGTTCAGGACGCTGTGCGGAATGTTCCGCATTTTCAGCATGCGCGACAGGATTTCGGAGTCTTCCACCGAAATCGTGCCGAGCAGCACCGGCTGCCCTTTGGCGTGGCAGTCCACCACATCCTTCAACACCGCATTGTATTTTTCGCGTTTGGTCTTGAAGATCGAGTCGTTACCGTCCTTGCGGATGCAGGGGCGGTTGGTCGGAACCACGATCACGTCAAGTTTATAGATCTGGTGGAACTCGTTCGCTTCCGTTTCGGCGGTACCGGTCATGCCCGCAAGCTTCTTGTACATGCGGAAGTAGTTCTGGATCGTGATCGTGGCCATGGTCTGGGTCTCTTGCTCGATGGTGACCCTTTCTTTGGCTTCGAGCGCCTGATGGAGCCCGTCCGAAAAACGGCGTCCCGGCATGATACGGCCGGTGTGCTCGTCCACAATCATGACTTTGCCTTCCTGAACGACGTAGTTCACATCTTTTTCAAACAGGCAATATGCCTTCAGCAGTTGCGACAGGTCGTGCAGGCGCTCGCTCTTGGCGGCGAAGTCGGTCTGGAACGTTTCGCGTTTTTCGGTTTTCTGCGCTTCGGTAAGCGCATCGTCGCGGTCGATCGCAGCCAGCTCGTTCAGCAGGTCGGGGACGATGAACGCATCCGGGTCGTCCGGCGAAATCGCTTCGCGGCCACGGGAAGTCAGATCCGCCTCGTGTGTTTTTTCATCCATCGCGAAGTAGAGTTTCTCCTGAACCTCCTGGAGCATTCCGCGGTTGGAATCGCTGCGGACGCGGGATTCGAGTTTCTCCAGCGCCTTCAGCACCGCACCGTCTTCCAGCGCATGCAGAAGCTGTTTGTGCGTCGGCATACCGAGTTTCACCTGAAGCAGTTTCAGCAGGGCGTCTTCGCGCTCTTCATCGGAAATTCCGTCTTTGCTCAATATCTCTCTCGCTTCGCGCACCAGACGCGAGCAAAGCATGTTCTGCTTGGTGTGAAGATCGGCAACCAGCGGCTGAAGTGTGTCGAACTGATGGGTTGACATCGGCACCGGGCCGGAGATAATCAGCGGCGTGCGCGCTTCGTCGATCAGGATACTGTCGATTTCGTCGACGATGGCGTAGAAGTGGTCGCGCTGCACCAGCTGCGCGGCTTCGTTGGCCATCCCCATGTCACGCAGATAGTCGAACCCGAATTCACTGTTCGTCCCGTAGGTGATGTCGCAGGCGTACTGGGCGCGGCGCTCGTGCGGCGGCTGTTGGTTCTGGAGGCATCCGCAGCTGAGCCCGAGGAGGGTGTAGATGTTTCCCATCCAGTTCGAGTCGCGCAGCGCAAGGTAATCGTTTACCGTGACCAGCTGGCAGTTTTTGCCACTCAGGGCGTTCAAATAAAGCGGCATGGTGGCGACGAGGGTTTTCCCTTCGCCGGTGGCCATTTCCGCGATGTTGCCGCGGTGAAGCGCGATGCCGCCCATGATCTGGACATCGAACGGAACCATGTCCCAGACCATCGGCTGTCCGCAAACTTCGACTTCCGTGCCGACCAGACGGCGGCAGGCGTTTTTGACTGCCGCGAAGGCTTCGCACATGATATCGTCGAGCGTTTCGCCCTTTTCCAGGCGGGCCTTGAATTCGTCGGTTTTGGCGCGGAGCTCATCGTCGGAGAGCTTCTGGTATTCTTCTTCGAGTGCGTTGACCTGACGGACCAACGGTCTCATCTTCTTCAGGTCGCGCTTTGATTTACTGCCGAAAACGGCTTTGAGAATGGATGTCAGCATTTTATTTTGACCCCGGCCGATCGATCGGCTTGTTATCTTTGCACAGCGGGCATTCGCACGGGTCGTAGGTCGGCAACGCAAGTTTCAGCGCGCTCCGGAACGGAACGTCGAATTTCGCGCCGCCGCCGGAACGGTCAACGATGACTGCGATTCCCGCCACGTCGCCGCCAATGCCGCGGACGAGGTCAATCGTTTCCTGTACCCGCCCGCCCTTGGTGACGACGTCTTCGGCAACCAGAATTTTTTCTCCCGGACGGATCGCGAACCCGCGCTTCAGCACAAGTTTGCCGTCTTCCTTATCCGCAAAAATCGCCCGGACGCCGAGCGCGCGCGCCACTTCCTGTCCGACGATCAGCCCGCCGACCGCAGGGGAAATCACCGTTTCAATGCCCTGATTTTTGAACTGTTCCGCGAGGAACCGGCAAACCGTTTCCGCTTTGTCGGGGTATTGCAGAAGCAGCGCCGCCTGGAAAAAGCGGCTGCTGTGAAGCCCGCTACGGAGCTGGAAGTGGCCGGTCAGCAATGCGCCGGATTCTTCCAGTATGTTGATGATTTCCTGTTCGGTCATGATTGACTCTTCTCCTGATTGATATCTTGTGTAAATCCGTAATCTTATAACAAAAACAAACGCCGGCTCTTCTCCCCCACCGGATTTCTCCGGGCGGGTCTGCCGGCGCATGCGTCTTTAACGTTCAACTGGTCAAGACGCCCGTTTTTGCTTGTTCGCGTTTCTCAGCGGAACGTGTCCGGCGAGGCCGGTTCCACCCAGAGGTGGAAATCTACTTTCCGGTCGCCGACTTCAAGCGTAATCAACGTGTTGAGACGCGTCAGCAGGAGCGCGTAAGGAATCTTGACTTCTCCGCCCGCGACATTGACGGAGACGTTGCTGTCGCCGAGAATATCTTCCGCTTTGCGGATGGCAGTGATGAGATCCAGCATTCGCCCCAGTTTATCTTTCAGAGCCGCATCGAGGGCGTAACTGCAATGGCATTTCGGGCAGACCGCCTGAAAATCCCGTTTGGCGATATCGGACAGGTTGAATTTGACGACGCCTTCGCATTCGTCGGAAAAACAATGAAAATCAATCTGTGCCTTCGCCCCGAGCGGGCTCTCCGCTTTGCTCATAGTAACTCCCTTTCGCCTCGGTTATTTCGCCGTGTCGCGCTGAATCAGTTCGAGAATCTGCGCCGGGTTCCCGGAGGCTTCGATCAATTCCTGAATCAGGGAGGTGTTGCGCAGTTTGCGCGAAATGCTGCCGAGAAGCTGGAGGTATGCTTCCTGATTTTCATCCGGAGCGACGGTGAATACGATCACGCGCACCGGCTGGTCGTCCTGGCTCTGGTAATCTTCGATCGGGCTTTCGCACACACCGATGATCACATAGGGATGATTGATGTCGTTCACCCGGATGTGGGGCAGGGCAAGCATTCCGCCGACACCGGTGGTCATCATCTGTTCCCGTTTCCACGTCAGGCGGAAAATTACATCTCGGCTGAGCTTGGTCAAATCCGCGGCGCGGGTAATCAGTTGATCCATCACCTCGAGCTTATTGCTTCCGCCGAGGGACATCACCGAATCCTTGGTCACGTATTGAGTGAAATCATTCTTCATTTTCGTTCTCCGTAAAACGCGCTTGCGGCCGTGCCTGCTTCGCTGCGGGCAAATTCCCTGCACAACCTGAGTTTCTCCCTGATGATACAATTTGCTTTAAAATACTTCCCGCTTTCGTATTTTGCAACAAAACTATTGAAAAATTTCTCCTAAACCCCGCTCGTTCCCTCAAAAACGTTCTCCGATGCGGTTGTTTTTTCATCTGTTTCCGTGTCGATGCACACTTCTTCCGGCTGAAAACGATGAACGCTGACATCCGTACCCCGGCTGATTTTGCGAATCAGCGCGATGGTTTGCTCGGTCGGAGTGCGCATGGTGATGACGATTCGATTCACCTTATGGGCGAGAAGCACTTCTTCCAGCTCCTCTCCGGTTCCGAGTACCGGGAGCCCGGAGATTTTCATCCCGGCGAGCGCCCGGTCGTCGTCCACGATGCCGACAAACGTGAGATTCTCCGAAGAGGAGTTCCCGTAGACATGATTGAGGTACAGCATTGCGTTCAAGCCGCCGCCATATAGCAGCACGCGAACCTTTTGGCTGCTTGGCATTCCCCCTTGGCGCAGGCTCCACATCATGCGGATTCCGATGTTGATCAGAAAAATACGGATCAAACCGCAGCCCAGGATGACCAGCAGGGAAAACAGCACCAGAAACGCCGGAAGGCGCACCATTCTGCTTTCGAGAGCGAACAGGGTAAACAAAATACAGCCGAGCAGCAGCCCCCCCAGCACGAACTCCGCCGTACGCCGGAGATCGCCGAATCCCATCCGCAACCAGAGAATCCGGTAAGAGCCGCTCAGCAAGAGCAGCAGCAGCGTCGGCAGGGAAAGGCAGAGGAACCCTTTCCAGAAATTCAAAAAACCCAACCCCAGCAGGTTCCGGGCGATGAGATCCGCCCCGAATAAGATCAGGATATCGGCAACCGGAACCGCAAGGAGGACGATTCGTAGTTTTCGGGGCCTGGTGAATCCGTTTTTCAGCAATCGCGCGGAGTCGTAGAGCTCCACCTGCGCCACACGGCGGATCACCATCAGAACGATCAGCAACAGCGCGATATATCCGAGCGCCGGAAGTGTTTGTTCAAAAAGCAGCACCGCGAACCCCGCAAGCGCCAGAAGGCAAGCGAGCAGGTAGATGCGGATCGCGGCCTTGCGTTGATTGTTGACTTCCCGCAAGATCCGGTGATGGAGATGATGCAGGTCGGCCGTCATGATTCCGGATGCGTTCGGCTCCAGGAATTTTCGTACCAGCCGCCGCCAGAAAGCCAGTGTGACGTCGAAGAGCGGCACCCCGATGGCCAGCATCGGAATCAGGAGCGCTGTGAGCGTTACCGGTTTTCCGAACGAGGCCAATCCGGCGTAAGCGAAGAAAAGTCCGAGGAACATCGAGCCGGTATCCCCCATGAAAATTCGTGCCGGGGAGAAGTTGTAGCGAAGGAACCCCGCGCAGCTTCCGGCCATGACAAAGGCGATCGCCATCTGCCCCGAAGCGGAGTTGAACATACCGCCCCATATGCCGAGGCAAATGGAGGAAAGCGTCCCCAGTCCTGCCGCAACACCGTCCATTCCGTCAATCAGGTTGAAGGCGTTGACGATTGTCACCACCCAGAGAATGGTCAACGGCAACGCCACTGCGTCCGGCAGTTCGATGGCGAGCACATATTTCATCCGTGCGCCGACGACCCAGACCAGGATGCCGGCAAGAACCTGAATGGATAATTTAGTCCAGCTGGAGAGCGCAAACCGGTCGTCCAGCAGTCCTCCGGCGGCAATTACCGTGGCGGGAATGGCGAACCCGAAAACAAAATTCGCCTGTTGCGGCATCGAGTGCCATTCCACATAGATCAGCGAGGTCAGGAAAAATGCTGTGATGATCGCGATTCCGCCGCCGCGTGGCGTCGGTTTCTGGTGAACCCGGCGGGCATCCGGAAGATCCATGAAGCCGACGCGTGGGAGAACCGAAATGCAAAGTCGCGTCAGCAACAGCGACAGGATACAGGCAAAGCCAGGAAAAATGACCAGCGAATAAAAAGAGTGTTTCAAAAACTCAAACATGATTCAACGTATTTTCCATTCTCATGGCATTCGTTTCCCTGTAATATGACACGGCTTGTCGAGAGCATAAATACGCACGGTTTCGAGAAGAAACCGGTCGCCGCGGGACAGGGAAATTCATATCGAATGAATATCCTGTTCATATATAGTATATCACTTAAATCGGGTTCTGCAAGCCGGAAGAATTGAATTTCCGCAAGGATGCCGCAGGAATTTTCTTGACAAACCCGGCGCACCGGTTTACATTATGCCTGCCGTCGGGTTTTTAAAATATCATTGCAAAAGTGATCGGGGCGTTTCGGCGTGATTCTGTTTGGGGAAACGGAATCGCCCGGTAGCAACGACCCCGTGATCTGTAATTCTGGCAGGGGGGTAAATACTGGGAATGAAATATCTGGAACTTACCATCGGAGCGATTCTGGTTAACAACTTTGTGTTGGCCCGGTTTCTGGGTGTGTGTCCGTTTTTGGGTGTCTCCAAACGCCTGGGAACCGCGATGGGAATGTCGGGAGCGGTGGTGACCGTCATGGCGCTCGCGTCTTTTATGACTTCTCTCCTTTATAATCACCTGCTCAAGTTCACGTTTCGAGGGAAGGAAGTCGATCTCGGATTTCTCCGGGTGATCCTTTTCATTCTGGTGATTGCCGGATTGGTGCAATTGATTGAAATTCTGCTTCAGAAACTTGCGCCGAAGCTCTATCAGGCGCTTGGAATCTTCCTCCCTCTCATCACCACCAACTGCGCGGTGCTCGGTGTGGCGACCATCAATGCGGACGAGGGATATTCCGTGTTGGAAGCGACTGTTTTCGGAGCTTGTTCCGGAATTGGATTCGCTCTGGCGCTCCTGCTTTTTTCCAGCCTGCGTGAACGGCTGGATCTTGCAGATGTACCCAAACCGTTTCAGGGGACTCCGATCGCTCTGGTCACCGCCGGGATTCTGGCGATGGCCTTCGTCGGCTTCTCCGGACTCTGCTGACGTGAGAGGAATGGTATGACTACTATGGTTTACGCGGTCATCCTGATGGGCGTCATCGGACTTGTTCTCGGATTGATCATCGGCGTTTTTGCCAAATTTTTTCATGTCGCCAGCGATCCGCGGGTCGACCTGATCATCGAACTTTTGCCCGGCGCCAACTGCGGCGGTTGCGGCATGGCCGGTTGTGCCGATTTTGCCCGTGCGGTTCTGGATGGACGGATTGCGCCATCGAAGTGCCCGGTTTCTTCCAGTGAACAGGTAAGCGCCATTGCCCATGCGCTCGGCATCGAAGCTGGCGAGGCGTTCAAGCAGACTGCCGTGGTGCTTTGCGGAGGCGACAAAGAGCAAGTGGTGCGGGCGGAGAGCTACATCGGCGTCGCCGACTGTGTTTCCGCCTCGCTTGTGGCGGGCGGCCCCAAGGGGTGTGCCTACGGATGTCTTGGGATGGGCTCCTGCGCCCGCAAATGTCCGTTCGGTGCGATTGAGATGGTGAACGGATTGGCGCTGATCCATCGGGAGCTTTGTGTCGGTTGCGGAAGTTGTGTGGAAGTTTGTCCGCGCAGTATTATTCGACTGGTTCCGGCAGTGTCCGAAGTTCATATTTACTGCAGTTCCCCGCAGAAGGCTCCGGCTAAGCGAGAGGTCTGCCGGGTTTCCTGTATCGGTTGCCGCAAATGCGTCAAAGTTTCTCCGGAGAAATTCCAGCTGGACGGCTTCCGGGTGACGGTCGATTACACGCATTCTCCGCTGCCGACCGCCGAAGACGTGATTGCGGCGGCTTGTCCGACCGGCGCGTTGCTTTCGTCGCGGGAACATCTGGAGCAGGAGGGGCATAAAATGAAATGGAGCGCCGGGAAATGAAGAAGAAATCCAGTGCACATTTGAGTTTTCACGGCGGCATTCACACCGCGGATGACGGGAAGTCGTTGAGTGAAGGAACTCCCGTGCAGCGTCCGCCGCTTCTGGAGCGTTACTCGGTGATCCTTTCGCAGAATGTCGGGAAACCGCCGATTCCGGTTGTAAAAGCCGGAGACGAGGTGAAGAAATATCAGAAAATCGCAGCGGCGGATGGATTTGTTTCCACCAACCTTCATGCTCCGACCAGCGGGAAGATTCTCGGCATCCGGGAGATTCCCGGAGGATTGGGAATTCCGGTTCCCGCCATTGAGATTGAAGCGGACGGGCTGGATGAAACGATGGAGCCGCCGCCGGAAATCAACTGGTGGAGCGCTCCGGTTCCTGAACTGCTTGCCCGCGTGACCGAGGCTGGAGTGGTCGGCATGGGCGGCGCCGCGTTTCCGACCGCCGTCAAGCTCTGCCCGCCGGGAGAAAAAGGCGTTGATACGTTGATTTTGAATGGAGCCGAGTGCGAGCCGTACTTGACCGCCGACCATCGGGCGATGTTGGAGCGTCCGCGCTTTGTGTTGGAGGGCGCCGCGATTGCCGCTCGTATTCTCGGCGTGAAAAATGTTTATATCGGTGTCGAAATCAACAAGACCGACGCCATTGAAATGCTGGATCGGCATGCGGCAGATTACGGAGTTCAGGTGATCGGCCTGAAAGTCCGTTATCCGCAGGGGTCGGAGAAGCAGTTGGTTCATGCGATTACCCGTCGTACAGTCCCGACCGGCGGCTTGCCGATGGATGCGCGTTGTGTGGTGCTGAATGTTGCTACTGCGGCGGCCATCTCCAATGCGGTGGTTCGCGGCATGTCGCTGGTGGAACGGGTGACTACCATTACTGGTGATGTGGTGAAGAATCCGGGTAATTGGCTGTTGAAGATCGGGACTCCGATTCTCAAAGCGCTTGAATTTGCCGGAGGAGTGACCGAAGAACCGGGAAAACTGATTTTGGGCGGGCCGATGATGGGATTCGCTCAGCGGAACTTTCAAGGGACGGTCTGCAAAAACACATCTGGAATTCTCCTGTTGCCACGCTCGGCCAGTGTCGCTTACGACCCGGTTCCATGTATCCGCTGCGGACGTTGCGTGAAAGGTTGCTCCATGAGCCTTATGCCATGCTTGCTCGGCAATGTGATTGAATCCGAGCGATTCGACCTTGCGGCGGAGAATCATGTCATGGATTGTCTTGAATGCGGTGCGTGCGCCTACGTTTGTCCGGCTCACCGGCCATTGGTACAGCATATGCGGCGCGCCAAGGCCGAAATTCGTAAGAAAAGCAAATAAGCAACCCTCCGGGATCAAAAAGATAATGTCTGACGAAAATAAAAGCTCTGTCAAGTTGCCGACCGGCGAACTGCTCGTGTTGAGCGCTTCGCCGCATATCAAGGATACGGACAACGTTCGCGGAATCATGTACAAGGTTCTGCTGGCGTTGCTCCCGGTCTGTATTGCTGGCGTCTGGTTTTTCGGCTGGCGTTCCGCGCTGGTGATTTTATTGACCATGGTGTTCTGCGTGGGGGCCGAGGCGCTCTGGTGCGGAATGATGAAAAAACGGGTGATTGGCACGATTGCTGATGGCAGTGCCGCCGTCACCGGAATTCTGCTGGCGCTGAATCTTCCGCCGCAGGTGCCGTTTTACGTCTGCCTGATCGGGGCGTTTCTAGCGATTTGGTTGGGGAAACAGGTGTTTGGCGGCGTGGGGCACAACCCGTTCAATCCGGCGCTGGTGGCGCGGGTGGGGTTGCTGATCGCGCTCCCGGCAGTGATGACCACCTGGCAGCCGGCGCGTGGCATGGATGCGGATGCGGAAGACGCCGCGGTCTGGTTCTCGCCCGCGACGATTCAGGAAGTGAAGGCAGGGAAACCGCTCGATTCGGTCAGTTGTGCGACGCCGCTCGGCGTGGTCGGCACGACGCAGAAAAAGCTCACTCACACCGATGAGGCGAAAAATAATTTTGAATCGGCTGCCTCCGACAGTCAGATGTTTCGCTATTTTCTTGGTCAAAAGGCCGGGTGCATCGGCGAAACCAGTGTGCTGGCGCTGCTGATCGGCGGTGTGATTCTGGTGTTGTTCCGATTGATCAATTGGCGGATCCCGGTGGTGTACATCGGTACGGTTGCCGTGTTCACCGGGTTGGTGCATCTTTTCTTTCCGGGGGTGACGCCTCCGCCGTTGTTCCATATTTTGACCGGCGGGCTGGTGCTCGGCGCGGTGTTTATGGCGACCGATATGGTGACCAGTCCGATTACGCCGCGGGGCAGCGTTGTTTTTGCCATCGGTTGCGGCCTGATTACGTCGGTGATCCGTATTTGGGGGAATTATCCGGAGGGGGTCAGCTTCGCCATTTTGCTGATGAATGCACTGGTTCCGCTGATTGACCGGTTTTGCGCGGTGCGCCCATTTGGCTACACGGCGGCACGGAGGTAGATGAAATGAAAAAATTGAAGCAAACGGAAAATTTTGTTGTCCTCGGGCTGTTTCTCGGGGTGCTGAGTGCGATCTGCGCGTTGTTGCTTGCCTTTTTCTCCGACCTGGTGCAAGAACCGATTGCGGAAGCGGAGCGACGTTCGATCAACCGGGCGTTGGCCCAGGTGCTGCCGCCCTTCGACAACCATCCGCGACAGGATCGGGTCATCATCGACGGCGTGACTTTCATGGGGGCGTTTAAAGACGGTCAGCTCATCGCGATCGCCGCGTCGGAGGAACAGAAAGGATATGCCGGGCCGATCCAAACGCTGGTCGGGCTGGAGCTTGACGGCCGAATCCGGGCGATTCTCGTCACCAAACACAGTGAAACGCCGGGATTGGGGTCGAACGTGTGTGAACGGAAATTTCAGAAAACTATTTTTAACCTGTTTCAGAAATCGCCCGACGGCATCGCTCCGAACTCGTTTCTCGATCAGTTCAATGGGAAATCCGCCGTGGAAGGCACGTCGTGGAAAATTCAGAAAGACGGCGGCGAAATCGAGTATATCACAGGAGCAACCATCAGTTGCCGTGCCATTACCGGATTGATGGACGATATTACGCAGTGTTATCGTGTTAACCGCGAAGAGATTATCGCCGAATTGGCCCGGATGAGAGGAGAAACGCAATGAGTCTTCTGACTGATTTCAGCAAGGGAATCTGGAAAGAGAACCCGGTTTTCGTCTTATTGCTCGGAGCTTGTCCGTTGCTGGCGGTCACCAGCAGTGCGACCAACGGTCTTGGTATGGGGTTGGCTACGACGTGCGTGTTGCTTGGCAGCAATCTGGTTATTTCGCTGATTGGCGGGGTGGTGCCGAACAAAGTGCGGATTCCGGTTTACATCGTAGTGATCTCAACGTTTGTCGGAATTATCGATCTCTTCTTAAAAGTGTACGCGCCGCCGGCGCTTTATGCCGCGCTTGGAATTTTCATTCCGCTGATTGCGGTCAACTGCATTGTTCTTGGGCGGGCAGAGGCGTTTGCGGCCAAGCATAACCCGATTCGTTCAATTTTCGATGGTCTTGGCATGGGGTTGGGATTCACGCTGGCGTTGGTCATGCTTGGTGCCGTGCGTGAATTTTTAAGTTCCGGTTCTGTGTTTGAGGTGAAGATCATCACTGTGTGGACAACTGATTTCTTGTTGCCGTCGGCCGCTCCGGGAGCGTTTATTTTAGTCGGTGTCATCCTTGCGATCAAGAACCTCGTGAGTCATCGCAAGGCGGTGAAAGCCGGACAGCTTTACATTCCGCCGAGCGGGTTGGATTGCCGACATTGCAATATCTGCACTCAGCCCATGGACAATGAGGGGAAATAAAAGCGACGTTGCCGAAACCTTTCGGATTCCCTTTGCAATTGAAGTGTGGCGCGTTATATTATTGAAAAAATCATATGACTCGCGAGAAGAGAGGGATATCATGTTTTTGGATTCCGAAAGACGGTCGCGCCTTTTTTCGTTAATTGCCGGAGCGGTTGCGCTTCTGCTGTTTGCCGGTTGTGCGACGACCGCAACTCCGGAGGCGGAACCAGAGGAAACCCTGGAGGCATGGACGCCGAGCGAACTCATGAAAAACGTTGCCGGCGACGATCCGATCGAAGGGTTCAACCGGTCGATGTTTGTGGTGACCGACGTCGGGATGGACTATCTGGTCGATCCACTGGGGCGGGTTTACACTTCGATTCTTCCTCGTCCGGTGATTGAAAAAATCGACAATGCCTGCGTCAATCTGGAATTTCCCGCCCGTGCGATGAGCAGCCTCGGCAGCGCCGAGTTCAAGGGCGCGTGGGATGAGCTGTGCCGTTTCCTGATCAATACGACCGTCGGCGTCGCCGGGTTGTTCGATCCGGCGGAGCATTGGCTGGACATCTACTCCACACAATCCAACTTCGGGCGGATGTTCGCCGTATGGGGAATCGGCCCCGGTTGCACCTTCATCCTGCCTTTCATGTCGTCGCTGAACGTCCGTGATACAGTCGGCAGCATCTTCGATATGGCGTTTGACCTCAAGACATACATTCCCTATGCGGGCAGCGCGACGGCGCTCAACCGGATGGTGGTGGCGCATCGCAGTTACGAACAGGCGATTTCCGGGAGCGCCGATCGTTACCGGACGTTCCATGAGTTGATGCTGATTCAGCGGCAACTTCAGCTTGAGCTGTATTTGTACCGCAAATCCAACGAAGCCGCGCAGATGCGTGACGCGGGAATCCGCCCGGAGCTTCCGCCGGACGTCCCGGTGATGGAGAAGCCGGAGTGGGCGACGGCGAACTGGCGTACCATCCCGGGGTATCGTCCGCAGGGAGCCGTGCTTGATTCGTTGCGCGTGGCGATGTTCCAGACGCAGGGGGATGACGATCCGTGGTACTTCCGGCTGTCGATATTCAATGCCGATTTTGCGAAGAAATGCGATGATCGGCGAATCTCGCTCGGAGAGGAATTGCCGCAGTTGCGCTATGGATTCTGGCGCGTGAATTCACCGGAAGGGGAAGAGCAGCCGGCGGCTGATCGGCGGCTTCTATTCCCGGTGAACGGAGAGCGTCCGGAGAAGCTGTTGATCCTGCTGCCCGGTATCGGAGGGAACTATTTCGGAATGACTGCGAGTGCGTTGGCGGAGCTTTTCTACAACGCGGGTTGGTCGGTCGCCGCACTTGACAGCTCCTTCACCTGGCAATTTTATCGTGCTTCCGGCGGGGACCTGCCGGGTTATCTGCCGAAAGACGCGGAGAATATGCGCAACGCGATCTTCCATGTGCTCAATGACCTGAAAGACGATCAACTTTTCGATCCGACCCGCACACAGGTGACGCTGCTGGGGTATTCGCTCGGCGCTCTGCACACGCTGAAAATTTCGGAATTGGAAGAGAAGTCCAATTTGCTCGGAATCGACCGTTTCGTTGCGATCAATCCCCCGGTGGAACTGCGCAACGCGCTGAATATCGCCGACTCCATGGCCGGAACCGGCAAGGAGTGGAGCGCCGACAAAGCCGTTGCCACCGTGACGGAAATCGCGGGGAAAGCGCTGATGGCACTTCGTACCCCCTATCCGCCCTACAACCCGGCGGAAGCGGGGGAACAGCCGTTCAACTACGGTGTTCCGCTGACGCAGGAGGACGCTGATTTTCTTGCGGCGCTCTATTTTCGCGGTTCTATCGCCGGACTGTTGATGACGGCGCATCGGGAGGGAGGGCTTCCGGCGCTCTCCACGCCGTACAGCTGGTGGAGCCGCAGCGAACTTTATCGGGAAATCGACCGCATCAGTTTCGCGGATTACGCCGCGAACGTCGTTGCTCCGCGACTTGCGCCGCTGACGGTGGACGACCTCTATCGTGGCTCGTCGCTGCGCTCGATTGAGGCATCGTTGGCGCGGAATCCCAAGGTGCGGGCGATTCATGCGCAGGATGATTTTTTGCTTACTGACGACGACCGCCGTTTTCTGGATCGGACGCTGGGGACGAAGTTGACCTGGTTCGATCGTGGCGGGCACCTCGGCAACCTCTATGTGACCGATGTTCAGCAGTCCCTGCTGAATTTGGCGGATTGCGATGAAACCACCACTACGGAGATAATCACAGCATGCGAATGAAATTGCTTTTTACCGCAGTATTTGCGGCTCTTTCCCTGACATTTCTGGGCGGATGCGTTCGCCCGACCATGACTTTTAACGACAAAACTTACGCCGTTCTGACGGAGAAGGAAGAAAAGGCGTTGGTGGAGCGTTCGCGGATTCTGTTGAGCCGCCCGAGCAAGGCGCTGACGGTGGACGATGTCGCGGTTGTTCAGCACACTGAACCGAAGGTGGAGGTCAAATACACCGGCGACTGCACCGGAATCTTGAAGATAATCTGGACCGGGCCGGAAAAAATCATCATCAGCACCTTTGACGGGGAGCTTCTCACCTCAAATGTCGGATGGATGCTGGAAACGGAGAAGCGTTTGCCGGAGATTCTGCGCTTTTCCCCGCCGCCGATTTCGGAGCAGAAGTGAGTTGTCGGTTACGAATGACAGGATGGCTTTTGCCGTTGCTGCTGGCCGGTTGCGTACTTCCGTCGCCTTCTCCCGTTGAACCGGGTGCGGAACCGAGTTCCGCAGTTTCCGGGATTTCACTTCATGAAACTCTGCGGCTGACCTTGGCCGAGCAGCTTGCGCCGGAGACGGTGGAGTCGCTCCGGGTGCTTGCCGTGGAGCATACTGATCACTCCACGCTGTTGCGTCTGCCCGGAATCGCAGAGGATTTTCGCGCGGGTGTGGCGTTTCCGGATGAAACGCTGTGGACATTGCTCGATGACGCCATCGCTTACCAGCATCTTCTGGCGATTCCGCCCGGCAGTGATATGGAGAAGGAACGCAGCTTTCGCGTTGCCCAACGGTTGGGGTTTGTGACTGCGGCGAATTGGGCGCGACTGGCGGCTGTGCGGGAAAAAATCGCATTGGCGAATTCCAGCGCTCCCGCATTGCGGCAGCAGGAAACCGAATTGCGCTTGGAGCTTCGCGCCGCCACCGGTCTCAGCCGCTCCGGCATTGATCATTTCGCCTACGAAACTCTGGTTGTGCCGCGTCTGCTGGTTTGTGATTTGTCGCGGTTGCAGACGCTGGCGGCACGACAGCGCTCGGAGTCGCAGCTCCCCGCTTTTCCGCCTGATCTTCCCGGCCGGGTTCTGGTATTGCCAGGAGTAGCCGGGGCGGAACTGCCGCGCCTGGCGGAGTTGCTCTATCGGTTGCCGCGCGGGATGGCGGAGCGTCAGCTGGCCTCTCCGGTTGACGATCATCATTTACTTTCTTCGCTGGCGTCTGCGGTTGGGATTGCGTTTGAAGTGGAGTTTTCGTGGCGGCGGTTGCGGGAGGCGTGGGAGCGCTTTGATCTGGCGCGACGCAAAGCGGAACTTGCCCCGGCGTCGATGGAAGATGCGTTGATCCTGATCGACGCCCGGCGTGATTGGCGGATCGCCTATTACCGTTTTTTGACCGATCTCGGCGCGGATCTCACCGTGCCGTTTGATGAATTGGCGGATGTGAAAACGACGACGGCGATTCCGACGGAAATGGTGGATGATCTGTTGCTTCTCCTCCATTCTGCGGGGAATTGACGCGTTCCGTCAAATTGCCGTTGTTTATCCGTTGTTTTGCTTTTTGAGCGTAAACGCGACAGATTGAGAGAATCGATAAAAGGAGTTTTGGATTTATGACGATTTCAGAGCGCACAGCCGGCCGGCTGCTGACTTTTACTGCGTGGGTGCTTATTGTCTATGCGGCGTTGGGGGTGTTGAATGGCGTACTCCGATTGGTGACCGGCGGAACTTTTCAATTCTGGATGATGGTCGCCATCTGGCTCATCTACGCCGGGATTCGCCTTTGGAAACGTGACGATAACTGGCGCAAAGCGATCCTGATTTACAGTTGGATGACGGTTGCATTCCTGCTTTTGCCTTCGCTTCTTTCGCTGATTAAAAGTGGAACCATTGTCTTCTTCAAGCTCGGCATCATCTACCAGGTTGGAATGGTGCTTATTCTGCTTTGTTCCAGCTGGACCATCTGGCTTCTGCACCATCCCGCCATCCGAAGCTGTTGCCGCAAATCCGGCGGTGAGCAGTAACGTTTTCCGGCGTCGGCCCTGAGCCGGTTGTCGTATTGCGGAATACCCGGTTTGGAATGGCGTTAAATCCGGCAGTGGTGAGAGCTGGCGGGAAATGGATCGTCATCCGATGCTTTTTCGTACTGCTTCTCCCGCTTTGCCTGCTTTGGCAGCGGCTCGCCTGGAGTTGCGGCTTCGGCAGCGTTTACTATTTTTCCCGCATGTTTCGCTGTTTCTATGAAATGACGCCCGGACAATGTTGTGCGATGAGACAAAACGATTGAAAAAGAGCGATAAACGTGCTATTTTAATAGATTGGAATCAATCGGGAAAGGCGATTCAAGCAATGGAAATTTTCTGGAACGGCACCGCCCGGGAACTCGCGGAAGGAACCACCGTCACGGAGCTCCTGACCGCCTGTGGAATGAAACCGGAGACGGTGGTCATCGAACTGAATGGGGAAATCTTCACCGCCGAAGAGGCTCCGCGTGTGTTAAAAGCCGGGGATAGCCTCAACGCGTTCCGAATCGTCGCCGGAGGCTGACGCAAATGACTCCCAACTCCTTTCTCACGCCGGAAGAGCGCGAAATCTTCAGCCGTGCGACCGTCGGTATTGCCGGTGCCGGGGGGCTGGGGTCGAATTGTGCGATGCACCTGGTGCGCTCCGGCCTCCGGCGGTTTGTCATCGCCGATTTTGACGATGTCGCAGAGAGCAACCTCAATCGCCAGTTTTTCTTTGCCGATCAAGTCGGGCAAAAAAAGGTTGAGGCACTGGAGGAAAATCTGCGCCGGATCACTCCTGACTTGGACTTGGAATTGCACCATATTCGCATTGACGCCAGAAACGCCGTCACTCTTTTCGCTTCCTGCGACATTGTAGTTGAGGCATTTGACGCCGGAGCGGAGAAGCAGATGCTGATTCGTGCGCTGATCGGTGCCGGGAAAGACGTCGTCGCCGCCAGCGGGCTGGCCGGATGGGGTCGAAGCAACCTTTTGAAATTGCGCCGGATCGGAGGAGGACGCCTCCATCTGATCGGCGATACCGAGAGTGGCGTGGAAACCGCGCCCCCTTTTTCTCCCCGCGTCGGAATCGCCGCGGCGATGGAAGCCAACACAGTTATCGCGCTCCTACTCGGCTTGGAACCGTAAGGAAACGCCTAAAAAAACAGGAAGTGAACGATCATGAAAGATCTCGTCATCGCCGGAAAAAAATTCAACAGCCGATTCTTTCTCGGAACCGGAAAATTCGCCTCGAAACAGCATTTTGCCGCCGCGTTGAGCGCCTCCGGCACGGAGCTGGTTACCACGGCGCTGACTCGCGTCGACCTCGCCGATCCCGAATTGGACGATATCCTGAGTGCGATTGACCGCTCGAAAGTCGAGGTTATGCTGAATACTTCCGGCGCCCGCAATGCGGAAGAAGCGATCCGTATCGCGCGGCTGGGCAAAGCGGCCGGTTACAACTGGATTAAACTTGAGATTCATCCTGATGCTCGCTATCTCCTGCCCGATCCGATTGAAACGCTGAAAGCGGCTGAGGCGATGGTGAAGCTGGATTTGATTGTTCTTCCGTACATCAACGCCGATCCGGTGTTGGCGCGCCGATTGGAGGAGTGTGGGACGGCGGCGGTGATGCCGCTTGGTGCGCCGATCGGCTCGAATCAGGGAATTCGCACTCGGGCAATGTTGGAAATCATTGTGGAGCAGTCGAATGTGCCGGTGGTTGTGGACGCCGGAATCGGGTTGCCGTCACATGCCGCCGAAGCCATTGAGCTGGGGGCGGATGCGGTGTTGATCAATACGGCGGTGGCTGCCGCGGACGATCCCGCTGGAATGGCGGAGGCGTTTCGTCTTGCGATCCGCGCCGCGGAGCTTGGCTTGAAATCGGGTCCTCCGGCGGCTATTGCGTCGGCATCGGCCACGAGTCCGCAAAACACATTTGATATTTTCCGGTAAAGGAGCGGTTCTCATGTTTCCCGAACTTAAATTTTCTGCGGAAGAGATTCAACATCGGATTGCCGCTGTCACGCCGGAGATGGTTGCCGGGTCGCTGTCGAAAACGCGTCGTGATTTTTTTGATTTGTTGAATTTGATCTCTCCTGCCGCGATGGAACTTCTGCCTCGGATGCGTGAAATTGCGCAGAATTGCCGTCGCCGCTATTATGGCCGGACGGTGACGATTTACGCGCCGCTGTATATTTCAAACAGTTGCATCAATGGGTGCAAATACTGTGACTTCAACATCCGTCATCACTATGAGCGCAAGATTTTGACACTGGATGAGATTCGGCAGGAGGCTGATGCGATTCTGGCTATGGGGATCGATTCGCTGCTGATTGTGGCGGGGGAGAACCCTGTGCATATGAGTACCGATTTTCTCTGTGAGGTCGGTCGGATGTTGAAAGAGCGTTTTTCGTACCTGAGCCTTGAGGTTGCGCCGCAGACGGAAGAGGGGTACCGCAAGCTGTTCGAGGCGGGTTACGAAGGGTTGACGTTGTTTCAGGAAACGTACAATCAGGAATTGTACAAGGAGCTGCATCCGGTCGGGCCGAAGCGCAATTACGATTTTCGTGTTATGAGCCAGTTCCGTGCCGGGAAAGCTGGAATGCGGAATCTCGGCATGGCGTTTTTGCTTGGGCTGGATGAATGGCGTTTGGAGGCGGCGAGCCTTGGTGCGCATGCGATTTATCTGCAAAAGCATTGTTTTGAGAGTAAGGTGCAGTTTGCCTTTCCGCGCATTACGGCGACGGACGGGGGATTCCAGCCGGGGAACCCGGTTGGGGATGAGGATCTGGAGTTGATGATGCTGGCGTTCCGAATTGTTTTCCCGGAATGCAGCATTACGGTTTCGACACGTGAGAACCCGGAATTCCGCGATCGTATGGTGCAAATTTGCGCAGATAACATGAGTGCGGGTTCCCGGGTGACGCCGGGGGGATATGCTGTACTGGCGGATGAAGATGTGGGGCAGTTTACGCTGAACGACTCCCGGAGTGTGGAAGAGGTGGAGAAGGCCATCCGTGACAACGGGCAGGAAGTGGTAAGAAAATATTGGGACAGTGCGCTATAACAGCGGTGTAGTTGATCGCGGATGCGCAACTGCCCTTACCCGCCACCGGCGGCTCGCCGGTCTGGGGTTTGGGGGCGAAGCGCCCCAACCGCCGGAGGCACCCGGTCGCCCCGAAAGCGCTCAACAGCAAAATTGAAAATTTTGCAGGGAGCGACCGCGGTGGAGTTGGCCGCAAGGCCAACTCACCCGCTCGCGGCGCAGCCGGAGCCTCCCACTTTCTCCCATCCCGCCCCTCCCATCCCGCATCTCACGTCTTGCATCTCACGTCCCGCATCTCACGTCCCGCATCCCACGTCCCTCATCCCACGTCCCTCATCCCACGTCCCTCATCCCGCGTCCCCCTCATCCCGCGTCCCCCATCCCACAACATTTCTTGCTCTCCTTAAGCGCGGTATGCGCCGCGAAGC
>JBEBTY010000020.1:0-62793 GCA_040393525.1 Victivallis vadensis | reverse complement strand
CAGGTTTTTCTATTTTTACGCCCCTTTTTTATTCATTTCTTTCACGGACTCAGGCTTTTTTGATAATCTCCCCCGGTTCATGCGGCCGGGAGAAAGTTGTGGATTTCCTGTAAGATTTTCCCGATCGTCGTATTGCTGCCGATCAGTTCCCGAACGATGCGTTCCGCATTACGGATTTCCTCCATCGCTTTCAGCGATTCGGTCGGGTCCCCGGCGATGCGCCATAAGCCGCGCGGAACCGCAAGGCAGCCGCAGGGATCCTCGATGTATCCGCGAACATCCTTGAGCGGATAGCCGAGGAATACTCCGATTTCATGCGGAAACTCTTCGTTTTCACGGCAACGTTTCTCCAATTCGGCGAGTTCCGCGCCTTGAGGATAACCATGCTGTGCGAGGAATTCCGCATGTGCCGGTGAGTTCAGGGCGCGCGTCAACGAATCTGCCCGGAAGAACAGGACGACAAGATTTTCATTATTCTGCTTCAAAATCCTGCAATCAAGCTGCAGCGCTTTCAAAATCTCCCGCTGGTGCAGGCAGAACAACTCATGCTGGCGCATGAATGCCGGAAGCCGCAACTGGTCAGGCGCAAAAGCTCCGCCGGTTTTACCCCAAGCAGAACCGGTGCCAGCTTCTGTAGCAGATAACGAACCAGTTCATGCAAATGGGGGCACGGCCGGGGAGAAAATTGTGTTTGCTGTATTTTGTTAGTCATGCCTAATTTCTTTGGTAAATAAAAAAATCCGCCTGTGCATCAATATATATGCACGGCGGATTTTTTTCAAGCAGCAGTTGTTAGAAAAGACTAACTTTATCCGGCTCGACCCGGTAAATGGTCATTGGTCCTGTGGCGTATTCGTTAATGCGTCCGGCGAAATCGCGGAAGTGCATTGTCTGGTTGTGCTTTTCAAGCGCATGGTCGCTCTCCCACGTTTCGAGGACAAGATAGCAGTTCGGCTGGTTCACGGCCGGGAGAAGATCGTAGCTGATGCAGCCCGATTCCTTGCGTGAATTTTCGACGAGCGGTTTGACGATCTCTTCAAATTCGGCGGCCTTTTCGGGGCGCACATTGATGACGACGACGAGCTTGAACATGTAACTTACTCCTCTGTTTTTTCGGGCAGGGCAGGCGCCTCCGCCGGTGGGGTCATGGTCTGGATCAGTTGTTGTATCCGCAGTTGAAACCGCGGCAAATTCTCTTCCATCTTCTTTTGCGTCAAGGCGGCGGTCGCGGTGGCGATCGGGGCTCCGGCCGCAGCGTGCTTGCGGCCGATCGGCGATTGATAAAAGCGAATCAGTTCGCGGATGTCATCCGGCGTGTAAACTTGAAGGTAGATCTCCGCAAGATCGTTTCTCAGTGCCTCGTAGGAGATGGTTTCCCGCAGAAACTCCTCAAACGCCTGCCGTAGGATCGGGGGCGTGGTGGCGGTGTTCATCTGCGAATTCAGCATAGCCTGGAGCGTTTGCTCCATCGCCTGCTGGGTTCCGGCGGCTTCGATCAACGCCCAGGCCAGCATTTTCTCCTCCAGTTTTCGTTCCTGAACCGGAGCGGAAAAAGCGGCGATGGAAAAGGCGACGGCCAGAATAGTGCCGAATAATTTCATGACGGGTCCTCCGTGGCGGAATGCGTGTCGGCAAGGCGAATCCCGTCATCGGTGATGACGATGGCCCGTTCCTTGTAAAGCATGCCGATCAGTTGTTTGAATGTGCGTTTGCTGAATGAAAAATGCGCCTGGATCGCCTCCACGCTGCTCTGCGAATTGAGCGGCAGAAAACCGCCCGCTCTCTCCAGTGCGTCCAAAATTAACGGTTTTTCGGCTTCCACGCCTTTGATGCCGTCAGCACGGAAGCGGATGTCCACCCGGTTGTCATCTTCCCGGATGGCGTGAACGAATCCGGTGAAGCGGTCGCCCGGTTTGAGCGGTTGGCAGAGTTCGTTGTAATAGGCCAGGCCAAGATGGCGATTGTTGACGATCAGTCGCCAGCCGAAACGCGCCTTTTCCCAGACGATACAGTCGACGGTCTGGTTCAAGGTAAGTTCCTGAACCGGGTGCTTGCAGAAACGGCCGAGGCGACGCGACGCAGCGATGCGCGATGTTGTCTTATCCACGTAAATATAAACGAGATAACTTTTTCCGGTTTCAACCCGTGCGGGTTGTTCGCGGAAGGGGAGCAGCAGATCTTTATCCAGCCCCCAGTCGAGGAACGCGCCGAGTTTTGTCGTTTCTTTTACTGTGAGCATGGCGAATTCGCCGGGAATCGCTTTGGGCGTCTGGGTGGTGGCGACGGGACGGTCTTCGCTATCGAGCGCGATGAACACTTCCAGTTTGTCGCCTTCCCGGAAATTTTTCGGGGCGAAGCGGCGTGGCAAAAGCACGCTTTTCCGACGATTCTTCCCGTCGGAGAGAAAGAAACCGAAATCGGTTTCGCGCTCGGCGACCAGGGTTTGATAACATCCGATCTGGATCATGTCAGAGATTCCTTCCTATAATACGGATGGCGTTGAGCGGGCTTTGCAGCCGTTTCGCCACCACGGGGCACTTGGTTCGCAGCAGGAAAAAAATCGGGTGCTCGAACCCTTCGTCGAGCGACTCAAAATTCCCCTGTCCTTTGGCGATGACGATGTCGGCGCTTCGCATGGCGTCGAGCAGTTCCGTGCTGCTGTTGCGCAGCGAGACGCCCGGCGCGCGGTCACCGGTGTCGACGATCCGGCGAACTCCGGTGATTCCGGAGAGTTCGGCCTCGCGACGGGTTACGTCGTTGAGAATCGGGAGCCCGCGTACGCCGAGTGTTATTTTCTCGGCATACGGTTCGATCAGCAACCGGTCGATCACCGCTTCACCGCAATTATCCAACATATAGAAGATCGACTCCGCTGCATCGAGCCGCCGCTTGAGTTCCGCGCAGCTTTTCCGGTCGAAAGGGAGGTCAAGCACTTCGTGGATTTTCTCTTTGGCGTCCTGAAGTTTGAAGTTCGGATTCACTCCATAGTCGATGATGTTTCCGCCGATCGCAAGGCGTACCGCCGCTTCAAACGGATCGGGTGAAGCGGCGACGATCCGCCGCAGTTCCGGCAACAACGAAAGCCCAAGTTCGGTCGAGCGATCCTTTACTTCGCGGAAAGGGTCTTCAATACCGGAGAGCTGCGCGACAATGGAGTGGAACTGCGCCGCAAATTCCGGCGGCGTCGTCTGGTCGTCCGCCTCCAATACTAATTTCAATAATCGTTTTACCAGAGCGTGTTGTTCTTCTTCGTCGCCCACGGCCAGTTTGGCCAGTTCCGAGAGCTGCGACAGGATGCAGGGGTAGCAGTCGATCTGAACTCGCATGTCACTCCTCGATCCAGTTTGAGCGCAGCAGCTCCGCTGTCGTTCCGAGCGCTTCCGGAACACAGCGGATATCCGCCAGAACCGGCATGAAATTATTATCCCCTGTCCAGCGCGGAACCACGTGCATATGAATATGATCCGCGACTCCAGCGCCAGCTGTTTTGCCGAGATTGAATCCGACGTTGAAGGCCTCCGCCTGCATGGTTTGGCGCAGCGTCAATTCCGCCTGGACGCAAAGTTCAAGGAGTTCCGCACGTTCTTCTTTCGACAACTGCGGCAAGTCCGCGAGGTGGCGATAAGGACAGATCAGCAAATGTCCCATATTATAAGGGTAGCGGTTCAGAATCACGAACGCCGTTTTGCCGCGACGGATGACGATGGAGTCCTCGGGCTTTCCGGATGCGGATTCGTTTCCGCAAAAAAAGCATCGCTCCTCACGTTCTCCGCGGATGAATTCAACTCTCCATGGAGCCCAGAGCGGGCGGGTCGGATTTGCTTCCATTCTGCTTGCTCCTTATTCGGTCCGGTTGCGCGCCTGAAGGCGATAGTATTGCTTGCGCCGTGCGAAATTGCGAACGGCAAAGAGGAACCAGCCGGTGCAGCCGATGCCGAGCAGCAGAAGGAACCATTCGCCATAACGGACAAAGAACGTTTGCGCCGGGCGCTCCGGCACGTAAACGGCGATCGGGTGAACGCCGCGCCCACGACGAAGTTCCAACCGTTTTTCCGGGCCGGGGACTTCCAGTATTTGCGTGATTTCCCCGGTTGGCAGCACGATAAGTGAACCGCCATTATTGCCGCAACGCACCATCGTCAGCCCCGTTTCCACGGCGCGCATGACCGCATTGGCCAGATGCTGCTCCGGTTCGCTGCTGGTCGGATACCAGGCGTCGTTTGAGATCACCACCAGCACGTTCGCGCCGCGCAGGGCGAAGGAACGGGTGAGATAGCTGAAAATGCCCTCATAACAGATGGCGACTCCGGCGCGAATGTCTTCACGGAAAGGCACCGGGTCAAAATTCGTTCCCGCCTCCAGATCGCGGTTCATATCGATCTGTTTGATGACGAAGCTCGGAAGAAACCGGCGGAATGGAATATATTCTCCAAACGGAACCCGGTGAATTTTGTCGTATTTATGCGTCATGCGCCCGGTGGAATTGAAGTGCAGCGCACTGTTGGTCACCCGTGCGGGCGACCCGTCACGCGGCAACGGGTCGGCATAATCGATTGCGCCGATCAGCATCGGAGTTCGATAGGCGGCGCTGAGCGAGTTGACGATTCCCCGGAATTTGGCTGAAATCGGGTGATTGAGGCGAAACGGCACCGGAACTGCGGATTCCGGCCAGATGACGATATCCGGTTTCCGGTCGGTCAGCAGCGCTTTTCGGGCGAGGCTCGCGTAAATGTCGAGCGCCTCATTCGCCTCGGCCTGCGTTGCGTTCCGGCGTTGCGAGATATCGCCTTGGAGCAGGGTGGGGAACCAGTTCGGATTCCCGCTTTGCGCGTGTTGGTAATAGAGCAGAAGCCCGCCGACGTGGGCGAGGGCGAAGATTGCCGCTCCCAGTAGCAGCAGTTTAATTCCGGGCAGGCTGAAGCGACTGCGGATCGCCCCGGCCAGTGTTGCGTTGAACAGCGCCAGCAGAAACATGACTCCGTAATTTCCCGTCACCGCCGTCAATTGAATCAGCGGGATGTTTCGCCACATGGTGATCGAGAGATCGTTCCATGGGAACAATCGAGAGCGGGTCCACTCCACCAATGTGAACAGCGCCGCCGAACCGAACGCAAAAAGAAGGAGTCTCCAGAATGCCGCCGCGGTTCTCTCGTATCGTTGCCGTTCTTCATAGCCGCCCAGTTCAACTCCGAGTGGGAATACGGTGTTGCGGCGCAGAAACGGCAGCAAAGCCGCCCAACACGCCGGCCAGATGGAGATCACCCAGGGCATCAGAAAGGGGATCGCCGGGTCGATTTCGCGCAGGAAGCGGAATGCAAAAAACGACCACCCGATTCCCCATGCGTATCCACAGAGTGCCGCAAAACGCCAGCCCGAGCGCGAAGCGATCAGGATGACCGGAATCAATGTGATCAGTGCAAGAAACGATCCGTTCAACGGCGGCAGTGCCGCGGCGAAACATGCGCCGCCGGCCAAGCAGAAAAGAAGATCCCGCAGTCGATAACGGAATGCGGCGAGATGTTTCTCGTCCGCTTCCGGAATGTCGCCACCGGCATGTTTGCCGCGAAAAAGTGTATGCAATTTCAACATTTTGATGTCTACCCCATTGACAGAAAGCCGCTTTCGGTGTAATTTACATCACTTTAAGGATAATTACAAAACGGTTTCTATACGAATTGCGGTGAAAACGAACTGTCGTTTCCACCGCGGCATGTATTCCCGGAATTTTGGACTGGCGATTTGTCATGAAAAATAATGAAGTAAAAGAGTTCGATCACCTTGTTATCGGCAGCGGCCTCGCCGGGTTGACGACCGCGCTGCATCTGGCGGAATCAGGGCGACGTGTTGCGATTGTGACCAAACGTGAAATCGACGAGTGCAATACCAAGCTGGCGCAAGGCGGCATCGCCTGCGTGGTCGATAGCCTCGATTCGTTCGAGGAGCACGTGAAGGATACGCTCGAAGCCGGAGCCGGACTTTGCGACGTCGAAGCGGTTCGCGCCATTGTGGAAGGCGGGCCGGAGGCGATCCGGGAATTGATCGAGCTTGGTGCGAAATTCACCACCCGCGGCGACCTCGGCTATACCGATGGTTCGGATGAATACGACCTCGGGCGAGAAGGCGGGCACCATAAACGGCGGATTCTCCATGCCGGGGATATTACCGGTGCCGAGCTGGAGCGTGTCATGGTTGCGGCCGTGCGGTCGAAATCGAATATCACCATCTTTGAATTTCATGCCGCAATCGACCTTGTGGTCAGTTCGCGTCTCAAACTGGGCGGCCCGAATCGCTGTTTCGGAGCCTATGCGCTGGATGCGAAGAGCGGGAATATTTTGACTTTTCTCGCCGCGTCGACTACCATTGCCTGCGGCGGTGCCGGAAAGGTGTACCTTTACACCAGCAATCCGGATGTGGCCTGCGGTTCCGGGGTGGCGATGGCTTACCGGGCGGGGGCGAAAATAGCGAATATGGAATTTATCCAGTTCCACCCGACGATCCTTTATCACCCGACCATCCGTTCATTTTTGATCAGCGAGGCGCTGCGCGGGGAAGGGGCGGTGCTGAAATGCCGCGAGGCGCGCGAATCGGAACCGATCGAATTCATGCAGAAATATCACCCGATGAAGAGCCTTGCGCCGCGCGATGTCGTCGCCCGGGCGATCGACTCCGAAATGAAGCGGACCGGAGAAGAGTGTGTCTATCTCGATATCCGCCATCACAGCGAAGAGAAACTTCGCCTCCGTTTTCCGAATATTTTTGCCCGATGCCTTGAGGCGGGAATCAATATGGCGACCGATCTGATTCCGGTGGTTCCCGCCGCGCACTTTGTCTGCGGCGGAATTAAAACCGAAGTGAATGGGAAGTCGAGCATCGAGGGACTGTTTGCGGTCGGAGAATCCGGCTGCACCGGCCTTCATGGCGCCAATCGTCTTGCCAGCAATAGTTTGCTGGAGGCGCTGGTCGTCCCGAAACTGGCGGCGAAAGAGATCGATCAGTTTTATCCGGCGTTGCGTGCCGCCCGCCCGCCCGTCGAAGCGGCGCTCAGCTGGACGAGCGGAAATGCAACCGATTCCGACGAGCAGGTGGTGATTTCCCACAACTGGGAAGAAATCCGCAGCTTCATGTGGGACTATGTCGGTATCTATCGCACCAGCAAAAGACTGGAGCGTGCCAAGAACCGCATTAAGCTGATTCGCAAAGAGATCGAAAAATATTACTGGGATTTCCATGTCACCGCTGAATTGGTCGAATTGCGTAACATCGCGACGGTGGCCGAACTCATCATCGACTCATCGCTCCTGCGGCACGAAAGCCGTGGGCTTCATTACAACGCAGACTACCCGTGTCGGGACCCTGAGCTCGAATGCGTGGATACGGTCATTCAAAGGGAATTGTGATTTTCTGCCATGAAACATGAATTGCCGGTAGCATCCCATGTCGTCGACTTGATTGCGGAATTGCAGGACGGGGGATTTGAAGCATACATTGTCGGAGGAGCAATCCGCGACTTGCTGCTCGGGCGTACGCCGAAAGACTTCGATATCTCCACTTCGGCCACGCCGGAGGAGGTGCGTGCCGTCTTTGGTCGCCGCGCCGCACGGATCATCGGGAAGCGCTTTCGTCTGGTTCACGTCCAATATGGCGGGGAACTTTTTGAAGTAAGCACCTTCCGCAAGGCGCCGGAGCATTCCGGGGCTGCCGCTCGCAAGGCTTTGCCGGAGCATATGATCCTGTCGGACAACTCGTTTGGAACCGCCGAGGAAGACGCCTGGCGCCGCGACTTTACGGTCAACGCACTTTTTTACGACCCCGTCCGCTCCGAATTGCTCGATTATACCGGAAAAGGAATCGAGGATATTCGTCACCGTGTCGTTCGCGCTATCGGCAATCCGAAACTTCGGTTTGAAGAAGACCCGGTGCGATTGTTGCGGGCGCTGAAACTGGTTGGACAGTACGATTTTACGATGGAGTCGGAAACGGAGAACGCCCTGTTTTCGCAACTGGAACTGATTCGCCTTGCCTCCACCTCCCGGCTCGCGTTGGAGCTGGAGAAAATTCTGGCCGGATCGTATGGCGACAAGCAGTTGCAGGCATTCCACGACTATGGTCTGCTTCCCTATTTTCTGCCGGAATTGAATGCCGCGTGGGATACTCCGCATGGCGATTATGCTTTGAATTTACTCAATGAACGCAATTGTCGGGTGCGCGAAGGCGTCTACCGGAACAGTGTTTCGTTGGCGATGGCGGCGTTGGCGTTGCCGTTTATTGAACGCGACTGCGGCGGAAACCCCGGAGATCTGTGGAAACCCGGCCCGGATTCCACCGCCGCGATTCAGGCGGTTCTGGATCGGTTGTTCAAGCCGCAGACGATGATGAACCGCATGACGCAGTCGGCGGAGCGGGTGTTGATTCTTCAGTCCTTGTTTGCAGATGAAAAAGCGAAGCCGCGGTTGCTGGATGCGAAATCCTATCCGCATGCCCGTGAACTGCTGTTGATCCGGCTTGCGGTCACCGAAGGTAACGTGGCTGCCGCCGAGCAGGCGTGGCCGGTTGCGGTGCCCCGCCGCCGAAGCCGCCGGAGCAGTGAAGCGCAGGAAGAGTTTGACGAAGAGAGGCCTCGCCCGAGGCGGCGCAGACGGGGCGGCCGTTCGCGTCATCAGGATAAGGAGGCTCCGCAGGGATGAGTAAAATAGCCGGAATTTTCCCGGGGATTATCGCCCTGTTGCTGTTGGCCGGATGCTATTCCGGCGCGGCGGAGAGCGTGCTTCTGCACCCGGAGACCGGCAAACCGGTTCCCTATGGTGGAAAGTTTTCTTCCGGACAAGTCAAGGTCCCGAATGTATTTCGCCCGAAAGCGCGTGAGATGCGTGGCGTTTGGGTGGCGACAGTGGAGAATATCGACTTTCCGGCACATGCCGACGCCGCTTCGTTCTGCCGCGATTACATCACACTGGTGGACAATCTGAAACGGGCCAATTTCAACACCGTCCTGTTTCAGGTGCGTCCGAACAACGATGCTTTTTATCCGTCGCAGATCAACCCGTGGTCGCGTTGGCTGGCCGGAGCGGAAGGGCGTTCCCTTGGATTCGATCCACTGGATTTTATGATCAAGGAGGCGCACAAGCGCGGTTTAGAGTTTCATGCGTGGCTCAATCCCTATCGCGTGATGGGAGCTACCAAACTTCGTAAGGCTGCTTATCTTAACACATTGGATCGCAATAATTTCGCCCGGCGTTATCCCCATTGCGTTCTGGAGGTGAAGCGTACGGATGGCCTGTACTCTCTGCTGTTGAACCCCGGCGATCCTCGTGTGGTGCGGCACATTCGCGCAACTGTGCGTGAAATCGTGGAGAAGTACCCGGTAGATGCGATTCATTTTGATGACTATTTCTATCTCTACAGCGGCATGGGCAATGTCGATCTCAGTACATTCCGGCAATACAACCCTCGGAAACTTTCGCTGGAAGACTGGCGTCGGAGTAATGTGGACAGCGTGATTCGTGGTGTGAAAGAGGAATTGACGCTTTTCAATCAGCGCTCCGGGCGACGGGTGGTGTTCGGCGTCAGTCCGTTCGGGATTTGGGCGAATCGGAAAAGTATGTCGACCGGCTCCCCCACCGGTGGGTTGCAATCGTTTTACGCGCAGTATGCCGATACCCGCGGTTGGGTGCGAAAGGGATGGGTGGATTACATCGTTCCGCAGCTCTATTGGCCGTTTTCGCACGACGTGGCGGCATATGCGGCGCTGGCCGACTGGTGGGCCGACACGGTGAAGGGAACCAATGTGAATCTCTACATCGGGCATGGCGTCTATCGCTTGGGTGCGGAACGGAAATGGCACCGGAACGAAGTTGCCGACCAGCTGCGCTTCAACATGACGCGACCAGAGATCAACGGTTCGGTTTTCTTCTCTTATCGCAGTCTTTTTTCACCGGCGAATCAGGTGATGCGCGATGGGGTGGGGCGAATTCTCCGCGAGTATTGGAGTGCTCCGGTTCCCGTTCCGATCCACCGCAACGTTCGTCCTTGAATCAAGGTGCGGTAAAGATCATCTCTTTTTGCCAGCGGCGTGGCAAAACGCTCAGGCGGTAGATGTTGGCAAGGTGATCGACCAGAATCAGATTCGGCTCTCCGCTGCCGCTCCCCGTCAGTGCAAACAGCCGGAATACGCGACCCCGGTTGCGCGGACGCAAGGAGGCAGGGGAAACGGTGGCGGTCGGCGTCGTTTCATTCGGCAGCTGATAGAAGCTGATCGCCTCATTGGGGTCGGTGCCGAGAAACAGTTTCTGATCCGTGACGCGGCAAGTTGCGGCTCCGGTGAAGCGTTCGGTGAGCGGGCGCGCCAGGCCGTTGGCGAACAGTATCGCTTTTCCGGATGCGTCGGCAAGGATCAGCGAATCTCCTTTGTCGTTCGACAACAATGCGCTTACCGGTTGAAATCCGTTTGAAAGTTCTACCGTCGACGTCAATTCCGGCACTCCGGGGCCATCTGGGGTGCTCAGAAGTTCGGCTCGGTCTTCTCCGTAAATAAGCAATGTGCTGCCGCCGGGCGAAAGTTGCAGCCGCGGCGTCGGAGCGAGGGTACGAAGGATGCCCGGTTCTCCCGCGAAGTCGTGATGCCGGAGGATCCGAATGTTATCGTCTCCCTTTACCGCCACAAAGGTTTGCGTCGGAGTGACGGCGATTGAGCGTGCCTCTTCGAGGAATGCTTTAGACTCTTGTACAATCGTGCCATCTTTGAGGTCGATGACAAGCAGTGCGGCCGGTTGCTCCAGTTCCTCCTGCGGTTGCTGAATGGCGACAATGCGGGTGGAGCCGGGGATGGGGAGGGCGGTCGCCAGTTTCCGTTCGGGGACGGTGAATGCGGCGACCAATTGGTTGTTCAACAGGTTCCAACAAAGAATCCGGGTGCTGTTCGGTCCGGTTTTTCCGCCGACATTTTCCAGAAGAACCAGCAGTGTTTCATCCGGGGAGAGAAATGCGTCGACGAGATCGGCTCCACCGGTGATGCGTGTCTGATCGGCTGAGGGAACCCATTCGTAAAGGACACCGCGCCGGGCGACCTGCGCGGCGAGAGCGCCCGCCGGAGTTCTCTCCGTATTCTTCCGGGAAGAATCCTGGAGCGTGAGGAGTTTGCCGGTTTCGACGACAGTCGGTTGTCCGGTTTCTTCGAGTATCGCCAATGGCGGTGTATCCGCAGCATAAAGTGAGGCGGCGGCCGCGACGATTGCGGCAAACGATAGAAAGATGCGCATAAGTTCTCCCTGGAATTTGAGATTCCATCCGCTGAGTGCTATACTAATACTATAGTATGACACCGGAATGGAATGATTGCAAATGACGGTTAAGAAAAATTTTCTGGATCGCTTCGGAGAACGGCTCGACGACGTTGACGCGATGAGCCGACAGGCCTATATTCTGCGGCTGATGAAAGAGCGCGGATTTCTGGAAACCGTGTTCAATACGCTCGAAGAAGGCGTTCTCGTAATCGATCGCAATTTGTTGATCCGCTATCACAACCGTGCGGCGCGCGATCTTCTGGCATTGCCGGAGGATCTTTCGGAACTTCGCATTTCGCGGTTGCTGCAGGGAGTGGATTGGCCGCGAATTCTTGGCGAGGATGGGCGGGAATGGGAAAAAGTGGCGCGCCAGGAGCTGGAGATTCTTTATCCGACTCGCCGCTTCATTCAATTCTATCTGGTTCCGTACCCGGCGGATTCATCGCTTGCCGCGGTGATTATCCGCGACGTCACGGAGAACCGCATGCGGACGATGAACGATCTTGAATTTGAAAAAGGGCAGGCGGTTTCAATGCTCGCGGCCGGCGTTGCGCACGAGATCGGCAACCCTTTGAACAGTTTATATTTAAACCTGCAGATGCTGGAGCGAAATTGTGAGGGCGAGGAAGATATTTCCAGCGAAGAAGCCTGCGATATGATCCGTGCCTGCAAAAGCGAAGTCGAACGGCTCGACAGCATCATTCAGGGATTTTTGACCGCGCTCCGCCCCGGGAAGCCGAAATTCGCTCCGGTGGAGGTGATGAGCCTTGTTGTGGAGGTGTTGAATTTTATGCGTCCGGAAATTGAGGCGCGTCGGGTGGACGTGCACTGTGAGCAAAGTGAGCAGATGCGCCCGATTCTTGGGGATACGGCGCAGTTGAAACAGTTGTTCTACAATGTGATCCGCAACGCGGTGCAGGCAATGCCGAATGGTGGCAAACTGTTGATTCGCGGTCAGATGGATCCGGATGGAGTCGCGCTGGAATTCATCGACTCCGGTTGCGGCATTACCGCGGAGGAGCTGGGGGTCATGTTTCAGGCGTTCCAGTCGAATCGACCCGGCGGCAGCGGAATCGGCATGATGGTGATCGAACGGATTTGTCGGGAACATGGTGCGGAGTTCGGATTGCGCTCCCGGCCGGGGGAAGGGACGGCATTCCGCATTCACTTTCCCTTTGGCGGAAACCGGGTGCGCCTGTTGCCGCCCGCGGAATCGGAGAGCGGGGGAAGCGCATGATTAAAATTCAGGATGTAGCCAGAGAGGCGGGCGTTTCGCCGTCGACTGTGTCCCGGGTATTCGCCAATCACCCGAACATTCGTGACGAGGTGCGGGAACAGGTGTTTGCGGTGGCGCGAAAATACGGTTACCGCCCGCGGCTTTCCTCGAAACAGCAAAATGTGGTGATTATCAGCCCCTATCAGATGGTTTATCCGATCCGAAGTTATGTTGAAATGGTGATTTCGGAGTTGGCGTTGGCGCTTTCGGCACGTGGTTTTCGCATTGAAATGTTGCCACAGGATAATCTGGAACAGCTGGAGCGGGTTCGCTTTTGCGCTGCGGTGTCGATCGGCATCGACGCGGAAGTGCTGGGAGATTGGGAGGAGCGGTTCGCTTCTCCGCTGATTATTGTCGATCGTGACGCTCCCGCCGGAACCGGCGAGGTTTATTCCGTTCGCTCCGACGAATTGCAGGCGATGGAGCTGGGAATCGGTTGCCTGGCCTCTCACGGCTGCCGGAGCGTCGGTGTTGTCATCTATGGAGAGGCGGGGACGGGGAACGCCGATTTGCGGCATTCCGGCGCACTCAAGGCGTTGCGGCGGCACAAGCTCCCGGCAACCGGACGGCATGTTCGTTTTGCCTTGGCCGAGGAGTATGTCGAGGAGATCGGCAAACTGTTGAAACTGGGGATCGACGGCCTGTTTGCCCCTGGCGGAAATGCCGGGATTCTGGCGGCTTACGCACTTTCTCTCTACAATCGGCGCATTCCCGATGAGATTTCACTGGTGACGTCGGAGCGGACGATGTACTCCCGTTACGCGATCCCTCCACAGACCACGATTTCGCAAGACTATACCGCGCAGGCAGAAGCGGTTGCCGACGCGATCGATTCGCGGCTGCGCGGGCAGGCGTTTGCGCGCCGGACGGTTATTCCTTATAAGTTGATCGAACGCGACAGCGTTCGCTCGAATGATTGAATCACCGGGGCGTATTGAGGCGTTCGCGCAATTGACGGATGCCGTCAATGGTGCGCGGCCCGAGGCGGTAGAGCAGATCCGAATTGAAGTCAGTGATGAGCCGGTTTCCTTTTACAGCGGCAAGCCCCGCCCATGCCGGTGATTTCTCCAGCTCTTTTCGCTGTTCCGGCGGCAAACCCGGAGCGAGAATCCAGTCCGGGTTCCAGATGGCGATCTCTTCCATGGAGCAGTTGAAATAATCTTTGTCTTCTCCGGCTGCGACATTGCGTCCGCCGGCGGCGTGAATGATATCGGTGAGAAAACTGTTCTTGCCCGCCGTAATGACCGGCGAACTTGCGATGACGACCAATACGCCCTGATTGTTGGCATCGGTGCCGGTTGGTTCTGAATCGAATTTTTCCTTTGCCCGTTGCGCCTCTTGAGCTCGTCCGAGCAGGGTGCCGAGGCGCAGCAGGTTGCGGAAATAATCGTCAAGCCGGGCGGCGGGGAAAAGTTCGACTCGGATGTTGAGGGCGCGCAAGGTCGCGGCATCCTCGGGAGATCGCAGGGATTCCGCGACGACGATATCGGCGCGTGCCAGCAGCAACGCTTCCGGTGACGGACGTCCGAGCGAGCCGACGACCGGAAGGGATTTGACCGATTCCGGGTAATCGCAGGCGCTTGAGCGCCCGACCAACTGCTGTCCCGCACCGAGGGCGACGACCATTTCGGTCAGGTTCGGACTGAGCGACGCGATGCGGATCTGCCGCGGAGTTGTGCGTGACGGCATGCGAATCCGGTAAATTTTTCCCTCGATCAATGTTGCGTAGACGCTGTCGTCCTCCCCGCGGGTGAATTCATTGACTGCGGAATCTCCGCCGCGAAAACGCCAGAGCAGCGTTCCATCTCTGGCGTCGACGGCGGCGATGACGCCGTTGCGGCTACCCGCATAAACCACGCCGTCGGATTCCAGAATCGGGCAGGGGGCATGTTCGTAGCCGAAGTTGAGGTCGCATAGCCATTTCAGGGTAAAATTCACCTCCCCGGTTTTGACTGCCACCAGCTTGCCGTCCATGGTTTTGGCGTAGGCGGTGTTTCCGTCTTCGCTGACTCCGAGGGATTCGCGGATTTTATAGGCGTTGTTTCGCCAGATCTGCTTCCCGGTTTGGAGATCGAGCGCGGTCATAAAACGGTCAGGCGCAACGATAACGACCTGTCCGTTGCCGATGGCTGGCACAATATTGCCGGGGGAGTACAGCACCTGCGACTTCCCATTGCTCCACTTCCAACGGAGAGCCAGTGTCTTCGCGTCAAGTGCGTAAAGATGGGTGTCCCATGCGCCGAACACAACCAGACCGTCGCTGACGGCGGGGCGTCCCTGTATGGTTCCATTGACGTCGGTTGTATTGGAAATCGGCTTTTCCCGCGAAGAGTGGAAACGGTAAAACTTCCCCGCCCCGTCGCCAATGTAAAAGTTGCCTTCACTCTGAACTCCGGAGCCGATGACCGCTTGGGAAGTGGGTGAAAATCCATGAGAGCCGGCCGGCGAGCCGAATTTCGACGTAAACAAAATCCCTTCGGTGGTGCCGATGGCGATCGTTGAGTCGTAGAAAACAGGGGTTGAGTAGAATGGAGTTTTGTATTCCTGTTCCCACATGGGCCTGCCGTCGAGGTGTAGCCCCACCAATCGCCCGTCCGAGGTTCCATAACAAAGAAGATTGTCGGCCGCCATCACACCGGTGTAGATCGTTGCGCGGTCGGAATGCAGGAGTCGGACTTCAACGCCTTCCGGTAACGGGTTCTCGGGTGGAAAGGGGTGGAATACGATCGGTTCGAGACGCTCGACCGGGTATTGTGTTTCGTCGCCCAGGCGTTTCTCCACCACTTCAAGTGTTTTGTCGCCATCGAATCGCAGAAGGTTGTAGCCGAAGGTTTTGCCGGTGGAGAAAGGACGGGCGACGATGCTGTCTAGTCCGTAAATTTCTCGCCGCGCCTGCCGATGAGTGTGTCCGGAGATGACTGAGATGACGTTGTATTTTTTCAACAGTTCCGCAATTGCCGGGCCATTCCCCAGCTCCGTCGCCAGAGGATAGTGACAGAAGATGATAACCGGTTCGCGGTTGGCCGCCATGGTTTCCAGTGATTTTTTCAGAAAAGCGACGTCTTCGCTACGTACGTAACCGTCGCCCATTTTCAGATATGGGCCGGTGGAGAAACCGATCAGGACGGTTCCATTCTGAGTTACGGCGAATTTCTCATCTCCCCAGAGCTTGGAGAAGGTCAGCGCGGCGTTGTCGGACCAGTTGGTTTCATGGTTGCCGGGAATGACGAAGAACGGTTTCTTAATCAGAGAAAGGCGTTCTCTGACATTTTCCAATTCGGCGTTGGTGCCGCGGTTGGTGATGTCCCCGGTGACGACGACCAGATCGGAGTCATTGGCGTTGACCTCGGTCACCGCCTGTGCAATTCGTGTGTCATTGCCGTTCCCCGGCGAAAGATGAAGATCGGAGAGTACTGTGATTTTTACCTCTCCGGCGGCAAGTTGGAGTGCGCAGAAAGCCATGGCAAACAAGAGCGACAGACGCATGATGGGATCCTCCTTCATTTCTGTCTAGTATAATGGAGTTTTATCGCAAAAGCAAGGAGAAGAAGTGTTTTTTCCGAATTTGACTATTGCATTTCCGAAATCAGCGTTTATTATATAAGTGTATACACTTTTATCCTTTCCATTTAACCAATGAGGTGTTGCAATGATCAATGAGATGCCGAAGATCGGGATTCGCCCGACTATCGACGGACGCCGCCGCGGAGTCCGGGAGTCGTTGGAAGTTCAAACCATGAATATGGCGCAAGCCGCCGCCGCGTTGATCGGCACGTTGAAGTATCCGAATGGCAAGCCGGTTGAATGTGTGATCGCCGACACCACCATCGGCGGGGTCAATGAAGCGGCCGCATGTGCTGCAAAGTTCGCCCGTGAAGGCGTCACCGCCACGCTGACTGTAACTCCCTGCTGGTGCTACGGCTCCGAAACGATGGACATGGATCCGTTGACGCAAAAAGCGGTCTGGGGATTCAACGGAACCGAACGTCCCGGCGCAGTTTATCTTGCTGCGGTGCTGGCGGCTCACGCCCAGAAAGGTCTTCCGGCTTTCGGCATTTACGGGCGTGACGTTCAGGATGCCGCCGATACCGCCATCCCGCAGGATGTGCGGGAGAAGTTGCTTGCGTTCGCCCGTTCCGCTATCGCGGTCGGAATGATGCGCGGCAAATCCTATCTCTCGATGGGCAGCGTTTCGATGGGGATCGCCGGTTCGATCGTCGATCCGGAATTCTTTGAAGAGTATCTCGGCATGCGTTGCGAATCGGTCGACATGTGCGAATTCATCCGCCGGGTCAACGAGAAGATCTATGACGAAGATGAGTTCACGCGCGCTTTGACGTGGACACGCAAAAACTGCAAGCAGTATGATGACATCTACAACGGCGAGAACGGAAAGACGCCGGAGGCGCTGGATCAGGATTGGGAATACGTCGTCAAGATGGCTCTGATCGGTCGCGATTTGATGCAGGGGAATCCGAAGCTGGCGGCCAAGGGCTTTGCGGAAGAGGCCGAGGGGCACAACGCCATTGCCGGAGGTTTCCAGGGGCAGCGGCAGTGGACCGACCATATGCCGAACGGCGATTTTATGGAAACGATCCTCAATTCCTCGTTCGATTGGAATGGGATTCGCGAAGCTCTGGTGCTCGCTACCGAAAATGACGCGCTGAACGGTGTGACCATGCTGTTGGGACATCTGCTGACCGGTACCGCGTCCGGCTTCAGCGATGTTCGTACCTATTGGAGCCCGGAGGCGGTGAAGGCAGCGACCGGTTACGATCTTGAAGTTCCCGGCCTGATCCATCTGATTAACTCTGGAGCGACCACAATGGACGCCACCGGTCGCCAGACGAAGGATGGCAAACCGGCGATGAAGCCATTCTGGGAAATCACCGACGCGGAAGCTCAGGCATGTCTTGATGCGACCAGTTGGGTTCCGGGGAATCTCGGTTATTTCCGGGGCGGCGGATTCTCCAGCCGTTTCCTGTCAAAGGGTGGAATGCCGATTACGCTGGCACGCATCAACCGCGTGAAGGGGCTTGGCCCGGTTCTGCAGATTGCGGAGGGCTATACGCATGAGCTTCCGGCGGAGATTCATCAGAAGATCGACAACCGCACCGATCCGGGCTGGCCGACCACCTGGTTTGTTCCCAACCTGACCGGGGAGGGGGCGTTCCGCGACGTATACAGCGTTATGGCCAATTGGGGCGCCAACCATGGTGCATTCAACTACGGGCATATTGGAGCGGACCTGATTACGCTCGCCGCGATGTTGCGCATTCCGGTCTGTATGCACAACGTTCCGGAGGAGAAGATTTTCCGTCCCTCCGTCTGGAGTGCGTTCGGTATGGAGAAAGAAAGTTCCGACTATCGAGCCTGTTCTGCACTCGGCCCGCTTTACCGCTGAGTTGTGACACAAAGAAACCGGCATTGGGAGATGATCCCAGGGCCGGTTTTTTTATGGATTTTTTGCTTTAACGGATGATCTTCACCTCTTCCGGGCCAACGAGGTAGATGATGCCGTCAGTCAATTTTTGGGGAACGGCGGTCAGCTTCTCACCGAGATAATTGACTATCTCTTTCGCGTCGCCCTTCAGTTCGAGTTGAACCGTTTCCGGCTCAAACGGAGCCCAGAGCGCGTGAACCGGAGTGCCGTCGGGACGCTGCCACTTGACATGCCAGAGTGTGTCGGTCTTTTTCGACAGCAGAACCGTTTGCGTGGAGCCCTCCGGACGCATTTTGGTCAACGTGCAATAGGCGAAGAACGCCGGTTTGGGCGACAAGTCGCGATGGAGGATTCCGAAAAAGTATTCCTGGTCAAAGTACGTAACATCGTGCTCCAGCGATTGGAACTCGTAGTAAAAGAATTTTTCAACGCCGGCGGAAAATGCGCTCAGCATTGCGCGGGGAAGCAATTTGCCCTGGTCGGTTTCGGATACTGCCCGCGACTTCTGGGTAAAGACGATCGCACCGCCTTTGAGGTCGCTGTTAAAGTCGTAGAGCGCGGCTTGAGCAACTTTACGATCCTTGCCGCCTTCCAGCAGCGGATAGAAGCGGTCACCTTCCTTCAACTTCTCGTCGGTCAGGAAGACGTCGTTGCCAAGTCCACGAATCGCGGGGATTTTTCCCTTGAATTCCGCACCCGCTTCCCATGCCCGCACATCGCCGGGGACGCCGGTTCCCTGCCAAGGAGCTTCCCAGCCGATATGGAGATCGGCAAGAAATTCGCTCGATGCCCGCTCCTGCTGGTAGTATCCCTTGGCGTCTTTCACCCAATCGTAATAGAGGGGGACGCCACGGGGGAAGATCACCACACCACCGCGCCGGATATAATCTTGCAGCGCCTGATAATAGATCATCGGGAACTCTTCGCCGAAGCAGGGAATGAGCACCGGAGTTTGAGCCGGGTCAAGCGCCGCGATTTCCTGAAGGCGGATCGGGTTGCTGGCGGGGAAGGTGTGCCGGATATCGAAAACCGTGTTGGCATGGAACTGATATGCCGGATCGTCGATGTAAGCGACTTTCGCTTTGTTCGGATCAATGCCGAGTTTTTCAAATGCGACGTGAATCATGGTTGTCATCGATTCGACCCATGGCATGGTCGGGTGACCGAATTCGGTGATCCAGATTCGTTCGGAGGCGCCATGCTTTTTCAGCGTTTCCTTGAGCAGTTCAATGTCGTGGAGCAATGACGGTTCCGGCAGATGACGGTAGGGGTGGATATTCATGACGTCGAAATATTTGCCCGCGCCATACTCCAGTGTCTTTTCGATGTAATCGTGGGGGACGCCGACGGTTCCGCCATACAGAATCTGCAATTTCGGATTGATTTTGCGGATTTCCTCCACTGTAACTTTCAAGAGTTCGGCGTAGGCCTTGGGGTCGGCCGGACCGCGCCAGAAACCGCTGTGATTCTGTTCATTCCAGACTTCCCAGTACGGAAGCTGTTTCTCGTAACGCGAAACGATACGGCGAACGTAATCGAGCCACTGGGGATGGTGTTTCCACGCGGGAGTAGCCCATTTTACATCGTAATTCAGAATCGGCAGGAGTTCGATATTGTACTTCTTTGCCAATTCCACATTGCGGTCGAACTGGGTGAAGTCCCAGTTCCCTTGTGTCTTCTCGACAGTCTTCCATTCAAAGTCGGTACGGACGGCACGGATACCGTTTGCGGTCAGAAGTTTGAACTCCTGTTCGGCGATCGCCGATTCGTGATTGTTGATGTGGGCCGCAACCCCGTATGGGGATTCCGCAGCCAGCATTGCCGCTGTTCCCAGCAGCATGGCGCATAAAAGACGTTTCATGATGGTTCCATCCTCGTTTCTGATTAAAGAGATTGTTTGTTATTGGCCTGGTCGACTGTGAAATTGATGTTCCATGGGGATTCGTTCAGCTTCTTCTGACTGAAGCTCTCCACGTGCCCGTCGGCGAACGATACGTTGGCCAGATTACCGTGCACCAGATGAATCGCCCCTTCACTGAACCAGTCCGGGTGGAACGTTACATATCCTTTTCCGTAATTTGCACCGCTGTCAACGCAGATGGTATCGGCGTGAATCAGCGTCTGGACTGGTGATTTCATGCGGCTGAGTGCGAGGTGGATATCCCGGTCGCTGTTGGCGCGCAGCTGCATGTTTCCGAGCAGGTCGAAGCGGGCGGCGTTTTTGGTTCCGTCGCCGTTGAAGCGGTTCATGCCGTAAGTTCCGCGCCAACGATCGAGGTTGATTTTGTCGACTGAGGCGTTGGAGGGGCATTGGAGCATTTTCAACGGCAGCTTATAGTAATCCACCATCATTTGATTCCAAAGTGTATAGCCGGTTCCGTTGGAATTCACATAGGCATAGTAACCGCCCGATTCATCGGCGTAGAACATGTGCATGACGCCAATTTGCTTCAATTTCCCGGCGCAATCGATTCGGCGCGCCCGTTCCCGTGCCTGGTTCAATGCGGGCAGCAGCATGGCGGCGAGAATTGCAATGATTGCAATCACAACTAGAAGCTCGATCAATGTAAAACTTCTTTTCATAGGTACCTTTTATTCTTGGTTGATGTTTTTTACCGATTTCCGTTTCACTAGAATGGGATTCACAGAACGAAGCCCGAAGCGTCCTCCTGCCGCAAGCTCTTCGACGCCGGCTTTGACCGCCTCGGCGAACCCTGTGAAATTTTCCGAGACCGTGGTGAGTGGGGGAGAGTATAATGCGGCGGCGGCAAATCCGCCATTCCCGATAACGCTGACGTCGTCCGGAACTCGCAATCCATTGTCTTCCAGTGCCTTCAGGGCTCCCAGTGCGGATGCGTCGCTCAGGACGAATATCCCGGTGAAATTCGCTCCGAATTGGCGAATGTGCTGATTCAGCGTGGCATGCGCCATGGTTGGCGAGTAGTCTCCGTTGGAGATATGGCAGTCGATGATGATCGGTTCAATTCCGTTCAGGCGGGAGAGGTGCAGGAAGCTGTTGATTCGCGCCGACTCCGCCGGAGACCATGGCTCCGATTGCAAAATCGCCAGCTTGCGATGTCCGTTACTGATCAGGTGGTGCGCCGCCGTCATTCCAATCATTTCCGGGTGGAGGTCGACAGCGTCGACACCGGCATAACTCAGCGTATTGCAACAAAAAACGATGGTCTGCGGCAGGGCGAACAAGCGGATCAACTCGTTTTTGCTCAAGCTGTAGGGCGGATACAGAAGAATCACATCGCAATCCAGCGCTTCGACTTGTTCGATGAACCCCTTGGCCTCAAACGGGTAGAGTTGAGTCGAAAAATCATACAGATCCGCTTCTCCGGCGAACACATTGATGATGGCCTGGTCGAAATTTCCCATCTGCTCACTCTGCCAGTCGTCGTGACAGGAGATGATTCGTAATTTTTCTCCTTCCAGGCGGTGGTTGATAAAAATTCCTTCCCGGGGGTGGATGCTGATGATTGATTCATCAGTCAATTGCTGCAGAGCCCGATCCACGACATAGCGTGTTTCCCGGTATAGCTCCATGATTTTCCGCCGGGAATGGAACTTGCGGCCGCTGCGCGTATTATCCAGTTGTGCACGCAACTGGCGATAGAGTTCCTGTATTCGTTTTGTGACGGCTTGTGACATGGGCCTCCGCTTTCAAAAAATTGGTTCCTTACACAAATTATACAGAAGTAGCCCAGCGATTGCAATGCTGGGCTGAATTTTTTTCAGAGATTGTCAATAAAAAAACTCCGGCATGCGATCGCAAGCCGGAGGAGGGAGGCAAAAGGAAGATTACAAGTTGGCTCCGAATTCGCGCAGTGCCTTGCGGACCTGCACTCCTTCAAGCTCTGCCGGAGAACAGTTCCGGGCCACGGACAACGCGGCGGCCATCCCGGCTGCCTGGCCGATCGAGCAGACCGGCGGCATGACGCGCATACTGCTGTGCAGCGCATGATCGACCGAGATTGCCCGGCAGCCGACGAGAAGGTTCTTTACGGCAGGCGGTACGATGCAGCCATATGGGATCTCGTAGAATTCATCCGCTTTCAGATGGCGTATTACCGTTCCGCTTCCACTCGGGTTGTGGATATCCACCGGGTAGTTGACCCGGGAGATTGCATCTTCAAAGCGGGCCTGACGGTCAAAGGCGTCGACGGTCAGGTATTCCAGTCCGAGGATTCGGCGCGATTCGCGGATGCCGATCTGGGTTGCCACGGAGTGAATGTCGGCATTTTCATATCCGGGCACGGAGGCGCGGAAAAACGCAAGGTATTCCCGCAGTTGTTTCCGGGCAACAATTTCCGCATCCGAAAGCGCCTGAGTGTCAGTCGCGTTATGTTTGATGACCCGCGTCGTGTTGAAGTGTACCACGTCGGCGTCGAAATAGCTGAAGAAGAGAACGTCTTCGCGCGGGCAGTCGATGCGCCCCTCCGCTTTGGCTTTGTGATAAAGCTCGGTGATTTCCTTGCGGCTCGGCACGCGCGATTTATCGACATGAGAGAGTTTGAAGCAAAGCGTCATCGGCTGGCAGAAGCCGTCTTCGTTGCCGAATTCGTAATCGCACCCGGCTTTTGCCGCCACGTCGCCATCACCGGTGGAGTCGACCACCATTTTGGCACGGATGGCCGAAAGGCCGGATTTTCCGCTGAAAATCACGGCGGAAATTTTTCCATTTTCCTGAATCACATCGAAAAATGTGTGGTGATAAAAGGGTTTGACCCCTGATTCGAGCAGCATATCCTCGATGGCCAGCATCGCCTCATAGCGCGAGATGACAAGTTCTTTGTTGCGGCCGATCACTTCAGGAGCAAAACCTTCCGAGCGGTAAGCGCGCATCCGGTTCACCCATTCGCCGTAGAGCGGTTTATCCAGGCTGTCGTCGCCGCAGTGATTGATCATAAATGGCGAAACTTCTCCGGCATTGGCCATGCCGCCGGGACTGCCGTAATGTTCGGCAATTGCGACGCTGCGCCCCTGTCGGGCGGCTGTGACCGCCGCACAGAAGCCACCGGGGCCGGCTCCGACCACGAGCACATCCACATCCGCGATGACCGGGACATCCGTCTTGCATTCGTACTTAACCGTTTTCATTGATCCGCTCCTTTGTTATTGGAAGTACGCGCCCATCTCGGCGAGACGGGTACGCAGTTGTTTGGTATCGACGTTACGTGTATTTTCTTTCGCCAGCGACGCTGCGACGCCGGCGGCCTGGCCGGTGACAAAACAAGGCGGCATGACCCGCAAACTCGATTGAATCGCCCGATCGGAGGAGAGTGCCCGCCCCGGAACCAGCAGATTAACCAGGCCGAGCGGAATCATGGAGCGATAAGGGATGCCATAACTCTCGCCGTGCTTGAATCGAGTTTCATGGAGGACGCGTTCGACCTTTTTCTGTTCCTCTGCGTCAGTGCTGCCGGAGTGGATGTCCACGGGGTAACAGCAGCGGCCGATTTCATCTTCAAATACGGCGCGGCGGGTGAAATCATCTCGTGTCATATAATATTCGCCGCGAATCCGGCGGGTTTCGCGGATGCCGAGCAGCGGGGCGGTCGCCAGAAGTTCGACATGCTGGAAGCCGGGAATGTGATTCCGGTAAAATTCTTCCATGATGTTTGCAATTCTGCGCCCTTCGACATAGCCGCGGGTCAGCTCAAATTCATCGAGTGTATTCAGGCCGTAGATGTGGCCGAGATTGCTTCCTGCGGAGGCTTTGGAAACAGGTTTCATGCAAACAAAGTGATGTTCCTGAAGCGGGGCGGTTCCCTCGCAGGTCATCTTCTGCCAGACGGAACGATCGGTGACGCCCGCCCGCCCCGCGGCGTGGCAGGAATCAAAGTCGATGTTGGAGAATTGGGCGCAGAGTGTCGGACTCATGGTGTTGCCGTTTTCGTCACCGAACTCAAACTCCGCTCCGGCGAGTGCGGCAAGCAGCGCATCTCCGGTAGCGTCGATGAACATGCGTCCGGTTACGCGGCGCAATCCGTTTGACGTGGCGACGAGAACGGCGGCGATTCGGCCGTCTTTCACTTCGGCCTCGCAGACTTTGGCGTTGAAGAGAAAGCGGAACCCGGCGGTTTCGGCTGTTTCATCCATCAGCCGTTTCAGAATTTCCGGGTTGATCGCCTGCCAGGACGCAGAAACGACTTCTGTTTTCATGCGGGAACACATTTCGCGATTGATTTCTTCAAAGATTCCACCATAGATCATCCGCTCTCCGTCGGTGCTCGGCGCAAACATCGGAACCAGCCCGGCGGTTCCCAATCCGCCGAACATGGTGGATTGCTCCAGAAGCAATACATTGGCGCCGTTTCGCGCGGCGGCGACCGCGGCGGCGAATCCGGACGGCCCCCCACCGATGACGACGACATCGGAATCGGCCAGAAGGGGAAGGGACAGCGTTGAAATCATAGTAATTCTCCTGAAATGAAAGTCTTTGAGAATAATATATTCGTTGTCATTCGCTTTTATATCAATTTTGTGCTACATTTTATAACAAAACTGCTATGATGGTGAATATTATGCCTGAATCAGACAAAAAGATGCAAAAACTGGAAGCGAAGCTGGCGAAATTGGCTGGAATCGCCGGGAGTGGTTGCGTCTGGAAGGTTTCGCGGTATTTGTTGCCGGAGGCAGATCTTTCCCCCGCGCACAGTCGTCACATCTGTGAATTTTGCGAAGCGGTAAAAGCCGTAACGGATTCTGAGCCGTGCGTGGAAAACGATACGCAACTGCTGGTTGCGAGATTGAAGCGAAACCCGGCACCGCAACTGTCTATCTGCCACGCCGGTGTCGCGGAGCTGGTTGTGCCGATTCCGGCAGCGGCCGGATTTGCCGGAGTGGTTATGCTCGGTCCGTTCCGGTTCGAGGCAAACGAATGCCGTTACCCGGAGGCGGAAGACGCATTTCGGCGCCTGCCGTTCCTTTCAGCCGAGGCGATTGAAGGGTACTGTGAATTCATTCCCGCATTGTTCCAAGAGGTTGTGCAGAACGCGTATGCGGATGCGGCGGGACTTCTGCTGCGCCGCCCGCGCGACGAACGGGTGCTGTCGGTTTTGGAATTTTTGCGCCGCCACGCCTCGGAAACCCCATCAGCCGCAAGGGTGGCGGACACGGTTTTTATGAGTCCGTCACGGCTGCAGCATTTGTTCCAGCATGAGTGCGGAATCGGGATGGGCGAATTTCTGCTGAAATTGCGCTTGCTCCGAGCCCGCCGCTTTCTGCTGGGCGCCAATTGGCCGATCGGCCGGGTCGCCGAAATGAGCGGCTTCCCGAGCCAGAGTTACTTCACCGCGATGTTTCGCCGGGAGTTCGGTATGCCGCCATTGCAATATCGCCGGAAATACGGCCACGCTTCCGATCTTGTCTGATCAGGCCAGCATTGTGATCCCACGATTGCCGGAGGATTCCAGCGTAAAGCGCTTGTCATCATCCAGAGCCAGAATATAGTCGGAGATATCGTACTTTTTGTTCCAGCTCAACTCCAGATAATATTCGCCGGATGCGAGCAGGTTGACGGTGTTCCGCTTCTGAGCGACGGTGGAGAGTTTCCCTGAAACGTTTCCGGAATAAACCCTGGCCGAAATGTTCGCCTCTTTGAATGCCGACAAATCGTAACTCCCGGTATTGGCGTCGAAGGCGAAGAACAGTTTGTTCTGCTTCGTCGGCTCGACACTGCCGAGCAACAGGGTTTCATCCAGCTTCGCAACTGTTCCGGTCTGATTTACGCTCAATTGATAATCGGTGTTGTGTCTGCCTTTGCCGGAATCGGCGGATTCCACCATAATGACGTACGTGCCGGAATAGAGCTGCATTCCATCCAGAGACGCGACGCCGTCCTTGCCGACGGTGACCGTTTTTAAACACCTGCCGGAGAGGGAGTAGAGGCGCAATCTCGCGCTTCTGGCATTGGCGGAGAGGGTGATGCTGTAAGTTCCCGCTTCGCCGGAGTCGACTTCCAGCAGATATTCGTCGGATGGTTCGCCGTAGCCGACGAATCCTTCGACCCGGGCGTCTGCCTGATCCCATTCCACAAATCTTTCCGCATCCACATTGCTGAAGGCGCGGTAACTGACGTCCAGCGAGTAGAACGTATTCTGCTTCCCGACCGTGGTGACTTCGACATAGAAGTTCCCGGTGAGGAATCGGCTGTCGAACACCAGTTGCCCATCGCTCGACCCGGCGGCGACCCGGACGGAGTATTTTCTGCGAAATTTCCCGGTGTTTCCGTTTTGTTCGTAGATGGCAATTTGCATGGCTCCGGTCAGGTCGTGAGCGCCGGAGAGTGTGATGGTGACTTCTCCGGCGTCGTCCGTCACAAAATCCCAACGGTCGTTCTTTTCATTCGTCCCGACCCAGCCCGATACGGTTTCCGTATTGCAAAGGGTGCTGATCGTTGACATTTCGTCATCTCCTGCCAACACAATGGGGGATTTGTCCTGAACATAATCGGGGAAGGGCGTCCCGGAGAGCGAGAAGTCAAGAGAATCCGCCGTGCTTCTCGCGTTTGTGGTGATGTGGATCCGGTAGTCCGCATTCAGCAGCTCCAGGGAGGCGCTTGTATTCGCCTGTGCTAGTTTTGCGAGGGAGCTGCTATACACTCTCTTCAATTTTCCGTTTTTGTCGTTGACCTGATAGAGCGTCAATGTTCCCTGCAGGGCGCCAATGCTGAAGTCGGAGAGCGAATAAATACCGTCTTTGAGTGTAAATGTCTTGCTTTCCAGCACCTGTTTTCCGTCGCGCTCCACCTCCCAGTTGAAATCGAGTTCTTCGTCGACGGAGAAGCGTTGGTATTCCGTCCAGCCGCTCTCTTGCGGATTGCCTTCCGCATCAGCCACGGCGACACGCCAGTGATAACCGCCGCCGGAACCGAGGAGAAGTTCGCAGGAACTTCCGGTCAATCCGGTTACACGAACCGTATCGCTGAAGTCGTTGTCCAGCGCATATTCCAACACGACATATTCCGTGTTGGCAAGCAGTTTGCTCCAGTTGGCGACGGCGCGTGTGGCGGTGGAGTAACAGAGGTCGCGACTGGCGCTGTTGTTGGTTTCAAAAATACCTTCTTCGACCAGATCCGCTTCGTCAAGCGTGACTTTCAATTGCACCATGTTCTGCCAGAGATTTGCGGGGAGGGCGGTATTGACGGTGATTGTCGTCGCCTCCAGATGGGCGAGGTCGGCAATGACGCCGGTGCTCAGCGTGGCTGACGGTTTGTCATCCAGGTCTTTGAGCGATGCGGAAATGGTGTAGTGAAATTCCCCGGAAGAAATCTGCCCCATGTTCCTGACCGTGAAGGTCACCTGATAGTTCCCGCCGGAATCTCCGCCTGATTGCGATACGATCAAATCTTCGATTCTGAGATCCGCCGTGTTGATCGCGAGGTGTTCGCTTCCGGTGTACTCACTGTAGCCGGGTTGGGACGAGTTTTCCGCAACCGCCATCAGATAGAAGCGGTAATCGCCGCCCTGAATGTCTTCGGGGCGCTGCCAGACAAAAGTACCGGAGGCGTCATCCAGAATGGCGACCACGGTTCCTTTGTGTTCCGCAGAGTCATTTTCTTCCATGCAAAGATAAAGAGTTGCGCCGTTTGCGCCTGTGCTGCCGATGTCGTAGTCAAACGTAATATGGTTCGCGTCCCGTTCCCGGATCGCCAGCGTCGGGGAGAGAATGCGGTCGTATTCCGCCACGGCAAGAACCTCGCCGCTCCAATTGCCGTTGGTGTAGACATCCAACGTCCAGGTTCCGGCGGCTGGCGCGTTCATGGAAAGCTCCCAGATATCGTGAGATATCTTGCGGAACGCGACGGCGGAGTCGGTCGTCGCGAGGTCGGACGGCGTTCCGTAAAAAGTTTCCCCGTTACTTCCCTTGAGAACCCAGTTGCTGCGTTCCAGTGAGTAGCGGGCGGCGACGGTGATTCGGAGTTTCCCGTTTTCGGCTCCATCGCTCTGCGACCAGGACTCGGAGTAATTGACCGTGTATCCCCCGCTTGTCCAGGCGTCCGTCGGCGAGGCCGCATTGACGGCGCGCAGCAAGAACGGTTCCGCCGGGCGCTCAACCGAGGAGAGTGCCATTGCCGTGCTTAGCGTTTTCGGTGTGCCGTCGGAGAGGTTCCAGGTCCAGGTACCGGAGGCGTTTGCCCCGACTTTGATCTGCACTCGCCACACTTTGACGCTGGCGGTACCGGAACCGGCGAGCGAAAGCGTCAGCGTTTCCCGTCCGGTTTCGTAGAGTTTGGAATAGACCACGGCGATTCGCCCGGAAACATCGGTGGCCAGACTGAATGATTTCCAAGACCATTCCCAGCGGAAATTGCCGGAGAAAGTGCCCTGAACCGTCAGGCTTTTGTCGGACCATTTGGCGGAGCCTTCCAGCGAGAGGTTGAAGTTGGGATTTCGGGTGGTTCCCACTTTGAATGCGATTTCATCGTATTCGCCTTTGACATGTTCCCAGCTGCCGGAGAAATTCACCATGTCGAATACCGATCCGGTGACGCCGAGGTAGATGTAACTGGCGTCGGTGGCGAATGTCGTATCGGCATTTACCTCCACCGGGAACACTCCGTCTGCCAATTTTGGCAGCAGTTTCTTGACCGGAGCCGGGAGGCTGACCTTTACCTTCCGCCCGAATGCAGCGCCAAGCCCGACGCTGTATTTCGAGGTCCCGACCTGGAGCCCGTCCGCGGCCAGTTTGATGCGGCTTAAGGTGACGGGACCGATGGCGAGGACATCGGATTTGACCTCGAAATAAAATCCATTGATCGATGATCCGTGAAATGAAACCCCGCCCACCGCCTGGACTTCGATACCGGAAGCAAGTTTGAGCAGTACTCCGATAGTTCCGCTCTTTTTCTCGGTGAAGGAGTTCATGGAAAAGGACGCGCCCACCGTCAGTGTAATATCCAATCCGAGTTTCTTCAGCACCTCGGGAGAAAAGAGGCCGGTGACGGTGAATACCTGGTTTTGTGATACGATTTCTCCGGTTTTCGTATCCTGTAAGAGGTAAATTCCGTTGTTGGCGGACGCCTGCTTTAATGGGTTGTCGTAAAGGTTATCCTGCTCCCAGAAGAGCGGGAAGTGCCCGGTCCAGTCCGTGCCGGAACCGCTGCCGGAATCGCCGCCGCTGGTTTGCTTGTCAAACACCGTGAGCGCATCGAAAAGGCTGAGTGGGTTGTGCGCTCCGGCGAAGGTTCCGTTCAGTACGAAAAACGAGGCAAGGTCGACAGAGGCATTTGCCTGTATGACATAGAGCTTTTGTTGCTCTGAAACCGTCAGCACTGTGACGAACGCGTTGTCTACGGAAACGCCGATTCCGGCGATGCTGAACGAGAAGCTCCCGCCCATGATTCCCATGTTATCCAGTTTGTAATAGCCGTCCTCTTTTTCCTCCAATTCCTTCACGATGGTCAGCATGGGGTCCACAGATGGAGCATTCAGGGAGTTGATCATAAAAGCGTCCTTGCTTGTTTTATTGTCGTTGGCACACTTTATCGTTTTGATGCGTCGATGTCAAGTGAAAAAAAGCCGTGACGCTTATTTTTTTTTGCAAATTGCGGGGATCGGTTCGCGTAGCAGTAGCTGCATCCGTGCGGGCAGCTGTCCGGCATGCCGATGTCGACGCTTTTGGCGCAGTGGCAAAGTTCTCTCTGACCGGAATCCTTCGATAATCCCCAATCCTGTCCGCAGATGTCCCGAATCCACTCCGTGCCGATGCAGGCGGCCGGGGGCAGGGGAGTGCCGGACTCCGCACAGGCCTCCAGCCGAATTCCCGCGGCATGGGCGATTGCAGCCAATTCGGTAGCCAAGGAGTTTTTTTGTTTTTGCGGAGGGTCATAAAGCTCATGGCCTACAGTATTTCGGATGGTTTTGGCGTAGAAGTCGAGGAAGCTGGTGATGCAACGCCCGGTGGCGTCGCTTAAGCTAGTCGCAAGTTTCTCGAAATGAGATCGATGGAATGCGTCGTCGAATTGCGGCGAAAAGCAGATCGGGTCGTAACGCCATATCATTTTCTCCTTGCCGATGCGCCGCGAGAGCTCTCGAAAGGTTGCGATGCGCTCTTCCACCGGCGGCACCCCCGGTTCCAGTTCTTTGCCGTAAGGATTGAGGGTGAATAAGATGCCGAACGGGATGCGAAATGATTCCAACCGATCGATCCGCTCCAGCAGCGGAGCCGGGTTTTTGCTCCAGAAAACGATGCAGCCGGATTCCGGCGTCAGCTCCACCCGGCGGGTTTGCGCCGGATTGTAGGGGTTGCGGGAAAATACGGCTCCGCCGCGCAATTGCTCCAGCATCCAATCCATATAAAACGCCGGGATATCGGTGCGGCGGCTGGCGCTGACGATAACCGGAGGATCAGAAAAGAGCATGAATTCCCGCCTCAAGTTCCAGCAGCTTCCGTTTGGTTTCCACGCCGCTGGCGAATCCGACCAGCTTGCCGTTCGCTCCGATGACGCGGTGGCAGGGAATGAAGATCGCGATCGGGTTATGGTTGTTCGCCAGCCCCACCGCACGGGAACCCCCGGGGCAGTTCACTTCGTCGGCGATTTGTCCGTAGCTTCTGGTCTTTCCATAGGGAATTCGCCGCAGCGCGTCCCAGACCTTGAGTTGAAACGGGGTGCCGGTTGGAGCGAGCGGGAGATCAAATTCCTGTCGTTCTTCGGCAAAATATTCTTCCAGTTGAGCAAACGCTTCTGCCAGAAGCGGGTCTTGCGGCTCTGTGACCGGGGAGTCGCAGCTCAAATGCAAGGTGGTGATATGAGTGCCGTCGGATTCGATTCCAATCCGGCCGATCGGCGTTTCGCGGCAGGCGAACATCTGGTTTCCCCCGGATTTTTTCGGTTTGCAATTTGTCTTTGATTTAAAGATATGGTATATTTCATAAATATCAATGTTGTATGGGGATTTTTTTTCAAAATGGCTCTGATTCTGGGAATTGAGACCAGTTGCGACGAAACCGCCGCAGCCGTGGTTAAAGACGGATACGAAGTGCTGTCCAGCAGCGTCGCGTCGCAGATTGCGAAACACGCGGCGCATGGCGGCGTTGTGCCGGAACTGGCCGCGCGGGAACATTTGACCGCGCTCAAACCGGTGCTGGATGGCGCGCTTGCTGAAGCCGGAGTTACACTGGCCGATATCGACGCGATTGCGGTGACGCAGGGACCGGGGTTGATTCCCGCGCTTCTGGTCGGACTTTCGTTCGCCAAGGGGTTGGCGCAGGGAAACCGCATTCCGTATGTCGGAGTAAACCACTTTATCGGGCATATTTACGGTGCGTTCCTTGATGAAGCCAATCAGTCGCTTTCGGATCCGGCGAGCTATCCTCTGCTGGCGCTGGTGGTTTCCGGCGGACACACGTCGCTGATGCTGATCGGTTCCGACGGCAAGGCGACCGCGCTCGGCGGGACCATCGATGACGCGGCGGGCGAGGCACTGGACAAAGGAGCCAAATTGCTCGGCCTCGGGTATCCGGGCGGGCCGGTCATGCAGAAGACGGCCGAAGGCGGAAATCCGCATCGGTTTGTGTTCCCCCGGCCGCTCACCGGCGCTGCCGGGAAACCGTTGGCTCCCGAAAACCGTTGGAACTTCAGCTTCAGCGGCATCAAGACCGCGTTGCTGTATCATGTGAAAAATCATGCAGGGAGCGATGGATTGCTGCCGGTTGATCTGTTGAAAGACACCGTGGCCTCGTATCAGGAGGCGGTGGTCGATGTACTGGTGCGCAAAACGTTGGATGCCGTGCGGGAAACCGGCGCGAAAACCATCGTGGTCGCGGGCGGCGTCGCCTGCAACAGCGTGTTGCGCGAACGGTTTGAAGTCCTGACTCCCAAGGGTGTCAACCTCCGGCTGGCGGCGCGCAAGTATTGCACCGACAATGCCGCGATGATCGGAGGGCTGGGCTACCATTATTGGAAGAAAGGCGAATTTTCGCCCGCGGACATCGATTCGTATGCCCGGCTTCCACAGATTACGCAGATTCCGTTTCTGGATTGATGCGGCCAAGGAGAAAGACGGGTAAAGAAGAATGGTGAAACTGATTGTATTTGACCTGGATGGCACTTTGATTGACTCGCGGCTGGATTTGGCCGGGGCAGTCAATCATATGCGTGGCTCCATGGGGCTTGAGCCGCTGGCGACGGAACGGGTGCTCCGTTTTGTCGGTAACGGCGTCGGGAATCTGGTGCGTCGCGCAATTGCCGACGGCGACGTCGATTTTGATGAAGCGTTGCGGCGGATGAAGAAGTACTATGCCAGCCATCTGGTCGAGAGCACGGCGCTCTATCCGGGCGTTCACGCCGGATTGGACGAGCTGAAGAAAGCCGGAATCGTGCTTGCGGTTCTCACCAACAAGCCGGAAGATTCGGCGGTGTCGATTTTGAAAGCGCTCGGCGTTGCCGAATTCTTCACTGACGTGATCGGCGGCGGTTCCGATTTCCCGCTCAAGCCCGCGCCGGATGCGTTGCTGGATCTGATGCGCCGTCATAACATTCCGTCTGACCAGTGCTGGATGTTCGGCGACCACTATACCGATCTCGAAACGGCGCGCCGCGCCGGTTGCCGCCGTGCATTGGCCCGCTACGGATTCGGCGACCCGCAAGAGGAGAAGTTCGACTTTGAAGTGGAGTCGTTCTCGGAATTCGTGATGGCGGTGCAGGGGTACTGAAGTTGTTTTCTTTCGCCCGACGGAACGGATGATGTTTGTTTTCTTCATATCGTCGGCAGATTTGTTCATGCCGACGGGGAAGAAATATTTTCAAATCTGAGGTACTGTATACGTAAGAATCCGGTATTAAAGAAAGGGACACATCATGTATCACCTCAGATTTCGTCAGGTTCATCTCGATTTTCACACTTCGCCCGACATTTCCGGGATCGGGGAAAAGTTCAACCGCAAGGCGTGGCAGGAGCAGCTGAAACGGGCGCACATCGATTCGATCACCTGTTTTTCGCTCTGCCATCATGGCTGGAGCTATCATCCGACCGAAGTCGGGAAGATGCACCCGCATTTGAAGTTCAATTTGCTGCAGGAACAATTCGACGCGGCGCGTGAAATCGGCGTCAACGTTCCCGTTTACCTTTCGGCTGGGCTGAATTATCAGGTTTCTCTGGAGCATCCGGAGTGGAACGAATACTCGCCGGCAGGGAAGGGGCCGAATCCGCTTCAACCCGGATTTATCAAACTTTGTTTCAACACCCCCTATCTTGACTTGCTTTGCCGTTCGATTGAAGAGGCGGCAGGAATGTTCCCCGAGGCCAGCGGCATTTTTCTTGACATCATCAATCAGGGGCAGTGCTGTTGTGCGCATTGCCGTCAGGGAATGCTGAACGAAGGGCTTGACCCTTCGCAGGAAGCCGACCGGCTCCGTTTTGCCCGCAAGGTATTGGAGAACTATTACGTCAGGACGACGGCGGCGGCAAAACGGTTCGACCCGGCCATGCCGATTTTCCACAACAGCGGCCATATCGCAGTCGGCGACACCGAGATTCTCAAGTACTTCAGCCATTTGGAGCTGGAGAGCTTGCCGACGGGCGGATGGGGGTACGATCACTATCCGATGTCGGCCGCTTACAGCCGGAATCTCGGAAAAGACTTTCTTGGCATGACCGGGAAGTTTCATACGACATGGGGAGAATTCGGCGGGATCAAGCACCCGAACGCGTTGCGCTACGAATGCGCCGCGATGCTGGCCAACGGCTCCAAATGCAGTATCGGCGATCAGCTTCACCCGTCCGGGGAATTGGACGAGAGCACATATGAGTTGATCGGACGAGCCTATGCTGAAGTGGAAGAGAAAGAAGCGTGGTGCGACCATGTGAAGTCGTTGGCGAAAATCGCCATTCTCGCTTCTCCGACGGCGAACCATCGCGACGAATCCTCTGGCGACATCGGCGCGGCGCGGTTGTTGCTTGAGGCGCATATTCCGTTCGACATGGTGGATAAAGAGATGCCGTTTGAATCGTATCAGGTGCTGTTGCTGCCGGATCGGGTGATGCTCGACGCGGCGTTGAAGGCGAAACTGGAAGGGTTCCTCGCGCAGGGCGGGCGGCTGATCCTCTCCGCGGGGAGCGGGCTTACGGCGGACGGGGATTCGTTTGCGCTCCCGTTGCCGTTCACCGATGCGGGGTGGAGTCCTTATTCGCCCGATTTCATTGAGGCGGCGGACGCGTTTGCGCCCGGGTTTGCAAAAACGCCGTTTGTCATGTATCTTCCCGGTCGGCGGATTAAGGTGCGTGAGGCGGAATCGCTCGGCAAGGTGTATGACCCGTACTTCAATCGTGATTTTCGGCATTTCTGCAGTCACCAGCACACGCCGTACCGCCCGGAACCGTCCGGGTTCGATGCAGGGGCGGTCAACGGGCAGATTCTCTATTTCGCCCATCCGGTATTTTCGATTTATCGCGGGTTCGGAATGGTTTACCTGCAGGAGTTTGTGTTGAATGCGATCCGTCGCTTTCTCGGTACGGAACTGCCGGTGGAGAGTTCGTTGCCGACGACGGCGCGGGTGACGCTGATGGAGCAGCCCGCGCAGCATCGCGCCGTGCTCCATTTGCTGTTCGCCAACACGGTCAACCGTGGCGGCGCGGGCGTTTCCATTCCCGGCCATCCGTACAGCGAAAGCCGTGCGGTGGAGGTGGTGGAGGAGTTGCTGCCGCTGCGTGAGATAACGCTCGGAGTGAAACTCGACCGGCCGGTCGCAAGGGTCCGGCTGGTTCCGCAGAAGACGGAATTACCGTTTGAAGTAGAGGAGGGGCGTATTCGGTTTACCGTGCCCGAACTGATTTGTCACCAGATGGTCGAATTCAGTTATCGTTAAACCGGAGGCAAGCGCGCACTCTCCTGGATCTGATCAAAGAGGAGAACATGCAGAAGATGAAGTTTCAAGTGGATGAGAGCCGCTGCATTCGTTGCGGCGTCTGTGTGCGGGATTGTGCGCCCGTGGTTCTGGAATTCGACCCGGCGAGCGGCTTTCCGCATGTGATTCCGGGCGCCGCCGACCGCTGCAACCGCTGTCAGCATTGTCTTGCGGTCTGTCCGTGCGCGGCGATCAGTGTTCATGGTCGTAATCCGGCCGACAGCATTCCCGGCGGCAACAAGCCGTCGCCGGAGCAGATGCTGTCGCTGATCGCCAATCGTCGTTCGTTCCGCAACTATCGGCATGAGAATCTCGACCGGGAAATTCTGGCCGAACTTAAGGATATGTTGCGTTATGTGCCGACCGGCGTCAACGCGCACACGCTGCATTTTGCATTTGTCGACGAGGTGTCGGTGATGGATTCCTTTCGGGAATATGTTTCGGGGAAGGTCGCGGATATGTTGGAGAACGATCCGCAAAATTGTTACCTGACCCGAATGGAACGCTACCGCAAACAGTTTGCCTCCGGTCGCGATGTGGTGTTCCGCAATGCGCCGCACATGGTGGTGGCGGCGGTGAAGGAGGGAACGCCGTGCGCGGAAGTCGATCCGATGATTGCGCTTTCGTATTTCGAGCTTTACGCACAGTCGCTCGGCGTGGCGACGGTCTGGTGCGGTCTGGCGCAGGGGGCGCTGGAATATTTTCCGGAACTCATGGCGCGGCTCGCGCTTCCCGCGGGATGGAATGCGTCGTACTGCATGTTGTTCGGTCCGCCGAATTTGCGATATTCGCGCGCGACTCAGCCCGATCCGGTCGGGATGCACTCGGTAAAATAATATGCGGGAGTTGCGAATACAATTTTCCGCTTCTCCGATGCTCGGAGCCGCCACCGAAGTGATTCGTGTGTTGCGTCGCGCCGGGTTTGACGCGGGTATTGTCGGGGGAGGGGTGCGCGATTCATTGCTTGGACGCGCCCCCTCGGATTTCGACATCGTGGCCGCCGCCCGTCCGGAGGAGATCGCCGCATTGTTTGAGGATTGCCGCATGGTCGGCGCCAGCTTCGGCGTATCGCTGGTTCGTTTCGACGGATTCGAGTTTGAAGTTGCCGCCGCCCGGCAGGAGCGTTTTTATCTGGATGGCCGCCACCCCGGCGAAGTGAAATACACCCGTGATCTTGTCGAAGATATGCAACGCCGGGATTTCACGATCAACGCGCTCTGGTATGATCCGTTGGAACAGGTCGTTTACGATGCCGTCGGCGGGATCGAGGATCTGGAGCGCGGTGTGTTGCGAACCGTCGGAGCACCGTCGGAACGCTTCAGTGAGGACTATTTGCGGATGTTGCGGGCGGTGCGATTCGCCTCCCGCCTTCGTTTTCGATTGGAGGCGGCGACGGAGGCGGCGATCCGTATGCTTGCCGAAAAGTGTGCGGAGCTGACCGGGGAGCGACTGCGAATCGAGCTGACCGGGATGTTGACCGGCCCCGACCCCGCCGGAGCGTTGCGGTTGCTGGATCGTACCGGGATTCTGCGTTGGGTATTGCCCGAAGTCGCGGCGATGCGCGGCGTGGAGCAACCGCCTGAATTTCACCCGGAGGGAGATGTCTTTGTCCATACCGCGCTGATGCTCGAACACATGGTGTATCCCGATCCGCTGTTGGCGTGGAGCGTGTTGCTTCACGACGTCGGCAAGCCGGGAACCCGAAGCGTGGAACCATCCGGGCGCATCCGTTTTTTTAATCACGAAACGGAGGGGGCGGAGATGGCGGCGGGCATTCTGGATCGCTTCCGCTTTTCCAACGCCGACCGTGAGTGCATTGTGCAGGCCATTCGGAACCACATGCGTTTTGCCTCGGTAAAAGAGATGAAAGCGGCTAAATTGCGTAAGCTGATCGCGGACCCGAATTTTCCGCTGGAGTTGGAGTTGCACCGCCTCGATTGTATCAGCTGCCATGGGATGTTGGAGTTGTTTGTCTTTCTTCTGGATCGTTTAAGTGAAGAGCCGGAGCTGCGGAACTTGCCGGAGCCGTTTGTGCGCGGCCGGGATCTGATTGCATCCGGGCTTCGCCCATGTTCGCGGTTCGGCCCGGTGCTGGAGGCGGTTTTTGATCGCCAGTTGGCCGGAGAATTCATTTCACCGGAAGAAGCGCTGAACGCGGCATTGGAGCTTTTTCATCGAATGGATTGATTTTCTGCGACATGGGGTGTATATTACCCGATTCAAACCAATAGGGGAACAAAGGAAAATGTCGCTTTACTTAAACGATGACTTGAGTGCGCTCGACTATGTGCAGCCGGAATATCTGCGCGAACTTCAGCTCGAACGTCTCCGCAAAATTGTATGTCACGCCTACAGTAATGTCGCCCTTTTTCGCAGCCGTATGGAGGAGCGCAATCTCACTCCGGACGATGTGAAAACTCTGGACGACCTCGCGAAACTCCCCTTTACCGTTAAAACCGATTTGCGCGACACCTATCCGTTTGGCCTGTTCGCGGTTCCGATGTCGGAGGTGGTTCGCCTTCATGCGTCGAGCGGAACGACCGGCAAGCCGATTGTGGTCGGGTATACGCAGAAGGATCTCGACGTCTGGATCGAGGTGATGAAACGTGCTTTCGCCAGTTGCGGACTGACCCATGAAGACGTGGTTCAGGTTTCGTATGGCTACGGACTTTTCACTGGTGGACTCGGCGCACATTACGGAGCGGAAGCGCTTGGCGCGACTGTAGTTCCGACTTCCGGCGGCAATACGCAGCGTCAGATCATGCTGATGCGCGACTTCAACGCTACGGCGATTTGCTGTACGCCGTCCTATTTCAATTATATGATTGAACAGGCGACGGCGGACGGCATCGACTTGAAGACACTCCCGATCCGCGTCGGCGTGTTCGGCGCCGAACCGTGGACGGATGAATTGCGCAAACGCGTCGAAGCCGAATCCGGCATCAAGGCATATGACATTTACGGTCTTTCGGAAATTATCGGCCCCGGCGTCGGCATTGAATGCTGCGCTCAGCATGGCATGCACATTTTCGAGGATCATTTTTATCCGGAAATCGTCGATCCCGATACCGGAAAGGTTCTGCCGGACGGCGAACTTGGCGAGCTGGTGTTGACCACGCTGTCGAAGTACGCCATGCCGATGATCCGTTACCGGACGCGCGACCTGACCCGCATCATCTCCGAACCGTGCGAGTGCGGACGGACGCTGCGTCGGATCGAACGCATTTCATCCCGCAGCGATGATATGTTCATCATCCGCGGCGTCAACGTGTTCCCGTCGCAGATCGAGGCGGCGTTGCTTTCAGTCGAAGGAACCACTGCGAATTACAACATCATCCTTTACACCGAGCGCGGGCTGGATAATGTGGAAGTTGACGTAGAGGTGACCGAAGAGCTTTTCTCCGACCGCGTTCGCTCCATGGAGAGCTTGCAGCAGCGGTTGACCGCCGCCGTTGAGAATGTGGTTGGTTTGCGTGTCCGGGTAAAACTGGTTGCGCCGAATACGATTCAGCGCAGTGAAGGAAAAGCGCGCCGGGTGATTGACCGCCGCGAACGCTGATGAGGAACGGGCCGGAAATATCCGGCCCGTTTTGCTGTGACTGAATGCTAACGATTTCTCGTTGAGGGATGACGATGAAGGATTCGGATTTGCTTTGGAACCGGGCGACCGGGGAGGTATTTGGCGAGCCGCTTTTGTTCACGGATTCCGGAGAGGCGTTCATTGCGTTCCCGGCAGAAGAGATTCGCGCGGTGTATAATCCGACGCTTGGTTGTCATTATTCCTCGGAGCATGATTTTTTGTGGACACGGGGCGAACGGGTGATTCATCGACCGGAAGGTTCCCGTATGCCGTTTCTGACGCGGGAGAACCTTTATCCATCGGCGGAGCAGGCCGTGCTGTTCCCGCATGAAAACGCCAATGCAATCGATCGCGCCTCTCATTCTCCGACTGGTTTGCTTTGCTTTGACCGAGGAGATTTTTTTGCCCGGCACCAGGTGTTGGTCGACTACGTGACGCGACAGGCGTTGCCGGAAATTCCGAAGATTTCTCCTCGAATCATATGTACCGACTCTCAACGCATCGCTTTTATCGGCGACAGCATTACTGATGGTTGGAACGCCACCGGCAAGGTTGGCAGCGCTCCCGGGCAGTCGCCATGGAGTGGGTTGGTGACGGAAATTTTACAGGAATCCGTCGGCTCGCTTCGAGTGTTCCATGGAGCGGTATCCGGTTCCGGCTCCGCTTCCGGCGTCGAACATTTGGACGCATGTTGCCGGGAATTCATCCCTTCGCTTCTGTTTATCGCTTACGGAATGAACGATTTACTGCACCTTTCCGCTGACCGCTTCGGTCGAAATATCGAACTGATTTTGACGGCGGCGCGCGCGCGGAATCCCCAAATGCAGATCGTGTTGGTGTCGCAGATGAGCGGAAACCCGGAATGGGAGCTGACTCCGGCCGGGAAGGATTTTGAGTTTGCTGACGAATTGAAACGGATCGCTTCGGCGCACGAGCGTTGCTTCTATGCCCCCGTAAATGAATTTTGGCGGTTGCTGAATGGGAAATACCAGAAACGCTTCCTTGATCTTACCGGCAATGGCGTCAACCATCCCAACGATTACGGGCATCGGGTTTACGCCGCTGCCGTCGCCTCCCTTTTTGTTTCCTGATGTAAAGCGGAAAAAGTGACGGGGGGAGTTTGTATCCGGGCGGTTTCGGGTGTAAATTATCCGTATCAGAGTGTATTTTATTTTTTCTTTTGATTGAAAGGTTCGCTATAGCATGAATTACAGGATTGAAATTTCGCCGCTGCCGCAGTGGCGCGACGCTCGCGGTGAAAACGTGAAGAAGCAGGTGGAAAACTTTTTCGGCTTCCCGGTGGAAAGCGTATGGACGCGCGACATTTACACCGTTGCCGCCGATGTGGTAGAAAAAGATGCGCATAAAATAGCGGAATTGCTTTACAATCCGGTGCTTCAAGGGTGGCGGGTCACTGCGGCGAAGTCGGAGAACTTCCAGTCGCTCCCCGAATGTGACTTTCTGGTTGCCGTCGGCTTCCGTCCCGGCGTGACCGACAACGTGGGACGCTCCGCAAAGTCCGCAGTTGGCGACATTCTGGGGCGTTCGCTCCGTGAAGATGAAGCGGTGTTCAGCTCGACCGAGTATTTGTTTTACGGCAAGGATCTGACCCGTGAACAGGCGCAACAGATTGCGTCAAAGCTGCTTGCGAACGAACTGATTCAAACGGTTTGCGTTCTCTCCGGCGAAGAGGCTTCCGACGGAATCCCGATGAATCTGCCGTTTGTTTCCGCCGTCGACGAAGTCAAGGTGAACGAATATAATCTCGAAGTTACCGACGAGGAGCTGATGGAAATCAGCCGCAAGGGGATTCTGGCGTTGTCGCTCGATGAGATGAAGGCGATTCAGAACTACTTCCGCAATGCGAAGAACCGCGAAGCGGCCGGACTCGGCAAGAATCCGACCGATGTGGAGCTTGAAGTGCTCGCCCAGACTTGGAGCGAACACTGCAAACACAAAATCTTCGCGGCGAAAATCGATTATACCAACTCCGAAACCGGAGAGAAGCAGGAGATCGTTTCCTGCTATAAGACGTTTATCCAGAACAGCACCAAGGCAATCGGCGAAAAAGTCGATTACCTTGTTTCCGTCTTTAAGGATAACGCTGGCGTCATCCGCTTCAACGATGAACTCGATCTGGTTTACAAGGTGGAAACACACAACAGCCCATCGGCGCTCGATCCCTACGGCGGCGCGATGACCGGTATCGTCGGCGTCAATCGTGACCCACTTGGAACCGGGCAGGGGGCGGATTTGCTGATCAACGTCTGGGGCTACTGCCTTGGTTCTCCTTTTACCGAGGAGAAGGATGTGCCGGAAGGCCTCCTGCATCCGCGTCGCCTTCGTGACGGCGTTCACAAAGGCGTGATCGACGGCGGTAACCAATCCGGCATTCCTTACGGAAACGGGTTCGAGTACTTCGACGAGCGTTATATCGGCAAACCGCTGGTTTACTGCGGCACGGTCGGCACACTCCCGAAGACGATCAATGGCGTGGCCGGATGGACGAAGCGGATCGAACCGGGCGACCTCATTGTGATGGGCGGCGGCCGGATCGGCAAAGACGGGATTCACGGTGCGACCTTCTCCAGCGAAGAGCTGCATAAAGACAGTCCGGTTCAGGCGGTTCAGATCGGCGACCCGATCACCCAGAAGAAACTCGGCGATTTTATCCGCGAAGCGCGTGATCGCGGACTTTACCGCTTTATCACCGATAACGGCGCGGGCGGATTGTCTTCCAGTATCGGGGAGATGGCCGAGCATTGCAACGGCTGCCGCATGGATCTCGCCAAGGCGCCGGTCAAATACGCCGGGCTTCAACCGTGGGAAATTCTGGTTTCCGAAGCGCAGGAACGTATGAGCTTTGCGGTTCCGCCGGAAAAGATTGAAGAATTCAAAGCGCTTGCCATCGAGCGTGACGTGGAAGTTTCCGTTCTCGGCGAATTCACCGATAACGGCAAATTCCATATGCAGTACGACGGTAAAACCGTGTGTCTGCTGGATCTGGAATTCATGCACGACGGCTTGCCGCAGATGCAGCTCAAAGCGGTCTGGAAAGCTCCGACGTTTGAAGAGCCGGAGTTTTCGCTCCGGGATTGCGCCGATGACCTCGTCAAGATGATGGCGCGCCTCAACGTCTGTTCGGGCGAATACAAGGCCCGGCAGTATGACCATGAGGTGAAAGGGTTGAGCGTGGTCAAACCGTACATCGGTAAATTCCGCGATGTTCAGGCCGATGCGACGGTCAGCATGATCAAACCGTTGGCGACGGAAGGGGTGATCCTCTCCTCCGCCCTGCTGCCGCGCTACAGCGACATCGACACTTATCATATGGCGGCGAGCGAGATCGATCTCGGCATCCGCCGGATTATCGCGGTGGGCGGAAATCTGAACAGACTGGCCTGCCTCGACAACTTTTGCTGGCCGGACCCGGTTCAGAGCGAGAAGACCCCGGATGGCGAATACAAACTCGCTCAGCTGGTGCGTGCCAACCAGGCGCTGGCCGATTACACCAGAGCGTTTTCCGTTCCGTGTATCTCCGGCAAGGACTCGATGAAAAACGACAGCACCCGTGGCGGGCGCAAGATTTCGATTCCGCCGTCGCTGCTGTTCAGCATGATCGCCAAGATGGATGATGTGACGAAGGCGGTGACGCCCGACGCGAAACAGCACGGCGATTTGATTTACGTGATCGGCATGACCCGGCAGGAACTTGGCGGCAGCGAATACTTCGCCATGCTTGACGCAATCGGCAACCAGGTGCCCAAGGTCGATGCCGAAAAATCGCTCGCGATGTACGACGCGGTTTCTGCGGCGACGGCGGCGGAATTGGTGCAGTCGTTGACCACCCCGGCGCTCGGCGGTCTTGGTGTGGCGTTTGCCCGTACCGCGATGGCGGGTCGCCTCGGGTTGGAAATCAACCTCGACGCGATTCCGGCGGAGAACTGCAATGATATTGAAAAGCTGTTTTCAGAATCCAACAGTCGCTTTGTGGCGACCGTCAACCCGGTGAACCGTGTGGCGTTTGAAGAGAAACTCAAGGGGATTCCCTTCGCGCTGGTCGGTGCGGTGATGATGCGTCCGGAGCTTCTCCTTCGTTCGCGGAACGGCGGAGAGAAACGAGTGGCGCTTGATGCGCTGCTCAAGGGCTACAAGGGTACTTTGGATTCCATTTAACGAACCCGGCCAGAAAAAAGAACGAGGTCGAAATGGAAGAGGAGAAAAACGGCGCAACGCAGGAAGCCGAAAGGCTGCATGTCAATACGCTGATAGAGGAGAACCTCAGACTGGTACAGAAGATCGCCAACGATTTTCTGGGCCGCGGCCTTTCTTGGGACGATCTTGTCTCTGAAGGGAATCGGGGACTGATTACGGCTGCCCATAAGTTCGACCCGAACCGAGGGGCGCGTTTCAGTACTTACAGTGCCTGGTGGATCAAGCAGGCGATTCGGCAGGCGATTGCGGAACAGGCTCGTACGGTGCGGGTTCCGATTGGCACGCAAGTCAACTGGCGGCGAATCCGCCGGGTGGTGCGTGAGCTGACGGAGACGCTGAAGCGAGAGCCGACCGACGTCGAAGTGGCCGAAGAAGCCAAACTCCCGATCGCGACGGTTCAGCGGTTGCGCGGAAGCAATCAGGTGGAGATTCACTCTTTGAACGCCCCGGTTTCCAATGATGGAAGCGACAGCGGTGAGTTTCTGGAGTTTCTGTACGACGAAATGGCGCTTGGCCCGGATCAGGAACTGGTTAATCTGGAAGACATCGAGCAACTTCTTGCCCTTCTGGAAACGCTTCCGGAGCGAGAGCGGCAGGTGTTGCGCCTGCGCTTCGGTTTGGATGGCGAAGCGGTTCGGACGCTGGAGGAGGTTGGTCAAGTCATTGGTTGCACCAACGAGCGGGTTCGGCAGATACAGAATCAGGCTCTCCGCAAATTACAGCGGCAAATCATGAAACGGCAGTGAGATTTACGGCATTTCTGCTTTATCTTTTCGATTCCTCGGAGGGTGTGCCCGCGAGGAATCGTTTCATTTTTCCGTGATTTCGGCTTTGCAACGTTTCTTTGCGGAGATATATTACCTTTGATATCAAGCAAGGGAGTCTGAAGTCATGAGAGAAAAGGTGATTGCGGCGCTGTCCGGCGGGGTGGATTCCTCGGTTGCGGCGGCGCTGGCGGTGCGGGCAGGGTATGAAGTGATCGGTGTTACGCTTCGTCTCAAACACCCGGACCCGGCGTTTTCCGCCGCGCAGCTTTGCGCCTCGAAGAATGATGAGGCCGCCGTGGAGCAGGTGGTTGACGCACTTGGGATCGAACATCATTACCTGGAAGGATTTGAACGCTTTCGGGAGCAAGTGCTGGAGCCTGCCGCTCGTGAATATCTTTCCGGACGGACGCCGAACCCTTGCTGTGACTGCAATTTACTGGTGAAATTTGGCGCGTTGGTCGATTATGCCGAGGAGCGTGGCGCGACACGGGTTCTGACCGGGCATTATGCAAAGATCGGCCGCGAAGACGCCGGATTTGTACTGCGCCGCGGAGATGATGCGGCCAAGGATCAGAGTTATTTTCTTTATCGCCTGACTCAGCGGGAGTTGGGTATGCTTTCCTTTCCTGTTGGCTCGATGGAGAAGAGCCATGTTCGCAAGATTGCCGCGGAATTGGGGTTGATTACTTCCGAAAAACCGGACAGCCAGGACGCCTGTTTTCAAGTCGAGGGCGAATGTTTTGGCGAGACGCTCCGGCGACTCTGCGACTACCCGTCGAAACCGGGATGGTTCGTCTATCGCGGCAAGCGGGTCGGGCGACATATGGGCGTTCATGCCTATACCATCGGGCAGCGGCGCGGATTGAATGTGGCGCTCGGCGTGCCCGCCTATGTGATGTCAATTGACCCGGCAACCGGTGTGATTGAGCTGGAAACGGATTCGGCCGCGCTGTTGTCACCCGCATTTACCGTTTCCGGTGTTTCCTGGCAACTTGGAGTGCCGCCGGAAGGAGATACGATGGAAGTACAGATCCGCTACCGCAGCCGCGCGGTTCCCTGCCGGATGGAGCCGATGGATGTGGATGGATTGGTGCGGGTGATTCCGGACGAACCGCTTCGGGCGGTGACGCCGGGGCAGGCGGCAGTGTTTTATCGCGGCTCCGCGCTGCTTGGTGGAGGAGTGATCGATCATGTTGATTAAATGCGTGTTTATCGGGAAACTGAAAGATCGCGCCATGCAGTCTCGTTGCGACGAGTTCGCCAAATGGTTGTCGCCGTATGCAAAGCTGGAAGTGGTCGAGCTCCCGGATTCCACAGTGGAAAAAGAAGGCCAGGCGATTCTGAAAGCGCTGGAGAAAGAGAGAAATTCCGCCGTTCTTGTTCTATCGGAGGAGGGACGTGAATTCACCAGCGTTCAGTTTGCGGAAAGACTTGGCGGTTTTGACCGCAAGGTTGTGTTTGTCATCGGCGGCCCTTATGGGCTTGCGCCCGAAGTCAAAGCGCGCGCCGATCTTTTATGGTCGTTATCAAAACTGACGTTTACGCATGAACTGGCCCGGTTGCTGCTTTTTGAGCAGCTGTTCCGCGCCAACAATCTATTGCACGGCGGCAACTATCACAACCCTTGATCGCAGGAAGGAACCGTTATGGCGAACCGAAATCTCTCCACCGGAACGTTCTGGTACTGGAATGCCGATCCGACTTCTGCCGGAATCCGCCGCGAACTGGAGGCGATGAAACTTGCCGGGTATGCGTGCGTGTACATTCATCCGATGCCGGATCATTTCCGCAAAAACGACTTCTTCCAGGGGATGAAAATCGAATATCTCGGCAAGAAGTATTTTGACTTGTTTCGCATTGCGGTGGCGGAGTGTAAGCGCCTCGGCCTTGCTCTGATGCTTTACGATGAAGGCGGTTGGCCGAGCGGCGGTGTTGTCGGGAAATTGGTGAAGAAGTATCCGGAGGATCGGATTCGCTATGTCGAGCGCGACGGCAAGGGCGGTTTTCGTGAAGGAATCTCCGAAGAACCGGATCTTTTGAGTGGGAGCGCCACAAAGCATTTTATTGAAATGGTTTACGAGCGTTACAAGCAGGAGGTGGGGGAGGAGTTCGGCAAGACCATCAAAGGGATTTTTACCGATGAACCATACTGGCGTCATTCGCTTCCACGGGAACAGGTTGCGATTCCTGACGGCTTGCGTGAAATGCTCAGGCGCATTCACGGCAGTAATCTGGACGAGATTCTTCCATCGCTCTTTCCCGGCGATGATTCCGCGGCGGCGCGGGAAGCGCGACGGCAATATACCGATGTCTGCACCCGGTTGATGGCAAAGCATTATTCCGCTCCGTTGGCCGGATGGAGCCGGGCGAACGGATTGACGTTTGAGGGGCATTTCGATCAGGAGGATACCTTTTACCGGGGCGGAGGCCTCAACAATCCGATCAAGGTGCTGGATCCGATGGATGTGCCGGGCGTCGACGCTATCTGGCGGCAGATTTACCCCGCCGGCGAGGTCGGACATTATGCTCGGTTTGCGCAGGCGGCGGCGATCCGCAATCGTCGTCGGGAGGCGCTGTGCGAGTGTTTTCAGGTTTATGGCTATTCGTTAACCGGGCCGGTGATGAATTTTGTATGCAATCAATTGTTGATCAAGGGAATCAATCGACTGCTGCCGATGCCGTATCTCTACAGCGACCGTGGCATGCACAAAATTGCGTGCAGTACTGATTTTTCGCCGTCAACGCCGGTTTGGCGTGTACTCCCGGCGCTCAACGCATTTTGGGAATGGGCGGGCAATTTCAATACCGGCGCACTGGAGCCGGAGGTGTGGGTATTGGCAAAGACCTCCGAATTCGGCGGCGCCCATCCCTTGGACCCCACTTCGCGCAAACTGGCGTATGAGAAGAAGTTTCATGCCATGCTGGACCGTCTGGACGATGCGTTGGTCTTCTATCGTCTGGCCGATGATGAGGATCTGAAAACGCGCAATCTACCTCGGGCATTGGTGATTCCCGGCGAATTGAGCGAACCCGATCTGCTGGCGCTGGTGGAGCGCGCCCGTAGCTTGGGAACAGCGGTGATCAATGGCTTTGATCAAGACAGCTTTCACGCGTTTGCTTATCTGGATGCGGAGCCGTGCCGAATGATTCGTCTGCTCCCCTGCCGTCGGCAGGATGGCTCGGCGCTGATGGTGTTTAATTCCGGCGTCGAAGCGCGGACACTGTATTTCCGTTCGGTAGATGAGTACCGGGAGTTACTGCCCCCGGATCCGGTTTTAGCGGAGATTGCACCGGTGACGCAATCCGGTGATCAGGTGAGTGTGCCGCTGCCGCCGGGCGCGTTGCGGATTTTACGGAAAGGCTCTGCAAAAGCCGCGCCTCCGCTTCGCCCCCGGAAAATTTTGCTGGATTGGACGGTTCGGCGTGTGGAACGATTGCGTTTCAGCAAAGATCTTCCGACGAAGTTTGAATGCCGCAACTGTTCCGTTTCACTTCCGGCAAGCGGAATGTTCACGGATCTGGAACCGGAATTCTCCGGCGTGATTGAATTGGAAACCCGCGTCGATTCAGAAACGGGCGGGATCGCGTGGTTGGTGTTCGATGACATCCGGCATGGTGCGGAGTTGCGAGTGAACGGTCGGTTGGCCGGAGTTCGCGCTTTTTCACCTTGGGCGTTTCGGGTGAAGTTGAAAAAAGGAGCCAACCTTCTGCGTATGAAGGTCGGCTCTTCTGCCGGTAGCGAGTGGCGGAGATGTTTCCGCGAGGAACTTGAACCCGCCGGCTGGGTCAACAGCTATGGCCGCCGAATCATTGAATATCCGGTGGACGATGCCGGTTGCGGGATTTCCCCGTCGGCGACGCTGCTTATTTCGTCACTTGGTTGAAGTTCTCATCCACAGTGACGGTGATTTGCATCTCCGTGTCGCGCAGTTCCCCGGCGGTCATTGCGGCGGCGTGTCCATCGCCGAACCCGGCGTTGCTGCGCTTGGCGTGTCCGCAGAAAATGGCGGCGAGGTGACCGCTCTCCACCCGTTCATCAGGCTTCCAGTACCACAGTGATTTGCCATATTCCGTCGAGGTGGGGTTGCTGGCCACGGTATCCGCGAGAAGCGGGGTGCCGCCGGGAGCCTTCATCCGGGTGAGGATGAAGTTGCCGATTCGCTTGCTGTCGTCGTACACGACGAAGTCGCCCATCCGTTTTTTGCGCTCATCCGATAGACCGCTCTTCAAGATTCCGTAGCATCCCCAGAAGGAGCTTATGCTTGTGATTTGTTTGGGGCTGCCGGGACAGCGGGTGGCGGCGCCGGTGGTGTAGCCGTTGCCCAGAGAGAGCGCACCGGAGGAGGAGATTTCACGGGTCAGCATTCCGACCCAGGTTTCAAATCCCGAGCCGTAAGGCGTCAGGACTACCATCTGGTCGCTGTTGTCGTTCGCATATTGAATCTGTGCAAGCATGCTTTGCTTCAAGTTTGAGATACATTGCGCGGAACGTGCCCGGGCGCGCGCCTGATTCAGCGCCGGCAACAGCATGGCCGCCAGAATCGCAATGATGGCGATTACGACCAGAAGTTCAATTAATGTGAAATTTTTTTTCATAAGAAATACCTTGTCATGATTCGAGATGGCCGGGCGTTTCAAAGCACGCCCGGCGGTGCAAGTAGGCGGAGGCGGGGGACATGCCCCGCCTCCGGAGTTTATTATTTGAACGTCAGCAAATTGTACAGGCTCGGATCCTTGCCGAGGCCGATTCCTTTGCCCCAGCTCACGAATCCTTTGCGTCCGGAGCCGTCGTTGTCGTTGACGAGGAACGCCGCTGCAAGCATGCCGCCGGGTTCAAATGCCTTGGTCCCGAGCAGTTGTGCCGGGATTTTCAGCTCATAGACCGTGATGTCGCCTTTGCGTTCGATCTTGCATTCCGCGACTTTCTCGCGATTGCCTTGCGTTTCGCGAACCATGACGACGGGTTTCCCGTCAATCAATGCCGCGTCAAGCTCGGTGCGATAGAACACGCTGTCCGCATCCGCCGTCTGGAACGCGAGCTGGAGGCCGTCGCCGTTCCATGCGGTTTCGATATCGGTTTCCTTCTGGTAGAAGACATTGTCTTTCACTGTAATCGTCAGGAAAAGCGAATCCCGATCATAGCTGGCCTGGAAGGATGCGGAAAGGTCGTCCTTGCCGGCATAGGCCGGTTCGGTGAGCTGGTGATATCCGGCAAAAGACACCGGTGTCGCGCTTTTTCCTTTGCCGACGACTTCCGCAAAGCTCGCGGGGAGGCGCAGAATGCCTTTTTTCGGCAATGCGGAGCGGTTGAACGCATGCTTGCGGACTTCCTTGATCTTCGCCGTGTCCAGGTCTCCGGAGATCAGCACCGGCATTTCGCCGACGACAACGGAGAATTGGTTCTTGACGACCTGTTGTTTGCGGTTCGTCCAGTCACGGTATCCCCAGACGCGTTTCTGCGGAGCGGAAGCCACCTGTTCTACAGTGAGTTCGCCGAGATCGGCTTTGTCGCTTTCGAGGATCACTTGAAGATCGAATCCCGGATCCTGATTGATCACCGCCCAGAATTCCTTTTCTCCATCGAGGAAACGGAGCAGAAGCAGTCCGTCGCGGGTTTCGCTGCCGAGGAACTTGCTCCGGGAGAGCGGGCCGGCAAGCGACTTCATCGCGTAATAGGGAATCTTGGGAGTCAGGTCGGCGCGAACCAGACCGAAGTTGTTTTCATTGTAACGGGCATCCCAGCCGTCATCCTGAAGGTCGTACCACCAGATTCCCTTAAGGAAGGGGAGCGTCCGGGCGTAAAGGTAGAGCTTGGAGAGTTTGACCGCGCTCTCTTCTTCGGTGCTGCCGCTCGCGGAGAGCTGGTTCGGCCAACCCATTTCGGTGATGTAAACCGGCTTGTCTTTGCCGTTGTTGTACTGGTGGATCATCTTCTGCAGATTCTGCATCCGCTCCAGCCAGTTTTCGGCCGGATCGGGAAGATTTCTTCCGTAATTGTACGTGTGGAAGCCGATCGCGTCGCAATATTCGAGCACACCGAGCTTGAAGGTTTCTTCCAGAAACTGTTCGCCGGTGCAGACCGAGTTACTGATGAAAATCGCGTCGGGAGCGATCTTCTTGAGGCGGGGATAGACGACCTTGATCAGGTTCAGGTATCCTTCCGGGGTGCCGCGTCCGTGTCCTCGCATGCCGCAACCGCCATCCCACTCGTTCCAGATCTGGTAGAGCTGGACCCGGTCGCCCGCGTGGCGAACAATCGCTTCACAATAGCGGGTGAATGCCTCAATCGCTTCAGGAGAGGTGGGGTAGCCGCCACCGTCGTAAAGACGGTTGGCATAGTCGAGAATAACCAGCGGGCTGATATTGTTCTTGACGGATTCGTTCAGGTAGTTGTCAAAGTATTCCGGAATCTTGTATTCCCCTTTGACTGTTTCTACTCCGCCCCAGTAAACTTCGTCGCGAATGGCGACGATGCCGGCCTGTTTGGCCATGTCGAGGTTCTGGGAGAGTACCGCCTTGTTTTGACCGAAGTGGGTACAGGCGCCGGCATAAAATTCCGGCGTGTCCGCGGCCCAGCACATCCCGGTAAAGAGGACTGCGAGCCCTGCAAACAGATAACGTTTCATACGAATCTCCTTTGGGTTGAGAATTTACTTGCTTTCCGGCGGATTCCACATCACATTGTCGATCATGAGTTGGACGGTATCGTCAAACCCTTTGTTCGCATCAATGGTGATGGCGTGAAATTTAACCGGGAAATCGATTTTTTTATCGTCATTGCCGCCCCAGACGCTGACCGGGCTTTCCGGCTTGATGGTGATGGTGCTCCAGTTGCCGGAACGCAACGGGGTCGCTGAGCGGAATTGGAAAATTTCACCGGTTGCATCCTGCAGCCGAACGGCGATGCTTTGAACCGGGTCGATCGGTTTTGCAAAGAGATCGATTGTGAATGTTCCCTTCAGTTCCGCCGCGCTTGTTGCAATGACGGGAGTCTTGCCGGAAAGTTCAATGTAGGGGAACGCGGAAGGCGTCATCGTAATTTCCAGCACCTTACCGATTTCAGGCGAGTAGTCGATTACCTTGAGAGTCTGTTTACGTTCGGCAACCCGGTTCAACTTCCAGCTATCTGCCGAGTCGATGGCGATTTCGGCCGCCGGAAGCAGAGCCGCGCCGGTCAGGGCCAGCAGGGTAAGAAAGGCTTTGTTGTTCATTCTCGGACTCCTCATGGTTATGGTTGTGGGGATTGTTTCGGTAAAATCAAACGGGGCGGAACGATTTCACGATAGGAATCGAAAATCGTTTCGTCAGCCCGAAGGCGTCGAGTAATCAGTTCCGCGGTCTTCTCGCCGATCCGCAGGTCGCTTTTGTCGATGGTCGCCGCCGGTGGCGTCGGTTCCCATTGGAACGGTTTGTTCAAGGCGTAATAGTTGTCATAGCCGATGATCGGAATGACACCGGGGGCGATGCCGAGCTCGCGAAGCGCCCGGTGAAAGAAGGGAACGGTCACGTCGCTGTCCAATACAATCGCTTCCACCGGTTCTTTTTGGTGGAGATACCGTGCGAGGACATCCGACACGATTTGGGAGTAACGCAAAAAGTTTTCAGCCGTCCCCGCCTCGTTGGTGATCGGCAGCACTTCGGAGATCGGAACCAGTTGGATCCCATTCCGTCGCGCCGCATCTTCATAGCCCGCCTGCCGTTCTTCCTGCCAGACCAGCACCGGACGGTTTCGACAGGGGTAATACCAGAGCGCCCGGTGAATTCCAAGCGACGCGAGATGATTCATCAACAACTGCGGCCCCGTCCGGTGATCGGAGGAACTTCGTTCGATTCCGGGCAACGAGTTATGCTTCAATCGCTCGGTGTCGCCAAAGGTCGCAATGGGAAGACGGCCCAGCAGCGTTCGATAGACGAATTCTTCCGTTTCCGGGGGGAGGGGAACATCTTCATTGATATAGATCAGCCCGCAGATTTTATAGGTGCTCAGATGATCCAGGATCATCCCGGGGGACCAGGATACGGAAAGATTCAACGTGGAGAACCCCAGCTCATCAAGCCGATTGAATACTCCACGAATACGCCGCTGGCTGATGATCAGCTGATCCTCTTTGCCGGGAGTGGAGTAACTTGCCCCGATAATGCCGACCATCTTGGAGTCGGGATCAAAAATCGAGGTCGGCATTGCGGGGGAAATTCGGCGCTTCCGTGGCGAAACCATCTCAATATAACCTGCGTCGGTCAACTTCTTGAGAATCCCGCGAATCACAGTGCGGCTCGCCTCGAATTCATCGGCGATGTCGCGCTCGCTCGGCAACGAATTATCTCGGGAGTATTGTTCCCGGACAATCCGCCGAACCAATATGGTGTAAATTTCTTGTGCAGTGTATTTCATGGCCCAAAATAACCGTTTTTATCTTCCTTATGGTATAATTATACAAGATTTTCAGGGAAAAGGCAACTGAAATGATATCTTTTATCCTGTTTTTTTGGGCCTCGCGGCAACCCAAACAAAAAATCCTTCACAGTGCCACGGAAGCCTGGCAAGGATCGGAATTTATCGAAAGCGCTGGAGGGAACTATGAAATATTCGGAATTTTGATTGTTTTTCCATCTCTTCACTGGACATTGGTTTTCAAGGCAAATATATTATGTACTATATGGATGAGTTTTTAATGCATTCCCGATTCCGCAGCGGAAGAGAGAGTGCGCGTGAATCGAGAGGGGGCGAAGGTGTTTCAAAAATACTGGCAGCCGGAAATGGTGGTTACCCACATTCTGGCACGAAAAGAGGTCGAACCGCTGAACGCATATTACTATGCGACAAATTATCCGAGCGTTCACGCGGCGGCGGTGCGTATCTGGGGGTCTTGGCGAGACGCGATCGAGGCATGCGGGCTTGATTACAGCACCATCCGTAAGTACCGGGTCTGGTCTGATAAGCAGGTGCTGGAGGAAATTGTTGAGCTGCATAAGCTGCATTCCCCGTTGTCGTCAAAACTTGTTCAGACGGAGCACAAGCCGCTTTATATGGCCGCAATCCGGCGGTTCGGCAGCTGGTCAGAAACGTTGCGGCGTGCCGGGCTTGACAGCAAGCGCATCCGTCTGCGTCAGGCTCGCGACCCGGAAGAAATCAAAGCGGAGATCCGAAAGCTGTATCGTGCTGGTGTCAGCCTTGCTTATCCGAATATGCGGGAGAATTATCCCAATCTGCTGGCTTCCGCAATGAAGAAAATCGGCGACGGAAGCTGGAACCGGGCACGGAAAATCTGCGGTGTTAAAGAGAATTACCGCGTGTTGGGGCAACGGCGTCGCGTGGAAAATTCACGTACCGGCGAATAATATTCTTATATTTCAATTGATTGCGATTCCGATCCGCAGGTTACCTGCGAACCGGAATCGTTTTTTATTGCAGGAAAGTAACTTCAAGCGTAAGAGTTCCGCTACGCGGAGCCAGAGCGACGAAGGAAACCATCCGGGCATTCGGATTCGAGGACTCGTCCGGGGCGCGAAGCGATTCTGCCGGGATGATGCTCCAGGCGCCGGGGACGTTTTTCCGGAGAGTCAGTGTATTCTTGCCATGACGGAGAAGAAGGTTGCCGTCAGGAAGAAGCTCAGCTTCCGCATCGGTGCACATCTGCCAGCGCACTGTTGCGCCCGGGCGCAGGCCGCTCAGGCGATCCGTGATCTGCATCGTCCGTTTCGGCAACAGTTTCGCGGTTCTGGTTATTGTTTTTGCGGCCGGGGCGTAGAGGGTCGTCAAATCCATGGTGACGGAATTGAGAGAAAACCTCTTGATTACGGCATTCCCTTTGACATTCTGCGGCGCATCGTCGATGCGGAGAATGTTGTGGCTGACCGGACCAAGACGGAGAAGTTTCCAGCGTTCGCTGTTTTGCGCGCTGTTCCAGAGATCTCGGCCGGTCGCCTCAATCTTGGTGTAGTTTTCCATACCAAGATCGATTGCCCAACTGTGTCCATGGGCTTCAAATACGAATGATCCGCCGTCCATGTGTCCGTGCGGCCCGGAGGGAGAACCGCCCTTTACGCCCAACCATGCCGCATTACCGGTGTGGTCGGAGCGGAATACTGCGATCGGTACAAGCGATTTTTTGCCGCTGTAATAGGCGAGGGGAGCATCTGCCGTTTTACCGGGAATATCCAGAAACAGCAGTGCCAGCGGCAACAGGCGATTGGCGCCTCTGGTTATCTGTTTGGGTCGGGCGGCGGAATACTCTTCCAGCAATTTCTGTTCGACTCCATGAAACCAGTCGGGGCGTTGAAACCGTTTGGCCAGCCAGATCATGGCGACCGACGGTTGACGTTTGGTATTGCAGTCCGCATAGTTGAACCATTTGCCGGATGGCGCGGTCGCAGCCAGAATGTAGTCGCCGGTTTTCGTGAATCCGGAACCGGCGGAGAGACCGAAGTCTTTCCCGAACGCGCCATTCAACAGTGCGAGCAACACTGTGGTGAATTCAGTTCCGTACCCCCAGTACATCGGCCCTTCCGGGTATGCGCCGTTGGGTTCGTAGCTGGCTTTCATGGAATTCGGCATTCCGGCGACGGCACGACGGATGACTTCCTCGGCCAGTTTCGGTTCGCGATCCGCCACGACAAGGGCGCCGGCAATCATGCCGGAGTGGCAGACGGGGCTCCAGTTGTTCTTTCCATTGATCCACCACTGTTGCTGGGGGGTGTAAGAAGGGCGAAGACCTTTTTCGATGATCGCGGCGGCGATTGCTTCACGATCTTCCGGCGTCAAAAGATCGTGAAGCCAGTCGTAACCGATGGCGATTGCCAGTGTCATTTCTCCGGTATCCAGAAAGTGGGAAGGATTCCAATCCGGGTAGGCGGCAGCGTTCCGCATTTCGTGGATCGCCCGGTCTGCATATTTCTTTTCTCCGGTAAGATGATAGGCGACGCTCAGCGTATTGATGCGGTAGAGCACGTTTCGACTGGCCATCAACATTCGCTTGCCTAACATTTCGCGTGGTTGCGGCGGCAATTCGAGCAACAACCCGGCGTCATACAACACCCGTTCGGCCAACGCTTTCCCCGTTGGTGATTTTGCATTGCGCTTCAACGTGGCGAATCCATCGTTCCCGACCAGAAGCCGGGGATGTGTTTTACTGATTCGTCGCATGGGCATGACCTCCGCTCCGACCGACAACAGTGCTTGAGTGGCCAGAAGTAGTAACAAGATTTTTTTAACGGCATACTTCATGGGAGGGAATATAGTCTGCTCCAAGGATGCTTGCAATTCAAAATTTGCTTATTTCCGTTTTTTTTGCTGGAATTCGGTTTTGTAGGTTGACATTCCGGAAAGACGGCTTATTTTATCTACAAGTGCCAACGATGGCATCATGGTTTTTGAGAGGGATTATGGCAGCTACGTTAAAGATGGTCGCAGAGGCGGCAAAGGTTTCGATTCGCACGGCAGGCCGGGCGCTCTCCGGTTCCGGCCCGGTGAAGGCCGAGGTCGCGGAGCGGGTGCTTGCCGCGGCGCGGGAACTTCAATATGTGCCGAATGCAGCGGCACGCAGCTTGAAACAGCAGGCCAGCCGGATTGTCGGGGTTATTTCCGGCATCAATTTTCACAGTGAGTGCGTTCAGCGACGAATTTTATTGCTGGAGGCTGCACTGCGGGAGGAGAAGCATCATACCCTTTTGGGGCGACTTCCCGGTTCGATGAGCGAGCTGGATGAATTGTTGCGCAGCTGGGCGGGAATTGTGGAGCTGGTCGTGTTCCTCTCCTGGAACCCCAGATGGAATCCTGAAAAACTGGTCGGGTTGCCGATCCGTTTCCTTTTTATCGACTGCGAAATCACGTCTGCGAAATTTGACCGGGTCGAAATTGATCGCGCCAGCGGGGTCGCAGTGGCAGTTGCCGAATTGATCCGTTCCGGTCGTCGCCGTATTGTGCGGGTCGGGACTGATGGCGCGGCTGGGCGGCGAACCGGTTTTGAGCGGGCGGTGGATGCTGCCGGAGCGGAAGTTGCGGGGAAAATCATCCCGGCGAAGGCGCTGGAGTTTTCCGATGGATTTGAGGCGGGGGACGCCATCGTGGCGTTTGGCGCCGATGCGGTTTTTTTTGACACGGATCGGCTGGCATTGGGGTTTTACCGGTATGCCAGCGAACACGGAATTGCGATTCCGGCACAGATTGCGGTTGCCGGATTTGATGACGATGCGGCCGGGGCGTTTGCCATTCCCGCTCTGACCACTGTGGCGCACCCGGATGCTGAAATGGTGGCGCGGGCGATGACGAAGATTCTCGCTCCGCCGGAGAGTGTTCCGGAATTGGTACGGTTTCCCGCCCGGCTGATCCGCCGGGAGAGCATATAAATTCCAAGTATCCCAAAACAGGAGATTGTCGAAATTATGAAAACACGTTACTGTCTCGTCGGGACCGGTGGACGGTCGGAAATGTACATCAAGGCCATTCTGAACACGTTCCAAGACCGTGCCGAATTGGTCGGCTTCTGCGACTCCAACCAGAAGCGGATGGATTTTTACAATCAAGTGGTTCTGAAGAAGCACTGCAACAACCACCCGGACCTCCCGACCTATAAGGCGGAAGATTTTGATCGTATGATTGCGGAGTGCAAGCCGGACAAGGTGATCGTCACCTCGATGGATCGCACCCACCACAAATATATCTGTCGCGCCATGGAACTCGGCTGTGACGCCATCAGCGAAAAGCCGATGACCACCGATCCGGAAAAATGCCAGCAGATCATCGATACCAAGAAGCGTACCGGCAAGCATCTTACGGTCACCTTCAACTATCGCTACTCCCCGCGCAACAGCAAGATCAAGGAAGTGCTGAAATCCGGCATCGTTGGCGAGATTACCAGCGTTCATTTTGAATGGTTGCTCGATACCTGCCACGGAGCGGATTACTTCCGTCGCTGGCACCGCGACAAGAACAACTCCGGCGGATTGATGGTGCACAAGTCGACCCACCACTTTGACTTGGTTAACTGGTGGCTGGATTCCGAACCGGAAACGGTGTTCGCGATGGGCGATCTGAAATTCTACGGCAAGGCCAACGCCGAAAAGCGCGGAATCACCCAGTTTTACAGCCGCGCCCGCGGCAGTGAAGCTGCGAAGAAAGATCCGTTTGCGATTCAGGTGAAAGAAGATGACGAAAACTTGATGGGCCTCTATTATAACGCCGAAAGCGAAGACGGTTACTATCGCGACCAGAGCGTCTTCGGCGACGGAATCAACATTGAGGACAACATGGGCGTCATGGTGCGTTACCGGAACAACGCGGTGATGACTTACAGCCTCTGCGCCCATTGCCCGTGGGAAGGCTATCGCGTGGTCTTCAACGGCACCAAGGGACGGCTGGAATTCAACGTGGTCGAGCGCTCGTTCTGCAGCGCCGAGGGCGAGGATTTCAACAGCTTCGGTATGCGTGAGATGGATGAGGATCGCTCGAAACTGACGCCGGAAATCATCTTCCAGCCGCATTGGGGAAAACCGCAGGTGATCGAGTATACCACCGATACCCTGGCCGGCCACGGTGGCGGCGACGATCGCCTGCTGAAGCACCTCTTTGTCGGAGTGGACGAAGACCCGCTCGGGCTGGCGGCCGACTATGTCGACGGCGCCAAATCGATCCTGACCGGAATTGGAGCGAATATCTCCATGAAGACGGGATTGCCGGTCAAGGTGCAGGAATTGATTCACTGGTAATTCGGTAAGAATTCGATTAGCGGCGGCTCCTCTTTGGGGCTTGCCGCTTTTTTTGTTTTTACAAAAGCGGTGAATTGTTTTAATTTGATTTGTTTTCTGAAAGGATTCTGAAAAACCGCCGTGACGGAGGAGGAAACCATTGGACTTACGCATCCTTTCGTGCTAATGTAAATTAAATAAAGATTTACGGAGAACGGAATTCCGTTTCCGTTTTGGAACAAAGGGGGAATATGAAGCGCTTCCTGATCGGGGTTCTGTCGGCGGCCGTGTGTGCGGTAGCTGTTCATGGAGCCGTATTTGACGCAATCCGTTTGGGCGATTCCGCATCCGAAGACGGTCATTTGTTTGAAGCCGGCTCCACGACAACCGCGGCGGGGTTGCTTGTACAATCATGTCGGATTACGATGCCGCGGGAGATCGCCGATTGGCGAGGGGATGGAATGACGTTTCAGCTCCGCGTTCATCCGGAACGGCAGAATTATATCACCCTTCAGTTTTCCGGCGACGAAATCAATGAAAATATGCTGATCTTGCTGGTAAACGGTAAGCAACTCGGATACCGCTTCTACGGAGATATCGAAATTCCCGCGCCGGCCAATCAGACCCCGATTGCACCGGGGCGGTTCTATTACGTCACACTTCCGCTCCCGATGTCGGCGACCTACCGCAAGGAACGGGTCGAATTGGAGTTGTTTTCAGCCGGGCCGGTCTGGATGCCGGGACGGAGTTTTACTCAGTTTCAAACGAATATGACAACACCGGGAAGGGGCGTGTACCGGGTGACTACGCACGACGGCCCATGGTACGTCCCGGATCCAGAAGATGTGCGTGGAAAGGCGTTGAAGCCTCAGCGCAATTACCTTACGGTTGCGGATCGGGCAAAAGTCCCTAACACTGTTCTTGCAACGGAACCGGTTTTGTCGGATCAGACGCAACTGCTGGCGTTCGTTCAGGAATATTCCGTTGATAAAATCGGGGACAAGATGACGCCGTTCGTGGTGTCCGCGCTGGATGCGCTTTCCCGGCGTTTTCAGCTTGATCCGGGTTTGGCGAGCAATGACCGCACTGCCGTGGAACCGGAATTGACCGGGTTTGGCCCGGCAGGGCAGGCGTTTCTGCTTATGGGAGATCACCTGACTCCGTTTCTGGATCAGAATATTCCAGGTATGGGTACGCGGCGCAAGGTGTGGGCGGAAACGCTTGAGGCCGGAGTCCGGCATCTTTCAGCCAACCGCCGCCCCTGGACGAAGCAATCGATGATCGTTGATTTGAATTTGTTCTGGTGCAATTGGGCGCTGAGAAAATTGGATCCGGGGAAAGGCTTGCCGCCGGAAGTCACGCTGAAACTTCTCCGGGAGTCAGTCGGAGCCGAACCGTGGTCCGGTTCATTGAACGCGAAAGGGCATTCCACCTTGCCGGTGGAGGTGCGTTTTTCTCTCTTCACCGCAAAGGGGCTGCCGAAGGAATACGGGTATGAAGGGCGTCTGGGGGAAGATGCTCTGGAGTTGGCCGGAGAGATTCTGGCGGCGGTGCGGCGATTCAAAAAGGAGCCGGACAAACCGATCCTTGAAGCGGTGGAACGCATGGTCGCCGCCCGCAAGGTATTTCTTTATGATGAGAACAATCAGCTGGAAACCTCCATCGGCTGGCGCGACACGGAAGTGGCCGGTCGCTTTGCCATGTCGCAGAAGAGCGATTGGTTTCTTTCATTCTTTGAGCGGGACAAGAACGGTGAACCCGGCAATTCCGTCTGGAGCGATGAAGAGGTTGGAGTGGTGGCGATCCGCGACGGAGAAGAGATTCTCTTTGCTTCACTCTACTGGCGCGCACCCTCCGGGATCAATTTTTTGGCTAAGGTGCATCACATGACGCCGGAGCTGGAACGCTTCGCCGTTGTGCGTGAACAAGTGGATTATAATGCCTCCGGGGAAGTATTTCTGCGACCGGATCGGCCGAACTTTGGAATTGCTCCCGGCGGACTGAAGGATCCCGATCGGATTTCATCGCTTCATGCCGGCGAGACGTTGCCGATTACCATGATACCCAAGGAATTCAACTTCAAGCCGGGGCAGGAGCATCCATTGGCCGGACGCGGGGAGTTTTATCGATTGAATTATGGCCCGTACCGGATCGGGATGAATATGGGGCAGGGAAAAGAATTTTCTATGACGGTTCCCCAAACCGGGCGTTATCAACGCTTTCCGGAAGGGAACGAGTTGTCGGCGGGAGAGAAAATCTCCGTGGAGGCTGGCCGCACGGTAGTTCTGAAACAGATTTCCGAACAATAATGGAGACACATGGAAAAGCTGCTGATAGGAGTTGACTTCGGCTCGGACAGTGTCCGCGCGGTTCTGATCGGAGCCGAGAGCGGCGAAACGTTCGCATCTTGCGTCCATGCCTATTCCCGTTGGGCCGAGGGGCGTTACTGCGATGCGGCGAACAGCCGTTTCCGGCAGCATCCGCTCGATTATCTGGAGGGGATCGAAACGACAGTTCGCGGAGTGCTTGCCAGTGTCGATGCGTCCCGGGTCGCCGGGATCGGCATCGATACGACCGGCTCCACGCCGTGCGCGGTGGATCGTGCCGGAACTCCATTGGCGCTTTTACCGGAATTCCACGAGAACCCGAATGCGATGTTTCTGCTTTGGAAGGATCATACCGCCGTTGCTGAAGCCGAGCGCATCAACGAATACGCGAAGAATCATGGCGGAATTGACTATACGATGTATGAGGGCGGCAGTTACTCCAGCGAATGGTTCTGGAGTAAGATTCTGTATGTTTTGAAGCAGGACACCGCCGTTCGCGCCGCTGCGTTCAGCTGGGTCGAGCACTGTGACTGGATCGCCGGGGAGCTTTGCGGTCGTACCGAGCCGCTGTCTATGACCCGGAGCCGTTGCGCCGCCGGGCACAAGGCGATGTGGCACGCATCCTGGGGTGGATTGCCGCCCGAGGAATTTTTGGTCGGCGTTGACCCGCTTCTCAAAGGATTACGCTCCCGTCTTTATACGGAAACTTCCACCGCGGAGATTCCGGTCGGTACGCTGTCACCGAAATGGGCGCAAAAACTCGGACTATCGGAACGTGTTGTTGTGGCGGGCGCCGCGATCGACTGCCATTTCGGCGCGGTTGGCGCGCAGATTCAGCCTTATGAATTGGTCAAGGTGATGGGAACTTCCACCTGCGATATTCTGGTTGCGCCGGGCGTGGAGAATTGCGTTCGCGGTATTTGCGGCCAGGTTGATGGCTCGGTGATTCCGGGAATGGTGGGGCTGGAGGCGGGACAGGCTGCGTTTGGAGATGTCTATGCCTGGTTCAAACGGCTGTTGGGGTATGGCGGCGAAATTTCTCTGGCGAATCTGGAGCGTGAAGCCGCACCGATTTCGCCCGGTTCCACCGGAATCGTGGCGCTTGATTGGTTCAACGGCCGCCGTTCGCCGGAGATGAATCCGCATTTGCGTGGCGGGATCTTCGGATTGAACCTCGGCTCGACCGCTCCGATGATCTATCGGGCGCTGGTGGAATCGACGGTGTTCGGCTCGCGCCGGATCGTGGAGCAGTTGAAGGTAGAAGGCGTTCCGGTGAAATCGGTCTCCGCTATCGGCGGCATTGCCCGCAAGTCGCCGTTTGTCATGCAGATGTGTGCCGACGTGCTCAATCTGCCGATCCGCACCCCCGTCGCGGAGCAGGCGTGTGCGCTTGGCGGAGCGATGTTTGCTGCGGTTGCCGCCGGTATTCACCCCGATTTGACGACGGCGATGGCGAAAATGGGCGCGGGCGCCGATCACGTGTATGAACCGGATTCACTTTGTGTGGAATTGTATGAGAAAGAATACCAGCGCTATCTGGCGATTGGAAGACGACTGGAAAAGGAGGCTATGAATCATGTATAAGAAACTTCGTGAACAATGCTGCAGAGCCAATCTCGAGTTACCGAAACTAGGGCTGGCGATTTATACATTCGGCAACGTGAGTGTGGTTGACCGTAAGACCGGCGTCTTTGCGATCAAGCCCTCCGGCGTGCCCTACAGCAAGATGCGCGCGGACGACATGGTGATTGTGAGAATTGCGGACGGCAAGGTGATGGAAGGCGCATTGCGCCCCTCCAGCGACGTCAATTCGCATTTGATTCTTTACCGGGCGTTTCCCAATATCGGCAGTGTGGTGCACACCCATTCGCTCTATGCGGTGTCGTGGGCGCAGGCCTGTCGCCCGGTTCCGGTTTACGGCACCTCGCATGCCGACTACCTCTCGTGTGACATCCCCTGTACGGAACTGATGGCAGACGAAGAGATCAAAAAGGGGTTTGAATGCGGCAAATTGATCGTGGACTATTTTCGGGGACATAAGCTGAACCCGGATGAGGTTCCGATGGTGCTGGTCGGCGGTCATGGTCCGTTTATCTGGGGAGCCAATGCCACGCAGTCCGTCTGTAACGCCAGAATTCTGGAAGAGCTTTGCCATATGGCATATCTGACGGAGCAGATCAATCCGCAGATCAGCCCGCTCAAGGACACGCTGCTCGACAAGCATCGCGGCCGAAAATACGGTAAAAACGCTTACTACGGCCAAAAGCAGAAATAAGCGCTAAACCATTCCCTGCAAAAGAGAGAAGAAATCCTCCCGGGCGCGGACTTCGCGCCACGGCGTATGCCCGCACTTCGGGAGCAGGTGAATGTCAAATGGAATGTTGATCGCCTTAAGTGGGGCGATAACCCCCTCTGCCGGATGTGGATCGGAATCTCCGTGAATTACCGTGACTGGGGGGAGGAGCGTACTCATTCGCTTCCATAATGTTCCGTTGCGCCGCATTTCATCGGCTTCCGCCCATATCTTGGCGTACATTTCCGCGTCGAAGTCGGTGGGCGGTTCAACCAGGCCGGAGATCGGCTCGCAATTGTCGGCTTTGCCGCACAGTTCGCCCAGTTCCCGGAGCAGATCGGGGTCGTTGTTTCGGGTCAGTTCCTCAGTTAGAAAACGGCAACGCTCCCGGTCGTCTTTGCTCAATCGTTCGAGGCGGCGCTTGCCAAGCAGCGGCACATAACTCGCTTTCAGCGCCGGGCAGCCGACCAGCACCAGGTGTTTTACTTGTGTCGGGTGTTCCGCCGCATAGAGCGCGGCCAGCCACGCACCCCATGAGTGGCCGATCAGCACAAGCGGCGGGTACGAAGCCAGTTGCTCCTGCAATTCTGCGATCAGTTCCGCAATGGAGTACTTTGATTGGAATGGCTCAAGGACGCCGCAGTGCACGGCCAGCCCTTCGGCCAGTCCTCCGGCAGAGCCGATTCCTCCCGGACCGCCATGAATGACGGCGGCGCGGAAAAGAGTTGTTCCATATTGACGTATCATGCGGAAATATACCATGGGAAGGGTGTGCTTGCAACTTGTATTCCCTTCCGTTTCCGGTTATTGTATAAGAGATGTAACTTGATGAAGGATCAGCCATATGACGACCAAAGAACGAATGAAGAGCGGTAAGCTCTATTTTTGCACCGACCCGGAGCTTGCGCGAGAGCAGCTTGCCTGTCTAGATAAGCTCTACGATTACAACCAAACACGCCCGTCGGAGAGCGAAAAACGCAAGGTGCTGCTGAGCGAACTGCTGGCCGAAGTCGGTGATAACCTGAATCCGTGAAAGAAACACCGTGTTTCTCTCATTATTGTTATTATGCTA
>JBEBTY010000019.1:0-65344 GCA_040393525.1 Victivallis vadensis | reverse complement strand
TAGCATAATAACAATAATGAGAGAAACACGGTGTTTCTTTCACGGATTCAGGATATTGTCTGGCGGCATCTCTGTTGACGAAACGGCGACTGTTTTGACCACTGATTCGGTGAATAGTATCTACAGCGATTATGAGTCGCATCAGGTGGCGAGCGATACGTTGTATGGTGCGATTGTAAGCAGTGAGGAACTCCCGGGACAGGCCATTCTCGATGATGCGTCGTCGGCAGATGTGGTCGAATTGGAAAGTGCGGGGAGTGATGTTTTATCGGAGACGAACGTCGATGAACTCTTGACGACCGCGGCCGCAGAAGAAGGCAAGACGGTTGGAAATGAAACTTTTGAACAGGCGACAATCGAAACGGTTTTGCCTGAAGACGTTTCTGCAGAAGAACAGGAGAGTATTTTACCGGCAGATGCGACGGACTATACCGAACCAGGCATGGTGGAGAACAGCGATACGACATTTGGCGCGATTGTGAGTAATGACGCTTTGCTGGGAGATGAAACTCCCGTTCCAGCCGCAATCGGCGGCACGAACATTGTAAGCGCCGGAGAAACGGAAATCGGAATGGTGCTGTCGAATGGCGTAGTTCCTTATCAAAGCCAGATCGTGTTAGGCTCCTCCTTGAATACACAAATTCTTTTTGGCGGAAACGAAACCGTCGCCGAGAATGGCGTAACCTCCGATGTCAGCGTGTACAGTGGCGGCACGCAAAACATCATCAGTCAGGGAACGACATTTGGTACCATTGTATTATCCGGCGGCATTCAGCTTGTCAAGGCGACCGGATTGAGTTTTGGAACCAATAAAGGCGGTGCATCCCGCACAATTGTGAGTAACGGTGGTTTGCAGCTCGTTTCCGGCGGAGAAGCAAAGGACGCTTCCATTTTTGCGGGTGGAATTCAGATGGTTGCCGATGGCGGTTGGGCAAACGGCGGGGCGCTGATTGGCGGCACGCAGTTTGTCGACGGCGGTTCGGTGGAGGTGGATGTTACCAACATTGAAATTACCAGCAACGGCAGTCAGCTCATTCTGGTGCAGAGTGGAAACGGATCAATCAGCGGCACTATCATACATCATGGGTTACAGGAAATTTGGCTTGGCGCTCTGGTGACGGTGGAGGATACTCTGGTCGGCTCCCAAGGAATACAGAATATCTATGGTGGAAGTGCAATTCAAAACACGATCAATTCCGGCGGTATTCAAAATCTCCGCGGCGGCACGGCAACCCAGACAACCATCAACAGTGGTGGGACACAGAATATTTCCGGCGGTACGGCGAACCGAATTGTCGTCAAGGCTGGCGGTAAGCTGGATGTTTCCTCCGGCGGAGTTGCGCAACAGGTTTCGCAATATGTCGATGGTGCAGTCAGTATGGAGGTATACGGGGGCGACGCCACGACCCGCATCTCCGGGAGTCTGATCGACGGACCCGGGGCAACGTTCCTGCTGTCCGGAGGAGTCGCTTCCGGTTTTTACCTCTACGAAACGGCTGTTCAGACGATCCACAGCGGTGGTGTCGCGAGTGATACTAAAATCTTTTTCGGCGGATTTCAGCATGTATCCGGCGGCGTGGCCAGCTCCACCGCGCTTCTTGGCGACGGGCGCCAGGATATTCATTCCGGTGGTGTGGCCGACAATACGACCATTGAGGGGGCGGGTAAGCAGATGGTCTCTTCCGGCGGTACGGCAATTGCCACTGTCGTCAATGTTGGAGAACAGCAAATCCTGGCCGGCGGCGTTGCGGTCAACACTGTCGTTAACGGTGGTGCCGGCACTTATCAAGCTGTTGATACCGATGGCCGGGCAAGCAATACAATCGTTAATTCCGGCGGAATCCAAGCCATTGCAACCGGGGGCAGTACCAGTCAAACCACAATCAATTCCGGCGGCATCCAGTTTGTCAATGTTGGAGCTGTTATACAAGGAACTACACTGGTCGGCGGCTCAATGTACCTGGAAGGATCGGCGACCGTCACTGCCGCCGATATCATCTATGACTTGACGCAACGGACTACTGCTGACACTGAGATTGTCAACGATGTTGCTTGCCTTTCCGGCGCCAACAGCTTCGCTATCTCCATTAATGGAACACAAAGAGGCCGTTACGCTCTGGCCGGAAATGCCGGCATGTATACGCAAGAAGTTTTTCTGACGCTTGACGGCGTCACCCAGGCGACTTCGTTTGAAATGGTCGGCGATGTCAGCAATGGTATTGTTGTGGTCGCCGCGAACAACGAGCAAATCATGTATCAATTGGTTCGCGAGGCGGACAATGTTCTTTATCTGGATGTTAAAGATCAGGAGGCCGCTTCCGTCAATGTCACTCTTGCCGGAACCCGGGTTGATATCTGGGATTATCAATATTCACTCCGGGAAGCGGTCGAACACTATGCGGTCGCCTGTGCTATTGATGGATTGGCTACGGTCATTTTCGACGCCGGGCTCGAAGGAGTTTCGGATAGCGGCGCACTCAATTTCACCATCGACACCCTGATCTCCGGTAACGGCATCGAGGATACGACCATTTCCTGCGGCGGTTTTTACGGTGACGGTCACGATATGGCGTTTCAGAATTTGACCGTCGCCGCAGGCAACTTCTCCGGTGGTGGCGCTGACCGTGATACCGTGGGTGACATTGACGTTTCTTTTGATGGAGTGCAGCTCTCTCATACCGCCGCGGGCTTTGTCACAGCGGGCGCGGTAACGGCCGCGCAGGATTGCCTGATTGATGGCTCTCTGACATTGTCGATCAAGGATTCGGTCGCAAATCGGACGATGCGTATCGCGGCGGCCGGTTATGCCGCCGGTCATGTCGCACAGCTGACCGGCAGCGTGACGCTGACGATTTCGGATAGTTCCGTCGGGTTCGTGTACGGCGGCGGCTGGGCGCTGAACGGCGGAGAGGTTCGGGTGGAGCAGGATGTCAATATCACCGTTTCGGGCGACTCGACCGTCGGAACGCTGTTCGCCGGCGGCTATATCCTGAGCGACGGCACAGGTGTTGTGAGTGGCACGATCACCACCACCATCACCGGGGGGACGTTCGCGTCGTTTGTCGGAAACGGCGCGGCAGTTGCGACAGGAGGAACCGCCACGCAGCACGATTCCAATTTGACCATTTCCGGCGGAACCTTCAACGGTATGGTTTATGCGGGGGCTTACTCCAATGGAGGAACCGGCATGCTCACCGGCGACGCCACGCTGACCATCTCCGGCGGAACGTTCAACGGCAAGGTGTTCGGCGGCAACCTCGGGAACCGTGTCGGCGGCATGGATTACAGCACCCGGACCAATCTTATCGGAAATACGTATCTGTTCATAAACGCTTCGCAGACGATTCAGTTCAACGCGAATATCTATGCGGGAAGTTCCGGCACGGGAAATATTTCCGGCAACAGTAACATCACCATTTCCGGGCTTGGCAGCAACCTTCAATTCGGTTCGCTCTGCTTTATCAGCGGAGAAAGCGAACTGTCTCAAACGAATCAGAATCATGTTGCGGGTAGTCGGAATCTGACTTTCTCCGGTTTCACCGGGGAATTGAATGCCGTATTGACCGCGTTCACTTCGTTCACCATCACCAGTGATTCTTACGTCAAATATATGGCGGGGGCGGATCACTGGCAGCTCAGCCGGGTCGACCACTGGGATTTCGGTCTTGGCGCGATCAATCAGGCCGCGGCAGCCGGCGGCGCGCTGATCTGGGATTCCGGAGTCAACGATTTCAACGGAGATACCATCAATCTGCGTTTTGAGGACAGTTTGCTTGGGATCGGCGACACGGCGACGGTTCTGGCGACGACGGACGCCAACGTCATCTATGGATGGGAGAATGCGACGGTACAGTTCCATTTGAGCACCGGAAGCGGATCGCTTGTTCTGAATACCGACTGGGATGAGGATCTTCTTCGCTGGGTCAGCACGGACAGCGCCTGGGCCTTCTCCCGGGAAGCCGATGGCAATAACCTGATCGTCACTCGATTGGCCTAACTATAGGGGGAATGTTGATGCAGCATAAATATCAGAAACCGGAATTGATCTCATTGGATATTTTATTCAATGTACATGGCGCAGATGGCAGTTGCTGGGACGAAACCTCCGAAGGCGGCGATATTCCGTGCGATACATGGAACAGCCCGGAATGAGCACAAAAGGACTGATGCCCGCCGATTTGATGTAAGTTAGACCGGCAGAGTGCGGATGCTTTCGCGCATCCGAAGGGTGGGCGGCATGGGCCAGAGGCGCTTGGCGGCTCCGCCGTTCCGGATGATTTCCATCAGCAATTCGATCTGTGGCAGTTGGGACGCTTCCAGCGTGCTGAGCCGGGGGATGGAAAACTCCTCGAGGCGGTCGAAACTTTGCGATGTGATCAAGCTGACGTCGTCCGGGCACTTCAGCCCGGCGTCGGCGATTGCCCGCAAGGCTCCGAAGGCCGCGGGCAATGTGTCCACGATCAACGCGGTCAACCCGGGATTTTTAGCCAGCAACTCTTTGGTCAGGTTGTAGCCGGTTTCAAACGGATTGCTCCAGAAGACAGCCGCCTCCCGGCCGGGGCGGGCGAGGTTGGCCCAGTGCATCCCCGCATCCTGAAGCGCTTGTTTCATCCCCCGGACACAGTCGTGGTAAGCAGGAGTGGCTGGTTCATTCGGGATCCAGCCGATCTGGCGGTGTCCCGCTTCCAGCAAGATGCGCACCTTCATTTCTCCGGAGCAATGATGGTCGCCGGAGAAGCAGTGGATGTTTCGATACTGCTCCAGCGAATCGAGCATCCCGAACAACACGACCGGGATTCCGAGTGCGTCAACTTTCTTCCAGAAAAAGTCGGAATAGTGATCGCTGTTCTGAATCAGGATTCCGCGGAGATTCCCGCACTCTTTAATCAGCTCCAGAATGGCCTTGTAATCGGATTTTTGCTGCATTTTAATGCTGAGCAACCGATAGTTTTCTCGCGCCGCCGCCGCTTCGATCGCATGGACAATGCTCCATATCGAGTAAGCGAAAAAATCAGGGTAAACCAACAACAATTCCCCTTGGGCGTTGGGAGTTGAACCGGCAAGCCGAACCGGTTTCAAACGGGAGAGAACGAAGGTGCCGCTACCGGAGCGGCGCGCCAGATAGCCCTCGCGTACCAGCTCGGCCATGATCCGGCTCATGGTGGATCGGCTGACCTGGTGCTGGACGGCAAGCTGTCGCTCGGGAAGCAGCCGCTCCCCGACTTCCATGCCGAGAATTTCATTGATTAACGCGGCTTTTACGCAGTCGCGGGTCGGAGTATCCATAAAAAATCCTGAAAAATGTGATGCTTCCTATGAATGTAGCTTATCGGTTGTGCTTTTTCAAGTCGCGGAAGGCTGTTATTGTATGTGTCCGAGATTGGCATCAAGCCCGGCTTTGAATTTCAGCGGAGATTCCTTCAGCTCCTGAAACGTCCGCGCCGCCACATGTCCGTCTGCATATCCAGCGGTGGTACGGCCACTATGAAGAAACCAGGGAGCCGCTTGATTGGCGCCGTCATAGAATTCATGCGGGACGAAACTGGCGATTGGGCAACCCACCTGTGTGCCGGCGCTGATTGCTGTATCAAGCATCAATTCAAACGAAGACGGTTGCTTGACACGTGCCAACACCACCGCGTGGGTTTCCGGGGGGCTTACGTAGCCATCGATTTCGCCGAGCAAATCTCGTTTGCCATCGACGTTGTTTCGCCAGTCCATATCCTGCCGTGGACGATAGACGCCATAAGTGCCGATCAGTGCTCCGGCTCCCCATGACCACTGAGCCGCCGCGGCCGAATCGTTTACTTTACTCATGTTGGCGGCATTGACCGGATGCGGCATCGAAGGGCAACCGAGAAAACGAATTCCTCCGATGTAACCCCAATCAAGCAGCATAAACCCCCAATACCGGCTACGTGTATACCCAGTGAAATACCCGTTGTAGTCATCTGCATAATAGAAGCCGGAGGCAAGACATTGTTTTTGATTACTGATGCAGTTGGTTTGCCTGGCCTTTGCCCGTGCCTGATTTAACGCCGGCAGTAACATCGCGGCCAGAATAGCGATAATTGCAATCACTACAAGAAGTTCAATTAATGTAAATCGGAGTTTCATATTTCTCTGTTCTGATGGATATTTTAAATTTTTGTGATCAATCCAGCTCGGCCGCGGTGGGTTTGTAACTGACGTTCGCGGTATTGATGAACGCGATTTTTCGGCTCTTCATTTCGTTTTCCTGCAAAGAGCTGACATGGCCGTCTGCGAACATCATGTTGCTTTTTCCCAGATGAGCCGGGAAGACGACTCCTTCGGCGTCGTTGTCGTGCAGATGGATGTCGGTCATGCTTTTGTAGCCGCCGTTCAAAATCAAAGTCTTATAGTTGCTGTCGGCGAGAACGACGAATTCCGATGCTTTCTGGATTGCGCCGGTATTCCAGTAGTAGCGCTCGGATTCCGGTTCGAGCCATGCCCGTTTCTGCTCGGAACTTTTGAGTGTCCCGGAACCATTGCAGAGTACTCCTCCGTATGAAACCCAGCCAGCCGGTTCGGTTGCGCCAATCCCATCGCTGAGCGGGCAGGCTTCGGTGCGTCCGCTCAGGTAGCCATATTTCCACATAACGCGCTGCCAGCGGCTGTTGCTGCCTCCGTACTTGATGTCGCGCATCAGCCAGAGGGAATTGAAGTCCGAACCGTATTGATGGAACGCAAGGCCATTTTGTTTCAGGTTGTTGACGCACTTGATCGTTTGTGCGGAGGCGCGAGCCCGGTTCAGCGCCGGCAGAAGCATGGCGGCCAGAATCGCGATGATCGCGATAACGACAAGAAGTTCAATCAAGGTAAATTTTGTCTTCATACAGATCTCCTGAACTATCGTGTTTTTTATTGGTTTAAACCGCTTCCGATATTAATTATACCTGATTTTGTCGGAGATGTCAAGAGGGTAGGGGAAGAAAAATCAATTTTCATTTGCCGTTGAGGACGAAATAAAAAAGCCGTTCCATTTCGGGAACGGCTTCGGGTAAGGCGCAAGCAGCGCCGTCGTTCGATTTATTCGGCGTCGCCGAAATCTCCGGCACGGAAGGGCAGGGCAGGGAGCCCGGCGGAGTTGTACAAATTTGCCGTGTCCGGGTTATCCGCCCATGCGTAGCAGGCGGCAAGCGGTTCCGGCACATTCGGGCTGGAGAGCGCGATTTTACCGCCGACAATCACCGCGTCCGCCGGGCGAAACACTTGATCCTTGCCTGCGATGCGGAAGCCCAGCGGCTTATCGTTTTCCGCGGTCAGACCATCTGCGACATGAGTGAATTCCAGCAAAAGCGTGTCGCCGGATCGGCTCATCGCGTGAAACAACGGCCCGCTGCCTTCCTGCTTGCCGTCATAGGCTTGAGCCAGGGCCGCCGCCGCAAGGCGTTCGCCGACAGTCTGTTTGTCTTTCGGGTGAATGTCATTTTCCTCGCCGACATCGACTGCCGAGGCTACGAAGTTGCCGGTGGCGGCCGCCGCACGGCACTGCGCTTCCCGGATCGGAGCCCAGGTTGAAGTCGCATCGTAATCGCCCGGTTGACGGAACCCCGCAAGGACGACTTGAAGGAATGGCACGTCGCCTTGCCCGAACCGGAAGCGCCAGTCGGCAATCAGATCGCGCATGATCCGTTCGTATTGCAGAAAACGGCTCGCGTTTGATTCCCCTTGATACCAGAGGAACCCGCGCAACGCGGTGGGGCGAAACGGATGGATCATGTTGTCGTACAAAATCGAATAGCTGTTCGGGTTGCCGAGCCCGGCGGCGGAACTCTCCACCGTGGCGGGGCCGAGGTCGGTTTCGATTTTCCATGCCCATTCGCCGGTGAGTGGAACGAAATCCCGCTCGGCTCCGACCGGATGCAGCTTCATCATCGGGGAGGGGCCGATCAGCCCGGCATCGTAAACAAAGCAGTAATTGCGAACCGAAATCACCCGGACGCCCGGCTTGACCAGCTTGCCCGGAATTCGATAAACGCGACAGACGTTCCAGCAGGCGGTTTCAAACCCTTTGCCCATTCGGCCTACTTCCACCCCATCGAAGTAGGTAATGTCGTGTTTGTCGATTCCGCCGAGCGAGAGGATCAGGTCGCGCCCCGCCCATTCTCCGGGAATTTCCACCTTGCGCCGGAACCAGAGCGTGCCGTGTGTCAGGACGCCGAACGAACTCCACATCGACGGCATTGTTGCGCGGCTCCATTCAGAATCGTCGAAATTGGTATTTGCCCATCCGGAGGGGTAGCCGGTGTTGGGCGGCTCCGGCGGCAGGAGATCGAAGCGGATTGGCTCTCCTTGCGTTGGCGGGATCGCCAGTTGTTCCGGCGTCAATTGGTCCCAATACTGCGGGCGATTGATGTTCTGTTCGTATTTTTCCTGCAACGGAGCGAGCTCGGGATTTCGTGCCAGCGTTTCGCGGCTCGTCCAGGCTTCGGCGATCGTGCCGCCCCAATTGGAGGAGAGAATGCCGACGGTGACTCCGAGCTCGCGGTTCAGTTTCCGGGCGAAAAAAAGTCCGATGGCGCTCCATGTGTCGATGGTCGCGCCAGTGGCGCATTGCCACTCGGCCTCCACGTCCTGCGCGGGGGTCAGGAGGGCGATGTGGGGCACGGTCAGCATGCGGACGCCGGTATATTCCCCGTCGTCGGCGAGTTTCCGCACCTCGGCGCCTTCGTCGGCGAGGGAGAGTACCTTGAATTCCATATTCGACTGCCCGGAGGCGAGCCAGACTTCGCCGACGGCGATGTTCTGCGCGGTTACGGTTTCGTCGCTCTCCAGCTCTCGCACCTGAAGTGTCAACCCGGTGGCGGCGCTCATCGCGGAGAAGCGGAACAGGAATTGGCCGTCCGCTCCGGAACGGGTTTCGCAAATTGCATTGCCAAGCGTGGCGCGAACCCGGCGGTAAGGCGCGCACCAACCCCAGACCGGAATTGCCCGATCTCTCTGAAGAACGGCGTTATCTCCGAACAATGCGGCGAGTTTCAGCATGACGAGGACTCCTTATCGTTTATTTTACGTGTATTCCTGTTGTCGACTTGAAAAAAGGTATGAAAAGTCATATAGTACATGTCATATGTATAATAGGCCGCATTCTGTAAAAAAAGCAACCCCCGGGAGTATTCAAATGTTGAAAAAGTTCACGTTGATTGAACTTCTCGTCGTTATCGCGATCATCGCGATTCTGGCTGCGATGCTGTTGCCGGCTCTGAACCGGGCCCGCGCAGCGGCGAATGCCACCAATTGCCTCGGAAACATGAAGCAGCTCGGCATGGCGATGGCCATGTATCAGGACAGCTACAACGGTGTTTTTCCGTACCCGGAAGGGAATATTGAGTGGGAGGAGAGCGATTATCGCGGATGGGGCAACCAGCTTCGAGTGATTCAGGGGTTGCCGAAGAAAGTTTTCAAGTGCATTTCCGACTCGACCCGCGATTTTTCTTATTCGATGAATGTGCATGAACCTTTTAAGCGCAAGGGCAGTTTCGCCACTTGGCGGCAGAGCGAGATCGACCGTGCCAAGATGGGGCCGTCGAACATCATTCTTCTGGAAGAGAGCCGCGACGACTTTTTCACCAAAGAAGATTGCGACCAGGATAATTATACGCAGAACGGCGCGGTGTTCAAAAAAGATCCGCGTCATGGCGGCTTCACGTTTTGCTTGATGGACGGGCATGCGGAGAAGTTTTCCACATACGATTTCAACCGTGTCACCTACTATACCGATCGTCTTTCCGGCTGGCTGGATGCGTGGACGCCGACCAATACGGGCACCACGATAAAAGACAACAGCCAGGGACAGTAATTCAACAGGATGATATGTGAAGAACCGCTGGAAGATCGACGTACTGCTTGAACTGTTTCGGGAAGCAGGAGAAATCGCTCTGCGAAATTATGAAAATCCGCAGATTGAAATCAAATCCGATTGCTCCGCCGTCACTGCCGCGGATCAGGAAATCGAACAATTATTTGCCTCCCGTTTTGACCGTCCGGCCGAGGGAATTCGCCTGATCGGAGAAGAAACCGCCGAGATTCGCGACGAAGCATATCTTTCCGCCGCTTTGGCCGAGGAGTGCTTTGTGCTCGACCCGATCGACGGGACATCCCCTTACACGGCCGGAGTGCCGCTCTGGGGGCTGTCACTCGGGCTGATGCGTGCAGGAACGCTGGAGGAGGGGGCGATCTACTCCCCCGTCCGCGATGAAGCGTTCCTGACCTGCGGCGACACGATTCTGCGGGCAAAAAATATTCGATCCGGCTCGCCCGAAGTCGAACCTTACGTTCCGGTCAAACCGACGTATTCCCCCGCCGCACCGATTTGCATCGGGCAATATGTGTTGCGCAATTTTGAATTTTCCTGCTCGAACCAGTTGTATGCCTGGTCCGCCTGTGTGGCGGTTTACGATTGTCTTTTGCGTGGTAAAGTGTTCGGAATGGTTCAATTCTGCAAGTTGTGGGATATGGCGGGCGGGTTCCCGCTCCTGAAGCTGGCTGGATTCGAGGCGCGTTTTTCCGACGGGCGCCCGCTCGGGTTGGATATCGTGAAAGACGGGCATTTCTATTTGGAGAACGGGCCGCAGCGTTGGCGGCAGAAAGAATATGTTGTGATCGCTCCCGATCGGAAGTCGACGGAAACGATCTGGAAGCAGTTGAAAGAGAAAAGAGATTCATGAAGCAGGAAAATGCGTCCGGGCAACCCGGATATTCGGTTTATATGGTCAGCCTCGGCTGTTCCAAGAATCTGGTGGATACCGAGGTGATCGTCGGTACGTTGCTGACGGCCGGACACGCGCTGGCGTTTGATCCGGACGAGGCGAATCTTTACGTTATCAACACCTGCGCGTTCATCCCTGCCGCCCGACAGGAAGCGGAGGAGGCGATCTCGGAAGGAATTGCATGGAAACAGGAGGCTCCCGGCCGTACGCTGGTCGTCGCCGGTTGCCTGACAGAGTGGGATAAACCCGGCTCGTACCGGGAGAAGTTTCCTGAGGTCGATCTCTGGACCGGCGTGAACGACGTGGCCGGAATCGCCGTACTGCTGACTGGCGAAGACGCGCAAGGCGGCGAGCCGGTTTGGCTCTACGACCACAACACGCCGCGGCTTCAGCTTACTGTCCCGCATATGGCCTACCTCAAGATTGCGGACGGTTGCGACAACCGTTGCAGTTATTGCGCGATCCCGGGAATTCGCGGCATACTGCGGAGCCGGGATATCGCGTCGGTGGAAACCGAGGCGAAGAACCTGATCGCCGGAGGCGTCAAGGAGCTTCTGGTCATCGCGCAGGATATCACTGTTTACGGCGTCGACCGCCCCGCTGACGGCGAAGATATTGCCATGCTGCTGGAGCGGTTGAATGCGATTGAGGGGGATTTCACGATCCGGTTGCTGTATACGCATCCGGCGCATTATACCGATCGGTTCCTTGAATTTTTGGCGCGTAAAGAAACGAAAGTGTTGCCGTATCTCGACATGCCGCTCCAGCATATCAACGATCGAATTTTGAAGGCGATGGGGCGCAAGGTGACGAAGGCGCAGACGGTCGAGCTGCTCCGGCGCTTGCGGGAGAACGTGGCGGATTTGACCATCCGGACGACTTTCATTACCGGCTTCCCGGGCGAAACCGAGGCGGAGTTCGAGGAGTTGGTCGAGTTTATGAAAGAGCAGAAATTCGAGCGTTGCGGCGTGTTCCCGTACTCGCCGGAACCGGATACCCCGGCGGCGAAGATGGCGGATCAGGTGCCGCAGGCGGTCGCCGAAGCGCGGGCGAAGAAATTGATGGATCTTCAGCAGAAGATCATGAAGCAGGCGAACCGGAAATGGATCGGGCGCGAAGTGCGGATGTTGGTGGACGATGTGGATGACGGCATGGCGGTCGGCCGCGCGATGATGGATGCGCCGGAGATCGACAACCGAATCTTGCTTCCCCGCGCCAAGCGATTGAAACCCGGGCAGTTCTGCCGTGTCCGGATCACCGGAGCGGATAGTTATGAATTCACAGCGGAACGGCTGTAACGGGTATTCTTAAGGAAAGGAATCAGGACATGAAACTTCCCAATGTACCGAATATGCTGACGATCAGTCGGATTATATTGGTGCTGATCTTTGTCGTATTGGCCACGGTGGCGGATCGGACGATGATCGGTTCGGAGTCGGTTCGTTTCGGGATCCGTCTCGGTGCTTATATTCTGGCGATCGTCGCCGGCGGAACCGATTTTCTGGATGGCTATCTGGCGCGCCGCTGGAATCAGGTGACGGACTTCGGTGCGTTGATGGACCCGCTGGCGGACAAAATTTTCGTCACGGCAACCATGCTGATGGCAGTGGAATGTCGCCTGATGCCGGCGTGGATCGTGACTGCGGTGCTCTGCCGTGAATTCATGGTGACGGGGCTTCGTACGCTGGCCGCCAAAAAGCAAGTGATTATTTCCGCCGACCGTTGGGGAAAGCTGAAGACTGTGCTCCAGATGCTGATGCTGGCGATCGCGGGTGCGTCGTGGGTCTGGGAGTTTGAATTGCAGACGGCGAAGTGGTTCCAGATTCGCCTCTGGTATGTCTGGATCGCCTATCTGTGCGGAATCGTGCTGGTTACGGTGGGTTCCGGCGTTGGTTACTTCATTCGTTACCGTTCGCTCTATCTGGAGAGCGAGGATACGAAGTAACCGAAACGGAAAGAAAAGAACGGCCGGGCTGGAATTTCCAACCCGGCCGTTTTTGTTTGCGTTACTTCTTCAGCAGTCTTGGCGCCGTGGTGATGCCGAGGGGCTGAATCTGGTATTCGTAGCTGAACATGTCGCCGCGGGTGCGCCACGCGCCCGGCCCGGCCCAACGGATGCGGAATGTGATGTGCACCGTGCCGGCGTTGTTGACCCGGCTGCCATAGAGCGTCAGGTCAAGCGAGTGTTCGCCCTTCTTCACCATGCCGAGGTCGCATTGGTAGGGCGCGAACGCCAGATTCCCGACATCTTTGCCATCGAGTCTGGCGCAGAGCAGAACGCCGCGATAACCGCCGAACGGAACCTCTTTCGCCGCAACTCCGGTAGTCAACGCCCCCGGCATGTCGTTGGCGCGGGACGGGATGCGGAGTTGCAGTTCCTGATCCTGATGTTGATGGAATTTGCAGTGATAGGTGATGTTGCCGCCGTAGAACGGAAGCCCCTGGCGGGTCGCGTCACCCCAGTAAAGTTCCCGCACCGGCGCAACAATGCGGGCGGTGTCGCCGCGCAACTCCACGCCGAAATCGCCGAGAAGGAAGCAGCGTTCCACGTTCCCCGATCGGGTATAGGCGATCTTGACCAGAATCTCGTGGGTTCCGGCTGTCAGCTTCGGCATCGAAGACGTCCGCAGCGAGCGGTCGGTCCAGAAACCGTTGTCATGGAACTCGAATTTCTTGCCGTCAAGGAAGAATTCGGCCTGTTTCGGCTCCTCGATTGCAAAGAGCGGAGCTTCGATGTCAACCAATGTCTCCACGGTGAAGGCCAGCTCCAACGAGCAGAGTACTTCGGTTGATTTCCCGTAGACCCAGGGCTGGACGATGTGTCCGCCGCGGGTGCGCTCGCCCAGACGTTTGCGTACCAGATCGTCGAGACGCAGGATTTCCTCTTCCGGCTGCCAGTCGGAGTCACCCGAGAATCGCCATTTGGGGCGATCGAGCAGAAGCACGTTCGGTTCATCAAGTGAAATCGGCATGATTCCGGCCAGACGGTCGACGGTCGCGTTTTCCGCCTGATCGTTGGTCAGGAGCCGGGTGCCGATGGTTTCGCCGACGCACTTGTCCGACGGCGTCAGCTTGAGCAGCAGGTGACCGTGCGGATAGAACGGGAAATCGATCTGCGTCCAGCCGTTCTCCTGAGTTCCCGCGACCGGGCGGATGGAGCCATCTGCGGTGTCGAGGTATTCGACCTGCCAGTTTCCTCGCAGTTTGACGAGCGTGTCGGAGGCGTTGCCCATCCGTTCGGTGTTGACGAGGAAGAGGTAGCGTGCGGCGCCTTCTTCGCGCAACTGATAGACCAATTTGTTCATCGGGTAGGCGTCGTTACGGCGAATGACCGTCACTTCGCGCAGATTTTCAAGCGAATTCAGCACCGCGTTGCGAGTAAACGGAACGGTTTCGGCTTTCGCGGCGAGGTTGACGGCGCGCTCCGATTCGACCGCGTCGCAACAGACGGCGACGTCGCCGGCAAAGATGACACGACCGCCGGCCGCCCGGAATTTCTCCAGCCGTTCCAGCGTTGAGGAACGCAGCGTAAAGGTCGGCGGGACGATGACGACGTCATACCCCATTTCGCCAACCACGAAAGTTTTGCCCAGCTGTACCGGAGAAAGCTCCGGCAGCAGCGATTCGGCGATGAAGTCGAAGTCAATCAGCCCGTGCAGCAGCCAGTCGGTCAGATTGAAGAAGGTTTCGTGCAGCATTTCGCGTCGTCCGGCGGTCATGTCCTGCGGCCCGTAGGCGAGCCAATAGGATTCGATCGGGTGGATCACGCCGACACGCACCTTGGCGCGTCCGCGCGACATAGCGGTGTTGACCCGTGCGAAGTGATCGGCGATCACCGGATATTTCTCGTGCCAGGGTGACTGGTAGCTGATGGAAGCCGGATAGTCGCGTTTGGCTTCTCCCCCCATCGATACCCACGAAAGGTGCGGAACCCGGACGGTGACGCCGAGTGCGGCCTGCCAATCGCCGTGCCCCTTGTGCCCCTTGAAATCCCAGTCCCAGTCGGTGACGCCGTTGAGTTCGGAGAGTACGCCGACGCGCCCGTACTGACGCGCGGCACTTTGCGCCTGTTTGGCGGTGGAGAATTCGTAAGCGTCGCAAAGCATGTCGATTCCGGGGAACTGGAATGAGCGGTAACTGCGCATCGCTTCGCCCAACGCGCAAGTCTGCGATTCAAGCGAATGCTCTTCCATCATATGACCGGAGAAACGGATATTGTGCTTTTCGCACCAGCTGCCGATCTGATCGGCGAAGGCGGAAGAGAACCGCTCCGCCACATGGTCGTGGTACCGGTAGCGCGCAAGCGAAAACTTCCCTTCCGGCAGTTCCCAGATCACTTCCGGAAAGGTGTCGAAGAGTTCGGCCTGGTAAGCGGCGCGGTAGGTGTCGGGCAGATCGTTGGTGTAGGGGAACACCGCGTCGCGTTTCTCCCGCGCGAATTTGAGCGAACTCTTGCGGGTGAACTGCGGCTCGTCGGTGAAAATCGCCGGAATCGCCTTGTTGAATTCATCGCCGACCGCCTTGAAATAGGCTTCGTAAGTGATGTCGATGAATTTTTGAATCGCCTTGGGGTTCAGCGTGTCGACGTAGGTTTGATCGTTGTACCATTCGTAATTTTCGCTGACGATGAGATAGGCGTAGAATTTTTCCGCTCCGGCTTCCGGTTCCTCGTTTTCGCCGATGCGCCGATACTGTTCGAGCGCGCCGGAGAGATCGAGTTTCACCGAGTAGGCGGCGAGGAACGCGCCGGAGTTGTCGTTGCCGGTGTCGACCGGTTCCGTGCGCTGATTCGGTGTGAAAAGCAGGTGGCGAGCCCGGAACTCCGGGTTTTTCGTCACCAGTCCGCCTGCCGCGCCGGAGGGCCAGCGATCCTCGTCATAGAGCCATGCGAGCATGTCGAGTTCTTTGGCGGTTTCGACGCATTCGCGTACCCGCTCCATGAATTCAGGGCCGAGATACGGCAGGTTCAATCCGGTACGGGCGTGCATATGGAAGCCGCCCATTCCCATTTCTTTGAAGATACGGATCTGGCGCTTGAGCTCTTCTCCGTCCAGATCACTGTTCCACGCCCAGAACGGTGTGTCGCGATAAAGCGCGCCGGGGGCGGTGAAAATGGTTTCAAACTTTACGTTTTCGTCACGATGGTAAAGCGTTTCCATTGTATTTCTCCTGGTTCCGTTGGTTCTTTTGGCTTTCTTATATAGAATACTCGGAATTGTGCTGATTTTCCATCACAAATGAATCAAATAATCGCACAAAACAATCAAACCAAGAAAAAGGCTCTTGTTACACCGGTTTTTTCGTTGCGATTTCGATGCGGCGACGTTGTGGAATCAGCGGATTCCGGTCGGATTGCGAAGCGGCTCAAAACCGGGCAGGAGCTGCGCGGCGAGCTTTTTCCTTTGACAGCAGAAACAGGCGCGTTCAGTTCCCCCCGGAAATCGGTGTGTTCTCTGGTTTTTGCTCTTGCGTCGGAGTGATGCTTCTGCTTTCGTTGCCCGCCACGGCACTGCTCCGGTAGGCGCGGGGGCTTTTGCCGTAACGGGTACGGAATTGACGGGAGAAGTAGTTGGAATCGGCGAATCCACTTGCTTCGGCTACTTCTCCGATGGTCAGCTCTTTGCGATGCAACAGCCGGGCGGCACGGGTCAATCGGACTTGCAACAGATACTCGCCCGGTGTGCTCCCGGTTGCTGTTTTGAACAATCGAAGCAGGTGGTTGGAAGACATATGAGCGCTTCGTGCCAGCTCCGCCAGCGAAATGCGGCTGCTAAACTCCCGTTCGATCCGGCCGATCACCTCACCCATCCGAAGCAACGCGGCGTGATCCGTCTGCGGAACTTCAGCGTAACTTCGGGCGACAAAGACGATCAGTTCCAGTAGCAGCGCCAGTGCTGCGGCCTCGAAGCCCGGAGTCGCGATTCGCAGCTCTCGCTGCAATCGGCGAACCAGTTCTTCCGCGTGGGTTCGCTTTTCTCCATTCAGTCGCAGACGGTTCGCGCCGGACTTGTCGCGCAGCGTCGGCTCCAGATGAAAGATCACGTTGTATCCCGGAATCTGCCGCAGGGAATGAAAGGGCAGGGGAAGACGATCGGGATCGAACTGTACATTGAGCATCCCGATTCTGCCGCGCTCCGCGAAATGATGCCGGACGTGCCCCTGGATCAAAAACAGATCACCCGCACTGACCGGGAACTCTTCGCCGTCGATCCGATGAATCGTGCTTCCCGCCGTAATCAGCACCAGTTCGCAAAAATCGTGAAAATGTTCGATTTCGGTGAGATCGTGCGGATGCTGAGCGGATGCGGATGGATTTACCTCCGAAACCGCAATCGGGGTTCCGGAGGTAAAATAATGAGAGCCAAACGCTTTTTTTACCGATTTATCCATCATGGTGATATTGTACTGGTTTTTGTTGATAAATTCAAGGTATCCATCTGAGAAAAAGCTATATTCAGGAGTAAACAACCAACGTTCAGCAATGGAGAGATGGATATGAACCTTGAATCCGGCCCGGTTTCTGCGCGTTCGATGCCCTTCTGGTGCGTCGGCTCCCCTCTGAGTGATCCCTTTGGCGGAGCGGTGTTGGAGCGCTCTGATTCACTGGAAATTGCGAAACTGATCGCATGGGCGGGTAGAGAAGGCTATATCGAGGCGACCAGTTATCACGACGACGATCTCGTCCCATGGGACCCGAAGAATCCGGAAGACGATCTTGATCCTTCCAGTCCGGTTTTCGCCAAACTGCGTGCGATCAAAAAAATTCTGGATGACGGCGGCGTCAGTGTTCACGCCTCGATCTGTAGTCTGCACGGACACCAGATGTTTCGAGATGGCGGACTTTGCAACCCCGATCCCTCGATTCGGGCGCTGGCAGTGAAAAAAGTGGAGCGAACGCTCCGCATCGGGCAGTTTTTTGGTGCGCAATATTATATCTATTGGGTGGCGCGGGACGGCTTTGAAGTTCCGATTCTGACCCGCTGGGAACAGCTTTACGATTGGCTGGCCGACGGGTTGAACCATGTGACCGATTATATCCGGGAACAGGGGATGAGCAACTACATCGGCGCGACCATCGAGCCTAAGCCGAATGAACCGCGCGGTCAGATGTTCCTGCCGACATCGGGGCATGCGGCGGGGTTTATCCTCGGTCGGCTGAAGCAGTCCGATTTCTGGGGCGTCAACCCGGAGCTTCTTCAGCATGAATCGATGGCGCTGATGAATGCGTCGATGACAGTGGGCTTTCTTTGCGCGCTTGGTAAGTTGAAATTCCTGCATTTCGGTTCGCAGATCAAGGCGCAGTTCGACAACGATTTTCCGCCGCTCACCGGACCGGAGGGGCTGAAGGAAACGGTCATGATGTTTCATACGCTGAAACGGATCGGCTGGCGCGGCGTGGTGGAGTTCGATTGCCATATGCTGCGCGCCGAGGGGAAACCGGGTGATGAAGAGGATTGCCGCAAACAGTTCATCGTCGATTGCGTCACCGCGCTTTCCATGGCGGTGGAGTTGGCGGAACGGGTGGAGACCCCCGCGCATTTTCGTTCGCAGTCAGAGGCGGATCTCGCTTCGATCCGGCAGATGTGTGCGCTCCCGATTCCACAGATTCGGCGCGGAGGGAAATAGCATGCCGCTCTATCTTGGCATCGACGCCAGCACACAGGGAATCAAAAGCGAACTTGTTGATTTTGAAAATGGTTCGGTTTCCAGTTGCGCCGTCAATTTCGGTCGCGACCTTCCACAATACGGTTGCCCGGACGGTTTTTTACCGAATTCCGATCCGTTGGTCAGGGAGAGTGATCCTGGCATGTGGCTTGCCGCGCTTGACCTGTTGTTTATGCGGCTGCAAAAGTCCGGCGTGCCGTTGAATGAAATCGCCGGGATTTCCGGCTCCGCTCAACAGCATGGAACGGTTTTCTGCAACACGGAGTTCAGCCGGAGGCTCGGTTCGCTCGATCCCCGCAAGGAGTTGGTCGGGCAACTGATGCCCTGTCTGTCACGGAAGCGTTCCCCGATCTGGATGGATCGCTCCACCCGACGCGAATGCGCGGAGTTGGAGGAACGTTTCGGTGCGTACATTCGCGAAGCGACCGGGAGCCCTCCGATCGAGCGTTTCGCGGGGCCTCAAATTCGGAAATTTTCCCGCGAAAATCCGGCGGCATACGCGGATACTGTGATGATTCATCTGGTCAGCTCTTTTTTCTCCTCGGTGCTGTGCGGTAACTCCGTCGGGATCGACCATGGCGACGGCGCGGGGATGAATTTGTTGAATTTGAATACGTTGCAATGGGATCGCGACATCGCGGAATTCACTGCGCCGGGATTGTTGAACAAACTTCCCCCGGTCTTTCCTTCCGCCACCGCCGCCGGGACGCTTGCACCTTATTTTGAAAAATACGGCTTTGCTCCGGCAACTCCGATTGCGCTCTGGACCGGGGACAATCCCTCCAGTCTGGTCGGGTTGGGATTGACTTCGCCCGATTGCGTCGGGCTGAGTCTTGGGAGCAGCGACACGTTTTTTGCCGCGATGGAGCATTTTCATATTGATCCGGCAGGATTCGGGCATGTATTCGGGAATCCGGCCGGGGGATTGATGAGCCTCATCTGCTTCACCAATGGATCGCTTGCGCGGGAGCAGGTGCGAAACTCTTTGTCGCTCTCCTATGAGGAGTTCGACCGCGTGGATGACATTCCCGACACGGAATATTTGATGCTCCCCTATTTTGAAGTGGAATCCACACCGCATGTGCTGGAGAAAGGCGTTGTTTATGGATTCGACCCGGTGACGGCGACAAAGGCGGAACACCTTCGGGCGCTTCTCGAATCCCAGGTTTTAAGCATGCGATTGCACAGCGCTTGGCTGGGGTCGTTCAACCGCATCCGGGTGACCGGTGGCGCGTCGAAAAGCGCGGCACTGTTGCGGATCATCGCCGATGTGTTTCAAGCGCGTGTGGAGACGATAGCGGTCGAAAACTCCGCCGGATTGGGTGCGGCGCTACGTGCGGCGAATCTGTTCGGTGGAGCAAGTTTTGATTCTTTGGCGGCTCGGTTTTGCGCTCCTGGCTCAATCATCGAACCGGACAGGACGCAAAAAACGCGTTATGATAGAATGTTGAAAACGTATCGTAGTCTTGTGCAAACAGGGAGGATCGAATGACAAAGGCGGTTTCTGTTGGAGTGATCGGTTGTGGGAACATCAGCGGTGCTTATTTTCGGGCGATTCCGCTGTTCCGCAACGTGCGGCTCGCGGCGGCGAGCGATCTGGATATGACGAAAGCGGAGGAGAAAGCGAAGGAATTCGGCTTTCGGGCAATGACGACCGAGGCGTTGTTGGCCGACCCTGAAATCGAGGTAGTCGTCAATTTGACCACGCCGGAATTTCACACCGCCGTCAACAGGCGGATTTTGGAAGCGGGGAAGCATGCCTACACTGAAAAACCGTTCGGCCTTGATCGCGAGTCCGGGCGCGAAGTTCTGAGCCTTGCCGCGGCGAAAAACCGGAAAACCGGCGGTGCGCCTGACACGTTCCTTGGCGGAGCACACCAGACTTGCCGGCAATTGATTGATTCGGGTGAGATTGGCGATGTGGTTTCCGGGACCGCTTTCATGCAGTGCCACGGACACGAAGGCTGGCACCCGAATCCGGCGTTTTACTATCAGCCGGGCGGTGGTCCGCTGTTCGATATGGGGCCGTACTATTTGACTGCGTTGGTGAATATGCTTGGTCCGGTCGCCGAGGTCGCGGCATTCGGGAGCCGCGCGTTTGCGACGCGTGAATTTACCGCTCCGGCGGCGACGGAGGCGGGGTGTCGGGTGAATGTCGATACACACATCGCGGCGCTTCTGCGCTTTGCGTCGGGAGCGGTGGTGAATCTGGTGATGAGTTTCGATGTCTGGAAACATACGCTTCCCCACATCGAACTGCATGGAACCGCGGGGAGTCTTTCGGTTCCCGACCCGAATTGTTTCGGCGGTGAAGTCCGGATTTTTCAGCCGCATTTGACGGAGTGGACAAAAGTAGAATTGACGCACGGTTTTACCGACAATATGCGCGGAATCGGCGCGGCGGATCTGGCGCGCTCGCTCTCCGGCGGAGTCCCCGCGCGCGCCTCGGGGGAACTGGCGTACCATGTGCTTGATGTGATGTGCTCGCTCGCGGATTCGGCAGGTAGCGGACGCTTTGTCAAGCTGGAATCGAGTTGTGAACGCCCCGCGCCGCTTCCGGCCGGGTTCCGTAACGAATGGTAAGCGCAAAGGAAACGATATGAAAAAGAGAGCTTTTATCACCTGGGGCGGTTGGGATGGTCACGAACCGGAACAAAGTTCGGCATTGTTCGCGGAACTTCTGAGTGAGAAAGGGGTTACGGTCGAGCGCGTCAATACGCTCGCCCCGCTGGCGGACTTGGAGCGGATGAAGACCTTCGACCTGATCGTTCCGGTCTGGACCATGACGACCATTGGCAAAGCGGAGTTGGATGGGCTGCTCGCCGCGGTTCGCTCCGGCGTCGGAATCGGCGGTTGGCACGGCGGCATGGGTGACTCTTTCCGACAGGAAACCGACTATCAGTGGATGGTCGGCGGTCAGTGGGTCGCACACCCCGGCAATGTGATCGATTACAGTGTTGAAGTGGTGAAAAATGATCCGATTACCGCCGGAATTGGCACATTTGCCATGCGTTCCGAGCAGTATTACATGCACACAGATCCCGGCAACGAAGTGCTTGCCGTCACCCGCTTTGATGGGACGCATGCCGACTGGACGGCTGGAACCATCATGCCGGTGGCTTGGAAACGCCATTTTGGGAAGGGGAGGGTTTTCTACTCGTCGCTCGGCCATGTCGCATCGGATTTCAACGTTCCCGAAGCGCGTGAGTTGACGCTTCGCGGCCTGCTCTGGGCGGCACACGCGCTGTAATGCAAACAGGCTCCCCGTATTCTCGGGGAGCCGTGCTTTGCTTATTCGAGATTGATGACGGGGTAAAGGCCGTCTTCGTCCGCAATTCCCAATCCGGGAGCGAGAGCGAGGAAGCCTTCGCGGCGGTCACCGTCGTTGTCGTTGACGATCAGGTTGAAACGGATTCCCGCCGCAGCGATTTCCGGCGTGAGCCCGATGGTTTTAAACGGAATTTTTGCTTCGTAAGAGGTCAACTTTTTCTCTTCGTCGCGTTCCGTCTTCAGCTGGATCGATGTCGTCGTGTCGGAGAATCCGGATGGGCGGCTCCAGCAATACGTCGTCGAATTGCCGTCGGCCAGGTGCGCCAGGCCGAGCTTCCACAGCCGTTCCTGGTTTGGCAGCCGCAGACCGAATTGCACGCTGTCGCCCTGCCAGATCGAAGTCCCATTGTACGGTTGTACATGCACGTCGTCACGGACATTCACCTTTAAGATCAATGTGCTTCCGCTTCGCGCCAGTGCGATGTCGGCGCTCAGGTCATCGGGATTTTTCCAATAAAAGCGTTCATTGCCCGGAGCGCTCTCCACCAGTGAATGATACTGCTCGGCGCGGTCGAGGCGGAATTTCAGGCTGTTGTCCGCATTTTTTCGGACTGCGGGGAAGAACAGGGTTTCCGCCGGTAGCCCGTTCGGTTGTACCCGGAGGCCAAGTCGAGTGGGGGCGACCGGCGTCGCCCGGAACGATTCCGTCGCGGTCAGGCGGAGGCGAAGCTCCTGTTTTTCTCCGGGGCGAAGCGTGATCCGGTGTGCCGGGCGGTCGCAATGGATCGATTCCGGTGTTTGCAGCTCGATGGTCAATTCCAGAGGCAGCTTGGTTGGGTTGATCAACGGGACGCTCAGATCATACCCCGTGCCCGGTTCCAGCATGATCTGACGAGAGAAGGGGCGGGAGAACAGTTCGCCCGGCACGCCGATCGATTCCGGCGGAGCGGACGGGAAACGCAACGAGAAAGGGCTGCCCGAGAGCTTGAGGTAGCTGAGGCCGTTCTTTATTGGAATCGGTGTTTCATTCCCGTAAAGATCGATTCTCACCGTACCCTCCGGCAGATCGGAGAACAACATGGTGCGATCCCCTATGTCGCTCCAAAGCGCCAGTACGCCCCGTTGAGCAGCATCCTGGAAAAGTTCGGCCTGAATGCCGCTGCCCAACGGGAGGCTCCGCAGAAACTTCGCCCCCCGGTAGGTGTTTGCCAGCATGTTGTAGGTGATGTAGACCGGCTTGGGCTCGAATTCCGCGGTGATCAATCCGAAATGACGTTCATGATGACCGAGCGGATAGTAGCTTTTCTCACGCAGATTATACCAGTTGAATCCCATGGCTCCACGGGCCCATGAGTGAATCAGTTTGCGGAACAGGGTTTCGGATTGCACTTTTTCCCCGACATCAGCGGAACTCTGCGCCGTTTCGTTGGAGTACCAACCCCATGGTTGTTCCGGTGTGATCAGGCCGTATTTCTCCAAAATGTCCAGTTGCTCCACATAGTTGCGATAAGGGCCGTGGCCGTGGAAGGCAAAAAGGTCGAAATGCTTTCCCTGATCTGCCAGCAGCAGTTCAAACAGTCCGTTGTTGTGGGTGTCGCGCCCGCTGTTGTTGGTGTAAACCGAGGCGATTCCGCCGTTCATGAGCCTGGAGTTCGGCGCGACTTTCTTGATTGCGTTGTAACCGCTCCGCATCAGCGTCATGTAGTCTTCGGCGGAGAAGTTGGCGAAACTGAGAAGATCCGGTTCGTTCCAGAATTCAAAGTAGCGGATCCGATCTTTGTAGCGATCAGCTACCGCGCCGCAGAAAACGCCGTAAGCGGTGGCGTCGGGAAGCGGCTGCCCCTGTTTTTCCGGATTCTTCGGGCGATAGTCTTTGGGAACGGCCCAAGGGGTGCTGTAACCCAACAGCGCCTGCATCTCCACACCGTTGCGCCCGAATGCGTCGACCAGGCGGTCATAGACGGAGAAGTCGAAGGCGTCTTTTTTAGGTTGAATCCGCGACCAGGCGAAGTCGACACGGACGATTTTTATGCCGCAAAGTCCGGCTGCAAGAGCTTCCAGCTCCCCGTCTTGTGCGGGAAAGCGTTCGGGGTGACTGCAAACTCCAAACAAAAACTCCTCGGCGCGTTCCGGGGTCGGCCCGGCAGGAATGATTCGTCCGAAGCGGAATTCGTTTTGGTATTCACGCCCGGTGGAGGAACTTTGAATGCTGCTCTCGATCCGCCAGTAGCCTTGCAGGGTGAAGTCGCCGGATAACGCGATCCGCTGCTCCTCTCCCGGTTCGAGTTTTGCCTGAACCCGATCGGTCCGAATCTCGCCGTCAACGTCGGAGAGCTTGATTGTGCCGGAGAGATTTGCCGGTTCGGTTCCGGGATTGGAAAGAATGAACTCCGGCGAAGTTTTGTGTCCCGGCAGCAGAAGATTCAGCGGGTGCCCGGTATCCAGTCGGAACGTAACCCGTTCTCCGAATGCTCGGAATGTGGCGGACTCAATGAAGATTTTTCCGGGATCGTTCTTACCGGTGAAATCCACGGCGAATCCGGAAAAGCGGATCGGCCAGTCGAGTTTCTTATCGTTGTTTCCACCCCAGACGCTGTTCGGCGTCACTTCCGGCCCGACCGGATAGGTCAGGGTGATCGTTTTCGCCGGGAAATTGCCGGAGTCGGGGCAAGTGTATTGGAACGTTTCTCCGGTACGGTCGACCACTCGAAGGACGATTCGGCGCAGCGTCACCGCATTTTCCGGACGGACGGTGAGAGTGAATTCTCCCCGTTCAAACCGAGCGATCTCCGGCGCGGCGAGTTTCAGTCTGGCTTCGATCGCTCCGGGGGAATTCTGCCAACCGATCCACTGCGTGCCGTTATCGCTTCCGGTCGTATACCCGCCGGCTCCCGCCTCTTTGCGGTTGAGCAACTCAAATTCGGAATCCTTTTGCAGCAACGCTTCCGTGCCGCAAAGGGGCAGGGTTGCAAGCAAGCCGCACAGAATCGCTTGGAAGAGATGGAATCGCATGGGGAACTCCTTGGTTAATAGTTCTTAATAGTTCTTAATAGTAAGTCCGTCGGCGGCGATGGTACGCTTGGGCTTGTTGACGGTGTTCGCGAAAAGTTCTTCTCCGGTATGGCTGGCTGCGTGTCCGTCGACAAATCCGACCGTGCTGCGTCCGGCGTGTGCGAGGTGAATCAGCTTGGTGGCTGCGGCGTCGGCGGAGTAAAATCCGAAACTGCCGCCTTTCCCGGTTGTCTTGTTCGAGACATTGGCGTGAGTAGTGTCGGCGACGATGAAGAACGTGGAGGGCGTGAGGCAGCGTCCGGGAATCATCAGCCCGGCGATCGGATTGCTTGCACTGCTGATGAAGCAGGACCCGGAACCGTTGTCTTTGTAATATTGCACTTCGTTTGCGTTGTCGAATTTCGGCATGCCATATGGGGAGTCGTATGCGCTGGTCAGGGTGCTGCTATAAGTATTCGAGGAGCAGAGAAGCATTGCCGGAGAAAGCGGCCCGAGGTTGTAATCCGCACTCCCCGTCACCAGCAGTTGCGAAAACGCATGATAGCCGGTGGTTGCATTGATCGGAGTGGTGCCCACCATGTAGGTGAAATCGTTCGAGTACAGAAATTGAGCGGTCAGGAACTGTTTTTTGTGGGACAGACAGTTGGCCGATCGCGCCTTTTCCCGCGCTTGATTCAGGGCGGGCAGCAGCATGGCGGCAAGAATCGCAATGATTGCGATTACGACTAAAAGCTCGATCAATGTGAATTGTTTTTTCATTTTCTTTTGCTCCTCTATCGGATGATCGATTGTTTGGGTCATAGTTCGGATGCTTCCTGTTCGGTATACCGTCTAAGATAGTCGGATGAAAATGTATTGCAAGCGACATCATGAGATGCTGACCCTTTCCTAATCATTTCAGCACATGCGAATCCGTTTTTATATCTATTTGAATATTAATTAATTATAGTCACTATAAACATTTAAAGCTCAATTGTTGTGAAATGTGATCTCGTGTTGATGCACAGACTTCTCTACGTGAGGAATTTACTTCGGAACTGATGGATGCCCGGCTTTCGAGCAGCATGGATTCTCCCCAGCCGAGGCAGGCGCACCGACCGTCTTCTCCGGGAACGCGAAAACTCTCATGAAGTTCCTGAAACGTCTGCGTGGCGCTCCCGCCGATTCCGAGCGGCAGGCGGTGGCTGAACTCCCATTCATGAATCGTGAGAAAGCGACAGTGAAAGCGGCAATCCAACTCGGTGACGGGCGAAGGGCCGGATTGATGAAACGGGCTGAGTGCGACAAAATCGATGGTTCGTTTTTCTTCCTTGATCCGATCGAGGATCGGTAGAAAGTCTTCCCAGAAATAGATGTCGCCGCGAACGAAAAATGTCGCACCGGAACGGAGCGTGAAGAGATAGGCGCTGTTCGGAGAATCTGCCTCCATGGTCATCCGTTGAATTCCCGGATAGCAACGGACGCGCTCCGAACGGTACTCCTCTGCGGAGATCGCTCCCACAAGCCGCCACTCTTGAATGGCCTCCAAAGGAGCGATCACCTTCTTGCCGTGTGCAAGCAGCCGCCCGGCGATGGCCGGTCCGATGTGGTCGGGATGGCCGTGCGTGTAGAATGCCGTGTCGATGAGCTCGGAAAACTCTTCTGTCAGCTCCTCTCCGAGCAGAAATAAAGTGCGGCGCGCTTTGGGCGTGCAGCCGTCGTTCAGGTCGAATGCGGTGACCGAACCGTCGCCGTCTTTGATGACGACACCGGAACTGTAACATTTCCAGAGTTTTGCCTCAGGGCCGTCCCATGCCCGGATTTCTCGGATTGTCTGGCGACAGCGCTGTCGGTAGAAATCGCGGAGTATCGGATTGTTCTCCGACGCGGGCTCGCCGAACAGGGCGTCAAGTTGCCTCAGAAGCGCATGGCGTGCCTCCCAATTTTCGGCGTTGGCGGGGAGCTGGCTTAATTTTTGTGTGATCTGGTCGAAGGAATTTCGGGATAACATGTTCCAGCCTTCAATTTTTAGCATGACGTGACGATGCGGTGCTTTCTCGTGGGAACAGCTTGGGAGCCAAGTGCTCCACATGCCGCGGGCTGCTCGGCTTCTCCATGCGCCGGAACACCAGATCAATCAGTTTTCGAGCAATGATACCGCTGTTCTCGTAGCCGATGGAGGAGAGGGTAGGCGTTATCTGGGTGCAGAGATTGATATTGTCCAGGCCGATCACGCTGATGTCTTCCGGTACGCGGAAGCCTGCTTCGCGAAGCCGTCGGATGGTGTAAATGGCGACGGTGTCATTGTGGCAGATGATCGCTGTAGGGCGAGCGTCTTGCGGAAGATCCTTCCACCAGTCAAGAGCGCCCGGTTTTTCGATGTAAGGGTATGGAGGGTCCATCCGCAAAGTGGCTTCCGGGATGAATTCCACTCCAGCCGCCGGCGCCAACTCCGCAAGCATTCGGGAACGGGTGTCGATAGAGCCGAAGCCGATCCAGCCGAACCGATAATGCCCCAGCGATTTCAGATGATCGAATGTCTGTTGAATTCCGGTTTCAAAATCGAATACCACCGCATCGAACCGTGGATCTTCATGGGAAAAACTGACCACCGGAAGATTCAGTTTGTCCGGCAACAGCTTCGGCTCCAGCGTGATGATTGCGTCGAGATTGCTGGAGAGCAGCAAATCGGTCGCGGCACGCTGTTCCTCCTCCGTACTGAAGAATGCGAAGAGAGGGCGATAGTTGCGTCGGACTATTTCGGTGTGCAGCTCATTGACCAATTCCGTTCGATGGAAGTTGTTGGAATAAGCGATCGCGACACCGATCGTATTGCTGCACCGACGGCGAAGGTCGGCGGCGGCGCGGTTCGGACGAAAGCCAGTCGCCTGTGCCATTTGGCGGATCTGCTCCGCCAACTCCGGGCGCACCCGCCCCTTATCGCGGTTGTTCAGCACCAACGATACGGTCGATTGCGATAGATTCAGCCGTTTGGCAAGCTCGGTCATGGTGATTGACATAAGGAAAACGCTCCCTTGCTTTCGCGTTAGTCATACGTATGATGTAATTAATTATAGTCGACTTACAGCAAAAAGTCAAGAGGAAAAATCTCTTTTTCAGGAAAAATCTTCCAGCGGAATGACACCGGAGGGAAAAGGCGGATTTACTGTGTGCGTCGCCAGAGGACGTAGCCCCGGTTTTCTCTCCGCAGCACTTTTACTTGCTCGTATCCGGGGAGCTTGGGAATCTCCTCTTTGCCGCGGAACGCCCCGACTAGATAGTCGGCCGGAAGTTTCCGGGTGATGCACTCCCAGGCGGAGATGTCGAATCCTTCTCCGCCGGCGAGATAGCCGAGTGCGGGGATTTCCGCACAGGCGACTGTCGGTCGGAAAAAGGTACGGTATTCGTGGATGTTTATCTTATGCCCGGCCGGGCGGCGACTGCCGTGATAATCGTTGCGGATGAATTCCGCCCACGTTTCCGCCGCCTGCCGCTCCAGCACTCGCTTGGAGGTGCTGTACATCTTGATCTGCGGCATGAGGGCGTCGATGTACAGTCCGATTCCCGCGGCGATGCAGAGGATGGCGAATACCCACTTCCCCCAGTTCGGCGGCAGCTTGTGGAGAAGTTGGCGGTGAATCCACCACGCCGCCATCGCCGTCCAGCCGAAGATCAGCGGCACGGCCGGAAGAAGGTAGCGTCGCGAAACATAGAGTTTATGATCCACAATGATAATCTGCAGAAGAATGATCAGTGTGTGTCCCAGGAACAGCGCCAGAAGGATACTCTCCGCCCGCGTCCAGCGCCTCCGATAAATCCGCCAGAGGATGATCGCCAGTGCCGGTAATGAAAAGAAGAAATAAGCTCCTTTGACCAGGGAGCTGAGGAAATCGGGAATGTCCTCCGACTCTTCGTCCGGTGGGAGGTGAACGAGAAGCGGCAACGGTTTCGAGGGCGCCTTCGCCGGTTTTACTGCAGTGCCCTCGGGGGTCTCTCCCGCTTTTAACGGGGGCAAAGCGGCTTTGCACTCCAATGGGCGGAGTGGCGGAGTGGCGTTTGCCTTCTGCGGATACTCCAGTTTACCGAAGCTGTTTTTCGGCAACCATGGCGATACCATGCGAACCGCTCGGATGCCGGGAACCGGGAAACCGGTGACCGCGTAATTGTACAGCAAATAAGGGCAGAAGATGAGCAGCGCGGTCAGCGCGGCGAGCGAACTTCTCCATGGGAAGGCGCGTAGTTTCACTGTTTCCAGTCCTGCAATGAACAGCCCGATCAGCATGGCATAAAGGATGCTGTCATCCCGGGTCAGCCCCATCGCCGCCGCGGCGGCTCCGAACAGGAGATAAGAGCCGAGTCGCCGCCGCTCCTGAAAAATCCGGATGATCGCGTAAGTCATCAGCACCAGAAAGAAACATTTGGTGCTTTCGCGCAATCCGGTCGGCGCTTGTCGCAATAGATAGGAGCAGAAAAGATAAAAAATACAGCCCCCCACTGCAATCTGAGAATTGAAGACACGTCGGAAAATTCCCCAAAGCGGTAGCAGCGTCAGCACAAACGATGCGGCACTGACCAGTTTCAATGCCGCAAATGCGCTGCACCCAAGTCCGAGGATGACGATCGCTCCCAGAACAGGAAGCAACGGCGGGATGCGAGGGTGAAATGCGATCGCCCAGTCACCGTCGGCAATCGCCTGCGCCATCGGTGCATAACGGAACAGTACATCGCGCTGGGGAAGCTCAGCCATCGCCAACATCGGTAGTGTCAAGAGAACTCCCGCCAGCGTCAGAAAGAGCAAAGGGTGCCGGTGAATGAATTCTTTTATTTGATCAAGCCGCATAATTCGTTTGGTTTTCTTTCTCTGGAATGCCAGCAGCAAAACTATCTCTCAAAAGATAGCTTTATAATTAACTTCATATCGAAAATAAAATACACTCATGTTATGGATTTACAAGCAAGTGACTGGAGAAAATTCAAAATCGTAACAGCTCCCAGGCTGGTTCCAATTTCTTAAGTGCCCCGCGGATTGCGGGCGTCACTTCGGGTGCGAATATCGAAAGGCGGCACTCTTCCAACAATTGCCAGAATTCTTCCAGTTCCGGTTTTTCGCTGATTTCACTTACGCTTTCCGCCGCGAGGTAGAAGCGTTCGAGCCACGGTTCAAGCGGCTCCAGCTTCGCTTCGTCGCGGGCGGGGCCGGAGGAGAGCCGTTCGGCTCGCAACTTCGCGCCGCGCAAGTAACGGCTGTAGGAGCGGAACGTCACTTCACTATGCAAAAAGCCTTTGCGGAACAAGAAGTCGAGCTGCTTCTCCAGGTCGTCGCGACTGATTTTTGCATGTGAAACTTTCCGGTAAATATCCTGTACCTGCCGATAAGCTGGATAGAGCGATTCCAGCTGTTTTTGAAGTTTATTCAATTCTTCTCCCGCATATTGCCGGGCGTGCTCCGAGGCGATTCCATACTGAAGTTCGTCGCGGATTTTCCACGGTTCTTCTCCGAGCGCGTCGAGAATCGCCCGATCGAGCAGATCGTCGGCAAAGTCGCGGTAATTTAAAAACCACGAAAGTTCCACTTCGCGTGAAAGACGAATTGTTCTCTTCAAGAATTTTACCTGATCGGCCTGCTCCAATCGGAAAAGCCTCAGAATGCCGCGCTTGTGGCGCATTTTCGCCTCGGATTCCTTGAGGTAAAGCGCCTGGCCGACTTTATCGCCCTCGTCACAGAGTGCGGGGTAGGCGGTTTTGTCACCGGCATTGGGCAACGCGACTTCCAACGGCATCGCGCCGATGCCCGGCCAGGTGGTTCCGGCGGCAACGGAAAATTGTTTCACTCCCGCCACGCCACGGCTCAAGCGGGAGCCGGAACGGAGGCTCTCGGGGATCTCTGTATGAAGTTTGACCCGCCTGCCGTTCTTATCGATTTCCGCAAGTTTCATCTGCAAATCGGCGGGAGTCCGGGCATCGTCGAAATCGGTCGGTGCGACGTTCTCGTCAGTTTCGCCCTGTAGAAAATCCGCCAACGCGTCATAAAGCGGCTGCTCGCGGAATACGTCGCCACGTTCTCGGGCGGATAGAAAACGCTGAACCGTCTCCGCGATCGGGCTGAGTTTCTGACGGATCGCCTTGGGGAGCGAGCGGATCAGATACTCTACTTTTTCGCCCAGGCGTCCCGGCACCGGGTAATCCAGCGCCCAGCCGGGCAGCAGGTTCATCTGGTCGGAGGGGGCGACGAGTGTGACGCCGTCGTCTTCCTCGCCGGGATCGAACTTGTATTCCAGTTTGAATTTCTGTCCGGAGAAGGTCAAAAAATCGGGGTAGTCGTCCTCGCTCCAACGAGTGAATTGTTCCTGCATCGCATCATTGCGCGGCACAGAGTAATCCTGCGGGTCGCGGGCGATCCACTGTTTAAGCGCCTGCGTCGAATTGATCTCCGCCGGGAGGAGTTCCAGATAATATTCCGCCACTGCGTCGCGGTCGAGCACGGTTCCTGGGCGGCGAAGTTTCTCCTCCAGACGCTCCAGCCTCAGCAGGGTTTCGACATGCTTTTCGACCCAGCTTCCCGGCAGGTGGAGTTCCCCGCTGGCAAGAGCCTCGCGGATAAAGATTTCGCGCGACTCCACGGGGTGGCTCTTGGCGTAGTGGGTTCTGCGCCCGGCATGAATCAGCAACCCGCCGAACGTCAGTCGTTCGCGAGCATAAACAAACCCCGATTGCGGGTCCCATTTGGGTTGATCGTAAATTTTGGAGCAAAGGTGCGGCGTGGCGGCCTCCAGATATTCCGGTTTGATTTCGGCGTTCTGCCGGGCGAACAACCGGCTGGTTTCGACCAGCGCGAACGAAAGCATCCATGCCGGAAGCGGCTTCTTTTTCGCCAGGCCGGAGCCGGGGAAAATCAGAAACTTTCGCCCGCCGGTACCGAGGAAATATTGCTCCTCCGGCACATAGCGGGAGATATGGCGCGGGATTCCGGCCAGAATCGCCTGATGTACTTGATCGTAAGGTGTATTTTCGATCACTTTGGGCAGTTTTGTGTTTTTCCACTCTTGCTCTTTCGCACTGTCGGCGAGGTCTTCGGCGAGGTTGCGCCATTCGAGCATCCGGTTGAAATTATAAAAGTTTTTCCGACAAAACTGGCGGAGCTTGCCGTTGCTCGGACACTCGGTGCCGACGGCGTTCCAGAGATTCAGAATCGAGAGGAAATCCGATTTCGCGTTGCGGAATCGGCGATGCGCCTCATCGGCGGCCTGCTGCTTCTCCACCGGGCGTTCCTCCGGGTCGCGGATCGATAGAAACGCCGCGATAATCGTCAGCTCCGGGAGCACTTTGCGGGATTCGGCGAACGAAAGCATTTTACCGAGATGCGGGTCGATCGGCAGCGCGGCCAGCCGCCAGCCTTCCCGGGTCAGATGCCCCGCCGGATCGAGCGCGCGGAGATCTTCCAGTGTTCGCAGCCCCTCACGCACCGCCGCGGGCGGCGGTGGATTCAGGAACGGGAAGCGGTCGATGCGCGGCAATTTCAACGCCGCCATCTGAAGGATGACGCCGGCCAAACCGGTTCGTTTGATCTCCGGATCAGTGTAGGGTTGCGCACGCTCCAGGTCGTCTTCGCTGTAAAGACGGATGCAGATGCCGTCGGCGATTCGTCCGCAGCGTCCGCGCCGTTGCCGGGCGCTGGCCTGGCTGATGGATTCGATCTGGAGTTCTTCGATTTGATTGCGCGGATTGAATCGTTTGATCCGCGCCAGCCCCGAGTCGATCACAAAGCGGATGCGCGGAATCGTCACACTGGTTTCCGCCACGTTGGTCGCCAGAATGATCCGGCGGCGGTTCCCGGGGTGGAACACTTTTTGCTGGTCGGCGGCGGAGAGCCGTCCGTAAAGTGGAAGTACCTCGGTATTACGGTAATTCCGCCCGCTCAGGAGATCGGTTGCGTTGCGGATTTCACGCTCTCCCGGCAGAAAAATCAGAATGTCGCCGCGCGCGTCGAATTCACCGGCAAGTTCTACGCCGCGCCCGATGGTGTCGGAGAGATCTTCGTCGAGTTCCGGCGGCAGGTAAACGTCTTCGACCGGGTAGGTGCGCCCTTCGATCGACAGAATCGGAGCGTCGAAAAATTCGGCAAAACTCTCCGTGTCGAGGGTTGCCGATGAGATCGCTACTTTCAGATCCGGTCGGTGCGGAAGCAGGTTTTTCAGGTATCCGAGCAAGAAATCGATGTTAAGTGACCGTTCGTGCGCTTCATCGATAATCAGCGCCTCATACTGCCGCAAACTTCGGTCGTTCCGGGTTTCGGCCAGCAGAATTCCGTCCGTCATGAATTTCAGCACGGTGTTCTTGCCGGTTCGGTCGTCGAACCGAACCTGATAACCGACTTCGTTGCCGATCTCGCTGCCTAACTCTTGCGCTGCCCGAAGCGCCATCGCCGAAGCGGCGAGGCGGCGAGGCTGGGTGCAGCCAATCCGTCCGGTGCGTCCGTAGCCGAGCGCCAATGCGATTTTGGGGAGCTGAGTGGTTTTTCCGCTGCCGGTGTCGCCGGCGACGACGATGACCTGATGATTTTTCCAGGCATCTTTGATTTCTTCGACGTGGCGGGTAATCGGCAGTTCTTCCGGGAACGCGATTCGGAGTTTGTCACAACTCGCGACCAGCTCCGGGCGGGGGAGGGGACTTTTCATTCCGCAAGCCGCCTGTTCGCCCGGTAGAGCCAGCCGTCAAGAAGCATCAGAATGCCGATTCCACCATAGCAGATCGGCACGAGATAAAAGGATACTCGCAATCCTTGCCAATCGCCGACAACTCCCAATAGCCAAGTGAAAATTCCACAACCCGGAACCCCTGCGCAGGAGAGCAGAATGTAAAGCATCGTCGAATCCGAATCCTTGAGCTGATTCACGCAGTGGCTCTGGAGGCTCGGCCAAAAGGGGCCGCTGACGATTCCAAGCAGGAACAATACTGTAAACAGAAGCGATAAATTGTACAGAAACGGCGGCAGCAAGCCGAGTAACGTTCCGATGAGCGCACATCCGAGAATCAGCATCGGGAGCCGTTTTTGGTGAAGTAGCATTCCGGGCCCGACTCGCCCGACGATCATTCCGGCGGCAAAGATTGCGGTACCCAACCCGGCTTGCCATGCCGAACCGTTGAACTCAAGCTGAATGAGTGTTGCCGTCCAGAACGTCAGGCTGTATTCTCCCCCGCCGGCAAGCACCATCGCCAGAAAAAAGAGCCAGAAGCGAGGGCGCTTCATTGCATCAGTGGCATGAGAAAAAACGGCGGTTGTCGATGCTCTCCGAGCCGCGTCCCGTTGTTTCATTTTTGATTTTGTGGGAAGCAGGTAAAGGAGTGCCGGAACCAGTGTAAGCAATGAGCATCCGGTCAAAATCCAGCGCCAGCTGACGCCCCAGAGCAACAACGCTCCGGCGGCCAGCGTGGCTCCCACCACACCCACCGACCAGAATGCGTGCGTGAAGTTGATGTAGCGACCTGGTTCCCGTGGGTGCAATTCCTGAATGATCGGCGTGGCCAGCCCTTCGACGACCCCTTCACCCATTCCGGCGATGATGATCGCAGCAAAAAGCAGCAGATAGCCGGGCGACCATGCGGCCAGCATGATTCCGATGCTCATCAGCAGAATCGATCCGCCGAGCGAGCGCAGCTTCCCGAACCGTCCGGCGGCGAATCCGCAGAGCAGCAGGGTGGCGACCATGGGGATGGAACGGCCGAGCTGAAGCGCGCCGCCCGCCCCCATTCCTCCTTTTGCCAGCGGAAAGTCCAGATCGGTTGCCAGCGCGACCAGCACGACCGGAACAATAACAGAACAGGCCGCATAGGAGCCGAAGCAGAAAAAGTTGGCGAAGTCGTATCGCCCGAACTTCATTTTTTGCGCTCGCATGAATTACCCTTCGAGCGTTCCTTTGGTCGATAAAACGCCTTTGACGCGCGGATCGTGCGAAACCGCCTGGTCAAGTGCCTTGGCAAACGCCTTGAAGATCGCTTCGGCGACATGGTGAACTTCTTCGCCCGCAAATTGTTTTACGTGGAGATTCATTCCCGCGCGGTTTGCCAGCGCCTGAAAGAATTCGTGAAACAGTCTTACGTCGAGGTCACGAATCATCTGCGCCGGGAATTCCGCTTTCCAGACCAGGCAGGGGCGGCCGGAGAGGTCGAGTGCGACGAGCATCAACGTTTCATCCATCGGCAGGATGCAGCTTCCGTAACGGCGGATTCCGGCCTTGTCGCCGAGTGCTTCGGCAATGGCCTGCCCGAGCACCAGTCCGAGGTCTTCCATGGTGTGATGGTAGTCGACTTCAACATCGCCCTTGGCGCGGACGGTGAGGTCGAAAAATCCATGCCGCGCAAAGAGTTCAAGCATGTGGTCCATAAACGGAATACCGGTTTCGATGGAGCTCTTGCCCTCGCCGTCGAGGTTGAGTTCCAGATAAATATCAGTTTCCCGCGTGGTTCGAGTGATTTCTCTTTTCCGCATAATGTGCTTCCTGCTTTTTCGGTGAATTATCATTGTAATCGCTTGTAATATAACGCAAAAAGCAAGGCAATGCAATGCTGTTCGGAAGAAACCCGTGATTTTGGCGCTCTCTCTATGATTTTCTGTTTAAGAATTGCTTAAGATTGATTTTGAAATAAATAATTGTTAATTTTTAAATAGGCTTCTTGACATTTGAAATGAAATCCGGTATAATGTATGAGTAAAGGAACTAGAAAAGAGAAAGTTGATCTATGGCAGAACAGAGTAAAATCCGCAGTCTTGACGACCTTGCGTTGAAGGCGGGTGTCACTGCGGCGACGGTATCACTGGCGTTGCGAAACTCTCCACGGTTGTCGGAGGAGGTTCGGGATCGGATTCGCCTGCTGGCGGAGGAGAATGATTTCACGCCGCGCAGTTATCGTCGCCGTACCGTGGCGCGAAAAGTCGAGGTAGAGAAGAATTCCTATGGTCCGCTACTGGTGCTGTATTATGAGTTCCCGGGGGTGGCGGATCCGATGCGGGATGGCATCATGCCTCCTTTGTTTCTGCTGTTGAACGAGCGAAAAATCGAATATCAGTATGTCAACGTCCAGGAATTCATGGCAAATCCGGATATGGCCAAGGATTTTCGCGGAATTATTTATTATAATGATCCGGAAGATATGCGGTTGCCGGATGACATTCCATCGGTGCAGATATTCGGCTGGGCGCCGTTGCGACCGAGGCAGGATCGAATTACGGCGAACGATGAACAGATTGTTCGGCTGGTTGCCGAAAATTTCTCCCGCAATGGCGTGTCGCGTGCGGCGATGGTCTGTTGCCGGGAGATGCTGCCGATTGAAATGGAGCATCCGCGTGTGGAAGGATTCTTGAAACGGATGAAGCAGATCGGGGTTGATGCGGAGCTGATTTTGTTCGATCGATATTCCATGACGTTGACGTCTGTGATGCAGGAATATTTGAAGGATGAATATCAGAATGTCGGCCTTTTCGCCTTCAATGCCTTCTGCGGTCTTAAACTTTGCTGTGCGCTTGACAGTCTGGGGCTGATTCAGGCGTTTGGTCCGCAGCGATTGGTGGTTTGCGACAATTCTCCGTTGCTTTATTCGTTTTCGCCCCGTCCCACGATGATTGACTTGAATTTACCGATGCTGGCGGAATTTGCGCTGGATGCTCTCTGCCGTCGTCTTGAACGCCCGGAATTGCCCGAAACCGTGTTGCAGCAAGCACCGAAAATAGTGATTTATCCGTCTAAATAAAAAAGAAAAAGAAACAAGAACCATGCAATCAGCGGAAGTTATTGTTGTAAAGTGAAGGAGTGGAATATGAGAAAACAATTCACATTAATTGAGCTTCTTGTTGTGATTGCGATCATCGCAATTCTTGCCGCCATGCTTTTACCGGCTTTAAACCAAGCACGGGAAAGGGCGCGGAGCAGTTCCTGTATCAGTAACTGTCGGCAAATGGGGATGGCATTCAATCTGTATGCCAACGACAACGGCGGATTGCTGTACTATCAGGGACGCATTGGAACCGGTACGCTTTCCTGGGCCGCGATTATTCTCAGCATGGACACCACCAATAGTTTGAAATACGTGGATAATAAAGTTGCAATCTGCCCCTCGGACCCCAATGGGAAAACCGGAAATAACTGGTTTGGTATCAACGGAATCTGTGATTATCGTTACGATTCGGATTATTGGGATAACAAAGAGGTGGACGGCGTGAAGAAGAAAGATGCGCTCGGCTCGCTGATTCACTTGGCCAACAACGACGACGGTCTTCGTTTCATTCGGCTGCACAATGCGAAAAATCCGTCCGGTACAATTCTCTATGGAGACTCCTGGCATAAAACGAATCAGATTGCTACATGGTATTTCAACAGCAAGGAATTCAGGGAGACGGACAATGTCGGGTTTCAGCGCCGCCATGGCCGTACCGGTAATGTGCTGATGTACGATGGGCATGTCGAGTCGATGGGCAAAGGAGAGCTACGCAACAGCCCGTCGAAGATGAAGGTGTCGTTCAATTCCGCTGGCGCGCCGGAAACACATTGAGGAAAAAAAAGTTTATGCGAGGTATCTTTTTATTGATCCTGATGTTGTGCGGCAGTGTGCTCTGTGCTTTGGACGGCACGTGGAGCTTCAGCAACGGGCCGCAGTTTCCGGGGGCTTCCGGGAGCATGAAACACTCCGGGCAAACGGTCGAACTGAACGCTGATTTCACGAAGGGCGGCTCGTATGTCGCGGCATATCATAAATTGAACGTGCCTTTGGCGTTGCGGGATTTTCAGTTTCGCGTCAAAAGCATCGCCTCCAGCGTTGCGGTTCGGTTTGTCGATTCGGACAGGCAGACGCATCAGCACTTCTTTCGCTTGACCGGAGATCCGTTGGTCTGGCAAAATCTGGAAGTTCCGGTCGCCGGTTCGCCGGAGCATCATTGGGGCGGTAAGAACGATGGTGTTTTGCGCGGGCCGATCACGCAATTGGCGCTGGTGGTTCATCGCCGGGATTTTCCGGCGCCGACCGGAACCATGTCTGCCACTGATTTTCAGATGGTTGAGCTTAAGGCCGGAGACTCGAAATGGACTGTCCCGCTCACTGCGTCGGCATGGGAATTGAACCGGGGGACGGAATTTGCCCCCGGTGCGGACGCCACGCTGAGCGCGGATGGAGTGAAGTTGAATCTCGAAGTAGACAACAGCGTGCATGGCGATTATGCGGCGGCGGTATATGATTTGCCGATTGCACTCAATGCGAAGCGATTGAATTTTCGGATGCGCGGTGCGAACCGGAAAGTTGTGATACGTCTTCGTGATGCGACGGGGCAGGTTCACAATCATGTTCTCGATGTTTCCGGCGACGCGTCGAAAGAACAGGAATTCCGGTTTGATGTGACCGGCGCCCCGCAACATTGGAGAGGTAAGAACGATGGCGTGTTTTATGAGCCGCTGCACAGTGTGCAATTTGTGATCTGCGGTAAATTCTATGGTGCGGATAAAAAAGGTGCGACTGAATTTTCGGCTGTCACTTTGGAAACGGATGACCCGGCGGCGCAACTTCCTGTTTGGCAGATCGTCGATCCTTCGGAACTTTTTCGGCGCACCGGAGATAACTCTCCGGTTTCTGTGTCGGTGGTGCTGCCGAAAGGCACGAGGCCGGAAGAGCTTCGCTACAGTTATCGCGATTATACCGGACAGGAGGTCGCCTCCGGAACGGGGCGCTATGACGCGACCGCCGGAACGCTTTCCGCCCCGGCTCCTCAAGGGCGTGGATTTTTTGAGCTGGCTTATCCCGCGCTGCGGATTCACGTCGGCTTGGCGGTGGACGATGCGCCGCCGGCAGACGCGGATGAATATTTCGCTCAAGATAGCTCGTTCAGTTGGGGGGATGCCCCGAGTGATGAGCAGGGAATCCGTTCCTTTTTACGGATTTTGAAAAAGAACGGCATTCTCTGGAATCGTGACCGCCTGCATTGGGGCAGTGTGGAATCGCCTTCCGGTACATCCCATCTTGAAAATCGTTATGGACTTTATCGCCGAATTCTGAAAGAAGAGGGGATGAAAGGGCTTGACACGTTTCACGAAACCCCGTCCTGGAATCTGGAGAAGAGCAGCGGTTTTGAGAATTCCGACCCCCGCTTCAATCCTTATCCGGACAACCTGATCGCAGCCGGGGAAAGTTGGACGCAAATCGTTCGCAATTGGACCGCGATTCGAGCGTTAGAGGTTTGGAACGAGCCGGATATTTTCTTCGGCAGAAACTTCCCCGCGGAATACGTGACCGCGTTTACGAAAGCGGTTTCCCGTAGTTTTGAGGATGCGTCGAATGGCGTGTCGGTGGTCGGCGGCGTCTTTGCCCACCCTCGGACGGAGAGCAATTTTTATCGTACGTACATTGACAATGGGCTTCTGGATGATTCCGATGTCATCAGTTATCACTCCTATGCCGATGTTCCGCTGATGGAGTCACAGGTTGCCGCGTTTCGACAGACGGAGCTTGACAGCGGAACGTCGCGTGCGGGCATTCCTTACTGGATCACCGAATGCGGGAAGCCACGCCCCTATGCAGGCACCGGACGTGGCGCTTTGGTTCATGATCTGTACAGTGCGGTGGAAATCACAGGGAAAGCGGTGGAACTGCGTGCGCTCGGGTTCCAGAAATACTTCGCGTTTGAATTCAAATTCCGGCGAGAGCACGATAACAATTTTGGGCAGATGGATTTTCATCGGACTCCGATGCGCGGCATGGCGGCTTATCTCCATCTGGTGCGTGTGCTGTCGCATCGCGATTATGTTGGTGACCTGAAAGGCGCCAACTCTGTTCGCGCGCGTGTTTTTGAGGGCGAGAACGATCTGGTCGCGGTGCTCTACAACGGGTTGAAAGACTCGCGTAAACTGAGCGAAAGGTTGCCGAATGGACTGAATGTGTTGAAGGCAACCGGGATCGATGGCCGCCCGTTGCCAGTGAAGAATGGTATGGTCGCCAACGCGGACGGGATCACCTATCTCTATTTGCCGAAAACAGCGGCAAAGGCGTTTGTCAATTCCGACACAAAAGCGATGCAGCTCTACCGCATGGCGAAGGAGTATCGTCCGCAACCGCGCGCCGCCAAGCCGCTGGTGCTTCAGTCGGTCACGGATCGGAGCGGGTTCCTGATTACGAATCGAGGGTTCTATGTGAAGAATTATGATTCGGTCGCGCTGAAAGTACGGGTCAACAACTTTGGCAAAGCGGCGATGGAATTTGTTCCTGCCGTAGAGTTGCCGGAGGGTGTCTTGTTGCTGGAGAAGCCGGTCGCCGTTTCCGTTCCGGCGCATGGGTGGACAGATGTTTCTCTGACAGTGAAGCTCTCAATCGATCACGGATCGGATTTCCGACCGGTGCGTGTCGGTGACCGCAATGGGAATGCGACACCGATCGCGTTCTTTCTTGCGCCGTATCAGTTGCAGAGCGCGGTTTTGGAAGCGCAGCCCTCCGGGACGAAAAGCCCGGCCGATTTTGCAAAGCTCGAAGCCTTGGAGCACTGGATTGATTTCAGCGGTGAAACGAACTGGGTTCCATGGCAAGGCGATAAAATGATTCCGGATATCGAAGCGCGTTTTCGCGGGTTCTATACGCCGGAAGAGCTGGTTGTCCAAGTGTTGGTCAACGATGTTCGGCACGTGAATCCGTATTCGGCGGTCGATGCCTGGCGCGGTGACTCCATTCAGCTTGCGATTCAGCAACGCAAGGCGAATGCGTTGCCACTTGGCAAGAAGCAGTATCATGAAATCGTGGCGGCGAAATGCGCTGACGGAGAAGCGCTTTACGCCCATATCGGGACTCCCGGCGGACGCTTGAAGCAGTCGACGATGAACTATCGCCGGGTCGGGGACGGGTACTCGTTCTATGAGATTCGGTTGAACGGGAAAGAGTTGGGGCTGGATCTTGTTCCCGGTTCCATGCTTGGGTTTTCATTGTTGGTGAACAGCGATCCCGGCACTGGTCGTGCCGGATTTCTTCACTGGGGGCTTGGCATTTCTCCGGAGAAGTCGGATATATTGTTCCAGCTGATCAAGTTGAAATAGAAGAAGAAACACATTGCGGAGAGCAGGAGTGATCCCGCTCTCCGCTTTTTTATCTTTCAGGTCGATCAGTGATAGATGACCATTGCCGAGGCGAAAGAGCAGTCCGGAGCAAGGCTGGCGCCGTGCGGAATTCGGGCGTCGAGGTAAACGGTATCGCCTTTGGTCATTCGCCGGGTATTTTCCTGGCTGCCGATGGTGTAGTTTACTTCTCCTTCGAGGACAACGAAAAACTCCTGACTGTCGTGCTGGAGAAGTTCGCGGTGTTTGTCGCAGGGGTGGTATTCGATGAAAAATGGATTCATCGTGCGGTCGGTCTTTTCAAACGCGAGCGCGAAATAGTGAATGCCGTATTCGATCCCCTGATTTCGATCGATCTGTTCGCCTGCGTTCAGGTTCCCGAACACATACTCCGGACTGGCGTTCTCGCGCCGGAACAGTTCAATCATATCCACGCCGAGCGCGGCGGCCACCAGATTCAACGCCCGGAGAGAGGCTCCGGTACGGAAGTTCTCCAGGCGCGAAATATACCCCTTGGAGAGTCCGCTGCGGGCGGCCAGTTGATCGATGGTCAACTGCTGCTGCTGTCTTAGCTGGCGGATTTTTTGTGCGACGTGTACGAGATCCATCGTTTATTCCTGCAAAATAGTCTGAAATGCCTTCAGTTTACAATAATGTTTCATGATTCGCAAGTCAAGGGGAAAGGTGTGGAAATTGCCTGAAAATACCGTTACTGGTACCACATGGCTTTGCGAACGCGCTGTTTGAAGGATTCCCAGCGGCCTTCGTCGAGAATGCGGTGCGGGCAATTTTTGCCGTTCCAATCCTGATGCTTTCGCAACGCGGAGATGGGGAGATTGTGGCGGCGCAACAGCCATGCTGCAAGCAGGACGGCATTCTCCTCGGCACGCCGGTAAAGTTGCTCGTCTTTGCCGGTGCAGCGGCTGCGGCAGATTTCGATGGCGATGCTGGCTCGGTTTCCTTTGCCGTTGCCGTCCCCGGCGTGCCATCCGCTGACGTTGAGAGGGAGGATCTGAATCGCTTCGTTCTCGTCCACTGCGTAGTGGAACGAGAGGTAAGTCTTGTCGGTTCGGGTGTTCAGATAATTCCGCTCGTTGATGGCCGGGCCGACGTTGGCCGTGTTGTGGATGGTGATGAATTCCACTTTCGGCATTGATTTTCCGTATTTGTATGTCTGGTTATAAGAGTTGCGGTCAAGCAGCCCCTGCCGAACACTGAGCCCGTTCGGGCTGTTCCCGGTGGTGGAACGGCAACCGACGAGCGACAGGACAAGAATGGCTCCAGCCACAAGGATCGCGGAATGGCGCATGAATTTTCTTTCGGTTTTCTTTTCTATTTTCATAAAAACAAGATAGCATCAGCCCTGTGGTTTGTCAATCATTCTTGCCATGGAAATATCTGGAAAACCGAATTGCATTGAAACGAAAACGGTGATATATTCATCATTTAAGTGAATGATATGTTATAAGGGAATCGGGAGGAGTCATCATGTCCAATGAATTGAAACTTGAACGGCCGCTGGTCGTTTTTGATATCGAAAGCACCGGCGTTTCGCCGCAGCGCGACCGCATTGTTGAAATCGCCGTTCTGAAAATATTTCCGGACGGGCAGACGCAGAACACAGTTCGCCGGCTGAATCCGGAAATGCCGATTCCGCCGGGGGCGACCGCGATTCACGGCATTTCCGACGACGATGTGAAGGATTGCCCGGTGTTTACGCTGATCGCCGAAAAGTTGTTCGGCTATATCGCTGACTGCGACCTTTGCGGATACAATATCACCGGATTTGACATCCCGATGCTGGAGTCGGAATTCAAGCGTGCCGGACTTGAATTCAAGGTGGATGACCGCAAGGTGATCGACGTCTACAATATCTTCTGCAAACTTTACCCGCGTACCCTGAGTGCCGCCTATGAGTTTTTCTGCGGCAAGGAACTGGTGGGGGCGCACGGTGCGGCGGCGGACACGGCCGCGACTTTTGAGGTTTTGCTTGGACAGTTCGGGAAGCACCCGGAGCTACCGCGCGAAGTGAATGCTTTGGCGGAATTCAGCGACCTTCTCGGGACGGATGCCGTGGATCGCACCCGCCGCTTCAAATGGAGCGAAGGCGAAGTGGTGGTCAACTTCGGCAAAAACGCCGGGCGGACATTGCGGGATCTCGCGTCGAACGATCCGGGGTTTCTGCGCTGGATCGTGCGTAGCGACTTCAGCGATGAGGTGAAGACCATTGCGAACGATGCGCTTCTGGGAAAGTTCCCGGTTCGCAAAGCAGGGCAGGGCGGTGATGGGTCGCAAACCGAGTCTTGAAAGCCTGATCTCTCTCCTCGATGACGAGGACGAGCACGTGGCGGTAACCGCCATGGCAGAGCTGCTGAGCCGGGAGTCCGAGCTTGGCGAGGTGCTGGCGGAGCTTCAGGAGGGGAACGATCCCCTTGCGCGTCGTCGCGGTCATCAGCTTCAGGCGGCGATCACGCTTCGCCGCCGCCGTCGCGACTTCGCGGAGAAACTCGCCGCGCCGAAGGTGGATCTTATCGACGGGCTGATCGACGTGCATCTGCAATGGTACGACAACGACTCGCGCCCGGAGCTGGTGCGCATGTGGGAGGAATTTCGGACGGAGGCGCGCCGTTTTCCGCAGCGGACGCTGGAGAATCTTTCATATTTCATGCGCAAATCCGGCTTTGCTGCGACGCCGGAAACGACCCTGCATCCGGAGCACTATTGCATCGGCCCGGTGTTGGAGAACGGTGTCGGCGCCGGCTCCGTGCTGGCCGGATTGATGCTGGAGTTTGCGGATGCGGATTTCACCCTCAAGCTGGTGCGGGTGATGGGGGAATTCGCCCTGTACGACGGCGAGGGGCGCTTGCTTTTGCCCGGCCGGAACTTTCAGGTTTGCCCCGCCCCGGGGATCGAACACTGCGACTTTTGGGATCGGCGGATGCTGCTTCGTTTCGCTTCGACGACGCTGTTCGCCTGCGCGGTGAACAGCGACAGTTTCCGCTACGTGTTGACCATCGCACAGGCGCTTTCCGGGACGGAGGGCGACGAGTCGCTCGACTATATGCCTTACCCCTACTATCCCGCCGATCTCGATCAGGAAGGGGATGCTTCCCCGGAACCGGAAAAGAACTGAATTTTTCAAGCGGCGTTCTCCCGGAAAGGGAACTCCTGCCTGGAACCCGCCGGAAAGAATCGTTCGTGCGGAACGTGACGGAAGAGATTCTGCTTGCGGCGGTAAAAGCGGCAAAATCCTTTTGGGTATCGGTTGACATTTCCGGAAAGAGGGGTTATATTTTACGGACATCGATAAAATTATACCTGACCCTTAAACAATAACTAATGAGGAATGTCACAATGATCAAGGTTGGCATCAACGGTTTCGGTCGTATCGGCCGGATGGTCTTCCGCGCTGCGGTCAAGAACTTCAAGGATATCGAAATTGTCGGAATCAACGACTTGCTCGATCCGGATTACCTCGCTTACATGCTGAAGTATGACTCGGTCCATGGCCGTTTCGACGGTGAAATCGAAGTCGAAGGCAACACGCTGATCGTCAACGGCAAGAAGATTCGTCTGACTGCCGAAAAGGATCCGGCCACCCTGAAGTGGAACGAAGTCGGCGCTGACGTCGTCGTCGAATCCACCGGTCTTTTCCTCGACAAAGAAACCGCCGCCGCCCACATCAAGGCCGGCGCGAAGAAAGTTATCATGTCCGCTCCGTCCAAGGACGATACCCCGATGTTTGTCTATGGTGTCAACCACAAGACCTACGCCGGCCAGGACATCATCTCCAACGCCAGCTGCACCACGAACTGCCTGGCGCCGATCTCCAAGGTTCTCGATGACAACTTCGGCATTGTCCGTGGCCTGATGACCACCGTCCACGCCGCCACCGCGACCCAGAAGACCGTCGACGGCCCGTCCAAGAAGGACTGGCGCGGCGGCCGCGGCATCCTGGAGAACATCATCCCGTCCTCGACCGGTGCCGCCAAGGCCGTCGGCAAAGTTCTGCCGCAGCTCAATGGTAAGTTGACCGGTATGTCCATGCGCGTTCCGACCTCTGACGTTTCCGTCGTCGACCTGACCGTCGAGCTGAAGAAGCCGGCGAAGTACACGGAAATCTGCGCCGCCATGAAGGCTGCCGCGGAAGGCGAACTCAAGGGCGTTCTCGGCTACACCGAAGAAAAGGTCGTTTCGACTGACTTCGTCGGTGAATCCCGCACCTCCGTCTTCGACGTTGGCGCAGGTATCCAGCTCGACGACACCTTCGTCAAGGTCGTTGCCTGGTACGATAACGAGTGGGGCTACTCCAACAAGGTGTTGGAAATGGTCCGCGTCATCGCCAAGTAATCACGCTTTGTGATTCGCTGAAAGGGCGGGTGGTAACAAGCCGCCCGCCCTTTTTGTATTAACATGTTCAATACACCAAGAGAGATAATCATGGATAAGAAAACGCTTCGCGACGTCGATCTCAAAGGCAAGCGCGTGATCATGCGCGTCGACTTCAACGTTCCGATCAAAGAAGGCGTCATCAAAGACGACACCCGTATTCAGGGCGCCCTCACGTCGATCAACTATGTGCTCGACAACGGCGGCAGCCTCGTATTGATGAGCCATCTCGGCCGTCCGGCGGAGAAGGGCTATGAAGCCGATTTCAGCCTCAAGCCGGTGGCGGAGTACCTTGCCAAGGTTCTCGGCAAGCCGGTGGCGTTTGCCGCGGATTGTGCGAATGCCGACAAGGAAGTCGCCGCCATGAAGGCGGGGGACATCCTGATGCTGGAGAATACCCGCTTCTATGCCGAAGAGCAGGGCAAGACCAAGAAGAAAGACGGCATGACAGAGGAAGAGTATCAGGCGAAAAAGGCCGATTTGAAGGCCAAACAGCTTAAGCTGGCCGAGAAGCTCGCTTCCTATGGTGACGTCTATTGCAACGATGCGTTCGGCACGGCTCACCGCGCCCACGCCTCGACTGCGGTGATCACGAAGTTCCTGAAGCCGGCGGTCGCCGGGTTCCTGATGGAGAAAGAGATCGCCTACCTCGGCAGCGCGGTTGAGAAACCGGTTCGCCCGTTCGTCGCCATCCTCGGCGGCGCGAAGGTTTCCGACAAACTCGCCGTGGTCAAGAATTTGCTGAATAAAGTCGATACGCTGATCATCGGCGGCGGCATGGCCTACACCTTCCTGAAGGCGCAAGGACACGACGTCGGCAATTCGCTTTGCGAAGTCGATCAGCTCGATTACGCGAAGGAGATGCTCGAAACGGCGAAAGCGAAGAACGTCAGCTTCCTGCTCCCCGTCGATAACGTCGCGGCGGACAAGTTCGACGCCGAAGCCAACACCCAGGTTGTCGGCAACGACATCCCGACCGGTTGGATGGCGCTCGATATCGGCCCGAAGACCGTTGAGCTGTACAACGCGGCGATTCGCAAAGCGAAGACCGTCGTCTGGAACGGTCCGATGGGTTGCTTTGAAATGCCGAAATTCGCCAATGGCACCTTTGGCGTCTGCGAAGCGGTTGCCGAAGTCAAGGCGAACGGCGGCATCTCGATCATCGGCGGCGGCGACAGTGTTGCCGCGGTGAACAAGTCCGGTCTTGCGGACAAGATGAGCCATATTTCCACTGGCGGCGGCGCTTCCCTCGAGTATCTCGAAGGCAAGGAACTGCCCGGAGTGGTTGCGCTGACCGATAAGTAATTCCGGTTACGCCTATCTCTGACGCGGTTCCCGCCATCCGGCGGGAACCGTGTTTTTCTTACAGAAGAAAACTTCCCAACGAAAAGGGGCAGCGAACGCCATGACGATTGCCGAAGGAACGGATGAAGCCAGACTTGTGAAGCTGTCGGCTGCGGCGGAGCGATTGCGTGTATCGCCAGCCACCCTTCGCAATTGGACGCGTCTTGGCGTGATTGTTCCGGACGCGGAAAATCCTTACCGCTTCCTGCCTGAAACCCTCGCCGCGTTTCGTCGTGACGGCGAGAAGCTGACCAGTCGGGCGAACAAGAGCCGTTCCCGGAACCGCAGTTTTCGCGGTCCTTATCGGGCGGCTGCCGCAGCGTTTCACTCGCTCCGGCTCCGATTGGCCGAGGCGATGTTTCTGGCGACGCTGAAGCGATTGGCGATTGCGGGAGAAGTGGAACTGACGGAAGAGTTCCAGCCGATCCGCTACCGGCGCGAGTCGGTGCGGGTGGTGATTGTCGCCTGGGAGTCGCGGTTGTCGCTGAAAAGACCCCCCGCGCAGGCGCGTCTTTTCTGGGATGCTTTGCCGTCGATGGAACCGGTCGAGTCTTTGGGAGAACTTTATCAGGCGCTGATGTCCATCGGGCACCGGGCGGTTCGTGGAGCCTACTATACTTCGACGGAGCTGGTCGATGCGGCGCTGGAGTATGGGCAAGGTGCGTGTAATTTTCTGGATCCCTGCTGTGGGAGTGGCCGCTATCTGGTTCGTGCGGCGAAATTGCTCGATCTTGTGCCGGAGGAAATTTGCGGGATCGAATTCGATCCGGTGGCGGCGGAACTGGCCCGGGTCAATCTGCTGCTTGCGTTCCCGGATCGGGAGTTTACCCCGAATGTCCACCGGGGCGACGCGCTTTCCGGGCGGATTTTGAAAGAACGTTACGGAAGTTTTGAACTGGTGGCCACCAATCCGCCCTGGGGGGCGATGGGGAGTGGACGGGAGGAGAGTTTTTCTCGCTTTCTCCGCCAGGCGTTGCGATTCCTGGCCCCCGACGGGAAGCTCTCGTTCCTGTTGCCCGAAGCGGTATTGAATGTGAAGACCCATGCGCCGTTGCGCAAACAGTTGCTGGAAATGTGCCGGATCGAAGCGGTGACCATGCTGGGACGTTGTTTCGCCGGGGTATTTACTCCCGTGATTCGGCTCGACGCTGTGAACTCCCCGCCGGATGATGAGCACTCCTGCCGCTTGGTTCGCCCGGATGGCGAGCTTCTCCGTCGACAGTGCCGCTGGAGCGACCGTGACGAATATTCCATCGAACCGGATATCACGGCGGAGGATCTGGCGCTGCTGGAGAAGATCAACCATGTTCCTCATCGGACGCTTGCCGGGCACGCCGAGTGGGCGCTTGGTCTTGTGACCGGTGATAATATGCGGCTTTTGGCGAAAACGTCGGAACCGGGTTCCCGCCCGATTTTGCGTGGTCGTGAGATTCGGCCGAACGAATTGCTGCCGGTGCAATGCTGGCTGCGTCCGGGTGAGTTGCAGCAGAGTGCTCCCGAACGCTTCTTTCGCACCGTTCCGAAGATCGTCTACCGCTTTATTGCCCACCGCCCGGTTTGTGCGGTAGACTGGGAGGGGATGCTGACGCTGAACAGTGCGAATTTATTGATTCCGAACCTTCCCGGATGGACGGTGGAGTTGACGGCGCGTTTTCTCAACTCACGTTTGGCGGGATATTGGTTTTTGAAGCGCTTTGCGGTTCGCAAGGTCCTGCGGAAAGATCTCGAGCGGGTGCCGTTCCCCTTGCTGTCCGCCTCGGAGGCGGAGGCGTTGGCTCGGCTGGAGGGAGAGGAGTTCGAGGAACGGCTGTTCGCCAAATTCGGCCTGACTTCGGAAGAGCGGGCATTGGTGCTGAGGGCGACTCAATAGATGCAGAAAAGCGTCAGGTAATCCTCCATGACTGGGCCGGGCAAAATAGCTCCAGGCGCATTCTGCGGGTCCGGGAATTCCGGCAACAGGATCGGAAAACGCGCCGCCAACTCTTCGGGGTGGATGGTGTCGGAGCTGATTCGCAAGCGTAGTTCCGCGCCGCCGCGCCGCCGCAGGGGGGAGAGCGAGTCGAGTTCCACCTCCAGCGGCGCTTTCAATTTTTGGCGCAGGTATTCCGCCGCCGAACGCTCCAGGGCGAGAAGTGGAAGTTTGCGTTCCTCCATCACCAACATATCCAGCGTCGGAGCGTCGTCGATGTGAAAGACGGATTCCTGCAGATCCAGCTCGATCTCCAGAAACAGGATTCCGTTGAGTACGCGGATGCCGAACAAATATTCCGGCTCAAAAACGACGCCAAGCGGCGATTCCAGCCGCGTGAAAGCGATCCGACTGCCGCCTTCGAGAGAAATCAGCCTGCCATGCTTCGGCAGTTTCCGGGGGAATTTTCCGAACCGGCTCCGGAAATCATCGTGATGGACGCTGCGTCCCCAAAGGGTGAATTCAAGGCGGAGGTGTGAATTGCCGCAAAGCGAACTGTCGGAGAGCGAGAGGGCGACGCCGACTTCATCCGGTTCCAGTATGCCATAGCGAATTTGTTCATATTCGGGCAAGATTCGCAGTCCCTCCAGAAAACGGATCAGGCCTCGCTCCACGGTTAAAATATTGACGGAATCAACGGTTTGTTCGTTGATCTCTACGGGGATCTGGTAAATGCCACTGTTCATCATGGAGTTTCTCCTGTTAATTGTTTTCGGCATCCTCTCCGGCGGCTGCCGAATACTTTGGAGAATGTCAACCTTTCACCTCGTAATCGGGAAATTTTGTCCGCACGGACAAGCATTGCCGTTCCGCCGTTACTGAGCGGAGCGCCGTTGACGGACGGCAGGGGAGAAGCCAATTCAATAATAGTGCCCCGGTCGCCATATTTCAACAGAAAAGGAGGTGGATGTTTTCGTGATTTTTCTGTAAAATCCGAATGCCGGATCGTGCAATCGGCAGGAAGTGTGATATATTTAAGACCAGATATCCCGGAGGTAACAGCTTTTACGGAGGAGGGTTCGGTATGACGGGAGCGATTTTGGGTATTTTCAGTCCGCTCTTGCTGGCGGGTGTTGCGGTTTTGATTCTGCTGATTGTGTTGTTGCTGCAACAGCGAAAGCGCAATGCGAAACCGGTTCTTCCCGTACTCGAACAAGAACACGCAAAAGATGAGGACGACGACGAGCCGGATGAAGCGGAGGTGCTTGCGCAACTTTTTGCCCGCGAGTCGGTCGATTTACCTGTTGCCGTGGTGAATGCTCCGGCCGCTTCCCCCGCAGATGCCCCGTTGAATTGTGAGTTCGACAAGCTGGAAATGCTGGCGATCTCCGGAGCGTGGGAGGCGCATTTGCTCTGTCGCGCCGCGGAAAATCGCTGTAAAATCGAAATCGATCCGGCATTTGCGCCGTTTGTCAAATTGGAACGCGTCCGTGACGGTCTTCAGATTTGCTACACCGGCAAAAAATCACCGGATGGCGCGATGAGCATCGAGCTTTCGACGACAGGGGTGCCGAAACAAGTGAAGACAACCGGTAAGTGTCGGATTTGGATCGACTCGGTGGATACCGATCGTCTGGTTTGCAAAGCGACCAATGGCGGCCGGATGGAAATGCCGGGGGCGAAAATACGTGAATTCGTGTTGAAACTGACCACCAACAGCCGTGCCGAATGCGGCGGAGAATTTGACTCCGCCGAACTGGAAGCGACCGGTGGTTGCAGCGCGAAGATACGAGGATCGGTCGGCCAGCTGGAAGTGCGGCTCTCTGACGCCTCCAAGGCGGAGGCGGTTCAGGCGGAGAAAGCCGACGTTGATGTTTCCGGCGCATCGAAACTCAAGCTGGAGGTCAGCGATAAACTCAAGGGCCGCCTCTCCGGCGGATCTTCGTTGAAACATCGCGGCGACGCCAATGCGTCCGACATCCGCGTTTCCGGCAGCTCGAAATTGCGGGAATGGAAATAAGTTCCCCCGGTTTTTCGATTGTCGAACAGTACCAAACCCAAACCAAATTCAGGAGTTGTGCGATATGATGTATTTTGCCGATACCACGAGAGGAAAGAACTATGCAAAAGATCCGGCCGTCGTCTTTTTCGGTGGTCGCTATCTGATGTATTATTCGGTTCCGCCGTGGGAAGACGGCCGCCCGAACGATGGCTGGATCGTCGGGATTGCGGAGAGCAAGGATCTCGATAATTGGAACAAGGTTTGTGATATCCCACGGTTGACGGAGTTGGAGAAAAACGGCTTTTGCGCCCCCGGCGCGATCGTGCTGAATGGCGTGGTACATCTCTTCTACCAGACTTACGGGAACGGCGCGAAAGACGCGATCTGCCACGCCACCAGCACGGATGGGATCAATTTCACGCCGAATGAAACCAACCCGATCTACTATCCGACCGGCGACTGGACATGCGGTCGCGCAATCGACGCGGATGTGATCGCTTTTGACAACCGCCTCTGGCTCTATGTTGCCACTCGCGACCCCAAGATGGAGATTCAGAAGCTCGCAGTCGCCTCGGCTCCGCTTGGCGGAAACTATCGCCGCGAAGAGTGGAAGCAGGAGTGTGACGACTCGATTCTTCAGCCGGAGCTCCCCTGGGAGCAGAAATGTATCGAAGCTCCGGCGCTCTGCATGCACGACGACAAACTCTATATGTTCTACGGCGGCGCTTACAATAATTATCCGCAGCAGGTAGGCTGTGCCGTCAGCGAAGATGCGGTGAACTGGACGCGCGTTTCGGATTCCCCGGTGCTCCCGAACGGGGAACCCGGCAGCTGGAACAGCTCCGAATCGGGGCATCCGTTTGTCTTTACCGCCCCTAATGGGACGCAGCATCTGTTTTATCAGGGGAACAGCGATAACGGCAAAAGCTGGTATCTCTCCCGCAAGGTGATTCAGTGGAAAGACGGCGTGCCGTACTTTAACTGAGAGCGGAACAACAGCAAAGCGCCCTCCGGCAGTGAAACTGCGGGAGGGCGTTTTTTTTGCCACTGGTTCGTTCGTTAGAAATCGAACGGAGATTTCCGGCGTGCCTCAACGGCCTGCCGAATGATGTCTTTGAGGTTGCCGAGATCGATTTGATCGGCGCTGACGGGAACGATCTCGAAGAGCTCATGAGCGAGTTTTTCGCGCAGAATCGCCAGGTTCTCCGCAGATTCCGGGAGATCCATCTTGTTGGCGACGATGATGACCGCGCGTTTGGACAGCCCCGGCATGTAGAGGTCAAGCTCTTTGCGCAAGTGCTCAAGGTCATCCCACGGAGTGCGGCCGTCGATTCCCGCCATGTCGAGAACATAAGCCAGAAGCGTGGTACGCTCGATGTGGCGCAGAAACGCATGGCCGAGCCCTACATTGTCGTGTGCTCCCTCGATCAAACCGGGGATGTCCGCCATCGTGAGCCGAGTGAAATCCGAGTATTCGATCACTCCCACCACCGGGTGTAACGTGGTGAACGGATAGGCCGCCACCTTGGGGCGCGCCGCCGATACGGCGCGGAGCAAGGTGGATTTTCCGGCATTCGGATAGCCGACCAACCCGACGTCCGCGATGGTTTTCAGCTCCATGTGAAGTTCGCGTTTTTCGCCTTCTTCACCAGGTTCCCATTCTCGCGGGGCACGGTTGTATTGGGTGGCGAAACGGGGGTTTCCGCGTCCGCCGCGTCCACCCTTGGCCACGACAAAGGTCATGCCCGCCTCGCTCATATCGACGACAAGTTCGCCGGTTTCGGTATCGGTAACGACGGTGCCGACCGGAACTTTCAGCGTGATATCCGGCGCTTTGCGTCCGTGCATGTTCGAGCCCTTGCCGCCCGGGCCGCTCTGCGCCTGATAAAGGCGATTGTAAATCAGCGATTGGAGGCTCTGTTCGCTGTTGGTTGCCTCGAGGATAACGTTGCCTCCGGCACCGCCGTCACCGCCGTCGGGGCCGCCGCGCGGCACGAATTTTTCGCGGTGGAAACTACAGCAACCGTTGCCGCCGTTGCCGCCTCTCACCGTGATGGTGGCTTTGTCTACAAACATGATTTTCTCCTGCGAAAAAGCCCCGAATACAATTGTACTTCGGGGCTTTAAAAATTCAAATTGATCGCGTTCCCGCGCTGATTACTCAGCGACCGCCGGAACGATATTGACCTTGCGCTGGGTCTTGCGGAACTCGACGGTCCCGTCGCAGAGCGCAAAAAGGGTGAAGTCGCGGCCGACGCCGACATTGTTGCCCGCATGGAAACGGGTGCCGCGCTGACGGACGATAATCGAACCGGCAGTGACGTTCTCGCCGCCGTAAGCCTTGACGCCAAGATACTTCGGATTGCTGTCGCGGCCGTTGCGGCTGCTGGACTGACCTTTTTTATGTGCCATTTTTGTCGATTCCTGTTTTATGTTTAAATGTAAAATAATCAATCATCGAACGTTTAACATACACCGGATTTCCGGAAATGCAACCGGAATGGATTGAATTTTGCTGGTTTTTCTCCTCCGCTTGCTATTGGTGCGGTTCGGAAGTATATTATACTTCTTGAAAGAGGATTTTTCAATTATGACATTCATGCGTGCTTTCCGAAAATTCGTTCGTTACTACCGTCCTTACCGCGGGCTTTTCTACTTTGATATGCTTTGTGCGTTGGTGGTGAGTGGTATTGACCTTGCGTTTCCTCAATTTCTGCGCTTTCTGACCAATGGGCTTTTCCAGGAGGAGCCGGAGGCGGTGCGCGGGGTGATTTTGTACATCGGGCTCGGACTGTTTCTGATGTATACGATCCGGTATGGCTGCCAGTACTTCATTACGAGCTGGGGGCACATCATGGGAGCGCGGATGGAGAGCGATATGCGGCAGGATCTTTTCAATCACTACCAGCGGCTCTCGTTCACCTATTATGACCGGAACAACACCGGGGAGATGATGTCGAAACTGGTGGGCGACCTCTTTGATATCTCCGAACTGGCGCATCATGGGCCGGAGAATATTTTGATTTCGCTGTTGAAGATCGTGGGGGCGTTTACGCTTCTGATGTTCATCAACGTGCCGTTGACGCTGATTCTGGCGTCGGTGACGGTAGTGATGGTGTTGTTCAGCCTCAGCCAGAACCGCCGGATGCACCGGGTGTTTACCGACAACCGACAGAAAATCGCGGCGGTGAATGCGCGTGTCCAGGATTCGCTTTCGGGGATTCGCGTGGTCAAGTCGTTTGCGAATGAAGAGATGGAGTCCGAGAAATTCGACGACAGCAATCGCCGTTTTCTTGACTCCAAGACGCATAGTTACAAGATTATGGGGATTTTTCACGCGGGGAACAGTTTCTTTCAGGGAGTGCTTTACACGTTGGTTCTGGTATTTGGCGGATACTATATTTCATTGGGGAAACTCGAACCGATGGAGTTGGCGATTTATGCGCTTTATATTGGGATTTTTCTCAATCCGATCGAAGTGCTGATTAACTTCACCGAGCAGTTCCAGCGCGGCTATTCCGGCTTTAAACGGTTTCTGGAGGTGATTCATACGCAGCCGGAAATCCTCGATGCGCCCGGAGCGAAGCCGCTGACCGATGTGAAAGGACACATCGTATACGATCACGTGAGCTTCCGCTATGGCGAAGAGGCAGAGGTTTTATCAGACATCTGCATCGATATCGCGCCGGGGAAAACCATCGCGCTGGTCGGCCCTTCCGGGGGGGGGAAGACCACGCTTTGTTCGCTTCTGCCGCGTTTCTACGACGTGACCGGCGGCACGGTGCTGATCGACGGGCAGGATGTGCGGAACGTCACGCAACAGTCGTTGCGCAGCTCCATCGGGATCGTTCAGCAGGATGTCTACCTCTTCTCCGGCAGCATCCGGGACAACATCGGCTACGGCCGCCAGGGAGCCACCGACGAGGAGATCATCGCAGCGGCGAAACGGGCGAATATTCATGACTTCATCCAGACGCTTCCGGATGGTTACAACACCTACACCGGGGAGCGCGGGGTACGCCTTTCGGGAGGCCAAAAGCAACGTGTGGCAATTGCGCGCGTCTTTTTGAAAGACCCGAAAATCCTGATTCTCGACGAGGCGACCAGCGCGCTTGACAACGAGAGCGAACGCTTCATTCAGTCTTCGCTGGAGGAGTTGGCGCGCGGCCGCACGACGGTGGTGATTGCACATCGCCTCTCGACGATCCGCAACGCCGACGAGATCGTCGTGATCACTTCGGATGGAATCTGCGAGCGCGGCAGCCATGCGGAGTTGCTGACCAACAACGGGCTGTATGCGAAGTATTACAACATGCAGTTTGAAGGTTTGAAATAACGAAAAACGCGGGTCGGGAGATTTCCTCCCGCCCGCGTTTTCTCTGATGTTCGGGTCAGCGTTTCAGAGGGCGACCGTAGATTTCGAGTTCATCGAGGTAGCCGCCTTTGGCGTCCGGGAACTTGATCCGGATCAGGACGAAACGCGCTACCGCCGGTTTGGTCTTCACCATTGACCAGCCGTTTTCATCCCAGTTCATTTCTGCATTTTGTGCGATGGGCTGAAAACGGTTGCCATCCTGACTGACTTCCACGTCAATTGATTTTGGGAATGCGGGAGCGCCTTTGCGCAAGTTGAGCGCGGTGATGTTGTAGTCGGTTTTCAGGTCGAAGACGACTTCGGCCTCCGGCATTCCGAATACGACGCGGCGCTGCCACCAGTCCAATCCGTCGGTCAGGGCGTTCCCGGTTCGTCCGTTTTTATTCCCGGTGGCGGGGTCTTTGAACCACTGTCCGGCCGGGAGATCTTCCGGAAAATTGTAGACGTATTCCGCGCCGGTCCGAAGCGTGAAATCGCGAGGGAAGCGGCTGTCTGTCGCGTTGTCCGAGAGCAGATGATCGAATTCAGTCGGGTCAAGACGCATCTCCACCGATTGGTGAATCACGCCAAGACGCTCGTTGCCGCTCCGGAATTCCGCCACCAACGGATAGACGAAGTTGGGGCGGAAATGCGGACTGCCTGTCGGCACAGTTACCTTGAATGTGAACTCGCGGAGTTCGCCGGGCTTCAGCGCGGAAACCGCCTGTTCCATCGGCTCCACCTTCCAGTCGGCGAGGGCGCGTAAGGCGACGCTCCCTGCTTTCTGTTCTTTGAGGCCGGGGTTGGCAAGCTGGACGCGGACCTCGACGCTTTTTCCGGGGATGAGTTCTGCTGTATTGGGATCAGCCGCGGCGATGTGCGGCGGATCGATTACCGCGATTCCGAGCAGTGGCTCCGATGTCGTGAAGCAGTAGAGATAACCGGCGGTCTTGATCTCCGGCAAGTCGAAGGCTGCTCCGCTGTCGGAGCGGACAAACGCGATTTTCTCCAATCTGGCGCTTTCCGCCGGAGCCCAGAATGCGTGCGTGAACTTCGCCGTCGCGGGGAGGGCGACCGTGAGCTTTCCGGCCGGAACCGGGTGGCGGGTGCTGCCGGCAATGGGGAGTACGAGATTGCCGTCTTCGGTTACTTGTGGCAGCTCGACCCGGAGATGATCCCACGGTGCGGTGCTGTGTGTGTAGGCAGGTTTTACGTTGCCGCGCTTCATCCAGTCGGCGAAAAATTCCGAGATGACTGTCGCTTCGACCGATTCCGGGCGCAATGCGCCAAGCCGGGTGTTGAACCAGAAGGATTTGCCTTTGCCGAACTCATTGCCGACCACCTGCGCCGCTTTGGCATTCTGAAAGAGATCGTCGGTGTTGAGAAGTTTGCCTGTGGTGAGTTCGTAGAGAATCTTCCCGTCGCCGCGGATGACGTTTCCGTGTGCGGTGTTGTACCAGACGTCGTCGGGAGAAACCTCGATGCCGGTGTACACCCCTTTGTGACGCAACCCGAGCACCGGCTCCAGGCTGTCGGCTTCCAGGTGATGATCGTCAAATTGCCCGGCACGCATGTCGGAGAAAAGTACGCCGCCTTGTTTGACGAAACTCGCGACTCGCTCGCTTTCGATTGTGCTCAGATGCTCAGCTCCGACGAGAAAGAGCGCGTCGAAGCGTTTCAGAAATTCCGGGTTGAGTTTACCATAAGGAACCACTTCCACCCAGTATCCGGCGTTTCTTAAGTGATTGTAGACCGCAAGGCGGTTATTGGTCGAATAATCCCAAAGACTGACGCCGGTGTCGTTTGCCAGCAGGACATCTCGTTGCGGCATCAGCATGGCAATGCGGGGAACTCCTTCGGCGGGTGCGGCGTCGTGCCAGAATGCTTCCGTGCGGTGGATGGCCGCCGCGAGCCGGGCAAGGTAATGAAAGCGGGCACGGCGAGTGCCGTCCGGAGAGGTGAGGGCGAAAGTGGAGTAATCGTTTTGTGCGCCGAAGTATCCGAGGACGAAGAAATTTCCACCTTTCCAGCCATTTGCTGTGAGCCGCCAGAATGTTTGCGCGAACTGCCAGCCGGGGCCGGCGTGGTTATTCGCTTCGCCGGTGAATACGCCGGGACGAATGCTTCGGTCGCCGGGATCGTTTGGCCGGATGCAGTGATAGAGATAGCTCATCTCGTAAGCGCTGCGGTCGCCGTGGCCATATTGGTCGATGCCGTGCCAGCCTTGTGTGAGTTCGCGGGTGCGTTCGGCGAGTGTCTCGTGATTGATTGCACGGTTGCGCAGCGTGGACTGCATTTCAATCGTGCATTGGGTTGATTTGGTGACGACGGCGCGGCGCTTCGGGTCGTTGTCCTGAATCGCTTTGAAATAGTCGTGGATGAAATCGGCGTAGGCTCCTTCCTGAAATTTTCGCCAATCGAGCCACGCGCCCGGCTTTTTATTCGCCTCGGCGATTTTGGGTGGAACGGCTTCAGAAAAGGTCTGGTACGATTCGCCCCATGCGCGATTCATCTTTTCCAGATCGCCCGCATAGAGTTTGTCGAGGAACTTATGAAATTCCGCCACCGCTTCCGGCGAGTAATCAAGCGGCATTTCCCATTCGTTGTCGATGCCCCAGATTGCGATTCCGGGTTGCGTTTCCCGCTCCAGCACGGTCTTTACGGTTGCAGTGGCGACATCGAGCACATACTTGCGGGTATTCGGGTCGAAGTAACGAATCTGCTGTCGGGAATACGGTTTCCCCGCATCGTTGACCGGGCGAAGAATTGTTCCGTAATTCTTGCTCTCCGCCGAATTGTAGATGGTATGCGCGGCCCAGACATTGAAAAAAAACAATCCTTTGCCGGTTCCGGCGGGCTTGTAGGTACAGGGATTGCCGTCTTTGAATTCATAACAGCAGTGCGTTGTTTCGCAGAGGTTCAACCCGGCAAACGGGAGCAATCGAAATTTGTGGTCGCCGAGAACGCCGAGCGGAAAATATCCTTTGCCCGGAACCAGTTCCGCCGAAATTTGTGTGCTGTATGCGTCCGCCCGCTCCAATGGATCGACCGGATTGGCCGCCAATGCGGTCGACGCTGCCGCCAGCGCGGCGAGTGTCAATTTCAACTTCATTTTTTTGCCTCCTGCAATTCGATTCCATAAACCATAAGCGGCGCGCCGGAGAGCTCCAATGCCACTTTACCATCTTGAGGCCGAATCATTTGCTTTCGACCGATCGCATCGATGACAGTCACTTCGGTTCCGATTGCCCGGAACGTCCGCTTTCTGCGGGTTTTCCACGTATCGATCCAGGGCTCGGCTGCCGCGAAATGTTCTTTGCGCTCGGTGAGGGTATCGCCATCGGTGCGATCATAGAGAAACGCCAATGTGCCGCGCGGCGTGTCGAATCCGATTCCCCGCACGTTGTCGCCGAAATCGAGATATCTGGTGAATTTCGCGCCGTCCAATGCCTCGGCGACCGCCGCAAACGCGAGCAATGAGGGCTTGATGGTTCCATCGCGCATTAAAACCCCATAATGATATTCGTGATCCGCCGGGTTGACGCCGCCGAGATCGTGCCAGACAGAGTCGTGAAGCTGATAGAATTGGATGGACTCCACGTTTTCCGCCAAACCGATTGCAAAGGTCAGAATCACGTTCTCTGCCGCGTGACGGTAGGAGTCGTTCCAGGAACTGTTTGGGATGGTGCAGGCGTAGACTTCCGAAAGATGCAGTGGCTTGATTCCCAACTCATTCATCACCTTGCGGTAACGGCGAATCGCACCGAGGTATGTCCAGCCGGGGCCAAGACTGTCGGGAGTGGTGTTGCCGCGTCCGGGGTGGAGCGCCACGCCGCCATCCATCAACGGAACGGCGCCATGCTCAGCGGTGAGTTTGAGGAATTTCGTGTCGGCTCCGGCCATGCCCATACCGATGATTTTTAGCTCCGGGAATTGCTTGTCGCGTGCCTTTTTAAATTCCCGCAGAAGTTCGACATAGCGTTTGGCGCGCTCCGGTTTTTTGTCGTTGCCGCACATGTTCCATTCGTTACAGAATTCGATTTCCGGATTTTGGCGTTTGGCGGCACGGGCGAGCATTTGATCGATTTGCTTTGCCGCCTGCTCCGGGGATGCGTCCGGCCCGATGTTGGCATGGTCAAGCGAAAGGATTCCATATTGAGCGGTGATTGCGTTGTCGCCGTGGCGAAGAATCCGAATCCCCATCCGTTTCATCAACTCATACACATCATTGGCGGTCGGAATGGAAAAGTAAGCGGAAAGAGCGAATTTGCTTTCTGCCAAGTGCTTGTATTCATGTGGCGGCAGGATGGCGAGATTGGTTCTGGTGAAAATCACTTCCGACCCCGGAACGCTGGCTTGAGCTTCTACAAAATAAATTTCTCGTTCTGCCGCCGGCAATTCATAAGAGAGGGCGATGGTTTCGTATGGATTAAGTTTGAGTTGTTTCTTTTCCTTCAGCACGATCTTACCGTCAAAATCACGGCCGATGAGTTCAAACCTAATGTCGGTCAAGGTGCGGTTGCCGGGGTTGGCAAGTTCGGCGTTCAACTTTGGTGAGCCTGATTCCCACAGGTTGAACGGACGATCCGTCGTAAGGCGAAGCCCGAGCGGTCGTTGATGAAAGAGCGCGGTCGCGGCATATCCTTCCAGCTCTGGCGGCATGACCTGAAACTCAATGGAGCTATAGAGTTTCCCATCATCCCCTTTTTGAAAACCAACGTGTTCAGACCAGGGATTGGAATAGTTGGAATTTCCGCCAAGCAACATCCAGAGTGAGATATTGTCGTTTTTGAAGCTGCGGAAGTAGCCGTCACGCACTTCGTAAGGGACGCCGCCATGCTCATGGCGAACCCATCGGCCGGATTTGTAGACGGTCTCCGATTTGATTGCGCCCTGCTGCGGCAACAGCTCCTGCATGGTTCCGCCGGTTTTCACCGACTCTGGAACATTCAGGACCCAGTCAAGGACGATCTTTCCGTTCGGCAGGGCTTTCAACGTTCCATCAAGTGCGACTTTGCCGCTTTCATCACGGTCAATCTGATAGCCGATGCGAAGAGTATCGGCTGCGATCTTTTCAATTTTGACCGGAATGGCAACCGGGGGCGACCAGGAAAAATTGAGTTTCCCGATTTTTACCACGGGTTTCCCGTCATAATCAAGGATGGCCAAGTCACCGTTGGAGGTGGCGTGAACCGAATATTCCGGGTAGTCGATTTTGAGATCCGGGGCCGCGAAGACCCCCGCCGCCCCGAACAGGGCGGCAATCAAAAGCAAATGTTTTTTCATCATGAAGGGGGATTATTTCGTTTCGGTTTTCAGTTGTGTGGCGTAAGATTTGTCGCTGACCTTGAGAATGGCAGAGGCGGCCGCTCCGGATTCCACCGTGAATTTCTTCTGTTCGCCGGGCTGGATGGTGATGGTTTCGGCCTTGCCGCTCAGTACCAGTTCCGCATTTTCAATCACTTTGATGGAGAGGTTGCGGATTGCCAATTCATTTCCGATGAACGCAAGGGAAACCGGGTCGTTACGGAAGATCGCGGCGGCGTCTTCGCTGCTGAAATCTACGGGAGTAATAATGAAATCCAGCTCGGTCTTGTACTCGCCTTCTCCGCTCTTGCGAAAACCGGCGTGTTCCGCCCAGCCGCTGGCCCATCCGGAGTTACCGGGCAGCTTGAGCCAGATGGTTTCCTCTTTATCGGAGAAAGCACGAAGTACGCCGCCTTTTGCCGCGACAAGTTGACCGCCGAACGGCCGGGGCTTCCATACCGTCACTTCATACTTTTCCCCCTTGCTGACACCGGATTGGCCAAGCAGCTCGATCATGGTGCCATCCGGCTTGACCGTCGGCGAGCTCAGGGTGTAGGCAATTTTAATTCGGCTGGTTTCGGTGGTGCAAAGAGCGGTAAGCTGGATTTTTTCCGCATCGACTTTCGCTTGTGCATTCTGTTCCGGCGTTTTCTTTTTGTCCTCTTCGGCAGTTACGGTGTATGCGATTTTCATCGTGCCGTCTTCGGTAAGTTCGGCGGATGCGGGAGTTGCCACTTGAGGACTCCATGCATAGAGCCATTTACCGATCAGCAATTTGCGTTGATTGGCTTCATTTTTAAGGAACAATTTGTTCTGGGCGAATTCAAGCGCATACCCGTCGTCGGTCTTGATCTCCGTCGCGGCGGCAATTCCAAACGATCCGGCGAGCAACGCGGCTGCCAACGTAGTTTTCTTCCAACTCATAAGAGTATCCTTTCACTTTGTTATTGTACTTTTATTGATTATAGTGCCACTTGCCAGATGGTTCCCCAGTACCAATCGGTTGGCGCCAGCATTGAGCTGAGTGGAACCACAAAGAGTCGGTTCGGATTTACTTTATATTGAAGCCCCTCGACATGTCCGTCCACCATGGCGAAATTGCTGGAGGCTCCGAAGTGATCTCGAATGGAATTTTCAGAGGTTGCAACCCGTGACGAAGTGTTGGAGATGGAGCTTACTCCGTCGGTGAAGGTGGGGAGCGTGTATTCCAGATTCATAACGGTTTTGCTGGGCGCGTCACATTTCGACAGTTTCCCTGAGATGCCGCTTTTTCCCCATTGATCTTTTGCCATCAACAAACGGCCATTGGTTGAGTAGAACGTTTTGCTATTATCCGTCTGGCACCAGTCACTTAACCCGCCCTCTCCAATGCCTAATCTCCAGTTGGGCAGGTTGTCGTTCACCGGATTGTGACCATTGTGTGGACAGGCGAAAATTGCGGCGCCGAAACCGTATCGCTCGATCAAATAGTGCATCCAGTAAGTGGAGCCGAATTGAATGCCGTCCCCCGAGTTACTGGCAGGAAGCGGTCTTCCTTTATGTGTGGGAAGCTGGTCGTTGAAGTCATTGACATAGAAAATCATTCCTTGAGCCATCTGTTTCATGTTGCTTTTGCACTTGCTGACATGAGCGGCTGTTCGTGCTTTCTGGAGTGCCGGGAGAAGCATTGCCGCCAGAATTGCGATGATGGCGATCACGACAAGAAGCTCGATCAGGGTGAACGTACTCTTTTTCATCATTTCTCTCCTTTTCCGGTTCCGTCATTCATGGTCATAAAAATACGTTTTTCAGTACTCTGCAATTATAAACGTTTCCTGTTGCCGCCCTTCACCGAGTTTCCGATGGTGAGCTTCAGCGGCAAAACAATCTTGTACGGAGTGGTTTCCTTGCCATCGGAAGTCATGATTTGATAGAGCCGTTGCGCCGATTTGTGTCCGAGTTCGCGCGGGTAGACGTGCAAATGCGTCAATTCAAGATCGAATACGTTGGCGACGGAATTGTCGAATGTGATGATGCTGAAATCCTCCGGGCAGGAGAGATCATGCTCCTTCAGCACCCGGCAGATGACGGCAGCCGCAGCGGCATGGGTGGTGATGATTGCGCGAGGGCAGTTGCCGGACCCGAGCCACTCGCGGAAGCAGATGGCAACATCATCGTCGTTGCTCGTGCGGGAGGTTCGGCATTCAAAACGATCGAATCCAAGCATTTCCGTCGTTTTTACCATCGCTCCACGGCGGCGGGTTTGGAACGAGCAGGTGCGATCCGACCCGCAGAAGAATCCGATCCGATCGAATCCCTGCAAAATCAAGTGCTCCGCCGCCATGATTCCGCCGGAGAAGTCATCGACGCAGACGGAGTTGATGGCGGCGTCCTGCCGCCCTGCAGAAATCAGTAGCGGTAAAAGATTGGCTCCAGTCATGCGATCGACGAGCTTCTCTGCCGGGTTTCCGATCACCAGAATGCCGTCAGCGCTGAGAAGTCGCTGAAAAATCAGCTCGTTCTCCTCATGATGAAGTTCTTCGTCGATTTCCCAGGTGCAGAGGTTCATCCGCACATTTCCATGACGGCTGAAGAAGCTCTGAATTCCGCGCAGTGTGTCGGCCATGAAATCCAGCAGCAGAATATTTTTCTGTTCCGCCAGCGGGCAGAGGAGGAGTTCTATGTTGTACATTCGTTGCTCAGTCCGTGCCTCACGTCTGCGAGTGATGGAATTTGCGTCATAGCCTAGGTTTTCCACTGAATTCATGACACGTCTGCGGGTATGCTCATCCACCTGGCCGCGCCGGTTCAGCACCCGGGAGACGGTTGCGATGGATACTCCGGCGGCTTCCGCCACCTGCGTTAAGGTTACCGACTGTTTTACTGTCATGTTGCTAACTCCGTTTTACTGTAATTTACAGTAATGATACGTCATGTTTTATGATTTCATCGAGAATGATATGTCTGCTGAAGTTCGCTCGAAAATCCTTGTTGTTCAGCGGTCTTGCTCGATGCGCTCTCTGGGGTTGTTGTTTTGTTTACTGAAAACATGTCTTTGTTTTACAGTAAATATTATGGGATATTTTTCGCCATTTGTCAAGTGGGAATTTGATTTTTGATTGAAAAATCTCCGTTTTCAGCCGGCGTCGCGCCGAAGAAATCAAGAAAGTGCAAACGGTCGCGCAAATTTTCTGAAAAGATCAGAAACGTCACGTGTCGGCTCTGGAAGGAAAAAGCAGAGCAGGGCAAGGACGCTTTGACGGCATGCGGAATCGTGATGCTGGTGGTCCTTGCTCCTTGCCGTCACTCCTGACTATGCTCGCCGCAATGTTTGTGGAAATAATCAACAAAGCCTTGAATTGAAAAATCCGTGACGTCACTTGCGTCATCATGAACGGCCAGAAAAAAGCAGGCCGGCATTTTTTTCTTTTCCAGATTGTCCTTGATACATGGATCGCATCCGTCCGAGTGATTGGTCGGATGCCGTGAGCAGTTAGAGACAGGGCAGTTGCAAAAATGTGTTCTCATGTTTCCTCGGTTTCTTATCATGATCCTCCCGTTGCTTAATATAGCATGAAATTTGCGGCATGCGAGAGTGGCGATTGTCGACTGGTGTCTTGCTGTCCATGCGGATCAATCAAAAAGACGTAGTAGCCGTGATTTGCAAACCGGCGGCAAGGTGATATATTTTCGCAAAGTCCGAATCCATTTTAAAAACTCTGAAATTGGTTTGCCCACCAAAATTTTCGGAAGGGATCACGTTATGGAAAATGTAAATTTTGTTCTTGCCCGCGAGAAGTGCATCCGCTGCGATGCCTGCATCAAAGATTGTCCTCGACATATCATTCATCGCGGGGATGATGATTTTCCGGAAATTCCGAAAGAGCAGGAGGCAAAATGCTTCGCTTGTCAACATTGCCTGGCGGTTTGCCCCACCGGAGCAGTTTCCATTCTCGGATTTCGACCGGAGGACAGTCTTGCATTGGGAACGCAACCCATTGTTTCGCCCGAGGCGATGAGCCGCTTTGTCCGTGGTCGCCGCACGGTTCGACAGTACCGCGAAGAAAATGTGCCACGTGAATTGATCGACCGGATTCTTGCAGATACTGCTCATGCGCCGACGGGCGGGAACACTTGCGATCTGACTTTTGTGGTGGTGGATAATCGTCGCCGGATGTCGCTTGTACTGGAACGCCTGATCGAAGGATTGGAGCAGGGGATTGTCCGGGGAGAGGAATTACCGGAATTCGCCCGTCACGCGGTTCGTGCCTATCGGGAAGACGGAACGGATGAGGTCTTCCGGGGAGCGCCGCATCTGCTGCTTGCCACGGCCGGCGACAGGGCTTATTGCGGAGATGCGGATGTGGTGATTGCGTTGAGCTACTTTGAACTGCTCGCTCAGTCGCACGGCTTGGGAACCACGTGGTGCGACTTCCTGAAATTCATTTTGGATCCGCTGCCGGAATTGTTCGAGCTGTTCGGCGTGCCCTCGGATCGCCCCTATCGCGCCATTTTGTTCGGTCTGCCCGCGGTTCATTACGCTCGCACCGCACAGCGCGACAAAGCCGCGGCCATCCGAACACTCTGACTTCACGCCAGCAAAGGCCCCAGACACATGGGGCCGATGCAGGCGCCGATCCCAAGTACTGCCGCAATTGCCAGAATCCACCAAAATTCCCAATATTTGATAAAGCAGGAAATGGCCGGGATGGAGAAGAAGATTCCATTGGTAAACAACAACAAGCCTCGTCCACTCTGATTTTCCATTGAGGCCCACGTGAAGATGGCAAGCAAACTGACGATAAAAGCATTTGCCGCCACGACAAGGGTGGCGAATACCAATCCGGCCGGGATGTGAATTTGTTGATGGTATGCCGGGGATGTCCCATCGTCTTCCCCGACTTTTTCGCATAGCGTCGTCTGGCAATGCGGGCAGAACACGGCCTCAATATTTTCGTGCCGAAAAGTTGCGTCGCATTTGGGGCAGTGACAGGTAATCATGGCAAGTTTCCTGTTTGATCAGTCATAACACTCCGGAACCCTGAACATTGGCATCGAATCTTATGCGCCAATATGCCACCATCAAGAACGTTTTTCAAGCGCGGCTTCCGGAAAAACTTGAATGCTCTGGCGGCACTCTGCGCCCTGATTGCGCTAAAGTCGTTATCCCGCAAGTAAAAGGATGACGTTAGTACATTTTATTGTGGCAAAATTTTGTAAATATAGTTTTCGGGAAAGATGTGTTTGAGGAAATCCTCCATTTACTAAATTACAATGTGTTCTGCGTAATACGTTAAATGCCTTATAATTAACGACTTTTGAGTCGTT